>CAVTQU010000004.1:0-198478 GCA_963736895.1 uncultured Chloroflexia bacterium
AACGCGAGAACCGACTCAGACCGCTAAAAGACACGGGGATTGGATCGCGCCGCCGCTAAACCTACGCCGAACGCTCGCGCAGAAAGCTTGCTCAGCTCACCCTGCGCATGTCAGCAGACATGACGGCCGATGGCCGATTTCGACCGTGAAGTTCATCAGCGAATTGTAGCGGGCCGGCGCGCAAAAATTTTGTAAGGCGAGGCCGCCTGTTGAGGCCCGCCGGCCGTCAGACGCGGGCACCAAGTGTTGGATTACTCGGGATAAATCTCACCGCCGTCCGGCGTCGCCTTGTGGAAAAGGATGAATACGAGGGGGTTGCCGGGCTCGGACATCGCGTCGCTACGCTGGCCCGTTACCTCTCCGGCCACGCTGCTTGTATATTCCGCAACCACTTCGCCGAAACTGTTGCGCTGGACGGCGACCTTCTGTCCGGCTTCGACCTTGTCGTTGAGCTTGACCAGATGCTCGACGAGCCCGCCCTGGGTTGCCAGGATCGGGAACGCACTGTTGCCGATGAAAACACCCACGTCCTTGCCTGTACGTCCCATAGGCCCGGCAAGGATGCCATGATGCTTGAGGACGTTCATTGTGCCTTCCACGAACAGGGAGATCATCTCGAGGTTCAGAACGCGTGCAGCGCCGACCTCCGCGCAAAAGGACGGGATGCTCCACGTCGACAAACGCATTATGCAGGACCCCGGGATACACATGATTGTCGAAGATCTGGCCGACCGGGTACAGTTCCACAATCGCCTTGATCTCGGGCACATCCATGCCGGCAATATTGAATGCGCTGACATCGAATCCGGTTGTCCCGGTATGGAAGTCGACCGCGGCGTCGGCGTTCGGCCGCAGCAGCCGGTTGAACAGGAGCCCGGCGTGTCGGCTGGGCGCGGTGACACCGTTCTCGTTCCCGGGCCATTCCCGATTCATATCGATCAGATCATTGCCCCTGCCGAAATTCGGCCATCTGCGCTGCATGCCTTCTATGGCCGGGCGGGCCACGTCCATGACTGCCATCACCGTGCCCGACATCTGCGCCGGATCGAGCTGGTTCATCACGGTCTGGACCGTATGGATGGAACTCATCTCGTCGCCATGCACACCGCTCACCAGGACGACGCGCTTGCCGGGCTTTGCCCCCCTGGCGACCGTCACGGACACATACCAGTGCTGTCCGGTCGGCATCTCCACGCCCTGAAAATACAAAAGGTGCTTCTGCCCGGGCTCCAGGTCGTTGACGTCGAGGGCGCTGACGACCTTCTTCCCCTGGATTGTATCGCCGGTATAGACCGTTGCTGATGGCGCACCCGGTGCCGGGCTGACAGAGGAAGTCGCTGAGTCCTGGGCGTTCGCAGAACCAGCATTGGCCACGAGAGCAGCCGATGCGCCGATCGTTGCAATTGATGCGATCATGAAGTCGCGGCGATCGGGGCGTTCTTCTGCACCTGGCATGATAGAGGTCCTAACCGTGTGAAAAGCGACGTTTCGGACACCAGCATACACGTCGATTGTAAATCCCTCTCCTTCTTACGTAAGTGCTGCCGACGTCGCGGGCTTGCGATTTGCCGATCTCAGAACTGGTCCGCGACGCGGCTGTAGGCCGGGTGTTTCCGGTTCTTGACCTTGATCCAGTGGTCGCATCGGCCGCCGCGGTAGACGCGCTCACGGTGCTTGGAGACCAAACCCTCTAGCCCCATGCGGCAGGCAGCCTCGAACAGCTCCGGCCCGATCTCGCCCTGCGCGAATGGCGCCACGAAGATTCCCTCGGCTCGCCCGCGGAGCGGTTGCGCTAGGTTGGTCTTGCGCAGGTGTAGCGGCAGCCGGCACAGATCGTCCCCGCCGAGCGCCAGGCAGTCGAAGGCGTAGAGCTGGACTTCGTGGTCGTGCTTGCGGGAGTGCAGGGATTGAAGTCGGAGATGCCGTCGACGCCGAGCACCACGGCCTCGCCATCGATGACGAACTGCGTCTTCCGGATCTTCCGGGCGGTCTCGATCCAGGGATACCGGCCGGCCCAGTCATGTCCGCCCCTGGAGAACAGGACCTAACCCCCTCCTTTCCCTCAATTGCAGTAATTTGCGTCCTGACCTGCTCGTTTGCCCTCGTTTATAAGTAGAGTCCGTTCCGGTTTCACTCCGGAACGAAAAGAATCACGGAACCAGACATGACCACGTTCCTCAAACGCCCCGCCCGTGCCGACAGCATCACGGCGCCGCTCAGGCATTCGGTGTTCCGGCGCATCTGGTCCGCAGGCCTGCTCTCGAATCTGGGTCTCCTGATCGGGGGCGTCGGCGCCTCCTGGGCGATGACGCAGATGACCCCGTCGGCCGACAAGGTCGCGCTGGTGCAGACCGCGGTATTGCTGCCGGTGATGCTGATCGCGATGGCGGCCGGCGCGATCGCCGACATGCACGACCGCCGGGTCGTGGGGATGGTCGCGCTCGCGATCTCGCTGTCCGGCGCCACCGCGCTGACGGTGCTGAGCTGGCTCAACCTGATGACGCCGAACATCCTCTTGGCGCTGTGCTTTGTCATCGGCACCGGCATGGCGCTGTTCAGCCCGGCCTGGCAGTCCTCCGTCAGCGAGCAGGTGCCGGCGGAGGCGCTGCCCGCCGCCGTCGCGCTCAACGGCATCAGCTTCAACATCGCGCGCAGCTTCGGACCGGCGATCGGCGGCATCGTGGTCGCGACTGCCGGCTCGGTCGCAGCCTTTGCCGCCAACGCCGTGTTCTATCTTCCGCTGCTCGTTGTGCTGTTCCTGTGGGACCGCGTTAGCGAACCGTCGCGGCTGCCGCGCGAGCGCCTCAACCGCGCCATGATCTCCGGCGTGCGCTACATCAGCAATTCGCCCGCGATCAGGATCGTGCTGACGCGCACCGTAGTCACCGGCATGATCGGCGGCTCAGTCTCGGCACTGATGCCGTTGGTGGCGCGCGACCTCCTGCATGGCAACGCGCAAACCTATGGCACCATGCTGGGCGCCTTCGGTGTAGGCGCGGTGATCGGCGCGTTGAACTTGACCAGGATACGCAAGCGCATGAGCGGCGAAGCCGCCGTGCGGGCATGCGCTGCCCTGATGGCCTGTGCGGCTGTCACGGTGGCGCTGAGTAACCATCCGGTGCTGACGGCGGCGGCGCTGGTGGTCTACGGCGCGGTGTGGATGCTGGCGGTCACACTGTTCAACATCGGCGTCCAACTCTCGGCGCCGCGCTGGGTCGCGGGCCGTTCGGTCGCGGCTTTCCAGGCATCGATCTCCGGCGGCATCGCGATCGGAAGCTGGGGCTGGGGACGTCTGACGGACGCGGCCGGCGTCGAAACGGCGCTATTGGTTTCTGCGGCCCTGATGTTTGCTTCGCCGTTGCTTGGGCGGTGGCTGAAGATGCCGCCGGTCGACGCCCGCACTGAAGCCGCCGAGCTGCTCGCCGACCCCGAGGTGCGGCTGCCGCTCACAGGGCGCAGCGGGCCCCTGGTGGTCGAGATTGAATATCGCGTCGATCAGGAAAACGCCCGCGCCTTCCACAATGTGATGCAGGAAGTGCAGCTCAGCCGCCAGCGCAACGGCGCCTATGGCTGGTCGATCGCGCGCGACATCGCCGATCCCGAGCTCTGGACCGAGCGCTATCATTGCCCGACCTGGCTAGATTTTCTGCGCCAGCGCAATCGCTCGACGCAATCGGAGCGCGCGCTGCATCAGCGCGCCAGGGATTTTCATCTGGGGCCCGGCCCGGTGCGGGTCCGCCGTATGCTGGAACGGCCGTTCGGATCGGTGCGCTGGAAGGAAGATACGCCGGACCGCGCCGCCAGCGAGGTGCTGCCGGTCGCCACGGCGGCAGGCAGCAGCACGTAGTGTTCTGCGCCATCAGTGCGGGGCATCGACCGCCGGCGATGCCCCGTGCGCGTTCCGAGAGCCTGCGCAAAGTACGAGTTTATTGAGCGGCGATCTTCCTGGCTTCCTTGAGGTCGCGGTCCATCACGGCACGGCAACCGCCGCTCAGATTGGCCCGCTGCTTCATCATGCAGGCGGTGATCCGCGGAATGTTCGGGATCTCGGAGCTGCAGAGGCGGAACGCGTCGCCGGGTGCTCATCGTCACCTTCGTGACCTTCGCTCTGCTGAATCTGCTCCCGGGCGACGTGAGCCTCGAACTGCTCGGCAGCGACGCGACGCCCTCGGCAATCGCGCGGGTGCGGTCGGAGCTCCGCCTCGACGATCCGCTTGTGGTGCGTTACATGCGCTGGCTTGGCCAGGCACTCCAGGGCGATCTCGGGCGCTCCTTCATCACCGGCGAACCCGTCATGGCGGCACTCGCGAGGACTCCCGGTGTCGATCGAGTTGATGGCGCTTTCGCTTCTGCTTTCGCTTTCGCTTGCAGTTCCTGCGGGCCTGCTTGCTGCGTACCGGGCCGGACAATCTATCGACAAGCTGCTTTCCGCGCTTGCCGCACTGTTGCTTTCGGCTCCGAGCTTCATGCTTGGGCTGGTCTTGATGTTCTTCCTGGCGCTGACTTCTAAAATGGCTCCGCGCCGTCGGCTACGTGCCACTCTCGGAGGGAATTCTCGGCAATCTCCGGTCCTTCGCCATTCCAGTACTGACCTTGGCCCTGATTGAATGGCCGGTTTTCATGCGGATCAACGCGCTTGCGGACTATAGCGAGGCGATCCGGCTCGATCCGAGCCAACCCGATCCAGCACAATCGCGGCCATATCCTGAGCCGCCCCTGCGGCGGGTGCGTGGATTGCATCGGTGTCGTCGCCGAGCGGCAGAAGCGCTGCTTGCAGTTCCCCCGTCGCGGTGACCGGAACGCCGGGCGCAAGGCTGACCGAGCCGGTCACATGGTCGGTGACGTGGGCAATGCCGGGAAGGCCGATGGTAACTAGGCTCATGACGGAGAACAGCCTATTGTGAAAGAGCGACGGCGTTTTCGTAAGGGCGCGCCGTTCAGGGTGCCGCTGCCGGTGCCATCGGTCCCGGCGCATCGGTGGCGGCACCACCAATAAGGCTCCCCGGTCCTTGCGTTCGGTCATTCCGGCGCGGTCCAGTCGGCGAGTGACCGCAACAACCTCGTGCAGCCAGTGGTCGGACGATCTCACCGGCGCGACGGGCGCTTTGTTGAGGGAGGGCGACATGGAGCTAAGCGCGCTGGCACCGACGCTGATCGAGCGGCTGATCAACTGGAAACCGATGCCCCGCATGCGCATGCCGTGGCTGCCGTCGCCGAGCATCTTTTTGGCGGGAACGGCATGGCGGCGATGAACAAATGTTTGGCGTGAAGCAACAAGTCCCGCACGAGAAGCAATGCTTACTAAGAAGCGGGATGTGGCGGCAACGTACCGGGCAGTCTGTGATGTGGAAACTAGTTTTTGGCGTCAATGCTGGCGGTCAGTCTTACCGCCTCGACCAGTTTGGCTTCAGACGCACAGCGAAAATCATCCGGGTGGCGCGCTTCCGTTGGCACGGGCGGGGTTAGTGTTTCAAAGCGAACTGGAAACGTCACGACATCCTACAGCACACGCCGTGGATTGAGTGCTAGGATCTCGTGGTAACACATGAGGGATCGCCCCTCGCGCCGGGGCGTCAGAAACAACGCAATCCCGGCCAGTACCGGCGAGGTCAGCATCGCCAGCATGGCCCAGCCAATCCCGTTGCGGCCGCGCTCCTTGTCGATAAAGCCGACCATGACAGCGCAGCCGACCCATGCAAAAAATGCGAACATTTCAGTGACTTCATTCGGTAGGTTGCCGCGTTGCAAGGCGCGGAGTGCTCGACATGAACACTTGTCGAGAGCCGGGACTTACCGGCGCTCTGCGCGACCTCTCACTGCAATCCGAACTGCGCTCTAGACACGAGCGCATCATTTTGAAACATAGCGTTCATGTTGGCCGCTAAAGGATTACCTTGCCACATGTACATTACCGTCCTGAACCCTGCCATATCCGACCGAGACAACTCAGAGCCTTCACACCCAAGGACGGCTACTGCCCTGGAGTAAGACATGCCAGTTGCCAAGCTCTGATATTGGGCCAGACCGACTTTACAATTCGTGGTCTGTGCGGTTGCGGCGGTAACTTGTGTCAGAAGCAGTACCACCAATAACCCTGCTTTGATCATCTTTACACCTGCACCTTGATCGTCGCGAACGTAGGTCCAGATCCGCCCGGTGACCGTCTTGCCTTTGGCCAGGATCGGCACAGTGGTGTCGTCACCGTGCAGCCGTTCGGCGGCCATCACGTGCGCTTCGATCAGCCGGAACAGCGGCATCGCGGCAAAGACGCCGGCGCCGACCTGGTCGGCCAGCGTCGAGACCGACAGATCGATGCCTTCGCATTTGAAGCGCCGGCTCTGACGGTTGAGCGGTAAGTGTAAGCCGAACTTGTCGAACAGGACCGTCGCCAGAAGCTGCGGCCCGATGTAACCGCGCGGCGTCGCATGGAACGGCGCCGGCGGCTGGGTGATCGCCTCGCAGTCCCGGCAGGTGAACTTCTCGCGCACCGTCTCGATCACCTTGAAGCGGCGCGGGATCTCTTCCAGCGTCTCGGTGATATCTTCGCCCAGCTTGGCCAGCCGGCTGCCGCCGCAACACGCGCAACTGGTCGGGGCCTCGATGACGACGCGCTCGCGCTCGATGTCGGCGGGAAAGGGCTTGCGCACCGGCCGCTTGCGCTGGAACGAGCGAACCGTCTGGGTTTGTGCGGCGGCAGCTTCCGCAGCGAGTTGATCCTCGGTCGCGGCCGCCTCTAGCTCTTCCAGTTGCAGTTCCAACTGGTCAAGCAACCGCACCTGGCGTTCCGAGCGTGATCCGTAGATCGCGCGCCGCAGCTTCTCGATTGCGAGCTTGAGATGCGCAATCAGCGCTTCTTGGCTGGACAGGTCCGCCTGCGCATTGGCCGCTTCGGCCCGGGCTTCATCGCGTTCACTGCAAACAGCCGTCGCACGGGCTTCGGCCTTCACCCGTGCAGCCCGCTCCGCCATGATCATCGCGTGGGCGGCGGCAAGATCCGAAGGGAGGGCGACAGGCTTCAATCGCATAGAGCGAGTGAATTATATTCGCCAGCTCTTTCAAACCCAAAACCCTCATCCGACACTCGTCGGACGCCAGCTTTCTTGGGGATGGCGCCAATCGATTCCGGACAGAAGATAACTCATCTGTGCCGTCGAGATCGTCACCGCCCCGTCGGCAACCGATGGCCACAAAAATCTTCCTCGCTCCAGCCGTTTGTATCTCAACTGAGAATGCAGACTTTTCGAGTTCGATCGCTGCAGTTTGTGCGGGTCACGCATCCATTCCACCCATTGTTCGGGCGACGGCTCACCTGTATCGGCAAACGATATAACCGGTATGGCGAACGCCTCTTGCTGCAGGATGACGGCGCTACGGTATGGTCGGTTCCTCCGCAATGGACTGATCTTGTAGGCCCGGATCCAGAGGTCGTCATCGGCCGTGGACGGGCACTCTTGCGTGCTGTCGACCTGATGGAGCTGGCCGGTCTAGTGAAGCGCCTTTCTGACAAGTGAGGCTCCAGATCGTACGCAAAATGTAAAGCTAATTATGCCGCATTTGTAAGGTGATTGATGCCGCTACGGATTTCCATTTGGTGTGCTACATCGCGTCATTGTCGTATTGTTGACGGCATAGATTGCTGCTTCAGCCTTGACGTCGGCGTCATGTGCGGCGTGAATATATTTACGTTAGTGATTCGTACGCTCGGAGCTGAGGGTGCCGGCGAAGCACGACAGCAAGCGCGCAAAGACCGATGCTCTCCTCGAACAGGGCACGCTCAATCCGACGCCCGAGAAGGTGCGCGATCCAAAGTTTCAGGAAAGCGAGTTCTTCGATCCGCGCGACGCCGTGCAGGTCAAATACGAGATGCTGCGTCGTGTCTCCATCGAGAACGCCTCGGTGACCGAGGTTTCCGACGAGTATGGCATTTCCAGGCCGACCTACTACCAGGCCAAGGCGAACTTTGATGCTGCGGGGATTGCGGGATTGGTCCCAAAGAGGCCAGGTCCCCGCGTCCCCCACAAGGTCCATGGCGAGGTCCTGGCGTTCTTGCAGGCACAGCTGGTCCCAGGCGAGCCGGTTCGCGCTCGCGAGCTTGCGAGGTTGATCCACAACGAACTCGGCATCAAGGTTCATCCCAGGACGATCGAGCGAGCATTAAAAAAAACTGCCGGATAAACACACAACGATGCCGGCGTGTCCGATCCCTTCCATTGCGGCTCAGTATGAGGTGCTGCGCATGGCGGGGCTCGGCGAGGCGCTGCCGCCTACCGCCCGCAGTGGCCTCATGCTCTTTCTGCGCCGGGGCATGTGGGGCTGGGCGCAGACACTGGCCGCCGCAAGATGTCGACATCGGAGACTCGAGAAGCGAGACGGGGACGAAAATGGCCGACGATCAGAGGCGCGCCCGGATTTTTGGGGTGCTCTTCATCATCACGTTTCTGACGTCGATACCCGCGGCGCTTCTTTACCAGCCCGTTCTGAATGACCCGGCCGGTTACATAGCCGGCGCCGGGATGGACGCCCAGATCCAACTGGCTGCGTTGCTGGAGTTCTTCCTCATCATCGCGAACGTCGGCACGGCCGTCGTGCTCTACCCGATCGCGAGGCGCCGGAACGAGGTCCTGGCCATCGGTTACGTGGCGGCTCGAATCATGGAGAGCGTCTTCATCGCGGCGGGCATCGTCTTCGTGCTCGGCGTCGTCAGCCTCCGTCAGGACTCTCCGCACGCGGCCGACCTCGCCGTTTCCCTCGCGGCACTCAAGGATTGGACGTTCCTGTTTGGACCCGGGCTCGTCGTCCCATTTGGCAACGGCCTGATCCTTGCCTATCTGATGTACACGTCCGGCCTCGTCCCGCGCCCACTGGCCGTGCTGGGTCTGATCGCCGGGCCAGTCCTCCTGGTTGGAAATCTGGGCATCCTCTTCGGCCTGTGGGAGTCCACCAGCCTGGCGGGCGTCCTGGTAATCCCAGAGTTTGCCTGGGAGCTGTTGCTCGGGATCTACGCCGCCATTTGGGGATTTAAGCGATCTGCCCCCATCCTCTCGGGGAATGCGAGCATGTCAGGCGGGCTTTCCGTCGAGTAGAGCCGGCCTTCGTTGTCGCGCCGCGCAACCGCGAGCGCAAGAGCCACTCCCCACGCCACGGCTGCCGACAACGCGAATGCGGTCAGCGGCACTCCCGTTTCAGCCAACGGCACGACACCCACGGAGACGGTGTTGTAGGCCGCGTGCATGAGCACCGAGATGGGCACAGCTTGACCCGCGGCGTTGAACACGTAAGTGATGATCACGCTGATCGCCGTAAACAAGATTGTGCTCACCACAACATAGGCGACTCGCGACTTGGGATTGGCGACGAACGCGGCCCAGTGGAAGGCTGCCCACGCCAGCCCCACGATGACGCCCGCTGTGAAAAGGCCGTATCGCTCCTGGAGCTTCGGCAGCGCGTACCCGCGCCAGCCGATCTCCTCACCCACGCTTGAAATCACGAACAAAGGGAACAGCGCAAGATTGGCGGGCTGTGCCGGGAATTTCCCGCCGGTAAACCCGGCGAGCGCCACGCCGCCCAGGTGCACGGCCGGAAGCGCAGCGCTGGCGACGACATACGGCTTCCAACCAACGCGGAAATTTGTCAGCCGTCCGCGGAAAGCCGCGCGGTCCTGCGACCTCCGCGACGAACGGTTGATCGCGACCGCGAGCACCGCCGGGACGTAGCTGACGGGAATAGCGACGAGCGGCATCAGGGCCTCGCCCTTCGGCAGCAACCGGGCACCGGCCGTAACCAGCGAGCCGATTCCCACCGATCCCGCGAAAAATGCTGACAACGCGTGGCGGCGCATTAGTGAAGCGGCAGGCACGAGGCACCTCCTAACCTTGGGGTCGCCGAATATACCCGCCACCACCGCACGCCTCTCGCTGACCCTCCCACATTGACTTGCAATGGGGCCGTACCTCAGCGGCAGAGCTGGGGACTCTCAGCCTTTCGGCGTGTGCGCTGTGGCACCGAGCGTGGGGGTGCGAGCGGAAACGGCACAGTTATCGTCGTGGCGAAGGCTTCCGTGGATGGTCCGCTGAGTAGTCTCGAGACTGGCGAGGCAGGATCACAGGTTCACTGCCCAGAGCTCGAGGCCGCGAGAGTCACGAGCCGTGAAGAACAGCCGATCGCCAACCGGGGTCAGGTAATCGGGATCCTCAGCAGTTGTGGGCCCTACTTCCGTCGCCGTATTCGTGATCACGTCGTATCGAAAGAGCTTGAACGGTCCGGCGTCCGTGAGCGGGCCAATGAAGAAGAGCGTGCCTTTGACGTCGGCCATCCTGCAGCAGAAATAGCTGGCCGTGCCCTTATCGACGGTGTGGCCGCTGTTCGGGGTTCCGTCGGTCGCCCACAGATTGCCGTCCGTGGCCTGGAAGTAGAAGTAATCGCCGACGCCCAGCATCGTGGTGGGATACGAGCTCGAGCCGGGGCCGACCGTGAACGTCCCGGTCGCGGTGCCGTCGCTCCGCCATAGCGCGCCAGCCTCGAAGTAAAGCAACCCTCCATCTGCTACCGGGCTCATGCCGTTGCAGTTGCTACAGGCCCCGGAAAGATCGAGGACCTTGAACGTGCCGTTCGCCGTCCCGTCTGAGCGCCAAAGGATTCGGTCGCTGAACTGATAGAACAAGAGCGAGTCTGTAGCGGCAATTTCAAGAGGGGCCTTCACCAGGGCACCGCTTCGGTTCTTCACCGCTTTCGTGCCGGCCGTGGTTCCATCGCTGCGCCACAGATGCCCGCCGCCGGTGAAGTACACGCGGCTGCCAAACGCGGTTAGGTGGGTCGGGTCGTTCGGAGAGCCTGGGACGACATAAGTACCCTGTTCAGTCCCGTCGCTGCGCCACAGCCGGTAATCGCTGTAGGTCGTGAAGTAGGCGATGCCGAGAACGTCGACTGCGATCCGGTCAGCGTGGTCGGAAACCGATTGAGGGTTCCCGCTGCCGGGACCTGGAATGATGTCCTTGACCATGTGAGTCCCAAGGGCGGTGCCGTCGGTCACCCAAAGCTCGTCGCCGTGCACTCCGTCACGCGCCGAGAAATAAGCGAGATCCCCAACACGCGTGATGCCGTAGATACCGGAGCCACGTTTGCCCGGCCGAATGTCCATTACGCGAACGGTTCCGGCAGATGTCCCGTCGCTGCGCCACAGTTCGCGACCCTTCCCGCCGCCGACGGCGCTGAAAATCAGGACATCATTCAGTGCCGTGAGACCGGTCGGGTTGGAGTCCGCCGATCCAGTCTTGATGTTCTTCACGAGGTAGGGCGCCGACACAGCGGCGACAGGAGCTGCGGCGATTGCCGATAGCAGGATTGCCGCCGAAGTAGCGAGCAGCATTAACGGCGGAGCGAACCGCCAGCGGATTGAAACGGACATTACTGACTGCCTCCGGCGCGCGTGCCTGGCCCGAACTGCCGCATCGTCGATGCGGGCCCCGTGTGCGGGACGGCTCGTCAAGTAGACACCCGATGGCCACCCAGCACTAGTGGTCGAACACCCACCCGGCTACCCGTCCGCGGCTACGTATGCGCGGCCCACGCGTTCGTGCGATGGGTCGTCGATCTCGACCCCGAACAACTGGTGGGCGAGCGTCGCCCACGTCCACGTGGCCCACTCGTCGTGGGACCAGCCCGAGACCTCCACCAGGGCGTGGTAGACGTCCATGCCGACGTAGAGCAGCAGCAGGTCATTCGCCCGCTCCGGAGTCAAACCGGGCCGCAGCGCTGATTTGGTCTGCAGCACCTCGACCATGCCGCGGTACCCCTCGACGCGCCACCGCTCATGGCGATCGACGACCTCCGCGACCTCTGGGTCGCTCGCCGCAGAGCCGGACGCCACGACATACAGGGGCGTCAGCCGACGGGTGATTTCGCCCACTCCGGCCACAAGCTGGCCCAGCGACTCGACCACGTTGGCTGCGGCCACCATCTCGAGGTACCACGGCTGCTCCATTGGAACGGTCGGCTCGCCCTCGCCAGTGACGGCGAAGTCGTACGCCCGGCTAAGGACGGCAGCCTTGGTGTGGAACGTGAAATAGACGGTCTGCACGGCCACGCCGGCGGCCTGGGCGATCTGCGCCATCGTTGTGCCGCTGTAGCCGTGCTCGCAGAACAGCCCGAAGGCGGCCTTCGCGATCTTCCACTGCGTGGCGCGGGCGCGCGCACGCTTCGGCGGGGCTTCGGGTGCGGAGGGCTTGACACGCGGCATCTGAGCGGTCAGATTAGCAGTCAGAAACTAGAGTCAGCACTCTAGCGAGCGACATCAGTTTGGACGAGGAGGTTGCGGCGGGTGGACTGGTGGCTGCTTGGTCTGCGCGTCGTCCACGTCGGATCGGCCATGGTCTGGTTTGGCGGGGCGATCATCGGGGGCTTCTTTCTGAGCCCGACGGCGACCGCGCTGGGCGAGTCGGCCCAGCCGTTCATGGACCATCTCATGCGTCGTCGGCGGCTGGGCATCTTGTTTCCGGTCGTGGCCGTCCTGACCGTCCTCGCCGGAGCATTGCTCTACTGGCGGGACTCGGGCGGCCTCCAGTGGGCTTGGATCAGCTCGCCCGTAGGGCTGGCATACACCGTCGGAGGCCTGGCCGCGATCGCGTCGTTGGTGCTCGGCTTCATCCTCGTCGGTCCGAGCGTCGCGGAACAGTCCGCGGTCCGCAACGAGCTTGCGGCGAGTGGCGCCGCACCGACCGAGGCGCAGCGCGAACGGCTGCGACATGCCGATGGACTGATGCGGCTCGCCGGCCGCGTCGATCTACCGCTCATCCTGGTCGCAGGGCTGACGATGGCCACTGCCCGGTACCTGTAGGACAGAGGCGAAGGCAGTGACTCACTCGCATCGCGTCCTGGCGCTGATCTACGCCGTGCCGGGCGTGGGCTGCGCCGTCGCCACGCTGGCCATCCTCCTGTACCACCGAGAGAGCGGCGAGTTGCCGATGACGCCCTTCGGCTGGCGGCTCCTGGGCGGCCCGTACCCTGAGATCGGGACCGATCGACTGACGCCGCTCGGCTGGGCCCTCGCCTGGATCCTCATCGCCGTATCGATCGTCGACGTCCTCATCGGTCGGTGGCTCTGGCAGGGCCGGCTTCGTGGCGCATTGCTTGCCCTCGTGATGGCACCGCTGAGCTTCACCCTCGGGTGGCTCTTCGCCCTTCCGTACCTGATCGTCATGGCACCACTACGCGCGATCGCTTCGGTCGTCGCCTGGCGAGACCTACGAGCGAAAAGGCCGGCCTAGGGGACGCAGGAGTCGCCCGGATCGGCGTGGCAACTGTCGTTCCCCGCGCCGCCGGTGGCGCTGTCGTTGCCGCTGACGCCGTCCTGTGTGAACAAAAGGTCGTCACCGGCCTTGCCGATGAGCGTGTCTGAGCCGGCATCGCCCACGAGCTCATCGGGACCGGTACTGCCGACGAGCATGTCATTCCCGTCGCCGCCGAAAACGATCAGCGGTGTATCCATCGCCAGGTTGCCGGTGCCGGTACCGCCCGTCGAAATCGAGTTCGTCGTTGCCGCGGCCGAGCTGCAGATCAAGTCGTTCAACACTCGTGAAGCTCAAGTCTGCGTCGATCCCCGTCTTCTCATTCGCGTTCAGGTTTATCGTGCGGATCGTTCCGAGAATGGTGTTGGCCCTTCCGAGCACCCATTTTTCGTCGGCCTTGGTGCCATAGACGATGATGTCGTCCAGGCCACCTTTGAGCGCCACCGAGAACTCGATTTCATCGCTGGTGCCCGCTTCGTCCGTGAAGCCCGGCGCAAATCCTCCGTATCCCAGGTGAACGAGGAATTCGTTGATGTTGCCGTTGCCTTGGGCCACGATCGAGTCCGTATTCGTGACCGTCGCCGCGCCGCCACACCAGACGCCACCCATGAGTATGTGTCCATCCAGAGTTCGCGAGAGGTCGACTATCTGGGTGTCGTTGAACGTCACATCCACGCGGTGTGTGGCAGCCGTATAGGTGCATTTGGCAGCTGCGGCACTCACCGCTGCGGGCAATGCCAACGCGACGCTGAGTGCGCACACGAGCGCAACGATCGTCGGGGGGGCCAGCATCCGGCCGCGCATGTAAGGGATGATCCACCTGCGGTCAAGGGTGGCCAGGCTGCGTACGATGCGAGCCTCCACACGAGAGGTTCGGCTGGGCCCTCGCGTGGCTCCTCATCGCCGTATCGATCGTCGACGTCGTGGCGAGACCTACGCCGCTGACCGTGACGGAAGTTGTGGGTGTCCGCTGAGTTCGTAGACTGAGGGAGGGCCGGTAGCTCAGCGGCAGAGCAGGGGACTTTTAATCCTCGTGTCCTGGGTTCGAATCCCAGTCGGCCCTCTTTCGACTCTCGACCCACGCCAGCGCACTCGTGTTCGCGCTGCGCAGCGTGCCACCCACGCGTTCGTTGCCTCTCAGAACGTCCGCCGCGTCGACCACGTCGAAGATCCCGGCGACTTCAAGCTGCTCCTCGACACGCTCGTTCGTTGACACGATGACGAGCTTGCTGTCCACCGCCTTGAGGCTCACGGCATAGCGGTACAAGACGTCGAGGAAGGTTGTGCCGAGATCGCTCCGCCCGCGCATGCGAAGGATCACGACCGAGTTCCTCGAGCCGTCAGTGACCTTGGGCAGCAGCGACTCGAAGACCGGGGCAGCAGCGAAGAAAAGGCTGCCATAGGGCTGCAGGATGACGACCTCGTTGGCAGGCAGATCGGCCGGTGGGTCGGACTCGATGGCGTCGCCCTGCTCGTCGATCCGCCGCCGCTTGATGGTTATCTGGTTCGATTGGCGAACCACGAACAGGATGGCCGACACGCCCACACCGACCAGCACGGCGTACTGGAGCGGAATGATCAGCGTCAGCCCGAAGGTCACTACGAGCACGACCTTCTGGACGGACCCGGTCCGCCACACCGACCACAGATCGGCAGGCTTGATGGTTCGATAGCCGACGAGGATCAGCAGTCCGGCGAGGGCTGGCATGGCGACGTAGCCGACGACGCCTCCGAACAACAGGATCACCACAGCCATCACCCCGCTGGCAATCACCAACGACTGTCTTGTCCGTGCTCCGGCGACCTTGTTGATGGCCGAGGCAGACAGCGAGCCGCCGACGGGCATCCCCTGGAACAGGCCGGCGGCGACGTTGGCCACGCCCTGGCCCTGAAAGTCGCGCGAGACATCCGGATAGCTGCCGTCCGGATTCGGGTAGTTGGCTGAGATGCTTGCCCCCTGGATGAGGCCCACGAAGGCGAGCGACAACGCCGGGATGATGAGCACCGGGATGAGCTCCAGCGTGGGCAGCTGCAGCCTTGGCAAGGAATTCGGTACGACGCCCAAGTCGTTCAGTGTGGCCACGTCCGTCCAGCCAAGCACCGCCGGTACGGCAGACGTCGCGACGACGGCGATGACAAGGCCCAACGGCCCCAGCCGGGTCCGTTCCAGGAGGATGATCAGCGCGATCGTCGCGAGGCCGACTGCGAGCGTGGCCAGGTGGATCTCGCCCGGGTTGATGAGCGTATCCAGCGCTCGAACGAGCCGAATTCGAGCCAGTCGCCGCATATCCGGTGAGATCACCCAGCTGGCCGAGCACGATGTTGACGCCCACGGCATTGATGAAGCCGACCATCACCGCGTTGGAGACGAAGCGCAGGATCGATCCCAGCTTGAGGAACCCGGCGACGAGCATGACGACGCCGGTCAGCACGGCCAGCGTGAATAGCGCGCGTTCGGGATCGACTCCCTCGTGGACCGCTGGAACGTCGCTGACGATCATCGACATCGCCCCGGTCGCCTGGATGGCCATGAACGAGGAGCTCGTCGCGAGTGCACCCGCGGCGGTGCCGACGAGATAGGCATAAAGACCGAACGTCGGGTTTACCCCGGCGAGCAGCCCGGTGGCCAGACCGTCCGGGACACTCTGAGTGCCGAGTACGAGACCGGCGACGGCATCTTTCGCCAGGGTGTCGCGTCTGATGAATGGGAGACGCATCAGCAGCGCCCGTATCGCCTGATCACCGGGAGAGCATCACAGGTTTTAGGTGGCCTATGGACGGCGGCCGATGAGGACTTTTAATCCTCGTGTCCTGGGTTCGAATCCCAGTCGGCCCTCCAGTAGCATCAGTGGCAGCTCCCGCCGCCCGTGTCGCGTGTCACACCGGCGGTGTCGATAAAGCTGGACGACCACGAGTCGGCGCCAAGCGTGAGCTCCAGGACGCCGTACGCGTCGTTGATCCTGACCAGTGAGTTCGGCCGGGGCGCCCTGAACCCCTCAGGTCGGCGCCGCCGGTTCCGACCACGATCTCCACCATGCCGCGCGCATCGTCCGGCGTGGCGTCCGGCGCCTGGGGGGCGAACCGCTCGTAGTCGTGATCGTGACCGGCAAGGACCAGGTCCGCGCCCGCCGCGTACAGCTCGTCCCAGAACGCGCCGAGACGAGCGGTCATCGCCGTGATAGCCGCTGCTGAAGCGGGGCTGGTGCATCAGCACGAGTCGTGCAACGGGCGCCATTCGCCGCCAGGTCCTCGCGGAGCCAGCGTCACCTGTTCCGACTCGCTGCCACAGAGGTCTCCAAGGAACCCACAGTTGGCGTCGAGGACCACGACGTGCCATGCCCCCAGGTCATCCGAGAACCACGTGTGCCCGTCCTGGAGTGCAGCACTGCCCATGTAGTCCTGCAGTGGCTCGCCGTCATCCGTTTTGATGTCGTGATTGCCGGTCACGGCGAACATGATCCGATCCTTGACGGCACCCCACGATCCACCGAAGCACTCCTGGAGCTGCTGCGTGGTCCCGCTCTCGTAGGCGGTGTCGCCGAGCGTGGCCACGACGCCGGGGAGGCTGGCCACCAGGGCGCCGGTGTCATCGTCGGCGGTGGAGTCGCAACGACCGATGTCCCCGGCCGCGATCAACGTGACGCTCGCGGCACCTGTCTCAGTCGCGGCTCGGAGATCGGGCCGGCGTCGGCGGCGATGTCGGGCGCCGCACCGCCAGTCGGCAGACCTGCAGGCGTGGCAGTGCGGCGGCGGTGACGGGGACAGGCGCAGGCCGTGCGACACAGCTGGCCGCGATCGTCGGCGAGGACGCGCGGTCATGACCAGCAGACCAGCCGGCGCGAGCGAGCCCGCGGCCGACCTCATGGCACGCCGCGCATGGACGTCATCCGCCCGTCTGGCGACGGATCTGTCGGGGTCGCCGCCGGGTGTCGCTTCGCCGGCGTCTCGCGATCCACGACTCGAGCACCTTTCGGTGCCTGTCTGCAGCTTGACCAGCTTGCCGCTTCGATCGTCAGCAGATCTTCCACCTCGTCGAACGTCATCCCGTCCACGTCCATGAGGTACGCAGCGAGCACGGTCGCCGATCGACCGCGACCCTTGGCACAGTGGATCAGCACGACACGGTCCTCGACGATCCTGGGCTGAGATCCATGCCACGGCGTCAGTGAGGACCTCTTCGCTGGGCACCGTCACGTCCGGGACGCGGTATTGGCGGTGCGAGATGTTGTGCCTGTCGAAGAAGGCAGGATCCGCGGTCCGCTCGGCACGAATATCCACGACGGCGGTGATGCCGAGCTTCAGAAGCTCGTCGAAGTCTCGCCCGTAGGTCGGCGCGCCTCCCAGCCACAAGGTCGGGCGTCACCTGGGAGAACCAGATATGTCCCAGGAGCCGCTCGTAGGTGAAGCGGATCGCCGGATAGAGCTTGTCGAACCCGCGGTGCAGGAGACTGACGCGCGGCTCGGCCTTAGGGGACGACAACCGTCAGGGCACCCTGGAGCACGTCGACCGAGAGCGGCGTACGACCGATGTACTCGCCGTCCGCCCAGACAGGCTGGTCGGGCTCGACGTCCACCTTGATGGCGCGGGCCTGCCGGTAGTAGCGGTGAGCGGCCTCCGTGTTCAGGTTCAGCGCCCGCGCGGCAGCCGCGATGAGCGTGTCGGCGTTGGCCTTGTCAAGGACGAAGCAGTCCAGCAGTCCGTCGTCGATGGAATAGCCCTGGGTGACCTTGAAGCCCGAGCCCGTCATCCCCGAGTTCACCATGTAGACCTTGGTCGCCTGGAACTCGAGGGCATCTCCGTCGATCTCGACCTGGTACTGGAACTCGCGTGGTCCTGATACCTGCGTAGCCAGCCGAGAACACGTAGGCGAATACGCCGTACCGGTCCTTTTGCTCGCGGCTCGTCTGCTCTTCGGGCTCGGTGCCGATGTACAGCCGCTGGATGAAGTACTTGTCGTCGACCTCTGCCTGGCCGATGCTCCGCAGCCGGCCGACGTCGATGGCGCGCGTGTTCTTGCTGGTGCAGAGCGTGACGAGCGCGTCCCGCGTGACATTCTGAAACGCCGACCTCGCGGGCGAAGCCGTTGCCCGTGCCACCCGGCAGGATGCCCATCGGCGTTTGCCGCCCCGTCGCGACCGCGGCGGCGACGACGGCATTGGCGACCTCGTGCTGCGTGCCGTCGCCGCCGTACGCGACAACAAGGTCGACACCGTCGTCGATGGCCGCCCGGGCCTGCGTCGCCGGCGTCGCCGTAGGCGTGCGTCACGCTGACGTCCCAGGCCACGTCGTGTTCGCGGAACACGTCGTTGAGGACGTTGAGGACGGGCTCATCCTTGCCAGAGGCAGGGTTGATGACCACGTGCACACGCGCGTAAGTGGCATCCGCCATGGGGACACGATAGCCGCCCGATCAATCAATCCACGTCGTCTGGATCCACGTGTCCATGGTCCCTCTCTATCCCGACGACCGCAGGCCGTACCGGCGTCGCGTCGGAGCGCCCGCGGTAATACCAGCGCTGGACCAGATAGATGGCGACCGCCAGCAGGGTCGACGGACTAAGCCGGACAGGATAGTCGCGACGGCCGATCTAGCTGACTTGCCCGCCGATGAACCCCGGAAGCGCCGCTGGATGGACCAGACGATGGCCGCGGCGGCGTCATACGCAACGAACTTTGGCCAGCTGAAGTGGAGGACGCCGGCACCAATCGCTGTCGCCGTGCGACCACCGGGAATGAAGCGACCGATGATCACGAACACACCACCACGTCTTTGGAACTGCTCTTCCACAGAGGCGAGTCGATCCAAATTGCCCCTTAGCAAGCGAGTCACCAACGGTCTGCCGGCCGAGCGGCCGATCCAGTAAGCGACGTTGTCGCCGATGAAGGCTCCCGCTGCGGCGGCGACCATGACCAGGGCGATGCTCAACTTGCCCTGGCCGGCCAGCACGGCGGCGGCCGTGACGGTGGCCTCGGCTGGCAGCAGCGGAAAGATCACATCGAAGGCGGCCAGTACGAAGATGACGAGGTAGGTCACCGGCGAATCGGTCACCAACTGGGAGAGCGAGTCGACGAATGCTGTCAGGGAGTTGAAGAGATCGACCAGCTGATCCATCGGCCTGCCTAGGCTATCGGCGGAATCGGCTCGAAGCCGCGTGGTCAGTGACAATCCTCGGATGTTGCCGGTTGAGACACACACGCTATGGCGGCGAGGCGTGACGGAGGTTCTCAAGAAAGTCCTCGGGGACGAGCTCCTCGGCGTCTACTTCGTCGGTTCGATCGCGCTCGGCGGGTATGTGCCTGGCGAGAGCGACATCGACATCGTTGCTGTCTCCGAGCAGGCGATCCCCGACGAAACGAAGCCACGGGTAGCCGACTGCCGTGTTCGACACGACCGGCTCCTGTCCGGCTCGCGGACTCGAGTTCACGCTCTACCGACGTGATGTCGCCGAGTCCTCGCCTGTGGCCGCCGACTTCGAACTCAACGTCAACGGTGGCCCACGGATGACTGGAGAGATCCACCTCGACTCGCGAACCGAGCCTCGATTCTGGTATGTCATCGATCGGGCGATCGCCCATAGATCTGGCGTAGCCATTTGCGGCCCGCCGCCCGCCGAAGTATTCGCCGATGTCTCCCGCAGGGCGTTGCTCGACGCGATGATCGAGTCCATGCGATGGCATCGCGCGCACGAGGAGGAAAAGCTGCACTCGGTGCTCAATGCGACCAGAGCGTGGCGCTTTGCGGATGAAGACGTCCTGGGTTCCAAGCTCAAGGGCGCTGCCTGGGCGCGAGAACGGTGGTCGAACAGCGAGGTGATTGATGCAGCGATCGACCTGCGACACGGGCGGCCGGCCACGCTCGACCCGCACGAGGTGAACGCACTGCTGGATCACGTCGAAACCAAGCTGGATACAGCCACATGAGCGCGGCCAACCCCACGGCCCGGCTGCCACTCCTCGCGACCTGATTGAGCGGTGGATGCCCGGCGTTCACGCCGCGCGTACCTACCAGCGCAAGTGGCTGACGCGCGACCTCATTGCCGGCGTGGTGCTGGTCACCCTCCTCGTTCCGCAGGGCATGGCCTACGCCGAGCTGGCCGGTCTCCCCGCCATCAACGGCCTGTACACGACGGTCGTTTGCCTGATCGCCTACGCGCTGGTGGGTCCTTCGCCGGTTCTCGTCCTGGGACCCGACTCATCCCTGGGGCCGATGATCGCCGCCGCCGTTCTGCCGCTCGCGGCCGGCGACACGCAGACGGCTATCGCGCTCGCCGGATTGTTGGCCTTGCTGGTTGGTGGCGTGACGCTTGCCGCCGGCCTCGCGAAGCTTGGCTTCGTCGCCGATCTCCTGTCGAACCCGGTGCGTACGGGATACCTGGCCGGATTGTCCGTAGTGATCTTCGTCAGCCAGCTGCCCAAGCTCTTCGGCTTCTCGACAGAGGCCAACGGCCTGATTGGCGAGGTCATTGCGTTCACCAACGGTCTTGGCAGCTTCAATCCGTGGGCAATTGGGATTGGCACACTGAGCCTGGCCATCATCCTCGTGCTCAAGCGATTCTCACCGCAAACCCCCGGCATCCTGATCGCGGTGGTCGTCGCCATTGCGCTGTCGGTCATCCTTGACCTCGCGGCGCGTGGTGTGTCGGTCATCGGCGTTCTACCCCAGGGATTTCCAGTCCCCGCCCTTCCGGGAGCTGGCCTTGATGACGTGCCGCGCCTGTTCGCGGCCGCGATAGGCATTTCATTGGTTTCGATCGGCGACACGATCTCGACTTCAGGCGGTTTCTCGGCCCGGGCAGGCTACGAAGTCGACGGCAACCAGGAGCTGGCCGGAATTGGCTCGGCCAACCTTGCCGCGGGTCTCTTCATGGGCTTTCCAGTCAGCACCAGCGGCTCGCGCACGGCGGTGGCCTTTCAATCGGGAGCGAAGACACAGCTCACTGGCCTTGTCGCCGCCGCATTGGTGGTGTTGATGCTCCTTTTCGTACCAGGGCTCGTCGCGCCGCTGCCTCAGCCGGTCTTGGCCGCCGTGGTGATCACCGCGTCGCTCAGCCTGTTCGACCTTGCCGAATTGCGTCGCCTCTTCAAGGTTCGAAAATCCGAGTTCGCTCTGGCCATTGCGTGCGCGCTGGGCGTCGCCCTGGTTGGGGTCCTGGAAGGGCATCGTCATCGCCGTCGTTCTGTCGGTCCTCTACATCTTCCGAAAGGCGTGGTCGCCCTACTCGACGGTTCTCGGCAAACCGGAGGGCGTCCCGGGCTTCCACGACATGCAGCGCTTACCCGGATGCCGAACAGGAGCCTGGCCTGATCATCCTGCGCTGGTCGGCGCCGCTCTTCTTCGCCAACGCCAACGTGTTCCGCGATCGAATTCGTCAGCTGGTAGCCGACGCGCCCGAGAAGCCGAACTGGATCCTGGTAGCCGCCGAGCCGATCACCGATATCGATACGACCGCCGGCACGATGCTCCACGACCTCGATCTGGAGCTGAACGCCGCCGGCATCAGGTTCGCCTTCGCCGAGCTGCAATCGAACGTGGCCGACATGATCGTCAACTATGGGTTGCTGGAGGTGATCGACCAGGGGCACATCTATCCATCGGTGACCCAGGCGGTGAAGGGCTACCGCCGGAGAATGGGTGTCGACGAGCCAGACGAGTAGTCATTCAACCCGCCCCGTAAGCGTCGTGGTGGCGTCCACTCCCTTGACGAGGCACGTAGAGCCGACCTAGCGTTGCCGCCCAGCCACGCATTCGGGGTTATCTGCCGTGCCCATCCGTCGTGTCCTGAGCGCCGTAGCTCTTGTTGCGCTCGTCTCGATGAGCCTGTCCACTCGCGCCCAGCCCGCGCGCGCCGGCAGCCCGACCTGGAACTATCCAGCCGACTGCGCCACAGTCCAGGCGTGCATCGACGCCGCCGCGCCGGAGGACACCGTCCTCATGTTCGCCGACGCGGTCGGCCCGAACGTGGCCATCAGCAAGTCAGTGTCCCTGAAGTCGGGCGAATGCCACTCAGTACAGGATCAACGTAGTCAGCGGTGGAGATGGCGCCACTCAGGTGATTTCGACGATCGCCGGGATCTCAGTCGACCGTCCATCTCTGATCTTTCTGAACTCGTCCATCGGCAGCTCGATCATGTTAGAAACGTATTCGTGGGGACAACCATGGCTGTCGACCATCTCGGTCGATGTCGAAACGAGCGCCAGCGTAACCCTCGACCACAGCATGGCGCATCACCTGGGGAATTCTGGAGATGCACTTGGGCTGCTGGCGGTACCCAACGGGGGCCAGATCGACTTCCGCGTGATAGGCAACCGCTTCGATGGTCACGGCAACTCGACCAGCGGAGACGGAATTCGATGCTTACCACCTTGTCCAGCGGCACGTCTGACCGCTGATATTTACAACAACAGCATCTGGGATGTTGGTCGCGGCGGCGTATCGTCCGGGATCTTTATCTCGGCCAAGTGGAACGGTTCACGCAGACGTGAACGTCGTGGGAAATACCGTGGACCGGAGTGGTGCCGACGCGGACTCCAGGAACGGAACGATGCTCTCCAGCGGCGGCTCGTTCGCGCTTTGACCTGTTCAACAATACGTTCTCGCACGCCTCGGTATTTGGGGTCCGACTCGACACCGGGTCGGCGGTCCCACTACTTCGCGAGCGGGTTTCAACAATTACTTCGCCAACTCCTCCGGAAACCTCGTCGACGGTCTGCTCTGGGCGGCGAACAACCTGCGGTCGATCCCTCGTTCGTCGAACCGGCAACGGACGGCAATCTCCGCCTTACAGGCCGGGCTCGCCGCTGATCAACAAGGGACAGATCTGCTCGCCCGGCGGATGGCGAACCCGGACGTCGACGACAACGATCGATCTGGCGGCCCG
The DNA here is from genome assembly GCA_963736895.1 of uncultured Chloroflexia bacterium. Taxonomy (GTDB): domain Bacteria; phylum Chloroflexota; class Limnocylindria; order Limnocylindrales; family CSP1-4; genus JALYGJ01. The sequence continues at coordinate 23,164 of CAVTQU010000004.1, forward strand.
TCGCGTCGACATTGGCGCATTCGAGCGGGACGCCTTCTGCGATCGGCGGATTGGTACTCGCTGGGCACGAACGGCCCGAACAGCAGATTCGGCGGCGCCGGTAACGGACATCCTGTGCGGCTACGGTGGAAATGACCACCAGTTCGGTGGGAGCTGGAAACGACTTCGTCGATGGCGGCGACAACAACGACTTCATCGTCGGAAGCAGCGGTGCTGATCGGATGCTCGGCGGCAACGGTACCGACACGATTTGCGCCGATGACGGAGCGGGTACCGATTTCCTAAACGGTGGAAAGGGCACGGACAAGTTCAGGGCCGATTCCGGGGACACCCGGAAATCGGTTGAGCAGGCCGCCGGCACTGCCTGTGACCCATAGGAGTAAACGATGACAGCGCGCTACATCGTCGCCGGACTCATGATCCTGGTCGGCCTGATCTTCATCGGCCAGGGACTCGGCTTCATCCCCGGCAGCGGAATGAGCGGCGTGCCGTTCTGGGCGCTCGTCGGAGCGATCCTGGTGGTGGCAGGCGCGGCCCTTGTCTGGGTGACCCGCAGGTCAGCTTCGCACCTAGGGCAGCACCGCGACGTTAAGCCAGCGCGCGCCTGTGGCGCGACGCATCGCGAAGGTGTTCTCGAAAGGCATCGTCTGCCGCGAAAGCAGGTTGCCAGACGCGTCCACGGTGTCCTCGGTTAGGGTGCCGTGACCGCGTAGTCCGAGGCTGAGCCCGTCCTGTTTGCCGAACGGAACGAGCAGCGAGACATCGATCGCATCGAAGTCGTAGTGCCGCAGTACGGCAATACCGGTCGCACTGGGCGTCCGCGAGATCGTCCCTGCATCTCGATCAGCCGGTCGCCGTGGTCCACCAGGGGCAGGATCGACTCGTCGCGGCGGAGCAATGCCTGGTTTTCGAGCTCCAGGTTCTGCGCCAGCGTGACCACCACGGTGTTCATCTCCGCGCCCGCGAGCGAGTGATCGAAGTCGATCACCTCCTGGTTCACGGTTATAGGCGGTAGCGTGGCCGGATCGATAACCACCGGGTCGCGGTTGAGCGCCTCGAGGTTGGTCGGCGCCACGATGCCGCGGGCCGGGCTGCCGGCCGCGACGATCCCCACGCCCAGCACCAGGACGGCGAGCGCGGCCACGCCCACGCGCGCCAACGTCCTGGCCGCGCCGCGTGCCGGGCGTCCGGTCGCGAGAACCGTCGCGTAGTCACGGAGGTCGTCGGCCTCCGACTTGGGCTCCGGAACCAGGCGATCGACCAGCGGGCGGGCTGCGCACATCACGACCAGTCCGGCCAGAAGGCCGACCTTCGTGCCGAACTCATCCGTCCACGGGGCAAGGAGCAGCGTGCTGGCGATGCCGACGAAGACAGCAAAGACGACTCGGCCGACCTTTCCGGAGGGCACCGTCTGTGGGTCGGTGAGCATGAAGAACATGAAGATCAGCACCTCTGGCGAGGTGACGATCACGCGCCAGAAATCGCCGCCACATACAGGCGCAAATGCCCAGTTGGCGGTCATGCAGTGGCCTGACCCGGCCAGCAACCCGACACCTGACGAGAGCACGAGCCAGAACGCCAGGGCCATGGGCAACAGGTGCAGGCGCCGCGTGATGAGCACGCCGCCGCCGATGATCACCGCGTAGGCCGCGATCATGTAGGCGTTCAGTGGCGCCCACCAGAAGTCGAGCGGCTCGACCCGCGATGAGCCGAGCAAGCACGAACGCCGCGACAAGGCCCACGTTCGACGGATTGAAGATGTGGCTGCCGCTCCGCCAGCGGATGACGTACTTGGTGAGCAGGGACGCGCCGGCGATGATCGCGAAGACCCACCACGCGTAGGTGTTCCAGGGATCGTCAGGCGGCGTGCCGACGACGCGCAGGATGAGCGCGACGCCACTGCCCGTGAGCATCGCGCTGGCCGGCCACACGAACGATCGTTTCTGCCAGAAAGTGATCGAGATCTCGATGACCGCGCAGGTCAGGATCGCGGCCAGGATCTGCGGGACGGTGACTCGAAAGTGAAGGCCCACCTGGCCCAGGACGTGGATCGTGATGATGACCGCGGCCACGTGCAGGCGGGGGTCACGGATGCTCGGCAGAACAAGCGGATAGCTGGTCCGGCCCAGCGTCAAAGTGCGGGCGGTCACGGCGAATTGTCCGGGGAGAGAGATTTCAGGAACATGACAGGTCGCCTAGGATACGCAGGATGACACGAGATCAAGAGCGGCTGATTCGAGCAGAGCAGGGCCCCATCGTCGACGGGCTGCCGGATGTCCCTGGAATTGGCACAGCGATGCGGCTCACGCCGGAACTCGGCGTCCACCTGCGCGGCCTGGCCGACCAGTTGTTGGTCAACGACTTCCCGGGCGCCACGATCAGCTCGCGGCGAGCGCGAGGTGCTGGCGACTGCCGTCTCGGCGGCGAACGATTGCTTCTTCTGCATGGACTCGCACGCTGCCCACGCAACTGGCCGTCATGGAGCTGACCGGCCAGAGTGGCAGGTCCTGCCGCTGCTCGACGGCGTCAAGACCGGGTCGTCGGACGGCTTCGACCCCAAGATGCAGGCATTGCTCCACATCTCGCGAACCGTGCGGACGCAACTCGCTGGAGCTCACCGCGGCCGACGTCGACGCCGCCAAGGCAGCCGGCGCCTCAGATGCCGATGTCCAGCTGGCGGTCCTGATCGCGGCCGGCTTCTCCATGTACAACCGCCTGGTCGACGGCTTCCGTGCCTAGACGCCACCGAGCGACCGAGATGTACATGGAACGGGCCCGGGATATCGCCGCACAACGGCTACAGCGGCCCGCCTTTGGCGCGCCGGCCGAAGTGGCCCGCAGATCCCGCGCTCCGGTCCCAACTAACCCGGTCTTTCGCGCCTTCCAGGCTTCCTCGCTGGGCCAGCGTCGCGCCCAGTCGATCTTCACGTACGGGAATCGCGTGGTCGCGTCCGGCGCAGGCCGCAGCTCGATCATGTCCTCGACCTCGAAGTCGTTCGCTCGGAGCAGCCTGATCCAGTCTCCGTAGCCAAGATGGAACTCGACGCCGTCCTCGTCGGGCCATTCGAACCGGTGCATTCCGAAGTAGTCGCGCAGCAGCAGGTCCGTGGCGGGACCTGCGGCATCGGCGTCGGGAACGGTCAGCATGAAGAGCGTCCCGTTGCCCAGGAACATCAGCTGCCCGCCAGGACGAAGCAACCGCGACGCCTCCGGGATCCACTTGTACGGATCCGCCCAGATGGCCGCCCCGTACTCGGAGATGGCAAAGTCGAAGGTCGCGTCGGGTAGCGGCACTTCCTCGGCGTTGCCCAGGATCAGCGGGAACTCGATGCCGAACTCCTGCTGGAGCGTCCTCGCGGTCTCCAGTTGGCGAGGCGAGTTGTCGATGCCCAACCGGTTTGGCGCCTCGGCGAGCCAGCCACGACGACACGTAGCCGGTGCCACAGCCGAGCTCGATTACGTCCTTGCCCGCCAGATCGTCGGGCAGAAGGTGCACGTCCGACTCCGGGATGTCCCAGATGCCCCAGGTCGGCTCCGATCCTGCTGCCAGTTCCGGCGACCGGACTCGACCCACCAGTCCGCCATGCCATCCCAGAATGCGCGGTTGCGACGGACGTACTCGGGCAGCTCGTTCGGATTTTCCATTTCGGCGGCAGGGTAGTCGCTACCGACGCGGCCGTTCACGACTGATCGTTCACCGCTAAAGAGGCCGGTATGCACACTTTCGCTGACTTAGGCGGAGTTGGACACTGCGAAGGCCGGTGCCCTCGAATGAGAGACGGAAACCACAGAAGCACGACTAGGAGAGCAAACATGACGCTAGGCCCATTGGAATACACAGTCATCGGGTTCGACGGGAACAACTTCAACGGCAGCATCGCCGACGAGCTCACCAGGGTTGCTGATCAGGGGATCGTTCGTCTCGTTGACCTCGTATTCATCACAAAGGATGGCGCGGGCGAGGTGGCGATCGCCGAGATCGACAACAAGGACGACCCGCGCTTCGCTGGCTTCGCCCCGCTGTTGAAGGGCCTTATGGGCCTGTTCACAGAGGAGGACCTTCTCGAAATCGCCGACGGCATGCCGACCAATTCCTCAGCGCTGGCCGTGCTCTTCGAGCATCGTTGGGCCGAGCGCCTCAAGGAAGCGGTGGTCCAGGCGGGCGGCTTCCTGATGAGCCGCAGCACCGTTTCGCCCGAGATCCTCGAGCTGGTCAACGCCGAGCTCCAGGAAGAGCTCGAGATCGCGGAACCAGCAGGCGCCACCGCATAGCCAAGCCAAACCGTAGGCTCGAAAGGAGCAACCACGATGATGCGACGACGCAGAGGTGTCGGACTTGTAGGCGTGGCGGTTGTCGCCCACCATGCAAGCAACAAAGGCGCGCAGCAGCAAGCGGCCGCCGATCAGCAGGCTGCAGAAGCGGCCGAACCAATGGCCGCGCCCGCGGCCAGCGGCGGCCTTACGCCGGAGGCGATGGACGAGCTGACCAAGCTCTCAGAGCTTCAGAAATCCGGCGTGCTGACCCAGGAAGAGTTCGACGCTCAGAAGGCGAAGATCCTCGCCGCCTGAGCCAAATCCGACGAGCTGGCCGCGGCTTCGACTTGACGGCGGCTAGCTCTTCATAGCCTCCACTTCGGCGCGCGTCGGCATGCCTTCGCGCGCGCCAGCGACTCTGACCGAGACCGACGCGGCGTAGACGGCGAACCGTGACGGCCTCGATCAACGGGCTGGCCGATCGACAGCTCGGCAGCCAGCGCTCCCACGAAGGTGTCGCCCGCGCCGGTGGTATCGACGGCGTCCACGCGAGGCGCCGCGATCGTTTCGACACGGTCATCGGCGACGACCACCGCGCCGCGGGGACCAAGCGTCACCACGACGGGCGCGTTGGTTCGACTCGCGAGCACCTTCGCGGCCGCGACCGGGTCCGCCTCGCCAGTCAGCGCCCGTGCCTCGAGCTCGTTCGGGACCAGGATCGGCCGCGTCGCAAGCAGCTCGGCAGGGATATCGCGAGCCGGAGCCGGGTTGATCACGATCATCTCTCCGGCATTTGAGCCGTGCCACGGCGCGGCTGACGATCGCGTCGTCACTCACCTCGAAACCGGCCACGAACACATCGCCGAGGCCGACATTGTTGACCCACACACCGGCGTCGACCTCCGCGTTGGCCCCGGATGCGACCGCGATCTGGTTGTCGCCGTTGTCGTCGACCACGATCAGGGCCACGCCCGCTGGGCGACCAATCGACGCGCAAGGCCATCGACGTTGACGCCGTCGTGGACGAGGGCCTGACGTGCCGCTCGCGCCAAAGTCGTCGTCGCCGACTGCCCCCACGAACGTCACCTCGGCACCGAGGCGCGCCGCGGCAACAGCCTGGTTGGCGCCCTTGCCGCCGTGGTGCTGCTCGAACGTACCGCCGGTGACCGTCTCGCCTGCCACGGGCAGCTTCGGGACACGGACCACGAGGTCGACGTTGACCGACCCGAGCACCACCACCCTGTTCAATTGGCGACGCAGTGAACGGTCAGGGTCTGCACCGTGGAAACGTCGTCACCAACGCGGAATGTGAACACGTTTTCGCCGAGATTGAGTCCCAGGGTGAAGGACCAGAGGCCGTTGGCATCGGCGATCGTGTGCTCGTCGAACCACATCGGGATGTCGCGCGTGATCGTGGACCCGGGCGCCGCGACGCCCGTAGACGACGATCAAGGTGTCCTTGGTCGTCAGTCCATCCTCGGGATTGATGATCACCAGACCGAGCGCCGGAGACTGTTGGCTGCGGCGTCGCGCCCGGCTCCGGCGTTGGCGGCGGTGGAAGCACGACCACCGGGCTGGTCGGGATCGGCGTTGGTGTGGGGGTGGGTGTCGGCGTTGGAGTGGGCGTTGGCGATGGGGTTGGCTGACGGAGTCGGGCTCGGACTGGGGCTGAAGCTGATCTTGGGGGTTGGCGTGAAGGTCGGGGTCGGCGCCGTGGTCGGCTCCTGGGTGAACGGCGGGAGGGTGATCACCACGGTTGGTGAGGCCGTCTCGCCCACCGCCACACCGCCGATGAGTTGGGCTGGGGCTGGGCAGGACGGTCGGCGAGGTGCCGTTGAACATGCCCGACAGCACGATCAGCACCAGGACCGCCAGCAAGCCCACCGCGATGAACGCCAGCCAGTCTCGGCGTGGGTTGGAGCTCCGCGCCCGCGACAACGGCACACGAGAGACGACTCCGGTCCGCCGCTCTGTGCCCGTCGATCGCTGATCGGGACTGGCCATGGGCTCGGCAGGATACAGTCGCACCGACAACTGGGCGGGAGAGCGGTCGGGGGGGACCGCGGTGGGAACGCCGTGCAGCAAGGAGCTGACATGATCGATCGGCCTGAGTTGGCCTATGGCTCGTGGCCTTCGCCGATAACCATCGATACGGCCGTCTCGAGCAGCCTGTCCCTCAGGGAGGTCCGACTCGACGGCGACGACGTTTATTGGACCGAGGGACGGCCCGCGGAAGGCGGCCGCCAGGTGATCGTGCGCTGGAACGAGGCCGAAGGCACGTCCGACGTGACGCCCGCGCCCTTCAACGCGCGGACGATGGCCCACGAATACGGCGGCGGCTGGTACGCGGTCGCGGACGGGACGGTCTACTTCGTCAACCTGCCCGATGGCCGGATCTACCGGCAGGCACGCGGTGGCGCACCCGAGCCGCTCACCGAGGAGGGGCCGTATCGCCACGGCGATCTCGAGGTGGATCGCGCACGCGGCCGGCTGCTGTGCGTGCGCGAGGACATGTCACCGCTCATGGCTGCCGGCAACGGCAGCCGGCGCGCGCCAGCGACGGTGGTCGCGGACCCGAGCCGCGGGACCTGCTCATCGCAATCGACCTGGCGAGCGGTGCCGTCCAGGTGCTCGCCACCGGGCTACGACTTCTATTCCACGCCGCGGCCCAGCCCGGACGGCCGGATGCTGTCGTGGCTCGCGTGGCGCCATCCGAACATGCCGTGGGACACGAACGAGCTCTGGGTGGCCAACGTTGCGGACGACGGCAGCCTCACCGACGAGCGGATGCTCGCGGGCGGCGGCGAAGAGTCGATCGTCCAGCCCGAGTGGGCGCCAGACGGGAGCCTGGTCTTCGCCTCGGACCGCACCGGCTGGTGGAACCTGTACCGAGCAACCGCACCCGCCGAACCGGGCGGTGGCGAGACTGCAGCCGTTGACGAACATGGAGGCCGAGTTCGCGGCGCCGCAGTGGGTCTTCGGCATGCGCTGGTTCGGCATCGCCGACGACGGCACGATCGTCGCCGCGGCGGATCGCAACGGGCAGGATGAGCTGTGGATGATCTCCGCCGGTGGGTCGCCGGAGAAGATCGACATACCGGACGAGGTCCTCGACAGCGTCGTCGTGGGCAATGGGCGCGTCTCGTACTTCGGCGCCGGCGCCGACCAGCCCGCGCGCCGTCGTGCTGCTCGACCTCCAACGCGGTGAGCGGCGGGAGCTGCGCGCCTCGTTCGAATTGTCCGTGGATCCGTCGTACATCTCTCGTCCCGAGACGATCACGTTCCCCACAACCGAAGGCGAGGTCGCTCACGCGCTCTACTACCCGCCCACCAACCCGGGAGTCACCCGGCCACGCGATGAGCGACCCCCTCTGGTCGTGATGAGCCACGGCGGGCCGACCTCGCAGGCCACGAGCGCTCTCGATATGAGCAGGCAGGTATTCACCAGCCGTGGCTTCGGTGTGGTCGACGTCAACTACCGCGGCAGCAACGGCTATGGACGCGCATACATGCGTCGGCTGGACGGCAACTGGGGGATCTTCGACGTCGACGACTGCATCGCCGCCGCGCGCTACCTGGCCGCTCGCGGCGACATCGACGATCAGCGCATGGCGATCCGTGGCGGAAGTGCGGGGGGCTACACCACGCTCTGCGCCCTCGTCTTCCACGACGGTGTCTTTGGCGCTGGCGCTTCCTATTTCGGCGTGGGAGACATGGAGGGCCTGGCACGCGATACGCACAAGTTCGAGTCGCGCTACGCGGACCGTCTCGTGGCGCCGTACCCGGAGCGGATCGATGTCTACCGCGAACGATCGCCGATCCACTTCATGGATCGCATCTCTCGGCCGCTGATTGTCCTCCAGGGGGAGGACGACAAGGTCGTGCCCATGGTGCAGGCCGAAGAGCTCGTCGCGTCGCTGCGTGAGCGGCACATTCCCAACGCCTACCTGCTATTCGCCGGCGAAGGACATGGATTTCGCAAGGCAGAGAACATCAAGCGCTCTCTCGAGGCCGAGCTCTCCTTCTACGCACAGATCTTCGTTTTCAGGCTCGCGGACAGCTTCGAGCCGGTCAAAGTGGAGTTTCTCGAGGCCTGATTCGGCCTGATTCTGGTCGCACGGCTGCAACCCGCACAGGTGCTCCGGGCGACTCGCCGCAACCCCACGACAGTGATCATTTGGATCCACCGGTCGGCTTGGGGGAGCTGTATGAGAGTTCTAGCGGCAAGATTTACGGACCGGCGCATTGCGTCGGCCGTGAAAGAGATGATCGAGCGAAGGTTGCATCTGCACGCCTCTGCCGTGGGGATTGCCCCGCTCGGGGACCCAGACCGGCCGATGGATACGGACACGCTGCTCGCGGGCCGCTTCCCGGATGAGGAGGCGCTGAACGTAACCGGCTGGCTCCGCGAGGCTGGCGGCGAGATCGTGGCCGACGTCGACGAAGCCTGGACGAAGCCGCGGTCGAAGCCCGCTACGGCCCACTGGAAGCCAATGTTCGAACGGGGCCGCGTTCACGCCTGAGGCGGCACGCGTGTTACAACCGGGCACGTGCCCCAAGGTGAGCTGAGCCCTTCCGTCGTCATAGTCGGTGGCTTCGCCACGATGCCACCCAACTACTGGCCGCTACGCAGGCGCCTGCTGAAGCGCGGGGCGGCGCGAGTGGACATTGCACCGCTCTGGTATCCCGATTGGGCGCTGGCCGCCATGCTGGGTCTGGGCGTGGTCCTGCGACGCACCGGCAGGTCGATCGAGCGCACGTACCAGCTTGGAGATCGACGCCCGGTCATCGTGATCGGCCATTCCGCGGGCGGCATCATCGCTCGCTTGGCGATGTCAAAGGTTTCCTATCGCGGGCACGTGGCCGGAGTCGCCGACGCCGTTGGGTGCCTCGTCACCCTGGGTACGCCCCACGATCTGGCGCAGCTGTCAACGCGCTACCGCCACACCGGTCACGACGCCCTTGAGTTCCTGGACCGCGAGATGCCCGGCGCCTTCTACGCCCCACGGACCGGCTATCTCAGCGTTGGTGGGACGTACCCCAGGGCGGACCTGCCCGGTCCCGTTGGACGTGCCGCGGACGAGTTCTTCGCGCTGATCATCGGCGACCACACCGACGAGCTCGGTGACGGGATCGTGCCGGCGTCGGTCGTTCACCTCGACGGGGCGGAGCATCTGACGTACGACGACGTCCGCCACGGCATGTTGGGCACCGGTTGGTACGGCGACGACCACATCCTCGACCGCTGGTGGCCGGAAGCGCTGCGCATCTGGAACGGGGCGCTCGCCGCACGTTCCGCGGAAGGCGTCACGACGGGTTCCTAGGCGAGCATCGAGCCAGGTTTCTGTTTGACGTCGACACCTGGGGCTACAACCGACTCCTCCCGGGCCCGGAGACACTCCTGACACGCTAATTTGTGCAGTCTTTCGCCATGAGAGCGAAAACCCGTGCCTCTAACTGGTTCCTGGAGTCCCAGAAGGCGAGCTCGGGGCCACGAAACAACGCTGAGGTGTCTGTTTCAAGTAGAAAGCCGTCAACTGACGAGTCAGCGCACCGCCAGCTGCTCAGGAATGAGCATGCTCTGGTCGGATTTGGCTTGAGGCGTTAGACTTCTAGGTCGCGGGGTGGAGCAGCGGCAGCTCGTCGGGCTCATAACCCGAAGGTCGGCGGTTCGAATCCGTCCCCCGCAACCACAGATCCGACCCGAAACCCGCCTTGCCGAGGCGGGTTTCTTGTTTGTCTAAGGCGTTACTGCCACTCGGGCTGCTTCTTGCTCCGACGTGACCATTCGCGGCCCTTCTTGATCAGCAGCCAGTTGAGCGCTGCGAAGTAGAGCCAGAAGACTGTGATGCCGCTTGCGCCGAGCGTCAGCACATTCGAGACATTGGTGTGGACGTCGGCCAGGCGCGTGCGCGCTTCATCGAGCCTCGTGCCCACGTCCGTTACCTTCTGATTGACGCTGACGAGCCACGCCTCCGCCTGGCCGATGCGCTCCGACACTATGCCGAGGACGCCCGGCCCGCTGAAGCCTGTGGCCGCGGACTGGCCGAGTGCCGTTACCTGTGCATCCAGATCGACCAGCGTGGCGTCGATTTCCTGCAGTCGTTCTCGGGCCGTTCCCGGAAGCTGCACCGCAGGAATTGCGTTGTCGAGCGCTGTCAGCGATTCGCCGACGTTCATCACGCGTTCGCGCATGGCCGCATAGTCGGCGCGCCATCCAGCGTACGGCCCGCTCACGAAGTCGGTGATAGCGGTTGCGAGAGCCGTGGCCAGCGGTCCATCCAGTGGCGCCGCATCCAGTGCCTCAACCCTTGTCTTGATGCCGGTAACTCGATCCGTGATGTCGCCCACCTTGATCTCGACTCGAGTGACGAGCTCGCCTGCGCGGTCCAACCCGGAATCAGCGGCTGTGACGAGCCCTTCGATCCTCGTATCGATGTTGGGCTTGACTACCCAGACACCAGCAGAGAGCCCGATGCCCGCGATCAATCCGATGACCCCGAGCGCCGTTGCCAGCCAGCCAAGAATTCGCATCGTTCTCCCTCCTTCGCCCCCGCGGCGACCCTAGCGCAGTCCGGGCCTGGAATCGCTGGTGCACACCCCACGACCGGAGTAGGCGCAGCTCCGCTCGCGAATGGCCGCAACGGCCATGTCCGGTCACACCTATGTACGGCCGTGGCAGGACGGCGACACAGCACGAATCCGCAACCTGAGAGATAGTTGTGACCAGTAATACAAGACCGAGCGCGCGCTGCCGTGTCACGAGGACCGGCCGCCGCGCTGGCGGCATCAGCCCTGTGTCATCTGCGCGCGCCTTTGAGGAAAGGAGCACGTATGCGGCTGCCCCGTCCAACTGTCTTGCTCGCCCCCTTGGCGGCGCTGCTGATCATCGCGGCCTGCACCGGAAACGTCGGTCAATCTCCCGGTGTCCCTCAAACACCTGGCGCGAGTGGCGTTCCGACGGCACCGGGCTCCGGCTCGACTGGAGCAATCGCCGTCGTCGTTGGACCATCAGGCTGGGAAATCCCGATGGTCGGTGATTGCCATCTGACACTGGCAGCGGTCGATCCGGAGGCACCGGCGCCGGACGTCGGACCGGGCACGCTGCCTTCCCTCGAAGGCTCCACGCTGGTTCTGACTTTGACTGATGCCCCGGCAGGCCAGCCGGGCGAGAGTCCCAGTCCGAGCGCCAGCCCTGAAGTCACGACGGCGCCTGTCGGCACGGCTCCCGTTCCGCCGTTGGTGCCGCCGACTCCAGTTCCGAGCTCATCTCTGCAGCTGACCGCATCCCTGACACGATCCACCACAACGCCTACAGAGAGCCCCGCGCCGACAGCCAGCCCAGAGGCCACGCCGGGCGCGTCGGGCGAGCCGGCGGACTCGGGTGCGAGCCTGCTTCCGTACTCGGTTCTGGGCGGCAATGCGCAGCTCACCATCAACCTGCCTCAGCAGTACATCTTCGAGGCGACGATGACCGGCGGCGCCGTGGCTCCGGACGCTCGCAGCGGCTATCTGGCACTCGATCCTGGCACCGGCGAGCTGGTCCTCGTCCACTTCCTGTGCCAGACGATCACGATCTCATCGGCCCCCGAGGAACCGGCCTCGCCATCACCTGGCGAGTCTGCTTCAGGGTCACCTGGCTTGGAGTCGCCAGGGGCATCATCGTCCCCGGCCGCCCCTTAAAGGCCTCAGAAAAGGCTGTGCTAGATTCTTTCGGCACAACCTGAATATCGACCGAAGCGACCCCGCGGACCCGCCTCCCGGGGTCGTTTCTTTGCCTGTCGCACAGGCGGCGCCTGGCGTCTTCCAGGGCTGTGGAGACGGTCCCGATGGTGACCCTGAGGCCGGCCCGCCCGGTCCCCCAGATCCGACCCGGTCCAGGTGCTCCTCCTGGACCCGGCGCGGGTGGCGGCCCCGACTCCTGCTGTGCGACAAGCGTGCCGTTCATGTTCGGGTGTACTTCGCACAGGAAGTAGTAGGTGCCCGCGGTGATAGCCGGCACGTCGTACGTGATCGTGTCAGGCCCGGTGATGCGTTCACCGTTGAAGATGATCGTGGTCTGTGCCGGCGAGTCGTCGATCCGCACGTTGTGCGGCACGCCCGCCTGCTTGTTGTCGAACACGAGCTCGAACGGGCGGCCGGCGGGAACGATCAGCGTGGTTGTGTCGAACGAGACGGCCGTGCTCGCGCTGATCTCGGGCACAGCTGGAACCGCGACGGCCGTTGGACCGGCCGATGGTGGCGTCAGGCTGTTGATGTAGCTCAGGCCGAGCGGCGCCAGGGCGATCAGGAACGAGATGGCGATGACGCCGGCGAAGATCGGTACGAGGCGCTTCGGCCACGCCTTCTCGGGGTCTCTCGTTTCGGGCACGGCGTGGCCGACTTCCTCGGTTGAGTCGTACTCCTTGAGTGCATCGCGGAGCCACCCGCCGACACCAATGAGCGCCAGGATCAGGCCGCCGACGATGAGCACTGCGCTGAAGATCAGCCCGAACAGCATCACGGTCACGGCGATCGGGATGAAGAACGGCCACGGACTGGGTCCGGGCATGTGGACACCCGGGGGTGGTTCTGGGGCCCGGAACTCCTGTTCGGTGAGTGCAACCTCGCTCCGCCCGGCGGGGATCAATGCCGAGCCGCCACCGCCGCCATGGAGCACAGCCACGTCGCCAGCCGCAACGGCGAGCGCCACGTGGCCACCCTGGTCGGTAGAGCGCCATTCGCGCATCGCGTCCCATAGCCAGCCGGTGACGGCGATCAGCGAAATGACCAGACCGATGACCAGGAACGGAGTGTTGAACGGAGCCGTTGGGTTGCCCTCAGCGTCGCGCGGTGGCAGGGCGAGTGCGAACAGGATGAAAACGACGCCGATCGGCACGACGAACGGCCATCGAGACGGCCCCGGCAGGTGGACTGCCGGCCGGTGGTGCGCCGCCCGCCAGCCTCGGTGGAACGCGCGACCGGTTGATCTTGGACGCGCCCCGCCACTGGAACGCGGTGAACAGCAGCCACAGCAACACGAGGCCCATCAGGACCCACGGCAGGAGGAGGATCAGATCCGACCAGTTGGGCAGCAGCAGCTGCTGCAGGAACGTGAAAAACTGGTCGATGATGTTCTCGGGCTGTTGTTCGGGCATCTAGGTGCTTATCCCGATGGGTGCGCCACGGGGCGCTACAGCTCGCGCGAGCCGCGCAGGATGATGAGGAACGAGAACGCCATCGCCCCGCCGAGCAGGATCAGCATGGTCACTCCCGCCCTGTCCGAGGTGGGTCCGTTGTCGGGGCCTTGCAGGAAGAAATAGATCACTCCGACGATCACGAAGATCGCCCCCAGGATCAAGGCGTTGCGCCAACCGAACATCTTTGATCGTCCTTACTTGAGGAAGTACAGGGTAAGGAACAGGAAGATCCACACAATGTCGACGAAGTGCCAGTAGGCGCTGACCGCCTCGACCGCGATGTGGTGCTTGGCCGAGAACTGGCCGGCCAAACCACGCATCAGGATGATGAAGATGCCCACGAGGCCGCCGAAGACGTGGGCACCGTGGAAGCCGGTCATCGTGTAGAAGAGCGTGCCGTAGATGCCGCTGTTGATGCCGAAGCCTTCGCGGTCGAGCAGCGATATGTAGTCGAAGATCTGGGCGGCGAGGAAGACGATGCCCAGGATCAGCGTGATGATCAGCGCCCGGTTCATGCGGGTGCGATCGCCCTTCTTGATGCCATTGAGGCCCCACTGCATCGTGAACGACGAGATGATCAGCACCGTCGTGGCGATGACCGGGAGCCACGGGATGGGCTCGGACGGGAACGGGTTGAGGACGTGCTCGTAGCCCTCGGGCGGCCAGTTCGGCTGGGCCTCGGCGCGGGCGTTGAAGTAGGCCGCGAACAAGCCGGCAAAGAACATGATCTCGCTGCCGATGAACAGCAGCATGCCCAGAAGCGCGGTGTTGACACCGGCCTGGCCGTGCCCGACTTCGCCCTCGTGCTCGCTGTGCGGTGCCTGGATGACGGTCACATCGGCGGTCATGCGCCCGTCTCCTTGGTCGGCGGTTCTTCAGCGGGCGGAGCCTCATCTGGCGGAGCCTCGGGGGGCAAGGACCTCGGCCGGGCAGATCTTCGTGCGCCTCACCGTGTCGATCGGTCGCGATCTCGGAAGCCTCTGGTTCGTAGCCTGGCCGGCGGTCGCCGGCAGTGCCACCGCGTGCGAGGCCACAGCGCCGTGTTTCAGGTCCCACAGCGGCCGCTCTGGACCGAATCGGCGGCAGCGAGTCGAAGTTGTACGGCGGCGGCGGGCTCGTGGTCGCCCACTCGAGCGTGTTGCCGTCCCACGGATCGTCCCCGGCGTCAGGCTCGCGAGCGAAGCGTGATGAAGACGTTCCACAGGAAGGGCGGGATGCTCAGCGCGATCATGAAGGCGCCGATCGTCGACAGGAAGTTGAGCTCCGTCCAGCCGGGGTTCGGCGCGTAGTCGATGATCCGCCGCACCATGCCGTCGAGGCCCGAGCAGGTGCTGCGGGAAGAAGGTCAGGTTCGTGCCCACGAACAGCAGGAGCCACTGGATCATGCCGAGCTTCTCGTTGAGGCGCGGCCGCTCATCTTGGGGAACCAGTAGAAGAGCGCCGCGAAGATGCCGAACACCGAGCCGGCCACGAGCACGTAGTGCAGGTGCGAAACGACCCAGTAGGTGTCCTGGACGTGGAAGTCGAACGGCACCACGGCGAGGAATGCGCCGTCGAGCCCGCCGATCAGGAACAGGGCGATGAAGCCGAGGGCGTAGAGCAGCGGTGTTGAGAACGTCAGCTGGCCGCGCCACATGGTGGCCAGCCAGTTGAAGAACTTGATGCCGGTCGGGACCGCGATCAGGAACGTGAAGAAGCTGAAGAACGGTAGGTAGACCGCGCCCGTCGTGAACATGTGGTGCGCCCATACCGTGAACCCGAGGGCGCCGATCGACGCGGTGGCGAAGACGAACGCCTTGTAGCCGAAGAGCGGCTTGCGCGTGAAGACCGGCAGGATCTCGGTCACAACGCCGAACGCCGGCAGGATGAGGATGTACACCTCGGGGTGGCCGAAGAACCAGAACACGTGCTGCCACAGGACGGGATTGCCGCCCGCCGCCGGGTCGAAGAAGCCGCCGCCGTAGTTGCGGTCGATGAACAGCATCATCAGGCCAGCCGTCAGCACCGGCACGGCGAACAGAAGCAGGATGCTGATCACGAGCGTGTTCCAGACGAAAAGCGGCATGCGCATCAGCGTCATGCCCGGTGCCCGCATCTTGAAGATCGTGGCAATGAAGTTGATCGCGCCGAGCACGGAGCTGAAGCCGAGCAGCACGAGCGACATCACCCACAGGTCGAGGCCGGCGCCGCCCTGTTCGGACAGCGGTGCGTAGCCGGTCCAGCCGGCGTTCGCCGCGCCGCCCACTGCGTAGCCGGAGTAGAGCAAGCAGACCGCCGAGCGGGATCATCCAGAAGGACAGCGCGTTGATGCGCGGGAACGCCATGTCCGCGGCGCCGATCTGCAGCGGGACGATGTAGTTCGCCAGGCCCGTCCACATGGGCATGACGAAGAGGAAGATCATCGTCGTCCCGTGGATGGTGAAGAGCTGGTTGTACGTCTCGGGGTTCAGGAACTGGACGCCCGGAACGGCGAGCTCGGTCCTGATCAGGAGGGCAAAGATGCCTCCGAGGACGAAGAAGCTGAAGGCCGTGGTGATGTACAGGACGCCGATCTTCTTGTGGTCGGTCGTCGTCAGCCACTCGTAGACGCGCGAACGCGTGCTCGTGTACGTGCCGGCCGAGGCGCGAGTGTCGTCGTCGCCATCTAGCTCTCTCGGCTCCTCGTTTGCCTGCTCATGGTCCGACGGTCAGGCTGCCGGTCATCGTCGTCGGATGAACGGCGCAATAGAACTCGTATGAACCGGCCGTCAGGGGCGGGCTGACGTAGGTCGCCTTCTGACCTTTGCTGGCGAACGGCATGCCCAGCCAATCGGTGCCGTCGGGGTTGGCTCCCTTGATCGACACATTGTGCGGCTGGCCGCCGGAATCGGCGTTGGTGAAATCGAACGCGATCGGCTTGATCGGCCGGAGCCGTCAGGGTCGACTGGTCGAACGCGGTCGTGCTCAGGGCGCTCAGCTGGATGGTCGGCGCGCCGGAAGGCGGCGCGGGCGGCGTGCTCGGCTGCGCCTGCTGTTGCTGGGTGATCCACGCGTCGAAGTCGGGCCGCGTCATGGCCTGGACGGTGAAGAGCATGCTTTGCGTGACTGACGCCGCAGAACTCAGCGCATTGGCCGCCGTATGTGCCCGGAACCGTGACCATCACGTCGAACTCGTTGGTTCTGCCCGGGACTCACGTCCTTCTTGTAGAGGAACTGCGGGACGTAGAACGAGTGGATCACGTCGGTGGCGTGCAAGCGGATGCGCACCATCTCGTTGACCGGCATGGCCATCGTTGGGCCGACGATACCGGCACCCGTGAAGGACAGGCCCTGTGCTCGTAGTCGAACGTCCACTGCCACTGGAAGCCCGTGACGTCGATGGTCACTTCGGGCGTGTCGGCGCTCGTGTTGAAGTTTTCATTGAGGGTTATCAGCGCCCCGATGAAGAGGAGCGTCACGGTGATGGCGGGGATGATAGTCCAGAGGAGTTCGAACGGGTTGCTGCCGTGAGTCTGCGGCGGCAGCTCCGTGTCGGTCGGGCGGCGCCGGTAGCGAATGACGATCCAGATCAGCAGCCCTTCGACGAGGAAGAACACGATCGCAGCGATGGCGAACGTGAGGGTGTACAGGTTGTCCGTGGCGACTCCCGAGGTGGTGATGGGCGTCGTCGGGAAGAAGCCGGGCGGCGGCTCGTTGCCCGGTTGAGGCGGCAGCGGAGCCGGAGCACCGGACGCGCACGCCGAAAGGAACACGGCTGCGGCGACAAGGAACACGATGACGGTCGCGAGCGTCGTCGATCGACCGTTTTCGTAATGGCGACCAGAGGCACGCAAACTCCTGGTGAGGGGCCGCGGAATGTCCATGGCGCAGGCGGTTCTGACTAGGGCGTCCACATAATAGGACGTGAGCACGCGGATGGCGTTGTCAGAAAGGCGATTTCGCCAGATGTCGATTCGGACGGTTGTCCAGGCGGCGGTCGGGCGATTGTCGTCGGCAGTTGGTCGGTGTCGGCCATCTGGCCTGGGCGCTGCTCCCGACCACGGTTCTCGCTCATGGCGTTGCCCCCGAGCCAAGCTCGTGGGTTGATGTCCTGCTCGCCTGGTCGATCGAGCCGCACGTCATCCTGCCGTTGCTCGCGGCGTGGTTCCTCTACCGCTGGGCCGTTCGACGGGTCAACTCCCTTCACCCATCAAATCCCGTGCCGCGGTTCCGCGTCTGGTGCTGGAACGGCGGGCTGCTCGTGTTGTTCATTGCGCTGGCGTCGCCGATCGGCACGTACGACACCACGCTCTTCTCGGTCCACATGGTGCAGCACCTGCTGATGATCATGGTGGCCGCGCCGTTGCTGGCGATCGCCGCGCCGATCACGCTGCTCCTGCGTGTTTCCTCGTCGTCGACACGCCAACGATGGATCTTCCCGGTGCTCCACTCACGGTTGCTGCGCGTGATCTCGTTCCCGGTCGTCACCTGGGTTTTCTTCGCCGGGACCATGTGGGTGAGCCACTTCTCCGGCCTGTATGACGCGTCGCTGGAGAGCGAGCCGATCCACATCTTCGAGCACGGCCTTTATCTGTTCGTGGCGCTGCTTTTCTGGTGGCCCGTCGTTGGCGCCGATCCTTCGCCGTGGCGCATGCCACACCCGGCACGCATCGGCTACCTGTTCCTGGGCATGCCGCAGTCGTCGTTTCTGGGGCTGGCGATCTACTCGGCGCCCGCAGTGCTGTACGCGCACTACGCCACGCTCCAACGGACGTGGGGCCCGACGCCGCTCGAGGATCAGCAGCTGGCCGGGGCGATCATGTGGGTCGGTGGCGACGCGGCCTTCCTGGTGGCGCTGCTGCTCGCCGTGTGGGTCTGGCTGAGGGCAGAAGAGGCCGAGGGACGCCGAGTCGACGCCCGCCTCGACCGCGAAGCCGATGCCGCCGCCCGCCGCTCCACGACCACGCCCCCCCGTGCCGACCGGTTCACGCGATCGCCACCCCACATCCCGCACCGCCACGGTCATCAGAAGGCTCCGGCCGGCGTTGACACGGTAAGCGTGCCAAATGACGGCTGACCGCCTCCCAACGGCCTCCAGGACCCGTTCCACGACCTTTAGCGCTCGTCCAGCCGCCGCTTGGCACGAAATCAGAACCATCTGACGTCCGAACCCCACCAAGACGACGGCGCTGAATCGCGTCAGGATTGGGTCTCGTTCGCTCGTTGACACGCATGACGTGCCACGCGAGTCTGAGGCCACTCGGAGTCAGTGGCCTGCTACGAGGACCGTCGGGCGATCGCGGTAATCGCCAGATAAGTCGACCTGATCAAGATCGACGGGTGGCCACGAGGGAGACGAGGGCCGATCGCGGAAGACGCCGTGGCAGGCAGCTAACCGGCAGGACTCTCGACGAATTACGAAGCGGCGCGAATTGCCTCCGACGTCAGTCAGCGAACCGTGGCCGAGATGGTTGGCTGGTCGCACACGGAGTATTGGAGGTTCGAGAACGGTGGCGCCAAGGCAATTTCAATAACAGACGTCTCGATGGTCGCGTCGGTGCTTGGGTTGGAGCTGAGCGTCGGGTTGCTTCCGGTAGGGGAGCCGCTGCGCGACAAGGGCCACCAGGCGCTCATCGCAAGGCTGCGCACGATCCTGTCGCCGGCCTTCAGGGTCCTGGCGGAAGCGCCGTTGCCGAACGTTGGCGATCGTCGTGCGTGGGATCTGCTTCTGCGGCTGCCGGGGCAGCTGATCGGCGTCGAGGCCGAGACGCGGATCAGGGACATGCAGCGCCTCGTCCGACACGTGCACGAGCGCGAACGTGACGGTGGCACCGACGTGACGTTGCTCCTGCTGTCGGACACGCGGACCAATCGCGAGCTGCTGCCCGGGCTGCTCCAGGCCCTCGGAAGCTCGTTCGCGCCGGCTCCACGCGCCGTGCTGCGAAGGGTCTGAGAGAGGGTCAGCCGCTGGCGGGATCGGGAGTCGTGTTGCTTTGATCGGCTCATCGCCGGCAGTCGCGCTCGCGGCCCGCAATCGGGCGAGGCGCTCGGGGTCGGGCTGCTCGCCGGCACCGGCAGCCTCCAGCAAGTTGGCTGCCACGGCGAAGTGCGCGCGTGCCTCGTCCGCACGCCCGAGCTCGACGAGACACTCGCCGATCTCCTCCTCCACGAATGAGTCGCTCACCCAGGTTCGAGATGACTTGTCGGCAAGGGACAGCTGTAGCTCGAGGGCCTCCTCGGTACGACCGAGCGCACGCAGCGTTCGACCCACACACCATCTGGCGATCTGCAGCTCGCGTGCCTTGCCGAGACGTTCACGTTCCGTGACCGCGTCCTCGAACAGAGCAAGTGCCGCTGCGTAATCGCCACCATCGAACCGCGTCCAGCCCAGGTTGTTGAGCAGCGACGCGCGCCATTCGCGAGCGCGCGGATCGGTCGCGGCGCTGGCCAGCGCAAGGGCCTGTTCGTTGAGCTCGGCCTGCTGATCGGCCGGGGCAACGATCGCGACCATGTGCAGCGAATCGACCGCGAGATGCTCCAAGCCCGCCGCCGAGGCAAGCCCGAACGCCTCCTCGAACAGCGGTCTGGCTGCATTCGGCGTCCCCGGACGAGTTGAGTACGCGACCCTTCTCAAGCAGGACACGAACGAGGAGCTCGGGATCCTCCTCATCCGGATCGGGGATCGAATCGAGTATGCCGATCGCCTCGTCGAAGCGGTTCTGCAGGCCGAGTGCCCGGGCGACCTGGGTCAGCAGCACGGCGCGCTCGGCACCGGCAGCGGCGTCGGCGGCCGCTCTGAAATCGGGCTTCAGAAGCTGCTGGGTCGTCGTAGTCCCACAGGCCGTCGATAGTCGCCTGGTGGGCGAGGTGGTCGCTCAGAGTGCGACGTACAGGAACACGTCGAGGATGATCAGGGCGAAGAGCGCGGTGAGGTACGTGATCGAGTACTTGTACAGCCGAACCGCTCGCACATCCGTTCCGTCGCGCCACATCAGGAATGCCTGCATCAGGAAGAGCGCGCCCAGAACGAGCGCGCCGGCCAGGAAGACCAGACCCATCCGCGCCACCGCGAAGAACACGAGTGACACGCAGACCATCAGAACCGTGTAGAGCGCGATGTGGCGAGTTGTCTCGGGCACGCCGTGAGTCACGGGGAGCATCGGCACGCTGGCTGCGGCGTAAT
The DNA here is from genome assembly GCA_963736895.1 of uncultured Chloroflexia bacterium. Taxonomy (GTDB): domain Bacteria; phylum Chloroflexota; class Limnocylindria; order Limnocylindrales; family CSP1-4; genus JALYGJ01. The sequence goes on from CAVTQU010000004.1 coordinate 43,738, forward strand.
CGCGTCGCAACCGCAGCGACAGTGCCCAGAAATGGGGCGGAGTCCAATAGAAGACGAGGGCGAAGAGCAGCAGGCCCGGCATCCCGATGTCACCGGTGACCGCGGCCCAGCCGATGAGCGGTGGCAGCGCCCCGGCCGCGCCACCCAGCACGATGTTCTGGGGCGTCGTGCGCTTCAGCAGCATCGTGTAGACCACGACGTAGAAAGCCATCGCGACCAGGGTCAGGAACGCGGCGACGAGGTTGACGAAGAACGCCATGACCGCGAAGGCCAGCACGCCGAGTACGAGCCCGAACACGAGCGCGTCCTCCGGATTGACCTCGTGGGCCGGCAGCGGACGACGGCGCGTGCGCGTCATCAGCAGGTCGATATCGCGGTCGATGTAGCAGTTGATCGCGTTCGCGGCGCCGGCCGCCATGGTGCCGCCGATCAGCGTCCAGAAAACGAGGTCCAGCGGCGGCACTCCGCGCGCCGCGAGAACCATGGCCGGCACGGTCGTGACCAGTAGCAGCTCGATGATCCGCGGTTTCGTCAGCGCGACGTAGGCGGACACCTTCTCGCGAATGCTCGATTGGTGAACGGGCTGAGGTGACGGGGCGTCTGGCTGGCGGTCCGCCTGGCCGCCAGTCTGGTCCAGCGGGCGCCCCGGCTCCGTGTCGGCCGGCTCACCCGCGGAAGCATCGGCCGTTCGCGCCGCGAAATATCCCACGAACGTGCCACCGGCGACGAGCGCCCAGATGGCCGCTCCGAGAGCAAGGTGCAGCGCCACCGCCCACGCCGCGAGATTGGTCGTTATCTGCAGCGCACCGACGATCACCTGGACCGCGTACAACGCGGTGGCTGTTCCAAACAGAGCCAGGATGCCCTCGCCACCTGGCACCGCGGCGCCCCCATGTCGAGCGGCACGTACGGCCCGCCAAACGACGATCGTGGTCCCCAACAGCAGCAACCCGACCAGCGCCGCCACGATGCGGTGCAGGAAGTGCGCCATCTCGAGCGCGGCGATGTTCGGATCCGCGGAGAACGTCGGCAGCAGCTGACCGTTGAAGAGCGGCCAGTCTGGGAAGGCGTACGCGGCGCCCGTAGCTGTCACGTTGGAGCCGAAGAGCATCAGCGCGTAGACGGACGCGGCCGTGAATGCGAGCAGCAGCGTCAACCGCTGAGAGCGGCCGCGCGCGGGAAGCGTCTGCGTGTACGACGCTCGCACCGCGATGAACGTCAGCAGGCCAAGCAGCGCCAGCGCGGTAGCCAGATGGGCGGTGACCCACTCACCGGCATTGCTCGTATCGACCGTGACCTTGCCGAGATAGGCCTGGAAACCGACCAGCAACAGAGCCAGGACGCTTGGCACCACGATCGACAGCTGCCGTCGATAGCGCGCGACGGCCATCACGGCCAGCGCCAGCACCAGCAGGCCGAGCACGACCGCCACCGAGCGATGCACCCATTCGATCCATGCCGCGCCATCGGACAGTGGCGGGATCCATGCGCCGTGGCACGTCGGCCAATCGGGGCAGCCCATGCCCGACCCGGTCGAACGCACGATCGCGCCGATCACGACGAGCACGTACGTCATGACGGCTGAGGCGAGAGCGAGTCGGCGGAAGGTGATCACGGGAATGTCGATTGTAGTAATCGCCGGATAACGGGCTGATGACCAATCCGCGATATCGTGACGCCGATGTCCCCGCTTCCCTTCCGATCGCGGATTCTGGCCGCGGCCGCGATCGTGATCCTGACGCTCGTGTCCGCTGCCTGCGGCGCATCCGACCCCGGCTGGCCGCCGCAGCAGACCAATTTCGCTCTGACCCCGGTGCCGGTCACGACCGAGATCGTCGTTGGGCCCAACCGGATGCTCTTCAACATTCTGGACAAGCAGAACCAATCGATCGCCTCGGCCGATCGACCGGTCAACCTGCGCTTCTTCGACATGGCGACCAGCAAGACCCAGCCGGCGGTGGAGACGCCAGGAACCTTCATGACGACGATCGAGGGCCGGCCCGGCCTCTACCGCGCTGCCGTCGACTTCACGAAAGCGGGCGACTGGGGAGTGGAGGCCGTTGCCACCGAGCCGGATGGCTCGACGCGCATGGGGCGAATGGTGTTCTCGGTCCGCCAGACCGGCACCACGCCGCCAATCGGTGCCCAGGGCATCCCGTCTGAAACGCCCACGGCAAGCACGTCCGGATGAGATCGCCGCGATCTCGACCGACGACAACCCCGATCCCGACTTCTACCGCGAGTCGGTTGCCGGAGCGCTGGCCGCGCACGAGCCCTTTGCGCTGGTGTTCGCCACGCCGGCTTTCTGCACCTCAGCGACGTGCGGGCCAACGCTGGACATGGTCAAGTCGGTCGCGGCCGATTTCAAAGGCCGAATGTCGTTCATCCACGTGGAGCCATACGAGCTCCAGATGGTCGATGGCGCGCTTCAGCCGGTCCTGACCCCCGACAACCTGCCGATTTCCGTCCAGGCGACCGAGGAGTGGGGGCTGCCCACAGAGCCCTACATCTTCGTGTTGGACAGCACGGGCAAAGTCACGGCCAAGTTCGAGGGGATCGCCTCGCCCGAGGAGCTGCAGGCCGCGTTCGGGAGCGTGGCCAGGCCACCGTCCTAGACTCGTCTTCGTGAGCTACTCGGCCGAACAGGCAGCGGAACGGGCCGGCGTCAGCGTCGAATACTTTGGAGACCTGGTTCGACACGGGATCGTCGAGACGAATCCAGACGGCACCTTCTCTGAGGGCGCCGCCCGCAGGGCTTCGTCAGTGCACGCGTTGACTCAATCCGGCGTGCCAATGGAGGCCTTTGCGGAACTCTTTCAATCCGGGCGGGTGTCGCTCGACTTTCTTGAGAGCCCGGTGTACGACCGATTTGCAGCGGTGAGCGCGGAGACATTCCGACAGGTCAGTGAGCGAACAGGCGTGCCGCTGGAGCTGCTGGCCACGATCCGCGAGACGCTCGGCGCGCCATCGCCCGGTCCGGACGACCGTGTCCGGGATCAGGAGCTGGAGGTGGTCCGGTTCCTGGAGGTGGTGCTCGGCGAGGGATCGAATCCGGTCACGGTCGATCGGCTGCTGCGGGTGATGGGCGACAGCCTGCGTCGCGTGGCCGAGACAGAAGCCGAGTGGTACTACAACGGAGATCCTTCAGCCACAGCTGGCTCGCGAGGCAGCTGGCGGGCGGGTCGAGCCTGATTCGTCCGAGGATCTATCGGCGTCCATCGACCAGGCGCTGCTGGCCATCTATCACGGCCAGCAGGGTCGCACCTGGACCAACAACTTCATCCGCGCGACCGGCGGCCAGCTGGCCGAGGCCGGCCTGCATGCTCAAGCAACGAAGCACCCGGCGATCTGCTTTCTTGACGTCACGGGCTACACGCATCTCACCCAGGAACGAGGCGATGCGGCCGCGGCCAACCTGGCGGAAGACCTGGCTCGGCTGGTTCAGCGCACCTCCGTCCAGCACGGCGGCCGGCCCATCAAATGGCTTGGCGATGGCGTGATGTTCTACTTCGATGATCCGGGCTCGGGGGTGGTTTCAGCTCTCGAGATGGTGTCGGGAGTGGCTGCCTCAGGGTTGCCGCCGGCTCACGTCGGCGTTCACAGCGGCGAGGTTGTCTTCCAGCAGGGCGATTACTACGGCCAGACCGTCAACCTTGCCGCGCGCATCGCGGATTTCGCGCGTCCAAACGAGGTCCTGGTGTCGTCCGAGGTCGTCGAGGCGTCCGTGAGCGCGCCGGTCGAGTTCGCGGAGATCGGCCCGGTCGAGCTGAAAGGCGTCTCAGGCGCGGTTCGGCTGTACTCAGCCCGCCGCAAGACCGCTTGAGCCCGGCGCCTCCAGCGGCAGGTCCGCGGCGCACCCGGGACAGGTCTCCGCTCCGGCCTCGTAGGTAGGCAGCGACAGCGACCACAGCGCCTCGGCGGGATACGTTCGGCCGGTCGTCGGTGACGTGACCTCGCTCAGTCCGCCGGTGCGGTCCACCAGCACGATCGCCAGCATCAGCTCGCCGCCGCTCTGCTCGATGAGCGGGACCATCTCCAGCAGGGAAGCGCCGGTGGTGACGACGTCGTCGACGAGCAGCACCTTTTCGCCGGGCTTGATCTCGAAACCGCGCCGTAGTTCGCGGCTGGTCGCGCCGTCGGCCGCAGTGACCTGCTCGGCGAAGATGCCGCGCACGCCGAGCTGACGCGCGACCTCGTAGGCGAGGATGACGCCGCCCGTGGTCGGGCCGATCACCACATCGACGGCCGAGGCTCCGCCGGGCAACCAGGCGCGGTCGGCCATCAGGCGGCACAGCTCGGTGACCCGGTTGGGCCACTGGAGGACCTGGAACTTCTCGATGTAGCGATCGGCGTGGCGGCCGCTCTTCAGCTTGAAGTGGCCGTCGCGGTACGCGCCTGCGTCGCGGAAGATCTGCTCGACGCGCTCGGCGATCTGCGCCTTTTCGGCGTCCGGGGTCGTGACCTGGTTGACGGGCCGATCGATCATCAGCGTCGAACGGTAACGAAAACGCCGCCCGGTGTTATCGCGATGTCGGTCGGCACGCCGCCGACGTCGGTCTGGCTGAGCGTCTCGCCATCGTGGCCGAGATGCCACACCTCGCGACTCCCCCCGCATGCGACCCACGCTCCGTCACCGTCCGCCGCAATCGCCGTGGGCTGGTCACAGACCTCGATCGTCGCCGTGACCGCGTTTGAAACGGGGTCCAAACGCAAGACGACATCGGATGCGTTCGACGCGACCCAGATGTCGTTAGTGCCAGCGGAAATCGCCTCGGGAACGTAGCGCAGCGGTATGGCCCCCGCCGTGATCGTGCCAGCGTGTGGGTCTATCCGCGTAATCGTGCTAGTTCCGGCGTTGGCGACCCACAGCGAATCGACGTTTTGCGCATCGGTTCCGAACGCAAGTGCTCGCGGAAACGTACCTTCAGCGAGCTGGATCGATCCAGCGACGTCGCCCGACTGCCCGTCCAGCCGATGAACCGAATCGGCTACGTCATCGACCACCCAGGCCGAGCTCAGCGCCGAACGCGATCTGGCGTGCCTCGACGTCTGCAACCGTCCTGCTCACTGCGCCACTCGCCGAGTCGATGAGGGTGACCGTCTGGTTGAAGGCATCAGCACTCCACACCTGGCCGTTGCCGATCGCGAGATCGGTCGGCTCCCCAACTCGCCCGATTGGCTGACTGGCGCTGCTCGAACCACTCACGGGAAGTGAGCTGATAACCCCAGCGTCGAGAGATGCGATCCACAAGCGTTCACCGTCCACCGCGATCGCTACGGGTCCTGCGGGCACATCTCGGACTGAGGAGACATCCCCTTTTTCGCGCTCGATTTCTACAACTGTGTCCGGCCCAGGTGGGCGGGCCGCCGTTGCCGGGCCGCGGTTGGCAAGCGCCAGGAGGGCGATCGAGCCGAGCAGCGCCGCGCCTCCAATAATCACGATGCCCACCAGCACCCAACGGCCACCACGGCCACCGGCGGCGTTCCCAGCATCGGCAGAGGACGCAACGAGGCCTGCGGATTCGCCAGAGGCAACACTGTCAGGCTGCTGACGCTCGAGCGCGTAAAGGTGCCACTCATCGGGTACGCCCTTCAGCTCGTGGGCGCCTCGATCGATGAATGTCAGCCCGGACCCGGAAACCAGATCGCGGACCGTGCTCGATACGAGCACCTCGCCCGCGCCTGCGGCCGACATCACACGGGCCGCGATGTGCACCGCGATGCCGCCGACCTTGCGGCCGATCATCTCGCACTCACCGGTGTGGACGCCTGCTCGCAGCTGGAGCCCGAGACCGCTTACCTCGGAGAGAATTGAGTCGGCCGCCCGAACTGCCTGAGCTGGCTGATCGAACGAGGCGAAGAAGCCGTCGCCACTGGTGTCGATCTCGCGGCCGCCAAAGCGCTTGAGCTGGCGGCGGACCACGTCGTGGTGCGCGGCCACGACCTTCCGCCAGCCACGATCGCCGAGGCGCGCCGCGACGTCGGTGGAACCGACGATGTCGGTGAAGAGGATCGTCGCCAGGAATCGTTCCGGCTGACGACCGCGGTTCATCATCGACGACGGCTCAATTGAGAGCGGCTCACTTGCTAGGCGTTCACTGCCCGGGCGCGACGGCGATCTGGTCGAGCGCTGGCATCGTGATCGTCGCGTCCCACTGGAAGTCCGTCACCGACCCCGACGTCAGCCGCGACGCCTGACGGTTGTCCAAGGGCACCCACGGCGCAACGCGCTCCATCAGGTACTGGTCCGCCTCCGCCCAGCACGCGAACTGTGCCGAGCCAGTCTGGGCGGTACAAGCGTCGATCTTCTGGGCGAGGCTGGGCACCGAGGTGTCGGGGTAGCCCCAGTCGGTCAGCTGCTCACCCGAAGCACCCAGCAACGACAGATTGGCGCCCCAGTCGGCACCGATTGCCGGACTGGTCGCGAGTGGCGCGAACCACGACGAAGCATTGAAATAGTCAGATGCCCACCCCAGCGTGAAACCCAGGGCATTCTTGCTGGCCGGATCGTTGGCGATTCCAAAGACGTCGCCCTGATCGTGGGTTTCGACGGACAGGGTCAGACCTAGCGGTGCAAGCTGGCTTGCGAATGCCTGAGCGGCAACGGCAACCTCGGAGAAGTCGTTGCGGACGAGCATGGCAATGTCGCTGCACGCGGGGTCGTCGCACACGCCGTCGCCGTTCGTGTCGTAGATCGATTGGGCCATCTCCGCCTTGGCACGGTCGAGGTTGCCTGCATGATCCGGTGTGGCGAAGGGGTCGTAGTCGATGAGGAGACCGTTCTCGAACGCGTCCGGGATGGCGTGATTCTGGATCTGCGAGCCGGGCCACAGCAGGTCGACCAGGGTCTTCTTGTTGGTGACGAAGTTGATGGCTCGCCGGACATGCAGATCGTCGAACGGCGGCAGCGCGAGGTTCATGGTTATCCAGTCGCTGACCAACCGGGGCGAAACGTGCACCTGTGGTCCGCCTTGACCAGCTCCGCGTAAACGAGCGATGTCCGCCGGGTCGAGGTCATCGGTAAACGACACGTCCAGCTGGTCGCTCTGGATGGCGGCCAGCTCGGCGTCATAGCCGTCAATCTGGGTGAGCTCGATTCGATCGGCAAGTGCGCGCCGAAGAGAATCAGTGGCCCGCGTCCAGGATGGGTTGCGCACCAGGAACAGGTGCTCGCCGGGTGCGTATCCGGGGGCGGCCGGGCGCTCGGCCACGGGTAGCGAGGGGTCAACCTGATCGGCGCCTTCGAACATGTACGGCCCCGACGACACGAGGTACGGGCCATAGCCGGCATCGTGTCCGTCAGCCGCCCCTGGAGGCAAAGGCGCCGCGGCCGGCAAGGCCAGGCGCGCGCCAAGGTCGCCTGCCGGCTGAACCAGGTGGATGACCAGGGTCGCGTCGTCGGGTGCCTCGAGACCTGAGATCGAACTCGACATCTCCGTTCGTGAAAGCGTCCGCTCCGGCGATGACGTCGCCGATGTAGGCCGCGTACGGCCCAAAAGAATGGCTGTCGCCTTCGGCTGCGAACGGATCCGGTCGGAGCGTTCGTTCGAGTGCCCGGATGATGTCCGAGGAGACGATCGGCGTGTCCGCCATGGGTGGCGCGTAGAACAGGCCTGCCTTGAGATGGAAGGTCCAGGTCAGACCATCGGCCGAGATTTCGGGATAGTCGGCCGCCAGGTCGGGCTGCAGAAACGCGCCGCCTTCCCTCAGCGACCGCCCGTTGTAAGACATCAGCGTCCGTGCCAGGCAACAGCGAAAGAGCTCGAATGGCTCAGGCGCCCACGTGGTCTGCGGATCCCAGACGTGGTTGAAGCGCGCGGGATCCGCATCGCGGTCGAGCTGGAAAAATTCGTAGTCGGCGATGTCCATCCCTACTCGGAGTGTTCCGCCAGTGTCGAGGGCCGGCGACGCGGACGGGCTGGCCGTTGGTGTTGGGGCGCTCATGCAGCCGCTGACGATCAGCACGAGGCAGATCATCGTCACCGATGCGATCGTCGCCGGCCCACGGTTCACGGCCGGTACTCGACTCCCTTGACGCTCGGCTTGGAGCGACGGTCGGGCAGCGCGGCGCCGACGATCTCGCGGTGTGAGTCGTAGCCGTTCTCCGCGCACCACGCGGCGAGCTCGTCGATGAGCCGCAGCGGTAGGACCGGATCCGCGAACACGGCCGTCCCCACCTGAACGGCGGACGCGCCGCACATCATGAAGTCGAGCACGTCGTCGAGCGAGCCGACGCCGCCGATCGCCACGATGGGCACCTTCACGACCTGTGCCACCTCGAAGACGACGCGCAGCGCAATGGGTTTTAAGGCTGGGCCGGAGAGGCCGCCGAACACGTTGCCCAACAGCGGCTTGCGCCGATGGCGGTCGAGGGCCATCCCCGAAAGAGTGTTGATGGCGCTGATCGAATCGGCTCCAGCGTCCGCGATTGCCCGCGCGATGCCGCGTATGTCGGTGGCGGCCGGAGACAGCTTGACCATCAGGGGCAGGTCCGTGGCTTTGCGCACGGCCGCCGTGACCTCGGCAGCGGCACCGGCATCCAGGGCGAACTGCAGACCGCCCGCGCCGACGTTGGGGCACGAGATGTTGAGCTCGATTCCCGCCACGCCGGGATGTCCGTCGAGCCGTTTGGCAACCTCGACGTAGTCCTCCACCGATTCACCGGCCACGTTCACGATCACCGGCACGGTCCAGCTCGACCAGCGGTCGGCGTACTTCTCGAGCACTGCATCGACGCCCGGGTTCTGCAACCCGATCGAGTTGAGCATGCCCGCCGGCGTCTCGGTCACACGGGGTGGCGGATTGCCGACACGCGGCCGCAGAGTGGTGCCCTTCGAGCAGATAGCACCGAGACGATTTACGTCGACGACTTCGCCGTACTCGACGCCGTAGCCGAACGTGCCCGACGCGACCAGCAGCGGGTTGCGCAGCACAAGGCCGCGGCCGAGATCTACAGAAAGATCGACGCCGGCCGCGGCCAGCGGTGCTTCACGCGCGATTGCCATGGCGATACCTCAACCAGCTCGCGGATGCGACGAATACCCAGCCGATGATGCCGATGAGCACGAGCCACTCCATGACGACGACCAGCTGGAACGGCGCCCGGTCCGGTGAGCCGGCTCCGGTGTACGTCAGGTACGGGACGTAGAGCGACAGGAAGATCAGGAAGACGAGGACGGTCAACGCACCCAGCCACGGAAGCCAGCGCGGGAAGCGCGGGTCTGGGCGGCGCCAGATGTCGATTGAGGCGAGGCCGACGCAGATCCAGCCGAGGACGAAGAAGGTCAGCGCGGCCGGTACGTGCGGGCCGCCGCTGTCCATCGGAAAGATCCCCACGAACGCTCCCCCAACGCCGGCCACGATGCCAACCGGCACGTACAGCCAGGCGAGGCGGCTTCGACGCAGCAGGCCCAGCGAGGTCATGAAGATCGCGAGGCAGACGCCACTGATGAACACTCCGATATTGAAGAGGATCGGCCAGCCTGGAAACACTCATCTCGCCCAGCTCGGAAACCCAGTGGTTGAGCGGCGAAAAGCCCTCACCGGCCGTACCCGTGTAGACGAGTGCCGCAACGACCGACAACAGGAGCAGCAGCACAGACCCAAAAACACCCGCGACAGGACCGGTTCGCTGCACCCCGCTCATCGCTTGTTCACCACCTCGCCTCCCACACGATCTCATCCGACGCGAACACCGGCCCCTCCCGACAAACCCGCTGCGGCCCGTCGACGCCCATGATCACGCAGCCCAGGCACGCACCTACGGCGCAACCCATGTTCTGCTCCATCGAAACCTGTAGCCAGGCCTTCCTGCGTGCTTGCCTGCTGCCCAGGGGCGCCTGTTTCGTGCCGCGGCCGCGCCTGGGACCGAAGGCGGCAACTCCCAGCCGCCTCTGACGGGTGGCCGCGGCACCAGCGAGCGCGGCGAGCATGGGCTGTGGTCCGCAGGCGAACGCCTGGTCCGCCCATGCCTCGAACTTCGTGACGAGCTCGGTTACGAGGCCGTGGTGGCCGAAGCTGCCATCGTCGGTCGAGACGAGGTACTCCACCTCGTCGGGGAGCAGCGACGACGGGTACACCTCCGCCGCCGAGGCGGCGCCAAACAGCATCACCACGTGTCGGTTTGATGCCAGAGCGGCGTCCGCGAGCGACCGGACGCCGGCCATGCCGAGACCGCCTGCGATGAGCAGGAGGTGCCTCGCCTTGGGATCGACCTCGAACGGCTGACCGAGTGGCCCCAGCATCTCGGCCTTGTCCGTTGGCTTCATGCGCGCCAGCCACGACGTGCCAACGCCGGTGATCCGGAAGTGGATCGTTATGTTGCCGCTGGCACGGTCGAATGTATTGATGCTGAATGGTCGGCGCAGCACGAGCCCGGAGTAGTCGGGCGTCCGAACGTGTACGAACTGGCCGGGCTGAGCACCCGTGGCCAGCCACGGTGCGTGGTACGTCTGGAGCCACTGCCCGGGCAGGAACTCGCGCGTTTCCACGAGCTCGGCGTCGAGCAGCTTCATCTCATGTGCGGAGAGGGAGCGCGATCAGGTCAGGCCTTCTTGTCGTCCGCCTCGTCATCGGCGTCCTCGTCGGCCTCATTGTCGTCAGCCGCGTCGTCTACGGCCCCATCCTCGGCGTCCGCTACGACAGCGGCTTCGACCGCGGCATCGGCTTCGTCGTCCTCATCGTCCTCGTCGGCGTCTTCGTCCTCCGCGACGGCAGGGAACGAGTCGGCCAGCGCCTCGGCCAGGTCACCGAATACGTCGGTTGGGTCGTAGAACTCGACCATCGCATCGGGCGATTCGAGGCGCTTCCAGTCGCCCTCCTGATCGTCCGGATCGTCTGGATCGCGCTCGGGCACGACCTCGGCCTCAAAGCGGCCGTTGCGCTTGAGCCAGAGTCGCTCGTCCTCGTCGTCGAGGATCATCAGATCGCCCAGCACCGGGGCAAGGTCTTGTGCCGCGCCCTCGAACTGCTCGATCAGGCGTGCCTCGGAATGCTGGCTGCGCTCCTGGAACGTGAGCGCCAGGTCGTACATGCGCCGCGCGGCGTCTTCGGCGTCGGTTGGCGCACCCAAGGCCGCTTGGCCACGCGCCCACTCGTCGGCGGCCTCGGCATAGCCGGAATCGACGACTTCGTCTTCACCGACTCCCACACCGACCGTTTCCTCGGGTGAGATGCCGGCGGCTTCCATCAGGTCGTTGGTGGCCGTTGGCTCCTCGGGCAGGCCTGCCTGCTCGCGGGCCGCCTCGGCGAACGCGGCCAGGATCTCGGCCGGGTTGTAGAGCTCAACCAGCTCTGCGGCGCTCTCGATGACCTCGGTCTCCGAGTTCCATTCGCCGGTCACCTCGTCCTGGTAGCGCGTGCGCGAGCGGAACGAGCCATCGGGCGCAACGGACAGGTAGTCGGGATCCTCGTCGATCAGCACGAGGCCGCCGATCTCCTTGATCCGATCCTTGTTGGCGTCCATGAAGCGCCGAAGCTGGTCGCCGGAGGTGGCAAGAAAAGTTGTGCGCTCGACGCCAGCGTCGGCGGCGAGCTCGCCCAGGGCGCTGCTCATGCTGCTCATGGCGTTTCTCCTCTTGATGTCGTCGGCTGCGTCGTCGGATGGTGATCTGGGGTCATCGCCCGGTCGTCTGATGCTCACGGCGTGTATTCGCCTTCGGTGCTGAGTCGTTCGCGCAGGAACATTGCGTGGTGACGCTCGAACATCCACTCGCCGGCACGATGGCCGACTGCCCGCGCTCCCGGATCCGCTTCGAGCTTATCGATGGTCCCGTAGTCGGGCAGTTCCAGCATGATCACGTTGTCGAAGTCCCAGCCATACGCCACGTTGTACCAGCCCAGGAACTTGATGCCGAAGTCCTCCTCGTAGCGCTTGACCTGACGTGGGAAGACCTTGCGCATGAAGAACTTGAAAAACGGGTCACGGCCGCGACGGACGGAGAAGAACGTCGCCAGAACGGGCATGGCAGTCAGGCTCGCGTCAGGCGCTTCGATCCATAGGGCCCGCGCATTGTCGCACGGCACGCCGCCACAGCCACCGTGCCCGAGGCAGCGGCGCTCTCGACGCTCTATTCGCTGAGCGCATGTCACGTCCGCCGACGATGCTGCGTCGGGCTGATTTCAGACTGAAGGTGACTCTCTGGCGGTCGACCTATTCGCAAGGCGGGTAGATCGACGAGGAAAGGTCGCGGGACGGCCATTCGGCGGGCCGCACCGGACGAGATATACGCTGGCCGAATAAGGCGTCGACAACTGGCGATGCATCGTCCGGCAACAGTTCGAACTCAGGCTGTCCGTTGTGAGCTCTCGCGAATCCAGACTCCAGCGCGGTCGACGGCGCGGTTTAGCCCTAGCCACCCGAACGGTGTCTGAGCTCCGAGATCGTCGGATGACTCTCGGGATTGGGCAGCCGGCCATGGCGCAGGAAATGGGCGTCTCGCAAGCGCAGATCTGGCGAATCGAGGCCGGACAGGTCGAGGCAAGCGTCGTGAGGTTGTCCGAGATGGCGTCTGTCCTGGGGCTGGAGCTATCGATCGGGCTGCATGAGCTTGGCGATCCGATTCGCGACCGGGGTCAGCAGGCACTGGCCAAACGGTTCGAAGGGATCCTCTCCCCGAAGTGGCGATCCATGTCCGAGGTGCTGCTGCCCGGCCTTGGCGAACTTCGATCGTGGGACAAGCTGCTGCGTCTCGATGATCCAGCCGGACGGCAGCTAGTTGGCGCCGATCTCGAAACCCGGATCAGAGATGTCCAGGCGCTCGTCCGCAGGACCCGCCTGCGTGAGCGAGACGGTGGAGTTGACGAGATCCTGCTCGTACTCAGCGATAGCGCGACGAATCGCGGGCTTGTGGCTGAGCTGAGGGAGACGCTCGGCGCGGCCTACGAGACGAGTCCGCGCCTGCTTGTTGAAGGGCCTGCGTGAGGGCTCAGCCCTGGTTGGATCGGGCGTCGTTCTCATCTGAACAGAAGATTTCGACGAAAAAGGAACGCCACGGGCTCCGTTCGACTCATAGGGTGTGAGTACGGCAGAACAGCCGCACCTCTGAAGGATCTTGCATGCAGCGCGATCTGGTCGAGAAAGCGATGAGGGGTGACCACGAGGCGTTCTCCGAGTTGGCACGCCACGCGGTCGATCGCATGTACTCGATCGCGCGTTTGATCCTTCGCGACAACGTCCGGGCCGAGGACGCTACCCAGGAAGCGCTGGTGGCGGCCTGGCGAACAATCCATTCGCTGCGCGACCCGGAGCGCTTCGACGCATGGCTCCGCCGAATCCTCCTCAACGAGTGCTATCGCGAAGCACGCCGCGAGAAGGTGCGCTTCCGGCACGAGGCACACGTCGAGGCGATAAACCCGGAAAACCCATTCGATGCCATCAACGCCCTGGCCGATCGCGACCAGATCGAACGTGGCTTCGCTCACTTAAAGCCCGATCAGCGGGCACTACTCGTCTTGCATTTCTACGTCGGCCTCCCGGTCGCCGAAACAGCCGATGCCTTGGGCATTCCCGTTGGCACCGTCAAGTCACGCCTGCACCGGACGGTCGAGCTCCTTCGCTCGTCACTTGAAGCCGATGCACGGACAACACATGCGATCGAAGGACGACCGGCATGAGCACTGAACTCAACCTCGAACGACAACTTACCGCCTGGCTGGACGCGGCCGCGCCGCCGCGCGCGCCTGAAAGCGTTCTGAACGCCGCTCTTACGCGCACGTCGCGGATGAGGCCGCGTCCGGCCTGGGCGTACATCGAAAGGTGGCTCCCAATGCAACTCACCATGCGGCGCTGGACTTTCCCGCGCTCACTCACATACATCCTTGTGGTGCTGGGCCTGGCACTGCTGCTGGCGCTATCAGCGTTCCTGGTCGTCGGGTCGCTGCACAGATTGCCCCCGCCATTCGGCCTGGCAAAACCCGGCCTGATCGCCTACGACACCGGCGGACACATCTTCGCCAAGAACGTTGACGGCACCGGGGCGATCCAGATCACCAGCGGCAGCACCTTCGACTTCGGTGCGAGCTGGTCCGACGACGGAACTTCGTTGGTCTTCTTGATCCGCCGCAAACCCAATCGCGGAGGATGGCTCGGCCAACGCGTCGCTCGTGTACTGTGCCCCAAGTCGGGGCGGATCCCAAGGTGCTTGCCAGCGGCGTGCCCATAAGCCTCTACGGGCCGCCGCCCGTGCTGGCGCCCGACGGAAATTCTGTCGCGATTGGTTAGCGAAACGACGACGGCGTACCGTCAGTAACGCGTTGTACGCGGTTCCGAGCGGCGAGCCTGTTGAAGACGATCACGAACGCCGACCAGCCGGCGTGGTCGCCCGACAGCTCTCAGGTCGCCTACAGGGTGTGCACGCACGCAGAGGCATCGACGGGCATTTGGGTGGCCAACCGCGACGGCACGAACGCGCGACCTGGTTAGCGAGGGACTGACGACCGTCGGCAGCGGGTCCGGCATCCCGTGGCAGGACGCATCGTCGCTGGGATCGCCGGCCTGGTCCCCGAACGGCAATGAGCTCGCCTTCTCCGGAGGAAACTTCACCACCCAGCTGTTCCTTGTCGACGCCGATGGGACCAACTTGAGGCAGCTCGCGACTGGCCCAGGCGGCGCTGACTTTCCCGCGTGGTCGCCCACAGGCCGAGGATCGCGTACGCCTGGAAGGTTGATCCGACCAATCCGAGCTCCGACCAGAACATCGGCTTCATCGATGCCGATGGCACCAATCCGGTCGACTTGACCAACGGTTGCCGTGGGGCACATGGTCGCCTGGGCGCCGGACGAGAGCCGGATCCTTGGCTACGCGAGTCCTACCCAGCGATCGGCAACGGCGTGGCGATGCTCGCGGTCGACCCCAATCAGGCCTTGCCGCCGTTGGAGATGGGGATCGGCGAAGACGGGGGATACGGCAGCTGGCAGAGGCTGGCTCCGTAGCCGAACGTCTCCTCCCTAGGGCGAGTCTTCTCCTCCGGCCGCCGCGTCGTCATCCCCATGCGATGCGGCGGCCCAACCCAGGGTTCTGGAGCGATCCTCTAGTTACGCGCAGTCGCGGTGACTGCCGGCGATCTGGCGCTGCGGTTACCGACGATGTCGATCGCTCCAATCCGATATCTGTGACGTCCCACGCGCGGTCGATCGGTGAACGTCAGATTGGTAGTACGGCCTAAGACCTCACCGTCGCGGAAGATTCGGTATACCAAGGTGCCGGGCATATTGTCGAACGACGACGACCACGTGATTTTCACGTACCGGCCGCTGCGTGGGACTGCGGCGAGACCGGCTGGCACGCTCGGCGCAACGTCGTCAGGACCGCCGAAGGCGACGTCCATCAGATCGTCGATGATGGCCGCGTAAGCGTCCGACCGGCCTCGGTTGGTGAGCACCACGAACGTCGCGTCTTCGGATGGGACGTGCCACATCGCGGCCACGTAACCGCGCAACGAGCCTGTATGTCCGAACATGAGCCGGCCGTTGTATTCGCGCACTTGCGTTCCCAGGCCGTAGTGGCCGTCACCCGGATTGGCCTGCCATTCGGTCATCTCGGCAAGTGAGGCGGGCGCCAGGACATCGCCGCCATACAACTTGTCCGCCCAGGTCGCCATGTCGGTTGCATTGGCGACGACATCTCCGACGCTCCATGCCACGGTCGCGGCGGATTTTGTCGGCCGATACCCGCTTTGATCGCCTTGGTCCACGAATTTGCCGTTCGACCACCAATAGCCGCGCGCCGCGGACGCAGGCGGCGGGCCTTCGGACTGGATGTAAGTGTCGTCGAGTCCGAGCGGTGCCCAGTACCGCGCGCTCAGCTGCTGCCCGATCGGCGCGTTTCCCGCGGCCTCGGCGACGAGTCCCAACAGCACGTAGTTCGTGTTGCTGTAGTGATAGCTCGTTCCTGGTGCGAAATACGGCGCATGAGGAAATGAATCCAGGATCTCAGCGGCCGTCCACGAATGGCTCGGGTCTCCAAAAACGGCTTCTGAATAGTCGGCGTGATTGAAGTAGTCAAAAACACCGGACGTGTGGCTGAGAAGCTGGCGGATGGTGATGTTCGCGGCGTTCGGGTAGTCCGGCAGCCATTGGGAAAGCGGCCTGTCAAGCGACAGGAGCCCATCGTCGCGAAGGTCCAGGATCAGGCTCGCTACGAAAGGTCTTGGTAATGCTGCCGACAACGAAAGCGGTGTCCGACGCGACCGATTGATCGGGTGACACGAAATGACCGACCACTGGTCCCAGCCCAGCGACTGCCATCGCCGAGGATTACAGCCGCCGACACGCCCGGGACCTTCCACGCCACGCGTTGGCTGTCGAGCGCGTTCTGAAGCCAAGGCGCGAGGTCCTGCGCGTGAGTAGCACCGACGGCTCCCAGGACCGCATTTGGCAGGAGCGCCGTGCACGCCAGAACCAGTGCCACCAGAACGGCGCGCGCGCGACGGTCGATCACGGACTGGTGCCTCGATCAGTCGTCGCGTTTGGGCTCCGACGAACTCTGGCCATCTTCGCGCGCCTTCGATTCTTCGTCCAACTGGCCGACTGTCTTTCTGGCCCCTTCCCGCAGCGGACGGCGCTGGGCGCGACGGTCTGCCGCGACGAGGCGCAACAGGAAGACCATCGTCATTCCGACGAAGAAAAGGATCACCAACGACAGGATCAGGAGTGCCGCGCTGACCCAGGACGGGAACGACCAAATAACGGTTAGCGGCGTGAGTATCAGGAGAACGATCAACAGACCGACCTGGATCCAGAAGCAACCCAGGCCCGGGCCGGCCTCGGCGTCTAGAGGGGCACCTTTGTAGTTGGGCCGTGACGGATCGGTGGTTTGGCTCTCAGGAGTGGGATCGGACAGAGTTCGCGATTCCTGTTGGCTCGGTCAGGCTGGGTCGCAGTCGCGTCCTGGGACTCTCGCGAGCATTGACAGCACGGCCATCCGCACGGGCACGCCGTTACGAGCCTGATCGAGGACGAGCGACCGTGGACCCCGACAGACTTCCCGAGTGACCTCGACGCCCTCGTTGATCGGGCCGGGGTGCAGGTAGCGCGCATCCGGCGCGGTCCGCGCGAGGCGCTGCTCGGTGATCTGGTAACGCGCGATGTACTCGTCGAGCGACAGGCCGGGCGCCATCCGCTCCTTCTGGACGCGCAGGCCCATCACCGCGTCCGCGCCACTCAGCGCGGCATCGAGATCGGTCGTCACCGTGGCCGCCAGTGAGTCGAGCCCGCGCACCCACTCCGCGGCCCGCACAGCCAAACGTCGGCACCGGCTCGCGTCAGCGTCTGAACGTTGGACTTCGCCACGCGCGAGTGCAGAACGTCGCCAACGATCGCGACCTTCCGCCCGCGTAGCTCGCCGAGCGCGCCTCTGTAACGTGAAAAGGTCGAGCAGCGCCTGTGTCGGATGGGCATGCCAGCCGTCCCCGGCGTTCACCACGTTGCCGCCGAAGTAGCGCGCCGCGACGGCCGCCGACCCGGCGCGATGGTGCCTCACCACCAGCATCGAGAACCCAAGCGCGTCCAGGTTGCGCACCGTGTCGACGAGCGTCTCGCCCTTGACCATCGACGAGGAGATCGGCTCGAGCACGTACGTTTCCGCCCCAAGGCGTCGGGCGGCGAGCTCGAACGACAGCCTCGTCCGCGTCGATGGCTCGGCAAACAGGAGGGCGACATGCTGGCCCGCGAGCTGCGAGAAGGGACCGCGACCTTCCGAGAGATCGAAGTGGAACGCAGTCGCAAGGGCAATGCTCTCGTCTATTTCCTCAACGGAAAGATCGTCGATGTCGATGAGGTGAGGCGTCGACCAGCTCATGCCGCTGCCTCGCCCCCCTCGCTCTCCGGGCTACCAGTCACACCCTCGCGCCGCTCGATAACGACCTCGTCGTCTCCATCGTCGGTCTCCCGGAGGTGGACCTTGATCACCTCGTCGCGCGAGGTTGGGACGTTCTTGCCAACGTGATCGGCCCTGATCGGGAGCTCACGGTGCCCGCGGTCGACGAGGACAGCCAGCCGAACTGCCTTGGGCCGGCCGCTGTCGACGAGCGCATCCAGTGCGGCGCGAACTGTTCGGCCCGTGTAGAGGACGTCGTCGACGATGACGAGCGTTGACGATTCGAGCGGAAACGGAATCTCGGTGCCCTTGAGCAGTGGCTGGCGAGCAACCTGGGACAGGTCGTCTCGGTACAGCGTGATGTCCACCTTGCCAACCGGCGGTCGGACTCCCTCGTGTTCGAGCATCAAGTCGGCCAGGCGCTCCGCGAGCGGCACGCCGCGACGCTGCACACCGAGGAGCGCAAGCCCATCCACGCCGCCGTGTTTCTCCACGATCTCGTGGCTGATGCGAATCAACGCGCGACGAACATCGTCAGCGGTCATGATCTGGCGGGTCGTCACGGCTCTAAAGACTAGCCGCCCCGGCGCCGAGAGGCCGCGGTCGACAACAGCGCGCGCGCCTAGAAGGTCGGGACCAGTTCCTCGAGATCGGGCGAGTCGATGCGAAGGTCACCAACGCCGTCGCGGCCCCAGGTGCGGATGCGCAGCTGACCTTCCGTTCCGTCATTCGACGGACCGACCCATGCCACTCGGTCGGAGCCGAGCGTGAAGCTGCGCTTCGACAGTTGCGGGCCGATCAGCGGGTCATCCAACGTCAGCGCTCCGGTCTCCGGATCGAATGCGATGACTTCCAGCTTGCCCCATGAGGCGCCCACCAAATCGGCCTCCCACAGGCCGAGGACGTTCCCGTCGACGGACCACCGAACGTGCCAATCGAGAACAGGCTGCGTCTCCGGGTTGCGCGAGGCATCGAGCGGTACGAGCTCGACTTCGCAGGATCGTTGGTCGTGGTTCGGTAAGGATCAAGAGCCGACCAGTCGAGCAGGTAGAGCGCACCATCGCGAACTTTCGGCAGCCCGCCCGACAGGTCGAGGTGACCGTTCCAGGTCACGGCGTTGGTTCGCTGGATAGTCGACTACCGGCAGCCACATCGATGGGCCGCCAACCGTTCGCTCTTCGAGCGTCTGTGGGTCGATCACCACTGTCTCAACGTCTGAGGCAGTCTTCCCGTCGCCGATGACGCGGCTGGCAACGATCCGACGACCGGACCAGGACGCGAAGTAGGAGGCGTGGTCGGTAGTGACTGCCTGGGCCTGGTCGTCGCCGGGCTGCCACACGTATACGTCGGGGCCATGGCTGCCATCGGCCGGCATCGCGCTGAACGCGAGCGCTGAGCTGTCGCGCGACCAGGCTGGCGGCGCGCCCGCCGAATGGACGTTTTCGAGGATCGACAGGACGGTAAGGCCAGGCACAACGCTTGCCGGCGGGCTCTCGGGTGGCCCACCCAGCGACGGGTTCGGGCGCGGCGTTGCGGGCGGCTCGTCAGTCGGGGTCGAGCCGGGGTCCGGGCCGGGCTCGTCGGTCTCGGTCGCATCCGTCGCAGACGGCTCGCCCGACTGTTCTGCGGCTGACTGCGCGGGGGTGGGCTCTGAGCCCGGTGTCTCGTCAACGACGGAAGTGTCGGTTGGCGGGGTCACGCTGGCTCCGGATCCGTCGCTGGGCGCCGGCGTTGGCTGTGTCCCGTTTGGCGGTTCGTTCGTACGCGTCGGCCCCAGGTTGCGCAGCATGACCACGGCGATGACGTCCTTGTCGCTGTTGTGGCCGACAACCGCGATCTGATCACCGCCCGGGCTGAGTGCCACGTTCTGCGGTCGGAGGTTCGACACCTTGACGCTGTTGGTGACGAACTTGCTGTCGTTGAAGCAGTCGGGGGCCGTGGTCGGGCAGACCTCGCTGACCTGCGTCTGGTAGACGGTCAGGTCGTTGTCGGTCGACGAAATCAGCGCCAGCGACTGAGGTGAGATGGCGAAGGGCGTGGGGCGAAGACCGGCCGCGATAGTCGCTCCGTTAGCAGTAGCGATTGCGGTGCCGGCGTCCGTGCCGGTTGGACGGTTGAGGCTGGGCGCCAGCTGGATTACGACCAGGGAAGCGACGACGCCGACCGCCGCGACAACGGTCGCCATGGCGCTGGGCGCGTTCGAACGCGAGCGATCGTCGCGCCGCGAGAACTCGGCGGCTGACACGCGGGTAGCGGTACGGCCAGCGCGACATCTCGCGGTCCAGCGCGGTCGACGTTCGTGCCCACATGTCGCGCGGAGGTACGGGATTCGACATGGAGCGGAGTAGCGAGCTCTGGTCGCGATAGTCGCGTTCCACGCGCTGGCAGTCCGAGCAACCCTTGAGGTGAGCGACGAGCAGCCGGTTCTCGGCGCGCGTCAGCGAACGGTCGAGGCGTGCCGCGAGCAGCTCTCGGTACCGCGCGTGGCGGTCGATCAGGTCGGGCCTCACCGGTCGTCGCGCTCCGACTTGATTCGCGCCCGCGCGGCGTCCTCGGACGCATATCCGTCCGCGTCAGCGACCCGGCTGTGCGCACGCTCGATGGCGAGTGCCTGGCGCAACGATTCACGTCCTCGCGTGAGCAGCGCGCGCGCCGCCACGTGGGAGACGCCCATGGCGTCGGCGAGCTCCATCCCGGTCAGGTCGTGCAGCTCCGCGAGCAGCAGCGCCTGACGCTGGCGTGGCGGGATGCGCATCAGGGCACGTTCGAGATCGGCGGACAGGCGCGCGCGCAGAACGAGCTCTTCGGCGGACGCGGCCTCGCCGCGACTCTCGCCTGTCCACGGTACGAAGCGCACGATCTTGCGACGGCGCAGCTCATCAAGGGCCGTGCGGCCGGCAATCGAGTACAGCCAGGCGCGCGCTCGGTTGGCGTCCTGGAGCGTGTCGTATGCGCGGTAGGCCTTGACGAAGGTTTCCTGTGCCAAGTCGGCCGCCAGCTCATCGTCGCGCAGCATTCGTGCGAGGTATGCGTAGATCTCCCTGTGATGCGCCGCGTACAGGCGCTCGACATTGGCGCGCGCGGTAGCTCGATCTGTCGTCACAGCGACATCCGTGATTGCGGACGATTGGGCTTCGAGCACTCGCCAGTAACCAGCTCCGGTCGTTGCCCCACTCCTGGGGTGTGGGGACGCGCCGGACGGCGGCGCTTTTCTGGCTCATGTGGACGGCTCACGGGCGTCGAGTGTGACGTGTACACACGAATATGGAGCATGTGTTGACCGTACTCAACGGGTAGCTCATCGGCAGTGTCGGCAGTCATCGGGCCACGAACTCATCCCACGAGCGTGGGCCGCCGGCCACGCCCGTCTCGATGGCCTCTGCACGCGCGGTGTCGAGCAGCTCCGCAGCAGCCTCTTCCGGCGAAACAGGGTTGACCGGCAGACCCGTACCGAGCTCCAGCCCGGCGATCTCGCGGAGACGCGGGTGGATCTCCCAGTGCCAGTGGAACGTCTCGTCGACGCGCTCGCGCAGCGGGGCGGTGTGCAGAACGAGGTTGTATGCCGGACCGCCGAGCGTGCCCAGCAGCCGCAGCACACGCTGCAGCGTCTCGGCGGCGCTGACCAGTTGCGCGTCCGTCGCAGTGCCGAAGTCCGCCTCATGGTGGCGTGGCACGACCCACAGCTCGAACGGCGAGCGCGACGCGTAGGGAGCGAACGCAATACTGGCCGAGTCCTCGAAGACGAGTCGCGTCGGGTCGGCAACTTCGTCTCGAACGAGGCGGCAGTAGGGGCAGATGCCCTCGCGAATGACAAATCGGGCGGCTCCGCCCAGCTCCTCACCGATGCGATGCGGGATCTGCGGTATGTCGTAGAAGTCGAAGCACAGGTGATCGGTGAGCGCACCCGCCTGCTTGCCGTAGTTCTGGACGACCTGCAGGTACTCAGTCTTCTCGGCGATGCGTGCCTCGGTCAGGATGTCGCGGGTCCGCGCCAGCAGCTCGAACGCGATCTGCGGCGACGTCTCGGCGAACGTCTCGTGGTGGCCCGGTGGGGCCAGGATCGTCTGGTACGAGCCCGCGTCGCCCACCAGGCCAAGCTCCGGCTCCTTGCCGTCCGCTCCGCCTCGCGCGATTCGCGCTCGGTGCCGGCCACGATGAACGCATCCTGCTTGAGCATCCGCACGCGAACGCCGTCCGTGCCCGGCGTGGCGCAGTTCGGGCAGTCGTCGGGCGTCTGGCCAAGGGGTTTGGCCGGCCGATGAAACCGCTGGCGATTGAACTCCCGATCGACCACCACGGCCACCCACCAGCCGGTGACGCTGTCCTTCCTGAGCTCGAACAACCCGCGTGGCATCGGTCAGGCGCTCACAGGCGTCGGGCCCGAGCGACTAAGGCTGCCTGCTGCCCGAAGCCTCTTCGAGGCGCAGACGGAAGGCGTGCTCGAACCGATCGGCGGCATTGGCCACGCTGGCAGTGGAGGGAACCAATTCGTGCTCGCCCCAATCTGCCTCGCGGGCGATCGAGGTCACCTCGGCCTCGGGCAGGCCGCACGGGATCGATCAGGTCGAAATCGGCCAGGTTCGTGGTGACGTTGAGGGCGATGCCGTGGTAGCTCACGCCGCCCTCGATGCGCAGCCCAAGCGCGCCGATCTTGCGCGGCGTCGCACTGTCCGGATCGCACCACACGCCCGGATAGCCATCGAGGCGACCGGCTTCGACGCCGTAGCCGGCGCAGGTGTCGATCATCGATTGCTCGAGGGCGCGGACGAACGGACGCAGCAGGAGATCGCGCTCGGCGAGCTTGATGATCGGGTAGCCAACCAGCTGCCCGGGCCCGTGATAGGTCACTTCACCGCCACGCTCGACGCGAATCACCTCGACACCGCGTGATCTGATAGGTCGTCGTCGGACGCCTTGATGTACGACGGATCCGACTGGCGGCCGAGAGTCAGGACGGCGTTGTGCTCAAGGAGCAGCAGCTGATCCGGGATCTCGCCGGCGCGACGTTGCGCCACGAGCTCATGCTGCATGTCCCACGCCTCGCGGTAATCGATGCGCCCCAGCCAGCGCACCTCCAACGGGGCTCTTTCCTCGCCCATCTTGGCACGATACCAGCGCACAGGATCAACGCAGGTCGGTGGGTCCCATGAAACGGTAGCCAAGGCCGCGCTCGGTGCTGATGTAGCGCGGGCTGCCCGGATCGTCGCCGAGCTTGTCACGCAGGCGTCGGATGTAGACCCGCAGGTAGTCGACCTCGTCCACGTACTCGCGTCCCCATACCTTGGCCAGCAGCGTTGCGTGCTGAAGGACGTGGCCCTGGTTTCGCACGAGGTGGTAGAGCAGCTTGTACTCGGTCGGGGTCAGATCCATCCGCCGACCCTTGAATCGGGCCTCCTGTTTGGCAAAGTCGACCTCGAGATCCAGCCACTTGAACGACGGCGCCTGGCTGGTGGGGACGGGCATGGTCATTCGGCGCAGCACGGCCCGCACCCGCGCCATGAGCTCGAGATGGTTGAACGGCTTGGTGACGTAATCGTCGGCGCCTGCCTCGAGGCCCTTGACGATGTCCATCGAGTCGTCGCGCGCGGTGAGCATCACCACCGGCACATCCGAGAACGCTCGAATGCGGGTCACGACCTCGAAACCGTCGATGTCCGGCAGGCCGATGTCGAGAAGGACGATGTCCGGCCGCTCCCCCTCCACGGCATCGAGTGCGGCCTCGCCGGTGCCGGCGCCGATCACGTCGATCTCGCGCCAGTGGAGAGCGAACCCGATGCGCACCGATTCGACGACATCCGGCTCGTCGTCGACGACGAGAATCTTCATTCGGTCGACTCCGGCTCGGGCCCTTCGGCTGGAACAACGAGCATGAAGGTGCTGCCCTCGCCGAGCTCGGAGCGGACATCGATCCTTCCGCGGTGAGCCTGGGCGATCGCCAGGGTGGTCGGCAGCCCGAGGCCCACACCACGGCCGCCACCGGTGCGGTCGGATGGGCCAACGAAGAAGCGCTCGAACAGGCGCGCCTGATCGGCCTCCGATATGCCCGGGCCGCGATCGGTGACGCGCCAGCACACATGGTCGTCACCCTCGCTCACCTCAATGTCTACGACGGCACCTTCAGGCGAGAACTTCTGGGCGTTCGACAAGAGGTTGACCAGCGCCTGCTCCAGGCGCCGGTAATCGCCGAAGACCCACATCGGGGTCGGTGGAGCCACGAGAGCGAGCCTCCTGTTGCGCGGCCTCGGCCAGCGGCTTGATCGACGCGACGGCCCCTTCGGCCAGCTCGCGTGCGTCGAAGCGGCGCAGCTTCAGCTGGATCGAGCCGGCCCGAAATCTGGACAGGTCAAGGATGTCGCCCACGAGACGCTGCATGCGCAGCGCGTTGCGATCGATGGTGGCCAGCAAGGTGGCGCGCTGGTCATCGTCCGGCGCGTGTTCGGTGTCAAGCAGCAGGCTCACGCTGGTGCGCACGGCGGTCAGGGGTGTGCGCAACTCATGAGCGATGGTCGAGAGCAGGTCCGTCCTGAGCTGCTCCAGCTCGGCGAGTCGCTGCACCTCGTCTCGCTCACCGACGAGGCTGTCCTCCAGCCGGCGCTGGCCGATGCTGGTGGTCACGTACCTCTGACCTGATCTTCCGCTTCCGGTGATGCGCACTAATCCGAGGCGCGACAGCTCGTCCAGCGCGGACTCGGCCGTGCCTCCTTGGAGCTGGGCGCCTGCGGCAGCCATTCGTTCGGCCACATCCTGCGCGGTGGCACCCGAGCCCATCACCGCGAGTACCGCGATCAGGAGCGGCGAACCCTCTGGGGATTTCACGCATCTCCCGGCCAGTATGACCAGTCAGTGGTGCGAGGCCCTTGTGGGCGGCGACGACGTCGGTAGCTCAGTTGGCACGGGCGCTGGCGTCGGCAGCTGCGGGAGTCGGCGTTGGAACCGGCGTTGCGATCACGAGTCGGCGTTCGGAAGGCGCGGCGTCGGGGTCGGGCGTCGGGTGGCGTCGGCGTGGGGTCGGGAACGTTCACCAGCTGCGGTCGGCCGAAGCCCGAGAAGGGTCGAGACGCTGTCAGCAGGTCCAAGACGGATCTCCCTGACTCCGAGCGTCGTGGTTGCCCCGGTCACGAAGATGTTGAGCTTGTTCGGCTTGGGGTGAGTCACCTTGGTCACGATCCCGATGTGAACCGCGGGGGTGCCCCAGAACGCGAGATCGCCGACCTGGGCCTTTGTCTTGTCGGAGAACAGTGCGTTGTGCTGCCGCATCCAGGTCTGGTACTCGCGGGCCCGCATTCTCTTGCCTCCGATGCGATCGCCAAGTCCAGCGGAGTTGTAGGTCCACCACACGTATCCCGAGCAATCGAACCGGTCCGGACCCTCTGCACCCGCCTGGTACTTTGCACCGGTCGGCTGCGAGGCAACCGACAGCAGCACTTGGGCTCGTCGGCCGCGTGCACCGGTCCGGCGACGATCGTCAGAACGAACACTCCTAGGACAAACGCAAATAGCTTCCTCATGAAATAAGTCCTCTCGTTTTCTCTTCTCTTCAGCACGACACACGGTCGGTCGAGCTGGGTCGGGGTCTCTACACGGCTTTGCGGCACTCGCACTCGATGCTGGCCGTCCGACGCTGGGACGCGGACGGTCGATCGTCGTAGGAGCAGACGCACGGTCCATCGGCGGCGCAGCCTGCACAGCAGAAGGCCACACCGAGGTGGATGACGCGGCCTGCCGTCGATCTCGATCTCGCAGGTGACGCACTTGAACTGGTGGCCCGCGTTTGTCCGAGCGGGCGTCGGCAGAGTGAGGGTTGTCATCACCCTTACGACGCTAGGCGGCGAACCTGAACCAGCCGCCGAACGCGCATGAAAACCACATGAACAGAACGGGGAACGCCGTTTTCATGTTGTGTTCATGCGGTCAAGGAATCTGTTCCCGATCGGACGTCACTGTTGGACGTGCTGGGCGAGTCATGCCGCAGCAGAAGGAGCTACGACCCGATGTCCATTGCTGTCCCGACCAAGGAGACGTTCAGCGTCCCCTCGACGCAGGCGGCCAGCCCGGGCAGCGACGCACTCGCGTCGGCCCTCGCGCAATTCGATGCGGCTGCCGATCAGCTCGATCTCGAGCCAGGCCTGCGCGCCATCCTGCGCGTCCCGCAACGCGAGTACACGGTCCATTTCCCGGTGACTGCCGACGACGGCTCGGTCAACGTCCTTACCGGCTATCGAGTGCAGCACAACGTCGCCCGCGGCCCGGCCAAGGGTGGGCTCCGATTCCATCCCGCCACGGACATCGACGAGGTTCGTGCGCTGGCGATGTGGATGACCTGGAAGTGCGCCCTCGTCGGCGTTCCGTTCGGTGGCGCAAAGGGTGGCGTGGCAGTGGATCCGCGCGCTCTGAGTCAACACGAGATGGAGGCGGTCACCCGCCGCTTCGCGACTGAGCTGGAAGGCATCATCGGTCCCGACCGCGATATCCCGGCACCCGACGTCGGCACCAACGCTCAGACGATGGCCTGGATCATGGACACGGTCTCGATGCACCGTGGCTACTCGGTGCCCGGTGTCGTCACCGGCAAGCCAGTGGCAATCGGCGGCTCTCTGGGCCGAGCTGACGCCACGGGTCAGGGCATCGTTTACACGATCGAAGAAGCGTGCCGTCGACTCGGCATGTCGCTGCAGGGCGCCCGCGTGGCGGTCCAGGGCTTCGGCAACGTCGGCGAGGCAAGCGCCCGCCTGCTTCATCAGGCCGGCGCGGTCGTTGTCGGCATCACCGACATCGGCGGCGGCGTCTACTCGGACGCCGGTATCGATCCCATGTTCCTGCGCCGTTTCCTCCAGGAGACCGGCTCGATCGCGGGAGCGCCGGGCACGTCGTCAATCAACAACGAGCAGCTCTTTGCGCTCGACGTTGACGTGCTCGTCCTCGCCGCGCTCGAAGGCCAGATCACGGCCAGCAACGCGGGCATGGTTCGCGCGCGCATCCTCGCCGAAGGGCGCGAATGGACCGGTCGAGCCCGGTGCAGATCCGATCCTGCGCGACAACGGCGTCCTGGTGATCCCGGACATCCTGTGCAACGCGGGCGGCGTGATCGTCAGCTACTTCGAGTGGGTGCAGAACCGCCAGGCTCATTTCTGGACGCTCGAGCAGATCAATTCGCAGCTGCGCGAGGTCATCGTCGCGGCCGCCGAGACACGGTCTGGGAGCGTGCCGAGGAGCTGGGCGTCGATGCTCGCCTCGCGGCACACACCGTTGCCGTTCAGCGAGTCGCCGAGGCGACCAAGCTGCGCGGGCTCTACCCCTAGGTCACCCGCACCGATCCGCGCTAGAATCCCGCGTCTGAGCGGGAGTAACTCAGCTGGCAGAGTGTCTGCTTCCCAAGCAGAATGTCGCGGGTTCGAATCCCGTCTCCCGCTCCATTTCCTGATTCGCACGCAGGGCGAAGGCGGCTGGTCCCAATGGTTAGGGCGTCGCCGAACGTGTCGCGCCCGATTGCCTCTTGGCGTTTGCTGCCTGAGCCGCCTGGACCGCGCGGTGGACGTTGCCATGGATCCGGTCTCGACCGATCAGGTCGATGAGCCCGTCCGCCTCCAGCACGTCTGCGACATCGGGCTTCATGCGCGCCAGTCGAAGCTCCACGCCATTCGTGTCGGTCAGCTCGTGGAGCTCGGACAGCTTCGCGGCACCCTGCGAGTCGACGAAGTTCACTCCCTCGAGGTCCAGCACAAGCGAGTGCAGGTCAGGTTGGCTCGCGCAGGATCGCCCGCACGCGCTCGTCCAGCGCCGGCTGCCGTGGCGAAGAACAGGCCACCATCGATGCGGATCGACCGCCACGCTCGGGTCCGTTTCGTCTGTCCGGGTTTTCGTCCAGATCGCGGTACACGTGCGTGCCGGGTTCACGACCCAGGATCGGCATCGACGGCCGGGTCGTGACGTGGATGAGCCAGAGCAGGGACAGCAGGATGCCGACGACCACGCCCAGGAGCACGCCCACCGACAACACACCAATGACCGCCGCCACCGCGATCCAGAAGTCGAAGCGCTTCACCCGGAAGAGCCGTCGAAACTCCGCGGATGTCGATCATCCCGAAGACGACCGCATCGATGATGACCGCGGCCAGGATCGCCTTGGGCAGATCGGCGAACAGGGGCGCGAGAAGGATGAGCGTGGCAACGACGATCGCTCCAGTGGCGATCGAGGCAAGCGGCGTCCGCGCCCCGGCCGATTCGTTCAGCGAGCTCGCCGAGAGGCTGGTCGAGACCGGCATGCCCTGGAACACTCCGGCGCCCAGGTTGGCCATCCCCTGAGCCACCGATTCCTGGTTCAGGTCGACGCGATACCGATGCTTCGTGGCGAACGCCTGGGCATCGCCGGCAGTCTGCGAGAACCCGATGAGCAACAGCGCGAAGGCCGCGATGGCGATCGTCGAGAGGTTCTGCGAGACGACGTCGATCGACGGCACCATCGGAAGGGGGAGACCTCGCGGCACCGGTCCCACCAGCGCGACCCCGTGCGCGCCGAGGTCGAATACGACCGAGGCGATCAGGCCGCCGACGACGAGCACGAGCGCACCCGGGATCTTCGGAAACGAGAAACGAAGCGCGAGGATGACGGCAAGGGCAACCAGCCCGACCACCAGCGTCGGAGCGCTGAGATCGCCCAGGCCCCGCACCCACGACGCCAGCTCCTGCCAGGCATTCACGCCGTCGGTGGAGGTTCCCGTGAGCTTGGGCAGCTCGCCGATGACGACGTCGATCGCGGCACCCGCGAGGAACCCGGTCACCACTGCCCGCGAGAGGAAGCTGGCCAGCCAGCCGAGCTTGAGGAGGGCGACGAGCAGGAACAGGGCCCCGGTCGCGACCGCGATCGCCGCCACGAGCTGCGCCGCGTCGTTGCCGCTGACGCCGGTCAGCAGGACCGCGCCGCCGGCGACGGCCGCGAGCGACGAGCTTGGGCCCGTCGAGATGTGTCGGGAGGTGCAGAAGAGGCCGTAGATGATCGCGGCCGCCGCGGCGGCGTAGAGCCCGTTCTCCACCGGGACTCCCGCGATGCTTGCATAGCCGAGGTCCTTGGGCACGATCATCGCCGCGACCGCGATGCCGGCGAGCAGGTCGCCGCGCAGCCACCGGCGGTCGTAGCGTTCGCGACCAGTCAAGGATCGGAACGAACCGTGTCAATCGACGCGAGGAGGTCGTCGGCGGTGCAGCGTGCATCCGAGGAAGTGTCCCACCTCCGGGGGTTCGAAATCCCGTCAGGTTCCCGGCGCGCGCTCCCATACCAGGGTTCGTGTCACGGGTTCGCCGTCGAGCGTGCTCGTCTCGACCGTGATTGTCAGCACGTCGTTTTCGACTCTCATGTGACGTGTCACGACGCGGCCGACATCGCGCGGAGAGATGGTGCCTGCCAGCGTCTGGGTGACGATACCGGTCGAGTCGTCGGCGACAAACGTGCCGAAGTACGAGTCGTAGCCATCGACGCCACCCGTGTTGTTGGCTACCGCGGCGCGAGTGGTTGACGGCGCATCAGCGTCGCGGTCACGCTTCATGAGCTGGGCGCTGAAGTTGCCGGCCCTATCGAATGTCGCCAGCCCTACGGGTTTGGTCCGAGGAACGGGTCTATCCGCAGCTCCCCACCACGGGTGCGATCCTCGCGCGAGCGCAACTTCCAGCTGCCAACCAGCTGCGAACTCAACGAAGGCATCCCGGCACACTACATCTCCTCTAACCTGAAGGCGCGATGAATGCGCTCGATTGGCTGCTGAGCGCCGATCCCGGCGATTCGATGGCAGGCGATGCGCGACCTGACCGATGCGTCGACCGTCGAGGTTGCCGCCGAGCGCGCGCGAGTCGCTACCGAGGGCTGGGGCGCGCAACTGCTCGCGCTCCAGGGTCCCGATGGTTACTGGCTCAAGGACAAGCCCGAACCGGAGTGGGTCTCCTTGCTGGCGCTGCTCCACCTGCGTGAGATGGGTCTCGATCCGACAGAGCGCGGAGGCCCAGCACGCCGTCGGTCTCGTCCGTGACAACGCGGTGTGGCACAACCCTTACGGCTCCTGGGGTGGCACGCCGCGTCTTCGCCGGTGAGGTGGAGCCCTGCATCAACGGTCGCGTCGTGACGGTCGGCTCGTACTACGGCGTGGACGTGCAGCCCGTCGTCGATCGGTTGCTCGGCGAGCAGATGGCCGACGGCGGCTGGAACTGCGAGCAGGAGAACGGCTCTACCCGCGGGTCGTTCCACACGACCATCAACGTGCTCGAGGGTCTGCTCGAGCACCAGCAGGCCACCGGAGGCTCGACTGCGGTGGGGGCCGCACTCGTGCGCGGGCACGAATACCTGCTCGAGCGACACCTGCTGCGCCGGTTGTCGAACGGCGAGCTGATCGATCCGGCCTTTACTCAGTTCTCGTATCCCGACCGGCTACCACTACGACGCCCTGCGCGGTCTCGAGCACCTGCGCGCGGCAGAGGTCGACGCCGGACGCGCGCATGGACGAGGCGATCGACCTCGTTCGGTTCAAGCGCGATTCTGATGGCCGTCTGTCACTGGAGAACCCACACGAGACCGACCTGGTCGATGCCCGTTTGAGCGACCTTGGTGTTCGGTCTAGAAGAAACGGAAGGTCAGCCAAGCCTCTGGAACACGCTGCGTGGCATGCGCGTGCTGGCTTGGTACGACGGCGCTTAGCGGCAGATCAAACCCGGCGTTCAACACGGGATACAAATCAGCGCCCCCGGAAAGTCCGGAGGCGCTGACGGAAGTTCGGTTTCGCGTCGCGAGCGACGCCGCGGTTAGCGGCGGGCGTTGTAGGTCGTGAGACCTTCCCAGTCGCCCTTCATGGCATAAGCGGCCTGGGTCGGCCAGGTCTTCAGGGCCGAAGGCGGAAGCGCCCCGCCGGCTGCGACGATCAGGCGCAGGTCCTTGGCGTTGGTGTGCGCCAGCTTGTCGTAGGTCGTCACTTCGCCGTCGTTGAGGATGACTTCCATCCGCGGGCCGATGCCGCTGAGCTTGGTGAGGTCATCCGGCTTCGCCGGCTTGGCCGGTTCGGCCTTCGCCTTCGACTTCGCCTTCGACTTGCTGGCCTTCGTGGCCTTCGCGGCGGACTGCTTCTGGTTGTACTTCATGAGGCCGTGCCAGTCGCCATCGGCGGCGATACTTGGCCTGCGTCGGCCACGTCGTGGCGCTCGATGGCGTGGTCAGGTTCGCCTTCGCCAGCGCGGCACGAATCTTGGGCTCATTCGCGTCCGCCAGCGCGGCGTAGGTTGCCAACTTCGCGGCGGTCAGCGCCTCGGCAGACTTCGGACCGATACCTGTCAGGACGGTCAGGTCGTCGGGCTCCGCTTCGACTACAACGTCGAATTCCTCGACGACCTCCTGGCCTCCGAGATCCTCGACGGCAGGCTCGACCAGAGCCCTGAGCGCCGCAGCCTTGTCCTCGGGGAGCGAGCTTGTGATCAGCAGCGCGTTGTCCGCCCGGATTGCGTCCTGGATTGTCCCGATGGACTGCGTCCAGACGCCCTCGTACATAACGAACAGGACGCTCTGACCCTTTTCGACCTGGCTCCCCACCTGCTTCATGAACTTGTCGTTGATGCCCACGTCGCGGATCTTGTTGTGGACGCCGCCCAGGAGGCCGCCGGCCGCTCCGGCCACCGCTGCACCAGCCGGCCCGGCGATGATGGCGCCGGCGATGACGCCGATGCCCACGCCGCGAATGCCGCCCTTCATCCCACCGGTGTCCTTGGTCTGGTGGACCTTGACCCGACCGAACCTGGCCTTGTGCACGATCGCCGCATCGAGGATTCGGACGTGCGTGTCCTTCTTGTCGATCTTCTGGACTTTCTTCAAAAGTCTCTTTGCGACCGCGTCGTTATCGACGAGAAATGCGGCAAGAGTCTGATCGGCTTCAACGGCCATTGTGCTGATCTCCTAACGTTGAGGACGCGGTATGGGCGTCCCGTCATGCCCGATTAGAACCCTTTGCGTTTCGACTCGCCACCGTGTGCACACGACCGATAATTCGGACACCCGCAAGCGAGCCGATCCCACCGCCTCGTGTGCCCACGGCTAGCCGCGGAGGAGGAGAGCCCGAGAAATGTCTCGCCGTTTGATCTTCGGGGGATTCGTTGCAGCGTTGGCGCTGGTGGCGCTGGTCACAACCGCCGTGGCGGGCCAACAGGCGGCGCCGAAGAGCTCCGGCTCGGCGGCCGCGTCGCTCAACTTCACCGTCGTTGAGCGCGCCTTGACGGATACCGTCATCGATCTCGGAGCTCCCGGCGACAGCATCGGCGACACACTGGCGTTCGGAAACCCGGTTTTCAACGCCGCCAACACCAAGCGCATCGGGCGTGACGAGGGCAGCTGTGCGCGCACCAACCCTGGCAAGGCCTGGGAATGCAGCTGGACGAACCTTCTGCCCGGCGGCCACATAACGGTGCAAGGTCCCTTCAACGACGATGGCAGCGACTCGGTCCTGTCAGTCACCGGCGGCACGGGTAAGTACGCCGACGTCGACGGTGAGATGCTGCTGCATTGGCGAAACGCCGGCGGCACGGAGTTCGATTTCACGTTCCGTCTGGCCAACTAGGTCTAACGGCTGGGCCTGCCGTTGCGCCAGGTCCAGCCCATCCAGATCAGGTAGACGGCGGTCAACACGGCCAGTACCGCCTGCACGACGTAGAACGGTTGGTTGGGCGGATACGCCACGAAATAGACGGCGGTGATGATGAGCCACGCTATGCCCACCGGGAGCGCGGCTCTGAACAGCCACACGATCCAGGTCGGCGCTTCGCGGTTAATTCGTCAACCGCTCCGGCCGCGCGCGTCCACGGGCCACCTGCCGATGATCTTGCCGCTGCGCGTCGCGACGAACGTGTCAAAGAGGTCGATCACCGGGCAGGCGTGATTGGGCACCACCGCCACGACGTCGCCCAGGCGTGGTGTATCGGCGCCGTCGGGTAGTTGGACCTCGCCGTGGTAGTCGGAGAGGCGCTCGATGACGCCTTCTGGATAGTCGGGCAGGAAGCCGTAGCCCTCGAGGTATGGGGGCAGATCCTTGGTCAGCGACTTGGCGCCGGCATTGATCACGAACTTGTTTCCGACCGACTCGCTGACGACGGTCGCCGCGACGGCCATGGCCACGCCGTCGGGTGGGGTGCTGCCCATGTACACCTGGATGCGGTCGTTGATGAGATACGTGCCGGGACGCACCTCGTTGACGATGCCCGCGGCCGCTCTCAGGGCCGTCGGTGTGGAGCCCGCGCTCAACATTTCCGGCTCGAAGCCGTTGGCGCGCATCGATTCGGCGGCAACGTTGATTGCCGCGATCTCGTCCGCGGCCGCGCCATCGACCATCTCGCGTCCGCGGTACGCGTGGCCTCCGTGGGTGAACACGCCAACGACCTCCAGGCCGAGGCCACGTAGCTCCGCCGCCAGTTCGCCGGCGGTCTGTGGGTCGACGCCTGTCCGGTGATACGACGGGTCAATCTCAATGGCCACGCGCAGCGGTTTGGTCTTGAGCCGCTCACCGCCTCGGCGAGCTTCTGGCCGCCGGCGACCGAGTCGACGCCGACAGTCAGCCGAAGTCCGTCGCGCTCGTGGAGTGCGCGCAGCCGAGGTGCCTTTTCGGCGTCCGCCCAAAGCGGGTAGGCAAGGAGGATGTCGTCGATCCCGCCGGCGGCCATTACCTCGGCCTCGCCCAGAGTCCCGACCGTGATGCCGTGCGCGCCTGCGTCAATCTGCATCCTGGCCAGCGCCACGCTCTTGTGCGTCTTAGTGTGCGGCCGCAGTGCGATTCCCTTGCCGGCCACGGCGTCCGCCATGCGACGCGCGTTGCGCTCCACGATGTCCAGGTCGATGACCAGAGCCGGCGTATCCAGCCCCGCGGGCAGGATGGGCGCGATAGGTCGAATGGCGGCCTCGGTGACAGTCACCCCCCGAGCCTACAGCGCCTAGGCCACTTGAATATCGCCCACATCGTTACGGAAGGCAGTAGTGCACCGATTAGACGAGCGGCCGGCCCCATCACCTCTGGACTATCGATCAGACCAAGCCCAGGCATCGATGTGGGCGATAGGCGTATCGACAAGCCCCCAATTTCCCCCAGCAGGATCCCCTTGCGGTTCACCTACGCGCTTGCCTAATGATGCAGGCGATATTTCCGCCGCCAAGGCATCAAGCCCTGCCGGCCAGCAAGAAGAATCACCTTGTCCACTCCCGATTCCCCGACGACCATGGGCCAGGGCTTCAGCAGTCGCCTCATGCATGGAGAAAGTGGCTTAGTCGTCACGCTTGGAGGGATGTCGCGGTGATCGAAGGCGAGAGCGGGTCGCGAAGGGATGACAGCGCGTTGCGTCGCCTTGGCGATCGGTAGGACAGACCACGACGTGTTGTAGCCCTACAGGTCGCGGGTCGCCTGGGATCTGATGTTGGCTGCGCGGTACGTCATCTGCAGCCGTTGATGCTTCGACCAACGGCTTCGACGCGCCTTCGACGCGGACTGCCGCGATCGAGCAGCGGCGATCCATCAGTGACGTATCGATCGACCTCGCTGGCGGTCCAGCGTCCGGCCGTTCCGGCCCAGCAGGAGCGTGCGCTCGAGACCGGTCGGGAGTTCACCGATGGTTATGCAGGTCCTCGCGGGGCCCGATTCGGGCAGGTCTCACCTTGATCGTGTCGCGCCACGGCGATCGAAGATGGCCGATTGCCATCGCAATGCCGCGCTCCGTTGGCGGTTGGCCGCGGCTGCTGCCGCCGGACGATCCGATCAGGCTCGAGGTCGAACTCTGTTCCGCGCGTTGCCGAATGTTTGCCCGACCAGGGACTGGTCCTGGACGAATTAGATCTCGTCGCCCTCGAATCGGCCTCTTCATGTAGACGATCGAGAGGCCGGGTTGACGGCACGTCTGGTGCGGCGATCCGACCGATCAGCTCGCCGCCCAGCACCAACTGCGCCTGGCCCGCACTGGCCAATCGCGCGACGTCCACTTGCGCTCGTCGCGAATACTCGGCCACGACTCGGTATGGCGCCTCCGAACGCCCCGGTGGTTCGAGCTGGCCAGCAAGGTCTTGATGAGTCCGTGTCCGGATCGTCGCCCTCGGGCGACATGATGATGATCGAGCGGGAGATCTCGATGCTGGCGATTGCCAGGTCGTCGAGGCAGTCGGGCTGCCGCTTCGGCAAACGATCCGTGTCGTCAACGTGTTCGGCAACCGTTGCCGGATCTCGGTTTCCATCTCGACCTTGTCCCTGTCGGCGAGCACCACGATCCGCTGGTTCCGTTTGTTGGCGTTGGCGAGAACGATCTCGCTGATCACGTCGAATATCTGCGGCGACCAGCCCAGAACGACGGTGTGGTTGTCCTCGAGGACGATTGAGCGGCCCTTGCGGAGCTCATCCAGCTTCGAGCCGATGCCCGTCGAGATGACACCGATGAGCGTCGCGACGATGAAGATGCCGCCCAGGGTGACGGTCAGCATCGACAGTACGAACATGACGCTTCCCGAGTCGCCGCCCATCGTGCCCGGGTCGAGCGTTCGAAGAAGCGACATCCAGAGCATTTCGGGCAAGTCGATGCCGGCCGTGTCTGTACTTTCGCGCAGCGTACCGGTGAACAAGACGACCACCGATACGACGAGGATGACCAACGCCGACAGCACGAAGAGGCCGAGGATCAGCGCGATAGTTCCGCGCGACATGTAGTTGTCGAACGCGTAGCGAAGCCGCGCCGAGAGGGAGTGACGGTTCTTGTTCAAGGGGCCACGAGTTTAGCCAGAGCGGGCCGCACAATCCGCCATGCAGAGCCTTGCCGCTGTTTCCTGGGGGCCCGATCGCATTGATCTTTTCTGGGTCGGCGGGGACCGGACACTCATGCACAGGTGGTGGGACGGCGCGTCGTGGTCCAGCGATGAGAACCTGGGCGGAGACCTTGCCGCCGCGCCGACGGTGACCTCCTGGGCCGCGAACGAGATGGAGGTCTTCGCCGTCTTTGGCGACGGCCAGCTCCACAACATCTACTGGGACAGCGCGGCGTGGCATCAGTGGGAGCCGATGGGCGGCGATCTCGTCGGTCAGCCTGCGTCCTCCAGCTCGGGGCCTGATCGCATCGACGTCTTCGCCACCGGGCGGGACGGCGGCCTGTGGCACCGCTGGTGGAATGGCAAAGAGTGGGTGCCGTGGCAGCGCGAGGAGGCTTCCAAGTCCTGAATCGGAACGGTCCGTATACTCCGCGCCGTGTTCCATCCAAGTCGGCCGAAAATGGCCACCGTTGTCCTGTCGGTCGTCTTGCTGCTGGCCGGTTTGGTGCTCGTCTACTTCAACGCCCAGGCGGTCGATCTGCTGCGCAGCGCTGGACTGCCGAATGATCTCCAGCGCCAGCTGGTGTCACTGATCAGCGAGCGTTACATCGCCTACGCGCTGATGGCCGCATCGCCGATCCTGCTCATCGTCGGCTCACTTGTGAAGGGGATCTGACAGATGCGTCAGCAGGCACCACGCGGCATCACGATCGTCGTGGCGGCGATCCTCGTCGTCATCGGCGCGTTAGGAACGTTCCTGAACGTCTTTCCGGCGATCGGCGGTTACGAGGGAGTCACGCTGGGGATCGCGGCGTATGTCGCGGCCACGCTCGTCATGCTCGGCGGCATCTTCATTCGCGGCCTCTAGCCGAACAGCGTCAGAGTCGTCTCGACTGCGTCAGGCGGGGGCACGAGCAGGTCAG
The DNA here is from genome assembly GCA_963736895.1 of uncultured Chloroflexia bacterium. Taxonomy (GTDB): domain Bacteria; phylum Chloroflexota; class Limnocylindria; order Limnocylindrales; family CSP1-4; genus JALYGJ01. The sequence continues at coordinate 80,265 of CAVTQU010000004.1, forward strand.
CGCCCTCGTTGTTGGCGTTGTTGACCAGTGGCGATGACCGCGTCCAGCGTCAGCAGCTCCTCGTCGGCGGGATGGAGAAGGTGGCTCAGCAGGCCCGGGTCCGCGACCATCGGATCGAGCCAGAGCGGCCATTCGTCGGGCGACAGGATGGCCGGCATCCGATCGTGCAGCTGGCCGACCGTGGCATTGGCGCGCGTCGTGACCACGGATGCGGAGAGAAGCCATTCCCCGGTCGATGGATCGCGCCACGGCGCCCACAACCCCGCGAAGGCGAGCGGCCGATCGTCGGCGGCGTGGATCAGGAACGGCTGGCGGCTCTTTCCCTCGCGCCGCCACTCGTAGAAGCCGTCCGCCGGGATGACGCAGCGCCAGCGGAGGAACGAAGCGCGAAACGCCGGGGTGGTTGCGACGGTCTCGGCACGGGCGTTGATCATCCGCGCACCGGCAGCTGGAGAGGTGGCAAACGTCGGGACGAGGCCCCACTTATGAAGCTCGATGAACCGTCCCTCGTCGCGCTGGAGGACCACCGTCACCGGTTGCGTCGGCGCGACGTTGTAGCGCGGCCCCAGCTCCTCGAACGCAGCCGGGTCGCGAATCTCGGCGTCGAAGATCCGCTCGAGGTCGGACGGGCTGGTTCTCATCGTCATTCGACCGCACACACGCCGATCCTAGCCCGGCGACACTAACGCGATGAACCCGACGCCCAGCTCGGCGCCAAGCGCGACTCCCACCCTGACACCCCAGGAGCTGGCGCGTTATTGGCCGTTGGACCCCGACATCACGTTCCTGAACCACGGCTCTTTCGGAGCGTGCCCGTGGCCCGTGCTTCATGCGCAGTCCGAGTGGCGCACGCGGTTGGAACGCGAGCCGGTCCGTTTTCTTGCCACGGAGCTCGAGACACATCTCGACCACGCCCGCGCACGCCTGGGCGAGTTCCTGCACTCCGATCCCGACGACCTGGCCTTCGTGCCCAACGCGACCACCGGCGTGAACACCGTGCTGCGCTCACTGGAGCTGCAGCCGGGGGACGAGGTCCTGTCCACCGACCACGACTACAACGCCTGCCTGAACACGATCCGCGCGAGCGCGCGCCAGGCCGGCGCAAGCTGCGCAGTGGTTCGCCTCCCGTTCCCCGTCGCCTCGCCCGACCAGGTTGTGGAAACGATCCTCGCCGCGGTGACGCCGCGGACTCGGCTGGCGGTCATCAGCCACGTGACCAGTCCCACCGCGCTTGTCCTGCCCATCGAGCGGATTGTCGCGGAGCTGGCGGCGCGCGGAGTCGACACTCTCGTCGATGGCGCCCACATGGGCGTTGTACCCATCGACCTGACCACGCTTGGCGCGGCGTACTGCACCGGCAACATCCACAAGTGGCTGTGCGCGCCGAAGGGCGCGGGCTATCTCTACGTCCGCCGCGATCGGCAGGAGGAGATTCGGCCGCTCGTGACCTCCCACGGGGCGAACTCGCTGCTCCGTGAGCGCAGCAGGTTCCGGGTCGAGTTCGACTGGACCGGGACGTCCGATCCCACCGCCTACCTCTCCATTCCCGCGGCCTTCGACTTCTTCGACACGCTCTTCGCGGGTGGATGGGAGGAAGCGGCTGAGATCAATCGGCGGACGGTCGTGGCCGCGCGTCGGATGCTGCTTGGCGCCTTTCCACAGCCGGAGCCCACGCCGGAGTCGATGATCGGCTCCATGGCGTCGATCGAGCTTCCAGTCGACCTCCCGCCGCCGGTGCTCGACATGCCGGCCGAGACAGATCCGGGAACAACCTGGCCGCTCGATCCGCTGCATGACTACCTGTTGAACGAGCACCGCATCGAGGTACCGATCTACGCCTGGCCGCACACCGCCGCAGACGGCTCGAGGCGGCGGCTGCTCCGGATCTCAGGCCAGGTTTACAACCACGCCGCCCAATACCAGCGGCTTGCCAATGTGCTGGTGGGTCAGCTACGGCCCGGCCAGGGTGCCGCGGTCGAACCAGATGCGCTCGCCGGTGAAGAGGCGCGACGCGGGATCCCACGGGAACAGGATCAGAACCTCGAGGTCGACAGGCAGGCCTGACGCTGCCACGCCCGCCCACGGACCGAGATTCGTACCCGTGAGGCGCGCGACCTCGAAGACGCCCTGCGGTCCCACGACTATCTCGGTCAGTTCGAACCGGTTGTCCGGAAACGCGGCAAACAGCTCGGAATAGAAGTCGCGCACGCCGTCGGTGCCGCGCCACACTTGGCCCGTGGGCACGATCTCGTAGATCGCGTCGGGCGTGACGGTGGCTACCAGGCCATCAATGTCGCGCCGATCTTCGGCAATCGAATGTCGCACCCACAGCCGCTTGATCTCGCGCAGCTCGGTCGAATCGAAGCGGCGGCCGAGGCGCTGTCGAACACTCGTGTCAGCCACCTTGCGTTTATAGGCCTCCGCGCCCTTTTCTGAAAGCGACGTGCAACGTGCATCGGATGGACAATCCAGCACAATCGCGTTGTCGATCGTCGTGGATAAGCAGAGGGGACAGGTTGCCCGGAGATTTCACTGACCATCAGTGGCAGCGTCTGGCCGAGGCCGGACCACAGATAGCGCTCGCCGTCGCGGCATCTTCGGGATCTCCGAAGCAGTCCGTGGCCGAGCTTGACGCGTTCCTGAGGCTCGTCGACGAGACAGCCGACGAATTTGAGGGAGCGGGTCTGCTCGGTAGTCTCGCGGCTGCGACGCGTGACAAGGTCGCGGCCGGAATGCTCACCGGCAACACCGAGGACGCCATCCCGGATGGCATCCAGGCCGCGCGCGAAGCCGGTGCGATCCTGGCAGTTCAGGCTGACGAGCAAGAGGCGCGGTCTCTTCGCCAGTGGCTGCTCCAAGTGGCGCATACCGTGGCCAGGGCCGCGCGTGACGGGGGCGTCCTGGGGATCGGCGGTCAGGACGTGAGCAAGATCGAACAGGAGGCGCTGGCCGAGATAGCCGATGGGCTCGGCGCGACGCTCGAGGGGGACGCTTCACAAACCGAGACGACCGAAGTTCCCGATGCTCCCGACGCTCCGGGCCGAGACCGGAAGAAGCAACAAAATGAAGGAGGAAAGAATGCGACGCGCATTGTTCACGATCATTGGAGCCGGCATGGTGATGCTGGTGCTCGCCTGCGGCGGAGGGACCGCGGCGACTCTGGCACCCGGCCAGACTGCGCCAGTTGGCCAGGCGACCACGCCACCGGTCGGCGCGTGCCGCCGGCTCAGCTCTGCGCCGGACAGCCAACGTTCAGCCTGGCGACGCCACAGCCGAGCTTCGCGCAGGACACTGAGCTCATCGCGAAGTTCCCGACCACGATCGATGGGCAGCCTGTGACGGATGTCCAGTCGAACTTATTACCTCACCAGTTCTGTGCTACCTGCGGCCAACTCCGATCAGGTCGACCCAGATTCGCAGCGGCGGTGCCCGGCACCAACCTCGCCGCGCTCAGCATCGGCTCTGGCCGCGCCACGTGGGCGGCGAGGAGGTCACGATCGAGAGCGTTCCGCTTGCCCGGGCGGCGACGCCGAACCAGATCATCGCGCACTTCGCCGAGTTCGCGGTCGCGATCGGTGCGGACCCAGTCCAGTGTCGCGCAGCTCGACGTCAGACCCAGGCGACGATCGGCGGCAAGTCGGCCTACGTCTTCACCGACGCGGACGGCGACGATGTCCTACGCTTTATCCTCGGGTCGATACCGTGTGGACGCGTCAGCTGCATCGTGACCCAGGATAGCAAGCAGGGACGATCTTCGCCGCGCTTCCCTGACGTCTCGCTCTCGTAGAGCGCTGACAACCCCGGGGCCGGTGACGGCTCCGGGGTTTCTCTTTGGCGAGGCGCTAGTCGCCGGCCGGGGCCGGGCTCCGTTTGTGATCTGTCAGCGAAGCGGCGTAGTCGTCGCGTTCGGGGTCGCGGACGCCGGGGACGAACATCAACATGATCATCAGGACGGCTCCCACGAGCGCGGCGGCGACCATCGTGACGTCCGCACCGAACGTCTCGGCAACGGGGCCCGTGGCGGCGAACGAGACAGGCACCAGCGCGGTCGAAACCAGCCAGTCAACTGACGTGACGCGGCCCAGCAGGCGGCGCGGGACAAGCGTCTGAAGCAACGTCACCCAGATCACCTGGCCCACCTGGAAGAGCGAGTGAATGAAGAACGTGGCGACCAGCGCCTGCCACAGCTCGGTCATCACGCCGTAGATCGCCATGAGCGCGACGCCGATCGACCATGACGCGTACATCACCGTGATGCGCTTGCGCGGCAGGCCACGTTCACCGAGCGCAACGCCGGTCACGATGGCCCCGACCCCGCCGACCGCGAACAGCACGCCCAACGATTCTGGCCCCAGGCCTAGCCTGTTCTTGATCAGGAACGGCACGAGCGTCTCGACTGGGCCGTAGAAGACGAGCAGGCTCAGCATCGCCGACAGGAGCGTCGCCCACAGCCAGGGGGTTCTGCGCACGAAGCCGAGTCCTTCGCGGACCTGCCTGACCGTCTGGCGGACGCCGTGCGCTCCGGGATCGACGTGCATCGGCCGCTTTCGGACCAAGAACACGGCAAACGCCGAGACGATGAACGTCGAGGCGTCGACAAGGAACGCAGCGCCCGATCCGACTCCGGCGACGACGAAGCCGGCAACTGCCGGCCCGATCAGTCGCATCATCAGCGGCTGGAGCGTGGCGCGCAGCGAGTTGGCTTGCGGAAGCCCTTCATCGGGCACCAGGTCGGGAATGATTGCGGTCGACGCCGGATTGAAGAATGCGTCGCCGACGCCCACGAACGCGATGAGCACGCAGATGTGCCAGATCTCGATGACGCCGGCGACGGAGAGGACACCCATCGCGCCAATCGCCAGGGCTCGGATGATGTCGGCCCCGATCATCAGCCGACGGCGGTCGTAGCGGTCGGCCAGCGCGCCACCGATGAGCAGGAAGAGGACGCTCGGCAGCGTCCACGCCACGCCGACGATGCTCAGGGCGGTGGGCACGTTGCTGATCGCGTAGACCTGCCAGGCGAGGGCAACGAAGAAGAACCCATCGCCGAACAACGAGACGGTGCTGCCGGCGGTGAGCATCGCGAAGTCGCGGTTGCGGAGGGGCTGAAGGATCTTGGGACGGGTGAGTCGCTCGGTAAGGCTCACTCTCGACTCTATCGGCGGAGGCGATTTCGGGCTGTCGGCGCGGGCCTCCGTGTACATTCGCGGCCATGGACGACGGCAGCCATCCCTGGGGCCTTTACCACCTGCGCATCTGGACCGAGCGCCTGGAGCTTCGGCTGCCAACCGAGGACGAGCTCGTTGAGCTGCTGCTCCTCGCGAAATCGGGCATTCACGATCCCAATGTGATGCCGTTTGGCTTCGCCTGGACCGACCAGCCGAGTCCGCTGTTCGAGCGCAGCTTCTTCCAGTACCACTGGAGCACTCGCGCCGGCTGGTCACCGGATAACTGGAACCTGGACCTGGGCGTCTGGCTCGACGGGCGTCTGATCGGCAACCAGAGCATCGGGGCTAAGCAGCTCGGAATTCTTCGGTCGGTCGACACCGGATCGTGGCTGGCCCGCGAGTTCCAGGGACGCGGCGTGGGCAAGGAAATGCGCTCGGCTGTGCTGGGTTTCGCGTTCGACCATCTCGATGCGCAGCAGGCCACCAGCGGCGCCTTCTCGGACAACCCGGCCTCGGCCGCTGTTTCGCGGTCGCTGGGCTATGACGAGAACGGCGTGGATCTCGTGGCGCCACGCGGCGAGGCACGCCATCTTGTCCGCTACCGGATCACGCGCGAACAGTGGTACGCACGCGAGCGACCCCGCGTCGAGGTGGGCGGCCTCGAACACTGTTGGGACATGTTCGGCGCGGGCTAGACGATGAACGGCCCGCGGACGCTCGCAACCTGGGTGTTCGTCGTGGCCATTTCCGTTGCCGTGGCTTGTTCCTACAGCGGAGGCCCGCGAACGCCGGACATCACGGCTAAGCCAGCAACGCCCTTACCGGCGATCTCGCAACCGCCCACGCCCCAGACGACGATCCCTGCGACTACTCCTGGGGAGGGGTTCGTGTCGGCCAGCGAGGCGGCTGAGCTGATCGGCCGGTGCGGCATCTCGGGCGACGTGGCCGCCTATTTCAGGATTCCCGAGGGCAATGACTATCGCGACCACTTTCCCGAGATGGGCAAATCACCAGAGCTCGACGGTGTCAGCGGCGCATTCGTCGTCGTTTACGAAGGTCCTGTCGAGGGGCCGTTCACTGGAGTACCCGGCGCCAGTCACGGACCCGTCGTGGACGTCCTTTGCGTGATCCCGCCGGATGGTGACCCCTTCATCTACAGCGACGTCTCTCGCGAAGGCATGTCGCTACCTGCGGGTGCGTCGCTCAGCTCCGAAGCGAGCTCACAGCAGCCATCGGCTCCCTCGTCGCCAGGCGGCAGCATTCCCTTGGACCGTGCCATCGAGATTGCACGGAATCACGTGTTAGGTCGGGACGAAGCGACCATCTGGGGCTGGGAATTGGGGCCATTCAGGAGCGTGTACGCGACGCTCGTGCACGACGATGCGCAGATCGCCGTCATCGCTCCCCGCCGAGAGGTGTGGGGCGTCTCTTTCACGGTCCCCAAGACGGTCTGCAATCCCAACGGCAGCGGCGAGTGCGTCAGTGGGACGGCGATATCGACGCAGTTCCTCGATTACTCCACCGGCGAATGGCTGATGGGTGCCGGGCGCGGTCCTTACCAGCCCGAGCAACTGCCTACACCGATGTATGCGACTGAGTCCCCGAGTCATTAGCCGTGGCGGCCGTGTTCCGTGACACACAGGTGTCACAAGAAGAGTTCATGGTTGCGCCATGAGCAGCTTCGATAAGTCAGTGGAGTTCACGTTGGGCGGTCATGCCGTTCGGCTGAACTTGGCCGGCGATCGTTGGGTTGCTCGAGTGGACGAGAGCGTCGCCATCGCCAGCACTGCCCGGTTGGCCTTGACGGCGGCTCTCGAGCCACTGACCAACATGCCGTTGAAGGCGCTCCTCGCCGATCTCGGCCTGCTGGAGCCGAGTGTTGCGGTGGCACGCATCCAAGCCGAGGCGCATTCCGCCTAGGGCCTAGCGCCTAACCCCGTAGCGTTATCGGCGTGACGGGATACCGAGCAAAGAGCTTCATTGCACGTCTCGTGGCTGCGCTCGTTCTGGGCGCTGTTGCGATGGCGTGCACTGGCGCGCCCAGCGGGTCCGTGGCTGTTGTCCAGAACCTCCAGGTCGAAGTTGTTGGACGCCGTCCACACGACCCCGCTTCGTACACGGAAGGACTTGTCATGACTGACGGTCGCTTGTACGAGAGCAGTGGGCTGTACGGCAAGTCGGCTTTGTTCGAGGTCCAACCTGCTGACGGATCGCACCTGCGCTCGCAGTCCCTTGACTCGCGTTACTTCGGCGAAGGCATTGCTGTCGTGGACGATCGCCTCATCCAGCTGACCTGGAAGGAGCACACCGCGCTCGTTTACCAGCTGAGCGACTTCGGTCCGATCGGCACGTTCAGCTACGAAACGGAGGGTTGGGGCCTATGCGACGACGGGACGCGCCTCGTCATGTCTGACGGCACGAGCACGCTCTACTTCCGCGACCGCTCTACGTTCGACCTGCTTGGATCTGTCACCGTGACGAACGATGGCGCCCCGCAGGATGAGCTCAACGAGCTGGAGTGTGTCGACGGGAGCGTCTACGCGAACGTCAACCAGTCGGCGACGATCGTGCGCATCGATCCGTCCAGCGGCCACGTCAGCGCGGTCATCGATGCCTCCGCGATCTTTGCCGAAGCGGCAGCGGCCGGAGGAGGGGTCATGAACGGGATTGCGTACGACGCCTCGAGCTCCACGTACCTGCTGACGGGCAAGTATTGGCCGACGCTTTACGAGGTCCGCTTCGTTCCTAGCGAGTCGTTGACGCTTTCGCGTTTAATTCCGATAATGTAGGTCGGGATTGGACTGCACCAGCCGATGCGGCGCCCGATCGGAGATCTGATGACCCTTACCCAGCGACAGCAAGTCGACAACGACCGCTCGCGCTTCGACTTCAAGGACGAGATCGTCTACCTGACCGAGACGAAGCGTGGCCTCACCCACGACACGGTCCGGGAGATCAGCGCGCTCAAGAACGAGCCCGAGTGGATGCTCGAATTCCGGCTGCGCGCCTACGAGCATTTCCTGAAGCGGCCGATGCCGGTCTGGACGGATGGTCTCGATCGCATCGACTTCGACAAGATCATCTACTACCGCAAGCCATCGGAGCGCGAAGAGAAGTCGTGGGACGACGTTCCGGACAAGATCAAGGACACGTTCGAGCGGCTCGGCATCCCTGAGGCAGAGCGGAAGTTCCTCTCAGGCGTTGGCGCCCAGTACGACAGCGAAGTCGTCTACCACTCGGTCAAGGAAGAGCTGTCCAAGCTCGGCGTGGTCTTCATGGGCACCGACCAGGCGCTCATCGAATACCCGGAGATCGTCAAGAAGTACCTGGGCACGATCGTGCCGCCTGAGGACAACAAGTTCGCCGCGCTCAACAGTGCCGTCTGGTCGGGTGGCTCGTTCGTGTACGTGCCCAAGGGCGTGGACGTGCCGCTGCCGCTGCAGGCCTACTTCCGCATCAACGGCGAGAACACCGGCCAGTTCGAGCGGACCCTGATCGTGGTCGATGAGGGCGCCAAGGTGCACTACATCGAGGGCTGCACGGCGCCGATTTACGCCACCGACTCGCTCCACGCGGCCGTGGTCGAGGTCGTTGCGCTGCCCGGCTCGAAGGTTCGCTACACGACCATCCAGAACTGGTCCAACGACGTCTACAACCTCGTCACCAAGCGCGCTCACGCCTACGAGGACTCAACGGTCGAGTGGATCGACGCCAACACCGGCTCGCGCAAGACCGTCAAGTACCCCAGCATCTATCTCCGCGGCCGCGGTGCGAGCGCCGACATCATCAGCGTCGCCGTTGCCGGCAGGGGCCAGCACCAGGACACGGGCGCCAAGGCAATCCACCTGGCGCCGGACACCAAGAGCCGCATCGTCTCCAAGTCGGTCAGCAAGGACGGTGGCCGGGCCACGTACCGCGGTCAGCTCAAGGTTGCGCCTGGTGCCACTGGAGTCGTGGCCAGCGTCCGTTGCGACGCGCTGATGCTCGACGACGAGAGCCGCAGCGACACCTACCCGTACATCGACATCCAGGAGACCGACACGACGATGAGCCACGAGGCCACCGTCGGGAAGATCAGCCAGGACCAGATCTTCTACCTCATGAGCCGCGGTCTCTCGGAAAACGAGGCGCAGAACCTGGTCGTCCAGGGATTCCTCGAGGTGTTCACCAAGGAGCTCCCGATGGAATACGCGATCGAGTTCAACCGCCTCGTCAAGCTGGAGATGGAGGGCGCGCTCGGCTAGTGGCGCCGACGCTCAATCTCCCCTTCGCGGGCGAGGAAACAGTCCGCAAGGTCTCGGCAGCACTCGAGGAGCCGCAATGGCTCCTCGACGATCGTCTGGCCGCGCTCGCGCTCTACAACGAGCTGCCCGTCGAGACGAACAACCTGTTCACGCTCTACGTGGACCTTGCGCCAGGCGCGTTTCGACGAGATCGAGACGTACGTCGAGACCGGTGACGCCGCGACCGTCGCAGAGACTCTCCCCGAAGGCGCAGCCGCGTTCATCGAGATCGCCGAAGGCCGCGTCGTGGCTCGCGGCGTTTCCGCCGAGGCACGCGATGCCGGCGTGATTCTCGACACGTTCGCCAACGTGCTGCGAACGCGGCCGGAGCTGCTGAAAGAGGCACTCGAAGGCGGCGCGACTCTCCCCGACAACGACAAATTTGCGCAGCTCGCTCGATCTCACGCCGCGATCGGTGTGGCACTCCACGTACCGAAGAGCGTTGCGCTGGATCGGCCGATCGTCATCCGCTGGGCCGCCGGCGAGCCGGGCAAGGGCCTCGTCTCGCGGACCCTGATCGATGTCGGCGAAAACGCAGCGGTAAGCGTGCTCGAGGAGCAGGTTCCGACGGACACGCACGCCCAGTCCGCCGAGTCAGAGGCGCAGAGCATGTGGTGGGGAACCACGGAGGTTCGCCTCGCCCGCTCCGCGAGCCTCAACTTCGCCGGCCAGCAGGACTTCGGGCCCAACACTCTCGCCTTCGTCAATCGGCAGGCCGTGCTGCAACAGGATGCGCAGCTCAACTGGGCACTGGCCAACGTCGGCGCGCAGCTCAGCAAGAGCCGGATCGACAACCGCCTCGTCGGTCGCGGCTCGGGCGTCAGGCAGGTCGAGATCGGCTTCGGCGGCGGTCGCCAGCTCTTCGATGCCACCAGCTACACGCGCCACATCGGGGAGGACACCACCGGCGACCTGCTCAGCAAGGGTGTGTTCCTCGACCGCTCGCGCGGCTACTACAAGGGCATGATCACGATCGAGCGATCGGCCAAGGGCACGGACAGCTTCCTGGGCGAGTTCGCGATGCTGATGGCCAAGCAGGCGCGGTCGGTCACCATCCCGAGCCTCGAGATCGACCAGCCCAACGTCCGTCGCGCCAGTCACGCGAGCTCCGTCGGACCGGTCGACGAGACACAGGTCTTCTACCTGATGAGCCGCGGCATTCCGTACGAGACGGCGCGCAAGTTCATCGTGCTCGGATTCCTGGAGCCAGTTGTTTCGCGCATCCCGCTGCCTGACGCGCAAGAGAGGCTGCGGCGCCTGCTCGACGAGAAGTGGCCGGCGTCGTCCGATGCGTCCTCGGAGGCCGCGGCCTGACCGAACCGGGCATGCGTCGCGTGCCGGTCGCGCGGCTGGACGGCATTCCGCTGGGGACGATGCAGTTCGTCCAGGTGGACGCCACCGACATCCTCATCGTCCACGATAGCGAGGGGACGCTCCACGCCACGCAGGGCATCTGCACGCACGAATACTTCGAGCTCGACAAGGGCTTCCTGACCGACACCACGCTTACCTGCGCGCTCCACCTGTCGAGGTTCGACCTGGAGACCGGCGAGGCACTCGACCCGCCCGCCGAGCTGCCGCTGGCTCTCTATCCGGTGAAGGTGGAGGACGGCGACATCGTGCTGTACCTGCCAGAAGGCCCGATCCCGATCAACGAATAGGCCGACGGCGAACTCAGCAGGCCGCCTCGTCCGTGCCCGGTCGGGGCGGCGCAGAGAGCGGGGTGACATCCCAGCGGCAGTAGTTGTAGCGGCCCCGTGTTCGGTCGTATGTCACCACCGCTGGACGATCAACGCGTGGCGGGCCGCTCGCGATTATTGGACCGATGCGCACGTCGATGAGCAGCTCCCCGGACTTGCCGGTGCGCTGGGCCGTAACGGTCAGGTGGAAGCCGCGCAGCACGGGCCGCGGAGCATCGGCTGGGTTGCTTTGCGCAATCGTCGACGTATCCACGACGACGACGACCGGGCTGTCGGCCGCCAACGTCTCCACGTTGATCGGCCATTTCCCGATGAACCTGTCGATCCGCGAGAACTGCTCGAACACGAGCGTGCCTTCGCCCTCCTCCAGAGGCAGCTCGACGCCCAATCGGCCGACGAGGTGATTGGGCTCGGACTCGGTGAGGATCGTTATGTACTGGTTAGTGCCGAATTGTGCGTACGCGCCATAGACGTCGTCCCCGACCAGCGAGGTCGGGCCGTCTGGCTGACCAATGACGAATTGCGTGGGCCGGCTCGAAGGTTCCACTGCCGTCGGGGTCGGTGCGACGCTGGGCAGCGCGGCCACGGCGGGATCGGTGGGAGGCACGATAGGGGCCGCTGGTCGACCTGATGCCCCGACCCAGATCACGGCTACCAGGACGCCGACCACCACGACGGCGCCGATGATCCCCGACCTGCGTCCGCCGATTCGCGCGGTCTCCGGGCCACCAGTGGGTTCAAGTGCCATCGAGGTCCTTGAACGTGGATGGGCTGGGCTTGGGGCCGAGTTTTATCTCGATGGACAGGAGCCCGAAGAGAAGGTCGTTCGAGGCGTAAACCGTCACGTGGTAGCCGCGCCGAACCGGTGGTGGAGCGTCCAGCGACCTGGCACGCGCCGGGAAATCGACGTCGAGCACCACCGTGGCGTCCCGGCTGGCATTGGAGAGCTCGGCCAGAGGTACACGCCATCGGTTGATCTGCTGAGTGGTCTGAACGTCCCGGTCCGCCCAGAGCTGGTTGAACTGCAGTGTCCCGAAACTTTCCTCCGTTGGAAACGGGACCCGCACGACGGCAGATAGCTGATCGACTCCCAGCTGATCCAGCGTCGTCAGGTAGCTGATTCCGCCGACCTGGAGCCGGATCCCGTATGCATCGCGATACGGTGTCGCCTCTGGACGTGGCTGAAGCGTGGGCTGACCTTCAGCCTCCACGCTTGGGGCGGCGCCGACAGAAGCGGCCGCTGTCTGGGTTGCGAGCGCTGCCGCGCCCGGCGCGGCCGGTGCTCGTCCCAGGATGCCGATCACGACGACGCCAACGAGCACGACCGCAACCACTGCCGCCCCCATCCGCGCCGACACGCCACCGCCCACGCGCGCGACCTCCAGCTGCGAACCCTCGCCGGGATCGATCGGCTTGATCGAGCGCGGTGGGTTCAACGTGTCAGCTCGGTGCCGATGCCGCGTTCGGCGGCGTTTCGAACGATCTCGTCGGCAAAGACCACATCCGCGAGGCCCACTCCCAGATGGTTCACGAGGACCGGTCCCGAGGGTCGCGCCGATGGCCCGCTGCCGAGCAGAGCCTGGCCGATCGAGCCGTCAGGATCGGGGTATTTGGCAAAGACGTCACCTTTCCGCGTGGCGAGCAGCTGGGCGACGTCATCCGTCAGGAATAGCGAGGAGCTGCGGGCAGTCTCGGCAGGTATGCACATGTCGTAGTCGACAGCAATGATGAGCGACGCTGCAGATAGTGCAATGGTGGGTACCAGCTGACGCTGCGCGCCAAACGACACCATGGTCAGCACAACGTCCGCGCCGGTGGCGGCGGAGACGGGATCCTGGGTCGTCTCGATCGCCGAGAAACGACCGGTAGCGCGTGCCTGCGTGGCAAGCTCATCGGCTCGCTCCAGGTGGCGCGCACAGATCGTGAGCATGGCACCCTCGGTGACTGCCGCCAGCACCTCGAGGTGGCTGACTCCCTGTACGCCCGCGCCGATCAGCGCGATCTTCACGTCCTGCGCGGCGGCGCCGCCGCTGCCATCGCGCGGTCTCGGCCACCACTCCTGGAGCGCGACGCCGCTCACCGCGGCAGTTCTCTCCGCCGTGATCGGTGCCCCATCGAGGATCGCCAGCTGCACGCCGGTCGAGGCGTCGTTGAGGATGATCGTCGCGTGGACCGCGTCCAGGTCGAGGTCGCGGTTGGTCGGGAACGCCGTCACCCACTTCATGCCCAGGAGATCAGTGGCGGATTCGCCGCCGCCCGGCCGCCCGCGCAACAGCGCAGGCATGGCGGCCGTGTGTGAGGCTTCGGCGGGCGGGTGAACGCCGAACTTCGGCGGGAGCTCTGCGTCCTCGACCAGCGCGATCATTGTCTTGCGAGCCAGCTCGATGCGCCGCAGGACGGGTGGCATTGCCGCGCGCACGTCGTCGGCGGACAGGTAGCGAAGCGGCGGCATCGTCGGGACATCTGGCACTACTCCAGATTAGAGAAGCCTCGCTACCCTTCAGGTCATGGAGCAAGCCACTCTCGAGCTCAGCGACAAGGAGCTCGAAGCAAGCCTCGCCAACCTCAAGCTGGAACGCGACGCGGTCGTCCTGTACGACGAGCTGGCGCAGATCGAAACGGATCCGTTGCGCGCCGAGGCGTTTCTGCGGATTGCCTCGAACGAACGCCGCCACGCCGAGATCTGGGCCACCCGCCTGGAGAAGGCGGGCGCCACGGTGCCACCGGCGGGCGCGCCGCGGATGCGCGTTCGGCTGATCATCCGCCTGGCCAAGGTGTTCGGCACGCACCGTGTTTCGGAGCTGGTCCAGGCGCTGGAGGGGGACGAGGAGGTCGCCTACTCCACGCAGCTCACTCCCGAGACGGCAGCGATTGCGGCCGATGAGCGCGAGCATGCCGAGATCTGGCTCCAGCTCGATGATGCCAAGACGACGACCCACGGACGCCGGTCCCGCGCGCGCGACGAGGCGTGGCATCGAGGCGGCCGGTCAGGGACGCTCCGCGCGGCAGTTTTCGGTGCCAACGACGGATTGGTCAGCAACCTGTCGCTGGTGATGGGTGTCGCCGGAGCGGCTGCCGCGTCATCGTCGGGCAACCAGTTCATCGTCCTTGCCGGCATCGCCGGCCTCCTGGCGGGTGCCTTTTCGATGGCCGCGGGCGAGTACATCAGCATGCAGAGCCAGCGCGAGCTGTTCCAGAACCAGATCAACATGGAGCGCGAGGAGATGCGCGTCATGCCCGAGGTTGAGCGTGACGAGCTGACCGAGATCTATCGCGCCAAGGGCCTGCCGCAGCACGAAGCGGAAGTCGTTGCCAACCGATTGATGAGCGATCCGGAGAAGGCACTCGACACGATGGTCCGCGAGGAGCTCGGCCTTGACCCCGACCAGCTTGGTTCTCCGTGGGGCGCGGCATGGTCCTCGTTTGTGGCCTTTGCCATCGGCGCGGTCATACCGCTGATCCCGTTCCTGCTGACAACCGGAACTGCGGCCCTGGTTGCCGCGTTGGTCCTGTCATTCACGGCGCTCTTCGCCGTTGGTGCCGCCGTGAGCATCGTCACCGGCCGCGGGTTCCTATTCAGCGGCACTCGACAGGTGCTGATCGGTGCCGTAGCAGCCGCTGTGACTTACGCCGTCGGGACCGTCATCGGCGTCAACGTCGCCTGAGGTCGACCACCGTCAACTTCGGTTTTCGGTCAGCTTCGGTTTTCGGCCTGCCGCTCCAGGTAAGCGGCGTGGAGCTCGAGCACCTCGTCCACGAGGTCCACGGGCGCGTCGCCACCCCGGTCGCTGATCGTGTCGCTGATCCAGGTGGCCTCAGCCGCGCGCTCTTCGGGCGGAATTTCTTCGCCGCTGCGTGGCAGCCGTCCGATCGCGAACCACACCAGCGCGCCACCGATGACCAGGCCAACGACCAATGCCCAGCCGACGTACTGCTCCATCAGCGCGCAGCAACAAAGAGCGAAGAAGGGCCCAGGGAAATCATCGCCGCGAGTATAGGTATGCTGCCGCCGTGTTCCCTCTGATCCCAATCGCGCCGGACCCGATAGCGCTGTCCTTCGGACCGATAAACATCGGCTGGTACGGCATCGGCTACGTCATCGCCCTGGCGGTGATGCTGCTCGTCACCCAGACCGAGGTCGAGCGCCGCGGCATTCCGCGCCACCACGTCTGGAACGCGCTGCTTCTCGTTGGCGCACTGGCCCTGCATCGGCGGACGGCTCTACCACGTCATCGACCAGTGGCAGCTCTACCAGAACAACCTGCTGGCGATCGTCCTGCCGCCCTACGCCGGCCTTGGCCTCTACGGCGGAGTCCTCGGCGCGGCGATCGGAATCATCATCTACACGCGCTGGCAGCATCTGCCGCTGCGCCTGTCGCTCGACTCGGTCATCGCCGGCACGCTGTTCGCACAGGGCATCGCGCGCTGGGGCAACTTCTTCAACCAGGAGCTGTACGGGCCGCCGACCGACGCGCCGTGGGGAATCGTCATCGACTGCGCTCACCGCGTCGCCGCATATCCGTGCTCGATCTATCCGTTCGAGACGACCGGCTTCCATCCGCTCTTCTTCTACGAGTCGACGCTGAACATCCTGGGCGGCTTCATCGTCCTGTTCCTCTCGCGCCGCTACCTCGCCAAGCTGCAGCCCGGCGACCTCGTCGCGTTCTGGGGCATCTGGTACGGCACGACGCGCAGCCTGCTGGAGTTCTTCCGCGAGGGCTGGAACTGGACGGTCTCGGGCATTCCGACGGCCCAGCTGATCGGCATCACGCTCATGATCGTCGGCATCGTCTGGATCGCCTACAACCACCGACCCGGCACGAAGCCATACCCGTATCCGGAGCCGATCAGGCCGGCACCGCCGCCGCCCGATCCGTTCGCCGACGAGAGAGGAGCAGGGCTTCGAGGACGACTTCGCCGATGAGGACGCGGAGGCTGATGAGACCGCGGAGGATGAAGACGAGGCCGAGGAAGACGACGCGGACGACGCGGACGACGACGGACGAGGCGGACCCGCCCAAGGAACCGCCACCGCCGACCTAGCGGCTGAGCGGGCTCGCTAGCTGCTGCGGTCAGGATCGGCGCCTCGACCTGGTCGGCCTGAGATAACAGCGCCTCTGCGCCCAATGACGTTCACGGTGGGCACCGGCCGCAACAGACCCTTGAGCTGCAGCTCGCCCACCTCTTCGACGTCGACCAGCGTCTCGACCGCGGCGTGGGCACGCGGGTTGAGCAGGATCTGGTCGGCGGTGGCCGCTGAGCTGAGTCGCGAGGCGATGATGATGGCCGTGCCAATGGCGCCGTAGTCGTAGCGGCCCTCGAAGCCGATCCGCCCGAGCGTCGCGTAGCCGGTCGCGATGCCGATGCCCAGCCCAAGGTCGAAACCAAGCTTCGACCAGCGCGCGGCCAGCGTCGCGAACGCCTCGCGCATGTCGATCGACATGTTCACGGCGCGCTCGACGTGGTCGGATTGCAGCACCGGGTCGTTGAAGAAGACCATCATGCCGTCGCCGGCGAAATGCTCGAGCGTGCCCTCGTACTTGACGATGAGCGCGCCCATCGCCGAGTGGTACTCGCGCAGGACGCCGAGCAGCTCCTCCGGCTCTGCCGAGTCGCTGAACGTGGTGAAGCCACGCAGGTCGCAGAAGACGGACGTCGTCTCGCGGCGGTGACCGGCCAGCAGCTGCTCGCCTTCAGGGCTCGAGATCAGCGCCGCGACCTGCTCCGCGAGGAAGCGGCTGAGCTCCGTCTTCTGGCGATCGATCGTCGCGAGCATCTCTGCCTGGGCCTCTGCGTGCGCGACCTCAACGTCGTGGAGTCGCTTGTCCGCGAGCGACGCCCGGACACGCGCCGCGAGGATCACCGGGTCGAACGGCTTGGGCAGGTAGTCGGCCGCGCCCATCTCCAGGCAGCGCGCGACGCTGTCCAGCTCATCGACGGCCGAGATCATGATCACCGGCAGGTGCCGCAGCGCCTCGTCCGATTTGATCGTCGCGAGAGTCTCGTAGCCGTCCATCTCGGGCATCTCCACGTCGAGGAGAACGACGGCTACGTCTGAGCCGAACTCGCGCAGGGCCTCGAGAGCCGACTTGCCGTCTTCGGCCTCGCGCGCCTCGATACCCAGCGCACCCAGGTGTCGCGACAGCAGCATCCGGTTGACGGCACGAGTCGTCGACAACCAGCGCGACCGCACCGTCGGTCATTCCCCGCCCAACCTCATCTCGTTCATCGCGGCGACCGTGTCAGTCCAGGCCGCGCGAGCAGCCACCACGGACGCGTCGAGACCATCTGTTCGGCCCTCGCGCGCGGCGTGCTCGATCTCTTTGCAGATCTGGGACAGTCGCGCCGCACCCAAGGCGGCACTCGACGACTTGAGCGTGTGCGCCGGCCGCACCATCGCTTCGATGTCGCCGCGCGCCAGCGCCTCCGTGACCTGGTCGATGTGGCCCTGGCCCTCCGCCAGGTAAGCGGTCGCAAGCTCGACCACGAAGGCCTCGTCGCCCCCAACGGACTGGCGCAGCTCGTCGAGCACGGCCTGGTCGATGATCGGCAGCTCGGTACTCAAGTGCTCGCTCCTTCTGTCGCCCCGTCGGTGGCGCCACTGGCGGACGTCACCCGTCCAAGCGCGGCCGCCAGCTCCGCCGGTCGGATTGGCTTGCTGACGTAGTCGTTCATGCCCGCCGCGATGCAGGCATCGCGATCGCCCGCCATCGCGTTGGCGGTCATGGCCACGATCTGCAGCGGCCTGTTCGGCCACATTCTGCGGATGCGTCGGGTTGCCTCCAGGCCGTCGAGCTCCGGCATCTGGACGTCCATCAACACGACGTCGTGGTCGGACCCGTCGAGGGCGGCGATTGCCTGCAGCCCATCTCCGACGACGTCGGGTATGTAGCCCATGTTGGCCAGCAGTCGGAGCGCGAGCTTCTGGTTGACCGCGTTGTCCTCGGCCAGAAGGATCTTGAGCGGATGTCGCTTGGCCATCTCGGGATCGGATGCCATCTCCGGTCGGACGATCGAGCTTGAAGCGCGACTCGACGCCGGCAAGCACCGTCACCAGCGCGTCGTACAGGGCAGACGGCTTTACCGGCTTGGCCAGCAGGGCATCCACTGACGCGCCGTGCTCGCGCATCGCGGCCGACGAGACGAGGACCAGCTTCGGTCCGTCCTTGGGCTTGACCACGCGAATGGCGTCCGCCAGGGCGACGCCGTCCATGCCGGGCATGAACAGGTCGAGCAGGATCACGTCGAACTCCTCGCCGGCCTTGAGCAGCGCCAGGGCTGCGTCGGCGGACTCGACGTCGCGTGCCTTGATCGACCAACGCGACAGCTGCGCCGAGAGGATGCGTCGATTGGTGGCGTTGTCGTCGACGATCAGGGCCCGCTTGCCACCGAGGTCGATCGGATGCCTGACCGGGACCGACACGCAGGGCCGACGCCGGCGCCGCGTGAAGTCGAACGGCCAGCTTGAACGTTGAGCCTTCGCCGGGCTTTCCCAGCGCTCTCAGCCACAAGGGATCCGTCCATTGCCTCGGCGAGTCGCTTGCTGATGGCGAGACCAAGGCCGGTTCCGCCGTAGCGGCGAGCGATGGATGAGTCGGCCTGGCTGAACGATTGGAAGAGCCTGCCCCATCTGGTTCTTCGGGGATGCCGATGCCGGTGTCGCGGACCGCGACGTGCAGCTCGACTTCTTCGCCCTCCACCTGGCTGTCGACGGAGACGACGACCTCGCCCTTCTCGGTGAACTTGACCGCGTTGGACAGCAGGTTGAGGAGGATCTGACGGAGTCGACCCAGGTCGCCGATCACTGCGGGCGGTAGATCGTTCTTCAGCTCGTAGGCGAGCTCGAGGCCCTTGCCGGTGGCCGCGGGCACGATCACGTCGAGCGCGCCCTCGATGCATTCGGCCAGGCTGAAGGGCTCGTTGACGAGGTCGACCTTGCCGGCCTCGATCTTCGAGAAGTCGAGGATGTCGTTGATGATCGTCAGCAGGGCGTCGCCGGAGGAGCGGATCGTGTCGGCGTAGTCCTGCTGCTCGGCCGTGAGCTGCGTCTCGGAGAGCAGGCCGCTCATGCCGATGATCGCGTTCATTGGCGTGCGAATCTCGTGGCTCATGGCAGCGAGGAACGAGCTCTTGGCCTGGTTCGCTCCTTCTGCAGCCTCACGTGCGTCGCGCGTCTCCGTGAACAGCTTGGCGTTGTCGATCGCGATTGCCGCCTGCTGTGACAGACCAATGAGGAAATTGAGATCTGTCGGAGTGAACGAACGGTGCTCTGGGCCCGTACGCCAGACAGCCATCATGCCGTTGACGCCGCCGCGACCGATCAGCGGGGCGACCATCAGCCGCTCGACCTCGTTCGACGCTGTCCCGGCAATCTGGATGGCGCGCTTGTCCTTGGTCACGTCATTGATGACTTCGGGCCGCGCCTCGGCCGCCAGGGTTCCGATGATCCCGCGGCCGAGCACGACCGTCATCGCCTTGACCTGGTCGGCCGTGTTGCCCACCGCAGCGGTGGCGCGGAAGTTCTGCCCTTCGGCGTCGGGCAGGAACACGGCGGCCGATGTCCCGTCGAGCAGGTCGTGCGCCTGCTTCACGATGCGCTGCAGAAGCTTGTTCAGGTCCAACGTCGCGGAGATCTCTCGACCGACGTCGGCAAGCGTCGACATCTCGGACGCGCGTCGCTGCGACTCTCCGTAGAGCAGGGCGTTCTGGATGGCGGTTCCGATGTTGGCGGCAAGCGTTGTCAGCAGGCGGACGTCAGATTCGCCGAAGCGACCGGCCTGGGTCGACGCTCTGGACGCTGACCGCACCGATCGCGTCGTCGCCAACGATGATCGGCACGCCCAGGTACGAGCGCGCGTCCGCGCCGACGCCGTGCGTACCAATCTCGTCGAAATGCGCGTCCTGGTTCAAGAGCAGCGGCTGACGCGACAGGATGATCTTCGACGTGAGCCCTTCGCCCAGCGGCAGCGAGTCCTGGGGTTCCTTCACGCCGTTCTCGAGGTGATAGGGGAACTCGATCAAGCCGGTGGTCGGATCGATCAGCGCCACGTAGACGATGTCCGCCTTGAAGGTGGCAGCCATCTGGTCGCCGGCGAGCTCGATGAGCTTCTCGAGGTCCAGCTGTGAAGCAGTGGCCTGGCCCAGGTCGTTGACGATCGCCAGCTCGGCGGCACGCTGGCGCGTCTCGTCGACGAGACGGGCATTCTCGAGGGCGACGCTAAGGCTGGTCGCGAGGGTGTTCAGTAGACGCACATCGGCCTCGCCGAACGCGTGCGTCTTGTCCAGGTTCTGAAGCGAGATCCGGCCGAAGGGTCTCCCAGCGGTCACGAGCGGCGCGAACACTATTGATTTCGATCGCTCGCCTTCGATACCCATCGTCGACGCCGGTTTCTCGCTCCCAGACGTCCAAGTCATCGATGACGACCGGCTTCGCTTCGTTGATCAGCTGGCGGGTCGCCACACCGAACGGGAATTCGTTGCCCGGCAGACGCTCGCCCCGCTCGACGGAATACGGGTAGCTGATCGTCTCGCGGTCGAAGTCGTAAAGGCCGATGTCGACCGAATGCGCGTCGAATATCTCGGTGATCTTGTCGCCAACGAGGTCGTACATCGACTGCATGTCGAGGTTTTCGGCCAGGCCCTGCTGGACGCTGTTGATGATTGCCAGCTCGGCGGCGCGCTCGTTGGTCTCGGTCAGTAGGCGCTGCGTCTCGTCGAACAGCCGCGCATTCTCCAGTGCGACGCTGAGACTGGATGCCAAGGTTGCCAACAAGCGGACGTCTGCTTCGCCGAACGCCGCAAACCGGTCAAGGTTCTGCAGCGAAATCCGACCGAACGGCTTGCCAGCGCGTGATCAACGGCGCGGTGACCATCGATTTGGCAGCCTCCCCCACCAGGACGAACGGGAGACCTAGCTTCGCGCTCCACTCTTCGACGTTGTCGATCACCAGGGGCTTGCCCGACTTGGCGAAGAAGTCGATGTGGTATTGGGTCGTTGGGCCGATCTCCGTGGAGTCGTCGGGTAGCCGTTCGCCCTTCTCGATGCTGTACGGGTAACGCGTGACGTTCTTATCGAAGTCGTAGATGCCGATGTCCACGACCTGCGCGTTGAATATCTCCTGGATCTTGTCGCCCACGAGGTCGTACATCGACTGCATGTCCAGCTTGGCGGCAAGGCCTTCCTGGACGGAGTTGATGATTGCCAGCTCTGCCGCGCGCTCATTGGTCTCCGTCAGTAGGCGCTGCGTCTCGTCGAACAGCCGCGCGTTCTCAAGGGCTACAGCGAGGCTCGACGTGAGCGTGGTCAGCAGGCGGACGTCGGCTTCACTGAAGGCGCCGTACTTGTCGATGTTCTGCAATGAGATGCGACCGAACACCTTGCCGCCCGTCGTCAGAGGCGCGAAGACCAAAGACTTGGGGATGTGGCCCGTAACTGTGAACGCGATACCCGTGTCTCTCGAGAACTCATCGACGTTGTCGATGACGAGAGCCTTGCCGGTCTCCTGGTACATGGCCAGGATTCGCCTCGTCGTATCGCTGAACGGCGTGGTGTCGAGGTCGTAATCGCGTTCGCCGAGCTCGATGCATGTACGGGTAATGCGTGACTTCCGCGTCGAAGTCATAAATGCCGATCGTCACAATCTGGGCGTCGAAGATCTCCTGAATCTTGTCGCCGACGAGGTCGTACATCGACTGCATGTCCAGCTTGGCCACGAGGCCCTCCTGGACGCTGTTGATGATCTGTAGCTCGGCCGCGCGCTCGTTGGTCTCGGTCAACAGCCGCTGTGTCTCGTCGAACAGACGCGCGTTCTCCAGGGCAACCGCGAGGCTCGAAGCCAGAGTTGTCAGTAGCCGCTCATCGGCTGCCGTGAATGCCTCGGTCCGGTCGATGTTCTGGAGCGAGACATGGCCGCGGAGTTCGGAGCCGGCGAGGAGTGGGGCAAACATCGCTGCCTTCGCCGGCGCGCCCTGGTAGACGGCTGCCTTCCCGCCCGCCTGAAGCCACTCGCCCATATCGTTGACGCGCAGCGTGGAACCCTTGTCGATCATGGCTTGAGCCATAGGCCCGATCGGGTGCTCCGAGTACGGATCTCGGACGCCTAGCTCGATCGAGTATGGGTAGCTGACGGTCCCAGCCTGGAGGTCGTAAAGGCCGATATCCACGACCTGGGTGTCGAAGATCTCGAGGATCTTGTCGCCGACGAGGTCGTACATCGACTGCATATCGAGCTTGGCCGCGAGTCCCTGCTGGACGCTGTTGATGATCGCCAGCTCCGCGGCGCGGGCGTCAGTCTCGGTCAGGAGACGCTGGGTCTCGTCGAAAAGACGAGCGTTCTCCAGCGCGACGCTCAGGCTGGACGCGAGGGTAGTCAGCAGGCGAACGTCAGCCTGCGCGAACGCGTGCGTCCGGTCGAGATTCTGGAGGCTGATGGTTCCGAACACGTTGTCGCCCGTGATCAGCGGAACACCAAGACTCGACTTCGGAACTTCGCCTTCAGCGAGCGGAACATCGACGCCGGTTTCCTTCTTCCATTGCTCGACGTCGTCCATGAGGACTGGAGCCCGGTTCGTGATCATGTACCGGGATATGCCTGAGAAGGGCGCCTCGATGTCGCGGAAGCGCACACCGCGCTCGATCGCGTATTCGAAGTACGTCATCTCCTTCTCGTGGTCGTAGCGGATGATCGCGACCACTTGGGCGTCGAAGATGTCGCGGATCTTGTCGCCCACAAGGTCGTACATGGCGTGCATGTCGAGCTTTTCGGCGAGACCCTGTTGGACGCTGTTGATGATCGCCAGCTCGGCTGCGCGCTCATTCGTCTCGGTCAACAGACGTTGTGTCTCGTCGAATAACCGCGCGTTCTCCAGCGCGACGCTCAAGGTTCGCGCGAGAGTCATCAGAAGTCGTGTATCGGACTCAGAGAAGGCGTGGGTGCGATCGAGGTTCTGGAGAGAGATCTGGCCGATGCCTTTGCCTCCGCGGGTGAGCGGAGCGAACACCATTGACTTGGACGCCTCGCCCTGCTGAACGACCATCTCGATGCCCAACTCAGCGGCATAGACAGCCGTGTCGTTGATAACCATCAGCCTCGGTTCGTCAACCAGTGAGCGAACGCGATCGGTCATTAGAGTCGGCACATCGGGATAGCGCACGCCTCGCTCGATCGCGTAGGGATAATGGATAAACCCCTGCTCCAGATCGTACAGACCGATATCAACGACTTGCGCGTCGAAGATCTCCTGGAGCTTGTCGCCCACCAGCTCATACATCGACAGCATGTCGAGCTTGGCCGCCAAACCCTCCTGGACGCTGTTGATGATCGCCAGCTCGGCTGCGCGCTCGTTGGTCTCGGTCAGGAGACGCTGCGTCTCGTCGAATAGCCGTGCGTTCTCGAGAGCCACGCTGAGGCTCGAAGCGAGCGTGGTGAGAAGACGTACATCGGCGTCGCCGAATGCGTTGACGCGATCGATGTTCTGGATCGAGATCCGTCCGAAGACCGAGTTGTCGATGATGAGTGGCGCGAACAGGGCCGATTGTGTCGGCGCTCCGACAGTGAGCGGCTTCTACGCCTCTCTCTCGTGACCATTTTGCAATGTCATTGACGAGCAAAGGCGCGCGCGTCTCGATCACCACGCGTCCCATCGGTCCCATTGGATGCGTACCTTCATCCGCCACCGGGACGCCGCGCTCGATGCTGTACGGGAACCGGACTAATCCTTCGTCGTGGTCGTAGAGCCCGATGTCCACAGCCTGGGCATCGAAGATCTCCTGGATCTTGTTGACGACGAGCTCATACATCGACTGCATGTCGAGTTTCGCGGCAAGGCCTTCCTGAACGCTGTTGATGATCTGCAGCTCGGCGGCGCGCTCGTTTGTCTCGGTCAGGAGGCGCTTGGTCTCGTCGAAGAGCCTGGCATTCTCAAGAGCCACGCCCATGCTCGAAGCGATTGTCGATACGAGCTGCACGTCCGCGTCGCTGAATGCGTTGAAGGGATGCTTGGTGAGGGCAAGCACACCGATGACTCCTTCGCCACCGGGGATAGGCACTCCGAGGTAGGACTCCTGCATGCCGGCGTCGACATCGCCGGCCACGACAGCTCCGAGATCCGCTGCCTCGGCCATGGACCCGGTCCTCACGGGAAGGCGGGTGCTGATCACGCGCGACGTCAGGCCCTGCCCAAGCTCCATCGGGGGAACGTCACGATCGCGAGCGCCGTTCTCAGTCCAGTAGGGCATGTGGATCAGGCCGGTTTCCTGGTCGAGGATCGCGATCGTCAGGTCCTGGGTCCCAAGAACCTCGCTGACCTTGTCGCCGACGGCGTCGATGATTGCGTCGTACTCGAGCTTCTTCGATAGCGCGGCGCTTATCTCGTTGACGACAGCGAGCTCCGCGTTGCGCTGCTCGGTCTGGGCGAGCAGGTGCTTCGTCTCGTCAAACAGCCGCGCGTTCTCGAGGGCGACACCGAGGTTCGAGGCGATCGTGGAAAGAAGTCGCTCGTCCGACTCGCTGAACGCATTTTTTGGGAGGCGCTCCAGGGAGATGCTGCCGAGCACACGATCGCCCGCGGTGATCGGCACACCCAGCCAGGATTCCGGCTTCGTCACTTCCGACGATGACCGCGTCCAGCGCATCCGACGCTTCGTTCGTACCGAGGCGCAGGGCGCGGCGTTCACCAATGACGATGGCGGTCAGGCCCGACAGCACGGTGACCGTCTGTTCGATGCGTTCCCCCACGTCGATCGAATACGGAGTCGAGACGAGGTTCGTCGTGGGGTCGTAGAGCGCGATCGTCCCCGTCTGAACGTTGAATATCGACCTGATGCGGTCGCCGACCGCATCGATGATCCCCTGGAAATCGAGCTGCCGCGACAACGCTTCGCCGATCTCGTTGATGACGGCGAGCTCCGCGTTGCGTTGCTCGGTCTCGGCCAGGAGATGCTTCGTCTCGTCGAAGAGGCGCGCGTTCTCGAGCGCGACGCCCATGCTCTGCGCGATGGTCGACAGAAGCCGTTCGTCGCTCTCGCTGAAAGCGTTTGGAGCCTGCCGTTCCAGCGTTATCACGCCGAGCACACGGTTTCCCGCGAGAACCGGCACACCCAGCCAGGACTGGCTAAGGGTCTCCTCGCTGCCGACTATGTAGGGATTGTGCTTCTCGAGTTCTTCGAGAGTCCCAATCCGAAGCGGGCTCCTGCCGTTGATGACATCCCCGCTGAGCCCACCCAAGGGACGCGTCTGAACCGCGGTTACCCGCTCACCGTGGTCGATCACGAATGCCGGAGTAACCGTCCCGGCCACCGCGTCGTAAAGGATGATCCCCGAGGTAGGGGCGGCGAAGATCGACCGAATGCGCTCGCCGACGGCGTCGATGATTTCCTGGAAGTCGAGTTCTTTGGCGAGCGCCTCGCCGATCTCGTTGATGACGGCCAGCTCCGCGTTGCGTTGCTCGGTCTCGGCCAGCAGATGCTTCGTCTCGTCGAACAGCCGTGCGTTCTCGAGTGCCACGCCCATGCTCGAAGCGACGGTGGACACGAGGCGCTCGTCCGCTTCGGTGTAGACGTTGGGTCGGCGATCCCCCAGCACGACCACGCCAATCGCCTCCCGGCCCGCCATGATCGGCACACCGAGCCAGGACTGAGTCAGCTGGTCCGTCGACACCCCTTCCGGCAGCTCGGCATATGTGCCAACAAGGGCGCCGCCAAACTGATTCTGGTCGTCCAGGGTCGCGAATTGTATGCGCGCCGTTCGGCGATGACGCGCGAGCTGATGCCCTGGCCGAACTCGATCGGGTCGCCGTGGACTCGTTTCCCGGCGTCAAGCTCATACGGGAACGTGATCTGGTTCCTGGAGCGGTCGAGTAGGGCGATGTAGAAGTCGTGCGACTTGAACATCTCGACGAGGCGATCACCGACGAGGTCGACGATCGCGTCGAAATCAAGTTGTTCGGCGAGCGCTGCACCGATCTCGTTGACGACCGCGAGCTCGGCGTTCTGCTCCTCTGTCTGGCCGAGGAGTCGCTTCGTCTCATCGAACAGGCGAGCGTTGTGGAGCGCAACGGCGGTGGAGGAGCCGATCGTCTCGACGAGCCGCTGCGTGTCCTTGTCGAAGTGGTTCGGCGTATCGGCCTCGAGAGCGAGGACGCCTATCAAATCGTCGCCGGTGATGATCGGCACTCCGAGCCATGACTCGGTCCGATTTGTTTCGTCCTCGAGGACAAAAACGGCTCCATGCTTCTCGGCTTCTTCGTGCGTCCGAATCAGCAGGGACTGCCGAGTGTTGATGACAGTTGCCGTTAGGCCCTTATCAGCTGGGATCGGGTCGGTGTGATAGCGCTCCCCGTGGCCTACCTCGTACGGGAAAGCAATCAGGTTCGTGTTCCTGTCGTAGAGCGCGACGAATAGATCGATGTCGGGGAAGATCGAATGCAGGCGCTCCCCGACGAGCTCGGTAACGGCATTGAGGTCGAGCTGTTCGGCGAGCGCTGCACCGATCTCGTTGACGACTGCCAGCTCGGCGTTCTGCTCCTCTGTCTGGCCGAGGAGTCGCTTCGTCTCATCGAACAGTCGAGCGTTTTCGAGCGCCACGCCCATGCTCGCGGCAATCGTCGAGAGGAGCTGCTCGTCCGCCGCTGTGAATGCATTCGCGGGCCGCTGGGCGACCGACAGAACGCCGAGCACTTGATCCCCAGCGCGGATCGGCACCCCTAGGTACGACTCCTGCACTTCGCCATACGAGAGCGCCCCGCGCGCCTCGGATTCCGCGGTAGTGCCTATGCGGATGGGTTCGCCGGTTTCAATGATCTGCGACGTCAAGCCCTGGCCAAGCTCGATCGGTGTAACTCCGTCATCGCGGATCCCGTTCTCGATCCAGTACGGAAACGAGATGATCCTTGTCCGCGGGTCGATGATCGCGATGGACAGGTCGTGCGAACCGAGGATCTGGCTGACTCGGTCGCCTACGGCGTCGATGATTGCCTGGAAATCAAGCTGCTTTGCGAGGGCCTCGCCGACCTCATTGACGATTGCCAGCTCGGCGTTGCGCTGCTCCGTTTCCGATAGAAGCTGTTTCGTCTGGTCGAAGAGTCGGGCATTCTCGAGCGCTACTCCGAGATTGGAGGCGATAGTCGAGAGCAGTCGCTCGTCGGCATCACTGAAGGCATCCTTGGGCATCCGCTCCATCGCGATGACGCCGCGAACGTTGTTTCCGACAATCATGGGTACGCCCATCCATGACTCGGCGTCGTCCTTGCCCTGGACGACTGCGCCCAGGTTGATCGAATCGGCAGCCGAGCGAACTCGGAGTGGGGCGCGACTCTGAACCACACGCGCGGTCAGTCCCGTCATCGGCCGATCGGGGAGGATCTGGCGCTCACCCTGGTCGATCGCATACGGCGTCGAGATCGCCTGGGTGGCGCTGTCGATGAGCATGATCATTCCCGTCGGGACGTCGAAGATCTTGCGAATGCGCTCGCCGACGGCGTCGATGATGCCCTGAAAGTCGAGCTGCTGGGCGAGCGCGGCTCCGATCTCGTTGATGACGGCCAGCTCGGCGTTGCGTTGGCGAATCTCGGCGGTGGCGCGGGTGCGGGCCAGGGCTGTTGCGATGTGGTCGGCGACGAAAACCATGAGATCGACGTCGTCCTTCGTGTAGATCTGGCCCTCGACGTAGGTCTGGACCGCCAGGACGCCGATCGTGTGGCCATCCGTCTTGAGCGGCACTCCGAGGTAGTCCACGGATACGGCGCCGACATACTCCATCTCGCCGGAGTCGATCAAATGCTGGCTGTTGACGAGGTCGGGGCCTGCGTGAACCGCGTTGCCCGTTCGCATGATGTAGCCGGTGACGCCCCTTGCCTGCTGGTCGCTCTGCTGCAACCAGGCCTGCGGGTCGGGCCAGTCGTCGTCGTCCGAGTCGACAAAGAAGGGGTAGTTGATCAGTCGTCGCTCTTCGTTGTAGAGCGCGACGTACATGTTCTCGGCGTAAAGGAGCCCGGACAGGATGTCGTGGAGGCCCCTGTAGAAGGTCTCCATGTCCTCCGCGGCATTGGCGAGCGCAGCGATGCGATATAGAGCGCCCTGGTCGCGAGTCGCGCGTCGCTGTTCGTCGAGTTGAGTCTCGAGCGCCGCGATTTGCTCCTCGAGCACGCGCGCTTCGTCCGGAATGGTGCTGGTCAATGCCGCCCTGTGGTCATACGTAATCCCTCTTCCCCCAGCGGGAGCATAACCGGTATCCCGTTGTCACCGAAGTACCCGGGGCGACACCTATACTCGCCGCCGATGGAATACGCCGAGTCCATCCTCGATCTCATCGGCAATACGCCGCTCGTTCGGCTCACGCGCGTCACCCGCGAGCTTGGCCCGGTCGAGCGTCAGCCCATGATCCTCGCAAAGCTCGAGCTGCTCAACCCGGGCGGCTCGGTGAAGGACCGCATCGGGCTGCCGATGATCGAGGCTGCCGAACGAGACGGCCTGCTCAAGCTGGGCGGGACGATCATCGAACCAACCTCGGGCAACACCGGTCACGGCCTGGCCATCGCCGCGGCGTTGAAGGGCTACCGGTGCATCTTCGTGATGGCCGACAAGCAGTCCGTCGAGAAGCAGTCGCTGCTGCGGGCGTACGGCGCCGAAGTGGTCCTTTGTCCAACAAACGTGAATCCGGAGTCTCCGGAGAGCTATTACTCCGTGGCGAAGCGGCTGGCCCGCGACATCCCCGGCGCCTTCCAGCCCGATCAGTACTGGAACATGAACAATCCCGATGCGCACGAGCGCACGACCGGACCGGAGATCTGGCGCCAGACCGAGGGCAGGATCACGCACCTGGTCGTCGCGTCCGGGACGGGCGGCACGATCACCGGAACCGGTCACTACCTGAAGGCGCAAAACCCGGACATCGTGATCGTTGGCGGCGACCCGGAAGGCAGCGTCCTGTCGGGCGACGTGGCGCGGCCCTACCTGACCGAGGGGATCGGCGAGGACTTCTTCCCCGGCACGTATGACCCCAAGGTCGTCGACCGCTGGGTGCGCGTGTCGGACAAGGACGCCTTTGCCGCCGCCCGGAGGATCACTCGAGAAGAGGGCATCCTTGCTGGCGAGTCGTGCGGCACCGCGCTCGTCTCCACACTCGCTGTTGCCCGCGACCTGATGACCGAGGGCGACGCCTCGGACAAGGTCATGGTCGTCATCTTTCCCGACGGCGGCCGCAACTACCTGTCCAAGCTCTACAACGACGAGTGGCTGCGTGTGAACGGCCTTGTGGGCTCGCCCACCGGTGAGAAGAGGGTCGCCGACGTGCTGCGCAACGGCCATCGCTCAGACGAGCTGCCTCCGGTTGTGTTGGCGCGGACGACCGACCGGGTAGGCGCGGCGATCGACTTGCTCCAGCTGTACGGAATCAGTCAGCTGCCCGTTTCGGAGGAACCGGACGGACAGGCGGTCGCGGGGATCGTCGGATCCGTCAGTGAGAAGGGATTGCTGGAGCGCACGTACCGCGATCCGTCCGTCGTAGAACGTACGGTTGGCGAAGTGATGGATCAGCCGCTCCCGGCAGTCGATGGCCCAGCGTCGCTGGACGACGCCTTTTCCCTGCTGTCAGGTGGAGCATCCGCAGTCGTTGTCGTGGACCGCGGCCAGGCGGCTGGCGTGGTGACCAAGCTCGACCTGCTCGAGTACCTCGCTCATGGGCGACGTCGTCACGGCTGACCCAACCCTGCCTATTCGGACGCCACGGCTCGAGCTCGTGGTCATGTCCGTGCCGTTCATGGAGGCCCTGCGGCGCAACGATCTCAGGGCCGCTGAGGTTGAAGCCGGCGCCAACGTTCCGGCCGATATGCCGGACGATCTCCGCAATTTCCTCCTGTTTCGCCTCGCCCAGCTGGCAGTGGATCCATCGATCAGGGAGTGGCTGGGCCGGCTGATGATCCTCGAGGCGCCGGACGGGAGCCGGCGGGTCATCGGATCAATCGGTTTCCATGGCCCGCCGGACGAGGCGGGTCGAGTGGAGGTCGGCTATCGGGTTGAGCCTCAATATCGGCGGCAGGGCTACGCGAAGGAAGCCGTTGCAGCGCTGTTCGACTGGGCGCACAGGACGCACGGCATCGAGCACTTCATCGCCTCGATATCGCCAACCAACGAGCCGTCTCTACGATTGGCGTCCCAGTTCGGATTCGAACAGACCGGGGAGCAGATGGACGATATCGATGGTCTGGAGCTCGTCTTCGAAACGACCTGGCCGCGGAGCCAGGGGCCGCGCAGCTAGAGAGCTAAAACACCCACCACTGGCGGCCGGCGCACCAGTTCGGCCAGCGCTGTAGCAGCTGGTTCTCGACGATTTTGTCGTAGTACGAGAGCACGAATTTTCCGGAGCCCTGCACCCCACCGCCCGGGAGGTACCACGTGATCTTTACCACGACCTCGTAAGCGGAGTCGTGCTCCCTGCTGCCCGCCGGGAGCGAAACGGAGACCCCCTTGGGAGTGAAGACCGCGGGTACGGTCATTGTCGCCACCTTTTTCTCGATTGGGCTGCGGTACGTGATCTTCCAATTGCCGCCTGTCAGGCTGGCATCAGAGCTGGGATGGCGGTACACGATAAAGCGCCAGCTGACCTGCTGTCCGTCGGTGATTCCCTTGACGATGGGAGGCCGAACATCGATTCGATCGAGCTTGACCTTGTGGACGCCTGGGAGGACGCTCAGGTTGCGTAGGTGCAAGTGACGCTGGACTCGGCCTGCGAGTCGACGAATGAGAACGGGCCCAGCTGTCCTGTTTGCTCGATCGGGAACGCCGCCGCAACTTGACCTGCCGTGGCGAGCACAACGGAAGAGGCGAGGGCCAGGGCGAGCCAGGCGGCTCTTCTTGGAAACAGTGACGTGAACCTCATCCGTCCGATTACACGCCCCACGAGCAAGGCGGACAAGGGTGCCATCACGCACGTCGCTACTGAACGGGACTAGGTAGCCGTGCGACCCTAGAGCCAGGGGAGGGGCAGCTTCACCGGCAAGAGGACGTTGATCAGGAGGCCCAGCGTAAGCAGGGCGCCGGCAAGGCGCGTGTGGCGGAACGCGAAGCCGACGAACCACAGCGGCCAGCCGCGTGCCGGATACCAGGCCGGCGGCTCAGTGGGCTTGGGCTCGTTGTAGACCTTCAGCACCTTGAGCAGCGTCGGGATGGCAAGCACCGATAGCAGTACCCACGGCCCGACCCAGCCGACGAGCACCGTCAGCAGAACGAGTGGGTAGAACAGGATCATCAGCGCCTGGCCGGTGCGGCGCGCGAGGCTCTCGCCCAGGATCACCGGCAGCGTCCGAATTCCGAGCGCCGTGTCGGGAACGATCTTGTCGATGTGCTTTCCGAACAGGACTGAGGTGACGAGCAGCGCGTAGGGCATCGAGAAGACCAGCACCCAGAGTGGAAACGTGCCCGTGGCGACCAGGTAGGTGCCGCCGATCATCAGCGGACCCCAGGTCAGGAAGACGTCCAGCTCGCCCAGGCCGTGTCGCTTCAGGTTCAACGGTGGCGCGACGTAGAAGACCGACAGGAACAGTCCGGCCAGCGCGAAGGCGATGACCAGCGGACTTACCCAGACGGCAAGCACGAGCATGATCAGCCCATCGATCACGGTCAGGGCGATGGCCATGTTGCGCAGCGCCGACTTGGTCACCCAGCCCGACAGAACGGGATGCGGGGCGTAGAGGGCTCGGACATAGCCCTCCGTGTCGACGCCACCGGTCATGTCGAAGTAGTCGTTGATCAGGTTGTTCGCGGCGTGGGCGAAAACGAGCCCAACGATCGCCAGCAGCACTGCCGGCCAGTTGACGCTGACCGCGCCGGTAGTTCGCGCGACCTCGGCCGCGAGCAGGGCCCCGATCGTGCCCGACCAGATGGTCATCGGGAACACGGCCGCGCGGGTCATGACCAGCCACTTGCCGACCGTGTCCAGCGGGAGCGTGGCCGGAGGATTGGCCGTCTGCATGATCTCGGCCCAGGCGCGCAATCGGTCGCGCAGGGTCATCGGCTGGGCGGGAGTTTCGGTGGCTGGGGTGGCAGGTGTGGCTGGCGTGGCTGTCGTCATGGCGAAAGGCTAGCAGGTTTTCGCAATAAGTCGATACCCACGACTCCGGAGTTTTCCAGCTGGACCTTGATCAGCGTGGGCCGGCGACTGGGTCCGCTGTCGCGTCGGGGACTGGCTGGCCGCGTCCGAATCGGGCGCGCAGATTGCCGGCGACGGAGCGCAGCGAATCGCGGTTGGCGTTGACGAGGGTGATGCCGATGATGATCAGGGCCGTGCCCGTGAGGAGCGCTGGCGGCACCTGCTCGTTGAGGACGAGCACGCCCAGGATGATGCCCCACACAGGGAGCTGGTACGCGACGAGCGATGTGCGCTGCGCGCCCCACTTGCCCAGCAGGCGGAAGAACGCGACGTAGGCGAGGCCGGAACCGAATATGCCCAGCCATAGAACCGCGAACAGCGCCTGGGATGGCACGCTCCCGATGAGGCCGAGCGGGTTCTCGGTGAGGAACGCGCCAGCCGCTGCCAGGAGCATCGCGAAGAAGACCTCGAAAAGTGCCGGGATCATGGGCCGGTAGCCGTTCACGAACTTGCGCGCGTACACGCCGCCGATCGCGTACGAGATGGCAGCACCGATGAGCAGCAGCTCCGAGGTGAAGCTGCTGGTGCCCAGCTGCGCCGGGTCGAAGCCGACGAGGACTGCCACGCCCAGGAGCCCGATGAGCACGCCCACGACCTTGTAGACGGTCAGCCTTTCTTCGGGCAGCAGAAGGGTCGCAAAGATGATCGTGAAGAGTGGCACCGGCGCGGTCAGCACCGCGGCGAGGGAGGAGTCGACATTTGACTCGGCCGTGGTGATGAGCATGAACGGCAGGGCGATGCCGAAGAACGCCACCACGAGGATGTGGGCGTAGAAGCGCCATTCACGCGGCAGGTGCTCTCGCGCGATGAGAAATACCGTCCAGAGGAACGCGCTGCCGATGAGCAGCCGAAGCATCACCAGCGTGAACGGCTGCAGGCCGTTGTCCACGCCGATCTTGATGAACAGGTAGCTGCTGCCCCAGAAGAAGCCGAGCAGCAGGAAGATCAGCCAGTCAACTCCGGCCCGATTTGAGCTTGAACCGGTGGGGTTCGTCACGGCCTCTCCGTCACTGCATCAAGCCTTTCATGCAGTTACTAACCCGGGAAGTTTCGCACCGGTTGCGAATTGGCGCTGTCCGGTGCGAGACATCGGTTTGGGGGTGCTAGAGCGACTTCTGGTAGCTCCTGAAACCGCGTGTAGCGAGCGCGCCACACAGGATTGCGATGACCAGCAGGCCCAGCAGTCGGACGCCGATGAACGTCCAATCGGCTGTTCCAGGGGCGGCGGTGAGAGCCTCTCGGCCGGCCTCGACAGCCCAGTTGACCGGGTTGATCTTGGCCAGCGTCTGCAGCCAGTCGGGCGTGAGCGACAGGGGCATGAACGCGGCGGAAATGAAGGTCAGCGGCAGGACCATGAACTGGTTGATGCCGATCACCGACTCGCGCTGCCGAACGCTCAGCGCCACTGCGTTGCTGAGCGACGCGAAGGTGAACACGAGCAGCATCGATGCGACGAGCAGGACTGCCAGTCCGACGATCCCGCCCTCGAACCGCGCGCCCAGCACGTAGGCCAGCCCGCAAATGATGAGGATCTGGATCAACACCGACAGGCCGTCGCTCACGATGCGGCCGACGATCAGCGAGCTGCGCCGAACCGGCCCGACCAGGTAGCGGTCCATGAGGCCGCGCTCCACGTCGTCAATGGCGCCCATGCCGCTCCAGCCGCTGCTGAAGATCGCGGTCATCACCACGACGCCCGGCACGAGGAAGTCCAGGTACGAGTCGCCTCCCGTGAAGCCCGGGATGGTGACGACGCTCTTGAAGAGTGAGCCGAAGAGGACCAGCCAGATCACCGGCTGGACCAGCGTGATCGCCATGAACCACGGCTGGCGGATCAGCGCCCGCGTGTGGCGCTGAGTCATGTAAAGGGAGTGGGTTATTGCGGTCATGACAGGGCCTCTCCGTTCTGATGCTGGTAAGCGCGCCCGGTGTGGCGCAGATAGACGTCTTCGAGCGACGGCCGCGAGACCGTCACGGCTGCAACTCCAATGCCCGCCGCTTCAAGCGTGGACAGCACCACGGGCACGGCCGACTCGCCGCTGTCCGCCCGAATGCGCAGCGAGCGGCCGTCGCTGACCGGCTCGCGGACGCCGCCAAGGCTCTGCACGAGGCTCAGCGCCCGCTGGGCGTGGTCGATTTCGTGCAGCTCGATGTGCAACGCATCGCCCCTGAGCTCTGCCTTCAGTCCCTCGGGCGTGCCTTCGGCCACGATGCGACCGCGATCCACGATGGCCAGCTGGTCCGCCAGGCGGTCCGCTTCCTCCAGGTAGTGCGTGGTCAGGAGGATGGTCATGCCCTCGGTCTTCGAGAGCTGCCCGATCTCCTGCCACAGCCCTGCCCGCGCCTCCGGATCGAGGCCGGTCGTCGGCTCGTCGAGGAAGAGCACGCGCGGCCGATGGATCAGACCCATCGCCACATCGAGCTTGCGCTTCATTCCGCCGGAATAGGTGCGTGCTAGCCGGTCGGCGCTGTCGGTCAGGTCGAAGTGGTTCAGAAGCTCGTTGGCACGCTGGGTCAGGCGTGTGCCACCCAGGCCGTGAAGCCTGCCCTCGAGGCAGAGGTTCTCGCGGCCGGTGGCCTCGGGATCGACCGCCACGCGTTGACCGACGACGCCAATGAGCCGCCGAACCTTCTGCGGATGCTTGACAACGTCAACGCCGCCGACGAATGCGGTGCCGCTGTTGGGGCTGATGAGCGTGGTCAGCAGCTTGACCGTCGTTGACTTGCCAGCGCCGTTCGGTCCCAGCAAGCCAAAGACCGTTGCCGGTCCGGCGTTGAAGCTGATGCCATCGAGAGCTGTCACCGGCCCTGGATACGTCTTGACCAGATCAACCGCCGCGACGGCTGCGTGGTCGCTACTCTCTGTTTGAAACATCGTCCATCCTGTTGATAGTTTAGATGCTAAGATAATCGGCATCCTAAACAACACGAGGCAGGCATGTCAAGCGCTGAAAACAACGACAACGCGGTAGTCGGGAACGACGTGGTCGTTCGGCTGGTCGCCCAGGCGATCGCCCTACACGACTCCGCGGCGATCTCTCTGGGACTCAATCCAACCGACCTGCGCTGTCTGGCTCTGATCGCCAGCGAAGTCAGTCCGACGCCAGGGCGGTTGGCCGAACTGTCCGGCCTGACGTCCGGCGCCATTACAGGTGTCCTGGATCGGCTCGAGAAGGCCGGCTACCTGACGCGCGGCGCGGATCCTGCCGATCGGCGTCGGCAGACGTTGGTGCTGAACCAGGGTCGGTTGCGCGAGTTTGCCCTTGCATTTGGGCCCTCTGCCACGGAAGCGCATCGGCTCGCGAAGGAGCTGGGCATCGACTCGAACGTTGAGAGCCGGTACATGCGCGGCCTGGCCGACGTGTTCGCCGCCGAGGCGGGCCGATTGAGCGTTGCCGCGCGCGGTGGGATGGTGGGCGACGAATACGTTGTTCCGCTGGCCGGTGTAGCGCGCGCCCAGCTCGTCTTGAGCAGCGGCGCGCCCAGGCTGAGCTTCGACAAGCAGGTGCTCGGCCAGCAGCTGCGCATGGTTGCCGAGACGGCCGCCACGCGGTTGCGGCTTTCTGTTGGGCGAGAGGACGACAGGCTGGTCACGGCCCGGTTCGACGGGCCGCCACCGCGAGCGCGACACAGCGACGACGGCCTCGTTGCGCTCCGCTATCCGCGGCGGCTGGTCGATCCGCGCGCGCGAGCGACGTCCGTTGCGCTCAACCCGTCAGTCGAGTGGTCGGTCGATGTCGCCGGCGGGATAACCGACCTGGAGGGTGACGTCCGAAAGCTCAAGCTGGCCGGCATCCAGCTACGCGGCGGCGTGAATCACGTTGACCTGTCGCTGCCCACCGCCGACGGCGCGGTCCGGCTCTCGTTCGCCGGCGGATCGAGCCGCCTGTACCTGTCCCGGCCGCGTGGCACCGGCGTGGACCTGCGGGTAGGTGGTGGCATCTCCCACCTGGAGTTCGACGGCAAATCGGTCGGGTCGGTCAGCGGCGGCCAGAGGATCCAGTCACGCGGCTTCGATCGCGCCGCCGGCCACTACCAGGTGAACATCGACGGCGGCGTGAGCCACCTGAAGATCGGAGTCGCGGCCGAGTGACCAGCGGGCTAGGTGACCAGCGGCTAATTCCGCGGTGACCGGCAGGCAACAAGCGGATCCGATGCTTGCCCCATGGACGACCAACGCGTAGGAGCGGCGATCAGAGCAGTCCGCGTGCGCCGCGGCTTGCGTCAGGCCGACGTCGCCAGCCGAGCGAGAGTCTCATCCTCGATGGTTTCGTTGATCGAGCGTGGCCACATCGGATCCGCCAGCCTCAATCGGCTGCGCAGCGTGGCTAGCGTTCTGGAGATTCGACTCGATGTGCTCGTGAGGTGGCGCGGCGGTGATCTGGATCGCCTGCTCAGCTCGAAACACGCAGCCCTCACCGAGGACGTAGCCCACTGGATCACGGGCCTGTCCGGCTGGGCCGTATTCCCAGAGGTGTCGTTTGCGTACTACGGCGAACGAGGCGTGATTGAACTCCTTGCCTGGCACGCGTCGTCTCGGACGCTGCTCGTCATCGAGATAAAGACCGAGATAGTTGATCTACAGGAAATGCTCGGAACCCTGGATCGGAAAACGAGGCTGGCGCTAAAGGTGGGGCAAGACCGTGGCTGGAATCCTCGTGCTGTTGCGACGTGGCTGGTTGTGGCCGAGGGAACGGCCAATGGCCGCCACATCGCCAACCATCCCTCTCTCGTTAGATCCGCCCTGCCCGCCTCCGGCTTCCAGATGCGCAACTGGCTTCGTCGTCCCTCCGGTGCTATTCACGGCTGCTCTTTTTGGTCTAACTCCAACCGGAGTGGCGCTACGCGACGTCTTGTCGCTTCGAAGCGCGTTCGACCCTCACGTCGGAGCGGCATGCGTGCGTGAGCCAAGCGGCCACCACTGCAGAACTCGCTGATTTGTTGGCCAAGCTCGGCCGTCTCCCGCTTACTGCCACACGGAATGCAATTAGGCAGAAACACGTGTCCTGCTGCGATGAGCAGGAATGCCGCCGTGCGAACAGGAATGCGGCCGCAACAGGTCTGCCCCGTGGTTTCGAGACCCGGCACCACCGGGTGGGGGTACAATCCGCGCCGACGAACTGCGTAAGCCGACTCACAGGTTCTCCGGTCTGACTCGCCGGGACCAGCGACGCGCGGCCGGTCCGCCAGGTGTTACTGCGTGACTTCCCTATCGCGCGCGGGCACC
Source organism: uncultured Chloroflexia bacterium (assembly GCA_963736895.1). Taxonomy (GTDB): domain Bacteria; phylum Chloroflexota; class Limnocylindria; order Limnocylindrales; family CSP1-4; genus JALYGJ01. Next base: position 117,786 of record CAVTQU010000004.1, read on the forward strand.
CGGCTAAGGAGAACCGAAGCAGTGGCGACCACCCTCGAGAAGCCGGCGACCGGCTCACCCGTTCGCGCGAAATCGAACACGAAATCGAAGCAGACCGTCAGCGACATCCCGCTGTTGGGCAAGACGCGCCACGCCAACCTGTCTGTTGCCGCGCTCTACGAGAAGGCAATTGAGCGCGAGGAGGGCATCCTCGCGTCGGCCGGACCGCTCGTCGTACGTACCGGCACGCACACCGGCCGCTCCCCGAAGGACAAGTACCTCGTCGACGAGCCGAACGTCCACGACAAGATCTGGTGGGGCGGTTTCAACCAGCCGATCACCGAGGAGCGCTACGACAAGCTCCGGCAGCGTTTCATCGACCACATGAACGAGCGCGAGGTCTTCGTCCAGGAGGGCTTCGTCGGCGCGGATCCGGAATACCGCCGCTCACTGCGTGCGTATACCGAGACCGCCTGGGCGAGCATCTTCTGCGCCAACCTGTTTCGTATGCCCACCGCGGACGAGCTCGTTGGTTTCCAGCCCAACTTCACGATCATCGACGCGCCCACCTTCCGCGCTGATCCGGAGCGCGACGGCACCCGCAGCGAGACAGTGATCCTCGTCCATCTCAGCCGCCAGGAGATCCTCATCGGCGGTACCCAGTACGCCGGGGAGATGAAGAAGGGCGCTTTCGGGATCATGAATTACCGACTGCCCGACGAGGATGTGTTGCCCATGCACTCGTCTGTCAACGTGGGCGAGGACGGCAAGGTCGCGATCTTCTTCGGCCTCTCGGGCACCGGCAAGACGACGCTCAGCGCGGATCCGGAGCGGATCCTCATCGGCGACGACGAGCACGGCTGGAGCGACGACGGCGTCTTCAACTTCGAGGGCGGCTGCTACGCGAAGACCATTCGCCTGAGCCACATATACGAGCCGGACATCTACTCGACCACACGCACGTTCGGGACGATCCTCGAGAACGTGGCCATCGATCCGGAGACGCGGGAGCTCAACCTCGATTCAGACGAGCTCACCGAGAACACGCGGGCCGCGTTCCCGCTCCATTTCATCTCGAACTCGTCCGAAGTGGGCGTCACCGACCACCCGTCGACGATCATTTTCCTCACCGCAGATGCATTCGGCGTCCTGCCGCCCATCTCGCGTTTGACGCGCGACCAGGCGATGTACCACTTCATCAGTGGCTACACCGCCAAGCTGGCCGGCACCGAGGTTGGCGTCAAGGAGCCAACGGCCACCTTCTCGACCTGCTTTGGTGCCCCCTTCATGCCGCGCCACCCGTCTGTTTACGCGCAGATGCTCGGTGAGCGGATGGATCGCCATGACGTGCCGGTGTGGCTGGTCAATACCGGGTGGAGCGGCGGACCTGCCGGGGCCGGTGGCGAACGGATGAACATCGCACACACGCGACAGATGGTCCGCGCCGCGCTCAACGGCCTGCTCGAGGATGTGCCGACGCGCACCGATCCGATCTTCGGCTTCGAGGTACCGATCAACTGTCCGGAGGTCCCGACCAACGTTCTATGGCCGCGCGACACCTGGGCCGACAAGGACGCCTACGACCGCCAGGCGCGCAAGTTGGCCAGCATGTTCACCGAGAACTTCAAGCAGTTCGAGGACGCCGTCTCGGCCGAGATCAGCGCCGCAGGGCCGCTCTCCGACTAGCGGCTATTCCACATTCGCGCACACCTGCGCGCAGGGGTGCGTGTGTTGTTGACATTGGGCGACAATGTTTACGTTCGGGCTTGATCCCACACGTGAGGAGCGGTAAATGCTTCAGCGACTAATCGGTATCGGTCTTGGCGCGCTGGCCACCTACCTGCTGCTGATCATTCTCGCGCCGCCGGCGGGCAACGATCAGCAGAACTACGTCACTGCGGTCATCGTCGGAGCCCTCATCGGTTTTCTATGGCCAGTGGTCATCGGCTGGTATCTGGTACGTCGGCACAAGCAGAAGAACGCGGACCAGATAAATGCCGAAGTCAACCGCCAGGTCCAGGAAGAGCTGGCCAAGCAGCAGCAGCAGTAACGGCTTGCTGCATCTGACGGCTACTTGGTAGACGAGGCCGCCTGGAGGCGCAGATTCCGTGCGCCGAGGACAACACTCCCGCAGTGGGCGGACGACGCCCCTGAGCGCCTCGTCTATGCCGCCAACTCCATCGGCCGTTGGGAGGTCTACGCCTGGGATCGGGCCAACGACGGTCATCGCCAGGTAACTGATCGACGGGAAGGCACCCTGGATGCTCTGATCTCGCCCGAAGGCGAGTCGATCTGGTGGTTCGACGACACCGACGGCGATGAGCTAGGGCGCTGGGCGATCGATCCGTTCGCCGGCGGGTCACGGATGATCGCGGCGGACGGCCTTGGGCGGTCGTACAGCACCGGCCTGAGCATCGGCGCCACCCTGACCATCATGGGTCGCTCCACCGATGACGGCACCGCGATCTACGTCCTGCGTGAAGGTAGCGAGCCGAAACAGATCTACCACCATCCCGAGGCGAGCTGGCTGGGTGGGCTATCGGCCGATGAGCAGCTGCTGTGCTTCCATCAAGCCGAGAACGGCGATTCGCGGCATCCGTCATTGCGAGTGGTCGACCTGGACGGCAACACCGTGGCCGAGCTATCAGACGCGCCCGAACGCGGACTTTACTCAGGGGGCTTCCCACTCGCGCATGGCGACAACCGACTGCTGGTGATCCACGAGCGGCGGGACTCGAAGCGGCCGTTGATCTGGTCTCCTCGCACCGGCGAAACGCGGGAGATCGCCCTCGAGTTGCCTGGCGAGGTCGAGGCTTCGTGGTACCCGGATGGACAGGCCCTGCTGATCGGGCACGAGCACGCCGGGCGATCGTCGCTCTATCGCTACGACCTCGCGAACGACGCCCTGGAGCAGCTGTCCACGCCGCAGGGCGTGATCGCTGACGCTGCGGCGCGGCCCGACGGACAGGTCTGGTACCTGTGGAGCGACTCGGCGACGCCGCCCGAGGTTCGTTCAACCGAGGGCGATATCGTGCTTACCCCGGAAGGGCAGGTCTCGCCCGGCGGAGCCAGTTACGCGGATCTGTGGGTAGGCGATATCCATGCGCTCGTCGCCGAGCCCACGGATCGACCGCGCCCGCATCCAACGATCTTCATCATCCACGGCGGGCCCGAGGCCCACGATCGTGACTCGTTCTCACCACCCGTCCAGGCGTGGGTCGACCACGGGCTCGCGGTCGTGATGGTCAACTACCGCGGCAGCACCGGCTACGGCCGCGAATGGCGTGACGCGCTCACAGGGAACCCGGGACTGACCGAGCTGGAGGACATCGGCGCAGTCTGGGATCGCGTCGTGGCCGAAGGCATTGCGGAGCGCGACCGCATCGTCCTCAGCGGAGCATCGTGGGGCGGTTACCTGACCCTTCTGGGCCTGGGCATGCAGCCGGAGCGCTGGGCGCTTGGCGTGGCCGGCGTCCCGGTGGCGGACTACGTCGCGGCCTACGAGGACGAGATGGAGCCGCTCAAGCGGTATGACGACGCGTTGTTTGGCGCATCACCAACAGAAGACCCGGAGCTGTACCGCGTTCGGTCGCCGATCACGTACATCGATCAGGTGCGCGTGCCGGTCCTGATACTTGCCGGCGAGAACGATCCGCGCTGTCCGATTCGCCAGATCGACAACTTCTTGCAGCGGCTCGACGAGCTCGGCAAGCCGTACGAGGTCCTACGTTACGAAGCGGGCCACGGCTCGCTGCGCACCGACGAGCGAATCAGGCAGATGGAAACCCAGCTTGACTTCGTCGCTCGGCACCTGGGGACGACGCCCCCGCTCTAGCGCCGCCCTAAGCGCCGCTCGGCGCCGCCTAGCACTCCCGGCTGCGAAGAAGCTCGTGCCAGAGCAGAGTGCCGTTGTGCCAGCTGCGCATGTTGAACACGATTCGGCCCATGTTCTCTATGCCGCCACCGGCGAACTCGCGACGCAGCTGAAGCGAGTGGTCGGTGGCATCGGCCGTGAAGTTGTAGGTCACTCGAGGCCAGGTGTGGACGGTATGCCAATGGACGTTGGCCACCAACTGGACCGTCTGCGCCTTGCTGTCAATTGTCAGGCGATTGGCCGTCGTCAAGCCTGAGACGGTTTCCCTGGCTTTGAAGACATTCGTCCAGTCGTTGGTTCCAGTGCAGACATCGCGCAGGACGGTCGTATGAAATCCGCCGCCTGCCGCGGTAGTCGCGGGCAACATCAGCGCCGCCGCCAGGACCATTGGAGTGAGCAGAAGACGCGCTAGTCGACGCATCGTGATGTCCCTTTCGAGCGCCGACCCTCATCCCACGCTCCCCTGACACTCCATTCGATGGTCGTCTTGGCTATGTCCGGTGTCAAGGGCAGTTGCGACTAACAAGAAAACGGCCGGGCTTTCGCCCGGCCGTTCCAATTACCACGAGTCGATGTGGCTAGCAGATCTTGCCGTTCAGGTTCTGGAAGGCGAGGACGCCACCGTTGCCATTAAGCCACTCGCCACGCCACTTGAGGCGCGCGTAGTAGATGGTGTGGTTCGAGCCCCAGTTATAGGCGAACTGGTGGTCGAAGTAGCTGTCGACGCTGTTGTTGGGGAAAGTGACCGAGTAGACCCAGCTATAGGTGTGCTCGTTGACCCAGGTGCCACCGTGCTTGACTTGCGCCCACGCGCGGACGCGGAATTTCCGTGTTCCCGAAGTGCCATATTCCCACTGGCGGATCTTGAGAACGGACTTGCCGTAGCCGAGGCCGCCGCCACTGTTCGAGCACGTGTTCTTGAGCGTCTGATACTGGTAAGCGCTGGCTGCGGCAGTCGATGCTGGGAGCATCATGGCGGCCACGAGAACCAGCGGCGTCCAGAGCAGCGCTATCCGCTTCTTCATTGACGAACTCCCTCCAGTTGGCCGCCGACCGTTCGCCCGTCTGGCTTCCGTTTTTCGACGCGCCAGCCGCATGCTATATGCCCGCGCAAGACCCTCCGGCGGCTTCTAAATCAGGGCGCTCAGCACTTGCGGCTGTAGGTCGTTTCCGAGGACAGCAACGTCGCGTTGTGCCACGCCCGGACGCGAAAACCGATGCGGTACCAGTGCGTGCGATCCCCGTTCCAGGTACGCCACGACGTCAGCCAATGCTTGTCGCCGTTGGTCTTGAACGAGTACTTGGCCATGTCCCACGTGTAGACCTTCTTCCATGTCTGGTGGCGTCCGCCCAGCCGCTGTTCCACCCAGGTCTCGTTGGTCAGCTTGTTGGCGGTCGTCCAGCCGTGGGCCACGTTCTTGACCTTGAAGTGCGGATCAGCACCGTTGCAGTAGTTGTAGATGACCTTGGCCGTGTAACCGCTTTCGCTGGCTGCCGCGGTGGCGGGCAACGCGAAGCCAGCGCCGATGACCATCAGCGTTGCCAGCAGCCACAGTCGTTTGTGCATGAGAGAGGCCCCCTTCAGGTTCCCGAGTTCCGTCCGGAATCCTAGGGCCTGGGCCGGTGCCGCGGGGGCCGGTTCGGATCAGCCTGCCTGGACTGCCTGTCGAACGAGCGGCTCGAAGCGCGCCGTGAAGTGGCGCAGGGCGGGCGGCTCCTCGGTGATGCGGTAGCCGCTCAGCTCGTCCGCTCGCCGGGCCACGTTCTGCACGACCTCGATCACGTAGTCGATGTGCGACTGCGTGTACGTTCGCCGCGGCACGGCAAGGCGGACCAGCTCCATGGGCGCGGCGGACTCCGTCCCGTCCGGGTGGCGGCCGAACATCACGGTGCCGATCTCAACGCCGCGTATCCCGCCCTCGCGATACAGGGCGACGGCCAGCGAGTGTCCCGGGTACTCGAGCGGCGGGATGTGCCCCAGCATCTCCCGGGCGTCGATGTAAACGGCGTGGCCGCCGATCGGCAGGATCACCGGCACGCCCGAATGTGCCAGCGCCTCTCCGAGGTAGGCGGTCGACTGGATGCGGTAGCGCAGGTAGTCCTCCTCGACCACCTCTTCGAGACCCTGGGCGATGGCCTCGAGGTCGCGACCCGCCAGGCCGCCGTACGTCGGGAACCCCTCGGTCAGGATCAGCATGTTGCGGCAGCGCTCGGCGAGCTGGTCGTCATTCATCGCCAGCCAGCCACCGATGTTGGCGAGGCCGTCCTTCTTGGCCGACATGGTCATGCCGTCGGCCAACGAGCCCATCTGGCGCACGATGTCGGGGATGCGCTTGTCCCCGTAGCCCGGCTCGCGCTGCTTGATGAACCAGGCGTTCTCGGCGAAGCGGCACGCGTCAAGGAAGAGCGGCAGCCCGTAGCGGTCGCAAACCTCGCGCACGGCCTGGAGGTTGGCCATCGAGACCGGCTGGCCGCCCATGGAGTTGTTGGTCACGGTCATGAACACGACAGGGATGTTCTCGGCGCCGCGCTCGTTGATCAGACGCTCCAGCGCGGCGACGTCCATGTCGCCCTTGAAGGGCAGAATCTGCCGCGGGTCGTGGGCCGGACTGAGGTCGATCGCCTCGGCGCCCGGTGTACTCGACGTTCGCGCGCGTGGTGTCGAAATGAGCGTTGTTGGGCACGACCTTGCCCGCTCCGCCGATCACCGAGAAGAGGATCTTCTCCGCCGCCCGTCCCTGGTGCGTCGGGATCACGTGTCCGAATGGGAAGAGGTTCTGGACGGCGGCCAGGAAGCGATACCACGACGGCGAGCCCGCGTAGCTCTCGTCGCCGTGCTGGATCGCTGCCCATTGGTCGCGGCTCATCGCCCCCGTACCGGAGTCGGTGAGCAGGTCGATGATCACCTCCTCGGCGTGGATGTTGAAGAGGTTGTAGCCCGCGGCCTGGAGCGCGGCTTCCCTCTCGGCGACGCTCGTCATGCGAATCGGCTCGACCGAGTGGATGCGGAAGGGCTCGATGATGGTCTGCCAGCGGTCCACGGTCTGAATCTAACGTCTCGGTGATTGACGGCGCGTCGGTCCGTGCCGATGATCATTTCGACCGGAGCGATGCCGTCGCTCCCATGGTGAGGCTCCGTGAACCACCGTTCGGGGGGCGGACGAAGGATCGTTGCAGCCGCCTTTGCGGTCCTGGTAGCGGCTTGCTCGAGCACGTCGCCGTCTGTGGCGCCCTCAGGTTTCGGCGATGAGCCCGTCTTTCCGTCGACCTCGAAGTACGCCTGGCTGCTCGATCAGGTCCAGGAAGACGGCACGGTTTCGTTCGACGTCGCCAAGCAGGCCTTCTCGATCGCCGTTGCGCCGCTCCCCGGCGTTGCCGACCCTGTGGGCGATCCGCCAGCGCAATACGAGCGCGTCGACGGCACGTCCGCAATTCTGTGGCTGACCCCCTATGTCGACCAGCTGACCGCAGAACAGCGCGTCGTGTGGGACCAAGAGACGACTCCGCCGAGCGATGCGGTACCAATCCGTGATCAAGGACAGGCCGGGCGCAGGCTCATGGGTGGGTTTGCGCCCGCGGTGGCGGCCGACGTGACGATGCAGACGTTTACCGACGCGCTTGCCGACGCCAGGGTCATCCTCAACAAGAAGCTGGGACGGACTCTCTCCTTCGACCCTGTGTTCACCCGCAACCTCAACCACGAGGGCGGAGGTGGAGTGTTGGCCATGGCCATCCCGCTGGGCAGAGACGGCCGGATGCAGGGCTGTTGGATCCGCGCCAACCCTGAGCTATCGCTCATGTCTCTCGAGGCTCTTCGCGCTTCGATGGCACACGAGATGTACCACTGCTACCAGATGTTGCTGTGGGACCACAACGGTCTGCCGTTGGTCGCGCACCCCGCCTGGCTCCTGGAGGGTTCGGCCGAATGGGTTGGCGAGACCGCCATGGGGCCGAGCGAGATCGGGCGCGACTGGTGGGCCGGCTACCTGGTCTCGCCCACGGCCAGCACATTCGACCGTTCGTATGACGCCGTCGGCTTCTATGAACACATGGTCGAAGAAGGCACGGACCCGTGGACGAAGCTCGACGACATGATGCTCGCCGGCACTAGTGCCGTGGCCTACGACAAGGGTCGGGCGACTGACGATGCTTTTCTCGACACGTGGGCGTCAGGGTTCTTCAGAGACTCGCTGATGGGCGCTCCATGGAACGCGGTGGGCATCTGGCAAGTGCAGCAACGTGCTGGTCGCCAGAAGTTCAACCTGGGCAACGGCGATATCGAGGCGGTGAGCGCTGACTACGTGGCCAACACGATCATCGACCTCAACTCCACGGCGGACATCGTGGAAACGAGCATCGGCGGCCACGCTCGCCTGAGGGCGGGAACGATCGACGACATAGGGCTGCAGCAGCGGTTCTACTGCACGCGCAGCGGCGGCTGCACTTGTCCAGCCGGCCAAACGCTGTCGCTCTCAGATCTTGAGAACGCTCCACCGCAGATGTCGATAGGCATTACCGGCGGCCTCGAGACGGTCAGTGGAACGGTGGTGGGCCACAGGCTCGAGGAATACTGCACGCCTGGGACGCCTCGTCCACCCAGCACAGGCCCGCCGTGTAGCACCGGCTGTGGCGGAAGCAACGGCGATCCGCATATGAAGACTGTCGATGGATCTCGCTACGACCTGCAGGCCGCCGGTGAGTACGTCCTCTTGCGGTCACCTGATTCCTCTGTGGAGATGCAGGCGCGACAGGAGCCCCGTGGCGAGGTTGCGACCATCAACACGGCCGTTGCGACGAAGGTGAACGACCACCGCGTGGGCTTCTACATGTCCGAAACGGGGTCGCCCGAGGTGAAGATCGACGGGCAGCCGGTGGCCGCGGATGCGGTGGGCTCAACGGATCTTGGGACCGGGGCAACACTGTCGTCATACCAGCGCGGCTACGAACTGGACTTCCCGGATGGGACCAAGCTCTGGGCGCTGTCGATGGGCAGCTGGGGCATCAACGTGCTCGTCCTCCCCAGCGACGCTCTTCGAGCCGACGGCGTGGGCATCATCGCCCGCGTGCCGTCAGACGCGCGCTTCCGTATCCCGGCACTCCCCGATGGGTCGACTCTGCCGGCACCGGCAAACCACGACGAGCACTACCAGGAGCTCTACGGCACGTTCGCTCCAGCGTGGCGGGTCACACGCGGACGACACGCTGTTCGATTACGACGAGGGACAGACGACCGACTCATACACCGTCGCCGACTTCCCACCGCAGACGGCACCGGTCGACGTGTCGGAGGTCCCAGCGGGCGAACTGGCGACTGCCCACCAGGCCTGCCTCGCGGTGACGGACACCGATCTCGCCGAGCAGTGCGCATTCGACGTCGCCGTCACAGGCGATAGCGGATTTGTATCCACTTACGTCATGACTGACGAGCTTCAGTCGCAGGGCACAGCGTCGCTCAGCGAACCGCCACCGAACGGACCTGGCTCGACGCCGACCCCGCCATCAACGGCCGGACCGCTGCCGTCGGGGATCAATTCCGTAGCCGATCACATCGCGGGGGTCAGCTCGCGCATCCTCGGCCCGAACGGCCGGCTGTACGCGATGGTCGCTACACAAGCTGCAGCGTTCGGGGACGTCGCGTACACCCTGCTCGCGATCGACCCGGCCACGGGCCAAATCGTCCAGCAGGCGGAAAGCCACGGACCGGGCATGCTCGCGTGGGCCGCAGGCTCCCTCTGGGCCGGCGAATTCAGCCGCGCCGAGATTGGCACGTGCCAGATCTCACGCGTCGATCCGGACACGCTGGCCGAACAGGCATCTGTCCCGACAGTCTGCGCAGACCAGGGGCTGACGACACTGGCGCCGGTAGGAGATGCGGTCTGGTTCCTCGATTCGACGGGCGCGGCAGCCGACGGAACGGGTCAGCACCTGCGGCGCATCGATCCGAGCACGAACGCTGTTGACGCCTCGCCCGCGGGCAACCTCGCCCTGCCAGTGGCTGTCCAGTTCGTGAACGTCGTTGGTAGCTCGACTCTTTGGAGCCCCACCAGCGCCGGACTCATATTCGGCAACCGTCAGGTCGGGCTGTACCGGCTGATGGCCGGATCGGAAGCGTTTGATCCCCTCGGCACACCGGGCATTGGGCTGGAGTGGTACGCCGCTGGAGACGGCGTCTGGACGACTACGAACACAGGGGAAAGTGGTGGCCTGGGCTCGGAGGCTTCCTTCTACGACGGTAGCGATCAGCCCACTCAGACAATGGGCTATGACGGCTACCTGGCGGGCGCTGATGATGCCGCCGTCTACGTCGAATACCAGGAAGACGACACAGTGGCCGACTCGCTGGTTCGCTACCCGACCGACGGCAGTGGCCCGCTTGTCGTGGCCCAGGGCGGCTTCACGCAGAACCCGTTCGGCGGCCAGACCCCGCTCGGCTACGACGACTCGCTGATCAACCCACTGCTGTTCAGCGGATCGATGGGTGTGAAGAGCTGGACCGCGCCGTCCGTCAGCGACGAGACGCTGTCGCAGCTCCTCGTTCAGCAGCTTCAGCTGCCCTAATCTCCGCTCATGACGCGCGCCGAGGGGAACGCGACAGTTCCCGCCAGGGCAGGTCCGCCCCGCGCCAGAACGCTGCTCCTCGCGGTCGCCGCACTGATCGTGTCGCTCCTGTTCGTGCTCCTTGTGGTGATCGTCGGGGCGATCCTGGTGTGGATCGTGCTCGGCGCGATGAATGCGTTACCTGATCCGGATCGGCGGTGGCCGCGTCTATCGGCCTGGGGAATCCTTGCGATTCCGATCGTTGCGCTCGTCCTCGCCTTTCTGATCAATCACGGCGCGGAAGGACGCACGTTCTACGCACAACAGACTGCCAATCGGCGCACCTCGCTCCTGTTGCTGGTGGCGATGGTTGGCCTGGTCGTCGCATTGGGCGAGGCCATCGCGGCGAGCCTCACCTTCGACTCGTACGGAGCGCTGATCGGCGCCGGAATCGCGGCCCTTGTCGGCGTAGGCGCGGCGGCCTTTGCTCACTTGAGCGGTCCGGGCACCGTGCTGTCGTCGGCCCGGGCTCGAAAGCTGACCAGTTCCGCTACGGGTCCTGACGCGGTTCTGCTCAACGTGGTGAACGAGCTGTCGATCGCAGCCGATATGCCGCCGCCAAGCGTTTACGTCATCCCCGACAGCAGCCTCAACGCGCTGGCCGTGGGCACCAAGCCGGATAACGCGGCGCTCGCTGTCACGCGCGGCCTGCTGGACACATTCGATCGCGAGCAGCTGCAGGGTGTGATCGGCCACGAGCTGGCCCACATCCGCAACCTCGATTCGCGCTACGGCGTGTACGTGGCGATCCTCGTCGGCCTCGTTGCGCTGGTCACGGACGGGTTCCTGCGCATGGTCGTCCGTGCATGGGGTGAGGGCATGTTTCTGCGGGGAGGAGAGTCGGGCGATGCCAAGGGTGCGATTGCCGGTCTGGCAGCAGGGGTGGCAATTGGTGTGTTTCTGCTCGCTCGTCGCGCTGATCCTGCGGTTCTTCGCGCCGATTGCGTCGCTGCTCGTTCAGGCGGCGTCAAGCCGGGAGCGCGAGTTCCTTGCCGATTCGACGTCCGTAGAGCTGACGCGCAACCCCACCGCCCTGGCGCGCGCACTTGATGCGCTGCGCAACGATCCCGACCCGCTCGATTTCGCCAACCGCGGCAGCCAGCACCTGTGGTTCACGAACCCGGTGTCTGCTCGCTCCGTGGATCAGGCGCGGACGAGCTGGCTGGACACGCACCCGTCGCTGGACGCCCGAATCGAACGCCTGGGCCGGCTCTACCCGGAGCTCGAGAACGCCACGGAGGCGGATCGGGCCGTCGTTTAGGCCTTTTAGGCCCGGTCGAGTGCCTGTATGACGTCGCGGACGAGGTCGTCACGGTGCTCGATGCCGACCGACAGTCGCACCAGCGCGTTGCTGACCTCGAGCGGCGAGTTGGCCACAGAACCGTGGGTCATCACGGCCGGGATCTCGACCAGCGACTCGACCCCGCCGAGTGACTCGGCCAGGGCAAAGATGCGCGTGCCCTCGGCGAACCGGCGCGCGCGTTCCTCTGCCGAGCGGCCGTCGCGCGCGGCCGGCACGAAGCTGACCATGCCACCGCAATAGCGCATCTGTCGCGCGGCCAGGGCCGCCTGCGGGTGGGCGAAGGGGCCGCTGCCCAACCCGGGGAAGTTGAGCGTCTCGATGTCGTCGCGACCCGCCAGCGCCTCGGCCACGGCGCGGCCGTTCTCCGCGTGTCGCTCGACTCTCAGCGCGAGCGTCCGCAGGCCGCGAAGAACGAGGAAGCAGTCGAACGGCCCGGGCACGGACCCAATGGCGTTCTGCAGGAACTTGAGCCGCTCGAAGAGGTCGTCGCGCGACGTGGCGAGGACGCCGCTGATCGTGTCGCTGTGCCCGGCCAGGTACTTGGTGGCGGAATGGAAAACGATGTCCGCGCCGAGCTCCAACGGCCGCTGCGAGAGCGGCGTGGCGAACGTGTTGTCGACCACCAGAAGCGGCTTCTCGCCTCTTGCCCCCTTGTGGCGCGAAAGTCGCTCGGCTATGGCGGCGATATCGATGATCTTCAAGTGAGGGTTGGTCGGAGTCTCCAGCCACACCAGCCGGGTTCGCTCGTCGAGGTTCTGGTCGAGCTCGCCGATCGGATCGGTGGTGCAGTCGTGGTAGCTCGTCTCGACGCCCATGTCGCGCAGCACCCGTTCGAAGTACCGGTATGTGCCGCCGTAGACGTCGTCGACGCACAGGATCCGCTCGCCGGGCAACGCCAGGGCGCTGATCACAGACGTCGTGGCCGAGCCACTCGCGAACGCTAGTCCGTGCTTGCCTGTTTCGAGCTGGGCGATTGCGTCTTCGAGTCGTGCGCGCGTCGGATTGCCGGTTCGTGCGTACTCCCAGCCGCCGCGCGGCCGGCCGACGCCGTCCTGGGCGTACGTGGCCGTCTGGTAGATCGGTGGCGAAACGGCGCCGGTCAGCTCATCGGGCGCCAAACCGGCGTGGACGGTCAGGGTGGCGGGCTGCCAACGCGGGTCGGCGTGGTCCGGGGCGTGCGGGTGGTCGCCCTCAGGTCGGTCGGGCGGGGCTTGGTCGGTCATGCGCGCGTGGCCATCGGGCCGAGAATAGCGCGACCGCCGCTGACTGCCGCTGGATCGCCTTGCTCGCCGCCGAATTCCCCACAAGATTGCGCGAGCGCGTTGCCGGCGACTAAGGCCCCGTCCGACTGCCCATTTGGTGTCTAATCCAAGCCGCATGCTCCACATGATTGCGGAATGGGGTGTTGCTCGATAAGGACCGGACCTCCGCTCGATTCGAAGGCCGCGATACGACTACCGCCCACGACTCACGCTCCGGCAATCTTGGGAGGAATACGCACGAGGCCAAGCCCGCTGATCGGCCAAGGCCCTCTGCGCGCCCGTATCGCCCACATCATTAGGCAAGCGGGTAGCGAACCATTAGCGAGCCTTAAGCGGCTCTGGGACCGTCGACAGCTCACCCCTAACGTCCGCGATATCGCCCACACCGATATCCGACACCGCTTGTGGCATAAGACTCGCCGGCGAGGACAGGCGGGCAGGCTTACGGCAGAGCAGCCCGATCAGGTACTTATGTGAGCGATATCAGTGCTGCTAGCCGCGGACGTCGCGGCGCTGGAACCCCCACGCGCCGATCGCCACGCCGGCGACCGCAATTACGATCGAGATGACGACGCCACTCAGGTCCCAGACGCCCACGAAGGGCTGGCCGTAGTGATTGGTCAGCGCCAGCTGCTGAATCAGGTCGGGAAGCTTGAAGAGCGGCCCAAGTATCTGTACCAACCACGTGACCAGCACCACGACGGCAACGATTGGTGCTGCCAGTCGCGTCCCGAGCACGCCACCGGCCGCGACGCCAATTCCGATCATGGCTGCCCCGTAGAGGAACAGCACTGCGGTGCCGGCAACGGGAGTGGCCAGGTCCCCGCCCGCGAGCAGACCGCCCAGAGCAATGCCGAACGCTGTGATCAGTACGACGAGTGCCATGTCGACCAGGATGCCGACGCCACCGCTGCTCGCCCAGCGCATACGTGACAGCGGGGTTGCCAGGAGGAACTCGAGTCGGCCCGAGGTTTCATCCGATGCCCAGCCGGCGACCAGGGTCACCGCGGCCAGGCCGACGAGCACGATGCCCAGCTCGATGAACAAGAGCTGCAGGAACCCGCCCACCGACGCGAAGTCGAGGTTGGGAAAGATCGTGCTGAGCAGGTTCATGAAGTCCGGTGAGTTCCGCAGCTGCTCCGTGAAGCCGGTAGATGATCCGGCGAGGAGCAGTCCGAAGACGCCGATGCCCAGGCCCCACGCAATCGTCGCGCTCAGGTTGTGGCCGATCGAACGGCTTATCGGACCGCCCAGGCCCACCAGCGAGCGCGGCAGCGATGGTGTCGGAACGGTGCTCGTGACGCCGATGTCGCGTCGTGCAAAGGCGACCAAACCGATCGTCAGCATGACCGCGACGAAGATCGCCAGGAACGCGACCGATGGCCAATCGAACTGGCCGGCAAGCGGCAGGTGGTTGATCGTCCAGCCGAACCAGCTCAGGTTGGAGATCGGCGCTAGCTCCGGGACCGGTGCCGAATAGCCGGTGACGATGAAGCCGGCAATGGTGATGAAGCCGGCGATGCCTGCCGCTGCGCCGCGGCCGACGAACGGGCCGAGGGCAAACGCGACCGAACCGGCCGCCAACGCCATGAGCACCATCCAGCTTGCGTAGCCGAACGCCTGCGTCGCGCTGATCTCGTCACCCGGCAGAGAGGCGAACGACGCGCCCGCTATGACGATCGAGATGAACGTCACCAGGAACACGATGGCCATGCCCGTGAGGTGGCCGCCCAGCTTTTCGAGCGCGATCCGACGTCGCGACAGACCGGACGCGGCAACGAATTCCAGGCTCCCGCGCCGCGCTTCGGCAGCCAAGGTGCCCGACAGCGCGAGGATGGACCACAGGCTGAGCAGGACCGGGAAGAAGGTTCCGTACTTGTACTGCAGGTAGCCGCCCATGGTGCCTACGTTGACCACTGGCCCGGCCAGACCGGCAAGGATGGCCGGCACGGAGTTGATGAGCGCAACCATCTCGGCGCGCGACTCGGGCGTGCTGAACTGCCCGGCGATGGCGCCGGTCACGCCGATAAACACCAGTCCGAGCAGGACTGACGCGGCGATGACCGCCCGTCGCGAATCGCGAATCGTCTTTCCGTAGACGCTGCCCAGACCCCACAGGCGTGAGGGGAGTGATGGACGCGTGATGATGGGTGCGGCTGTTGCGAGCGCTGTCATCGGGCCGCCACCTCGGCCGCCGGCTCCTCGGCTGTCGGCTTGCTGTACTCGGCCAGGAAGGTCTCTTCAAGCGACGGCTCACGGCTGACGAAGTCGGCCAGCTCGTACTGCGCGGCAGTGCGCACGACATCGGTGATGTTGCCGGAGACGCGCATGCGCAGGATGTGATCCTCCGATGGTCACGTCGGTCACGCCGGGCAGGGCGCTGAAGGCCTCGACCGGCACCGGACCCGTGAACACGAGCTCGACCTGGTGGTGAGCCAGATCACGAAGTGCCTCGGTCCGATCGACGCGGGCGAGCTCGCCACCACGGATGATGGCCACGCGATCGCACGTCTTCTCGACCTCGGACAGGATGTGCGAGCTCAGGAAGACGGTTCGTCCCTCCTCCTTCGCCTCGCGGATGACCGCGTAGAACTCCTGCTGGATGAGCGGGTCGAGACCGCTCGTCGGCTCGTCAAGGAGCAACAGGTCCGGCCGGTGCTGGAGGGCGATGACCAGGCCGATCTTCTGCTTGTTGCCCTTGGACAGCTCCCGGAACTTGCGCGTGGGATCGATCTCGAGGCGCTCGATCAGCTTCTGCTGATACGAGCGGTCGATGCCGCCGCGCAGGTTGGCGAAGTAGTCGAGCGTCTGGCCGCCGGTGAGCTTGTCGTACAGGGCGAACTCGCCGGGCAGGTAGCCCAGGCGCTTGTGGATGGCGACGGGGTCCTCGGTCGTCTCGATGCCGAAGACGGTCGCGCGGCCGCTGGTCGGACGGATGTGGTCGAGCAGCGTCCGGATCATCGTCGTCTTGCCCGCGCCGTTCGGACCGAGAAAGCCGAATGACTCGTTCTCCTGGACTTCCAGGTCGACGTTGATGATCCCGCGGTACTTGCCGTAGTACTTGGTGAGCTTCTCGGTCTTGATGACGGCTGTCACTCAGAACTCCTTTCGCGCGCAGATCTTGCGCGTCATGCGAACCATTCCTGGATGGTCAATTCCTCGACCAGGTGCAACGTTCCGGGCGGCACGCCGAGCACGCGCTCGAGCGCCAATTCATAAGTTGAGATGCGCTGGCGGACCTCGTCGAGCGAGATCAGGCCGTTGTGGCGTGCCGCGTACAGCTCACCGGCCTCGTCGCCGGTATCGAGCATCAGCGACAGCACGACGCGTGCCATCTGCTCGGGCTGGGTGAGCGTGAACACGCCCTCGGCAACGCCCTGGCGAATGATCGCGGCGAACTGCGGCGTCACGAGCCGGACGGCTTCCTTGCGAAACTTCTCGCGGACGATCGCGTTGTCGTCGGAGTACCAGACCTCGATGAGCCGCAGGACGAATTCCTTGCGCTCGGCCTTGTAGCCGGCGAGCGTCGTGTAGTAGGCGTGCAGCTTCTCGATGGCCGTCATGTCCGGATTGGCCACCACCTTGCCGACAACTGCGATGCCGCCTTCGACCATGCGGTCGACGACCGCTTCCAGCAATGCCTGCTTCGAGCCGAAGTAGTGGTAGAAGGCGCCCTTCGATGCGCCCGTTTCGGCCAGCACGTCGTCGATGCTGAGCTGTACGTAGCCCTTCGACTGGATCAGACGCTGCCCGGCGTCGATGAACTCATCGCGTCGCGAGGCGTGTGATTCCTTGTTGACCGTTCGCGGAGACATCTGTCCTTCGATTAACAAACCGACCGTCGGTCTGATAATACGACGGCAAGTCAAGAGGCGTCTTTGGCGCCGTTCCGGCGGAGGACCAATCGCGGCGATGTGATTACGCTGAAGCGTTGACATCGCGCGATACCAAGGGAGGGCACAGCGTGTCCGAGGATCAGCCGCATTCCTGGCGCTCCGTGGTCTACGGAACGCCGGTCATCTCGAGTGACAACGAGACAGTAGGTGCTGTTCACGAGATGCTCGGCGATGACCGGGAGGACATCTTCCACGGCATCCGGGTCCAGCTCTCGACTGGGAAGCGCGACGTGATGATTTCGTCCGGATGACGTTGCCGGCCTTGGTGCAGAAGCAGTACGTCTGGATCTAGCGAAGGCTGACATATACGCCCTGCCTGACTACGAGGAAGAGGCCACCTATCACTTGGCTTCGGTTGGGTGGCTGCGCAAGCACCTCGGTTGGCAGCGCGACTCCAAGAGCGACGAGGAGCCGGGCTGAGGCTCGCCAGCTATCCGTCGATACAATCGGATCAAGGCTGATAGCCACCCCCAACTTTGTGAGGAGAAGAGGCCGCAATGGCACGTCCCCAGGTAACCGTTGTTGGCGCCGGCAATGTTGGTGCGTCCGTCGCCCAGCGCGTGGCCGAGGCAGGCCTTGCGGACGTGGTGCTGATCGACATCGTTGACGGCCTGCCGCAGGGCAAGGCACTCGACCTGGCCGAGGCGGCGCCAGTCGTGGGCCACGACATGAGGGTGGTCGGCACGAACGACTACGCGGACACGGCGGGCTCGGACATCGTGGTCGTCACGTCCGGCCTCGCACGTCAGCCGGGCATGAGCCGCGACGACCTGCTTGCCAAGAACGCGGGCATCGTCCGCTCAGTGGTCGAGCAGGCGATGAAGCACTCGCCCGACGCGATCCTGATCATCGTCACCAACCCGCTCGACGCCATGTGCCACGTTGCGCTGCAGGCCAGCGGTCTGCCGCCGGCCAAGGTCATCGGCATGGCCGGTGTCCTCGATTCGGCGCGGTTCCGGACGTTCATCGCCGCAGGAGCTGGGGGTCAGCGTGAGCAGCACGCACGCCTTCGTCCTGGGCGGCCACGGCGATACGATGGTGCCGCTGCCGCGCTACTCGACGGCCGGCGGGGTGCCCATAACGGAGCTGCTTTCGGCCGAGCGGATCGAGGCACTGGTCGACCGAACGCGCAATGGCGGTGCGGAGATCGTCGCTTTGCTCAAGACCGGCAGCGCCTACTACGCGCCTGCCGCATCGGTCGCCCAGATGGTCGACTCGATCCTCAACGACCGCAACGAGATCCTGCCCTGCGCAGCCCTGCTCGAGGGCCAGTACGGCATCGATGGGCTGTTCGTCGGCGTGCCGGTCAAGCTGGGCCGTGCCGGAATTACCCAGATCGTGGAGATCGAGCTGACCGAATCGGAGCGCTCAGCCTTCGACCATTCCGCCGACTCGGTCCGCGAGCTGGTCGACGTCATGGCGAAAATGGCCCACCAGGCGGCGACTTGATACTCAGCCCGTCTGATCGGCGCGTTCCCACCAGGTAGCCGTCGCCAGGAGGCCGACTAGCGCGACGACAACCACGAGAGCCACGGCGACCGCGGAAACGGGTTCGACCGCAGCGCCGCCAAGGCCGGCCAGAATTGCCGGTACCGACCACGGGAACCAGCTGCCCCACCCGAGCACGGCAAGGACCTGAGCCGCGACGACGGTGATCACGGCCCAGCCCAGCGGCACGATGTAACCGCGTCCGACGCCGGCGAAGAAGGCTGTGATCGTTTGCAGAGCAATCGTGAGCAACGCCGCGAACGCCATGCTGGCGAGGGAAGCGGCGGCCTCACCCGCCGACCACGCGGGCAGCCCGACGAGCATCCCCACGGCCATGCCCAGCAATATGACCCAGGCTGAAATCGCGATGCCCCACGCGGCCACCACGATTGCCTTTCCGAACACGATCGTGCGGCGGCGTGTTGGCACGGCCAGCAGTCCGCGAACGGTGCGATCGGCAAACTCACGACCGAAGACCCAGGCGGTCAGGAATGCGAAAAGGACGGCTCCGCCCACAGTCACCGCTTGCCCGAGCATCGACAGATAGGTTGGCCAGTCGGCAGTGCCTGCCGCCAGCTCCGCCTTTGCTCCGAGGATTCCCAGAGAGCGCGCGGCATCGGGGTTCTTGAGGATGACCATGAACAGGCCGAGGATCAGTGGCGCGAGTGTGAATCCGACTGCCACGCCCCACGGAACGCGCGAACGGCGAGCCTTGGTGAGCTCGGTGCCGATTGCAGCCGACAGACCGTTCATGCTGCTTTCTCCACGCCCTCGGTGAGGCGTATGAAGTGATCCTCGAGTGTTTCGCGGGCCACGGCCAGGTGGGTCGGCGGCACACCGGCCTTCACCAAGAGCTCCGCGATCTCGTCGGGTGACGCGATCGAGCGAGTGTCGCGCAGCTCCAGGAGGGATCCGCTGCCGTCATTGGTGCCGCGCGATGGCGATAGGCCGCCCGCCCGCAGCGCCCGTTCGGCCGCCTCGATGTCTCGCGCTCCAACCTGTAACCGTCGATCCCGATGCTGCTCAAGAGCCTGGCTGTCCAGCTCCTCGATGAGTCGCCCCTGGTGAACGATTCCGATTCGCGTGGCCATCTGGTCTACCTCGCCGAGTATGTGGCTCGACATGAACACCGTGACGCCGTGTTCCCGGGCAAGCTCAAGCAGCAGTTCGCGGATCTCGATTACGCCGGCCGGGTCAAGCCCGTTTGCCGGCTCGTCAGGACAAGCAGCTCGGGATCGCCGAGCAGTGCGCGGGCTAGGGCAAGCCGCTGGATGTTGCCCAGCGAAAGCGTGCCAGCTCGACGATCGACATATTGGCCAAGGCCGAGCCGCCCGATACCGCGATCCACCGCGGCACGATCATCGATGCCCGCCAGCCTGCGCGCGACCTCGAGGTTCTGCCTCACGGTGAGCTCGGGGTAGGCCGTCGCGGTCTCCACGAGATAGCCGACTCGCCGCCACAATCCGGTGGCTTCGGGCCGGACGGCTTCACCGAAAAGCTGGGCGTCGCCGGATGTGGGCCGGATCATCCCCAGCAGCATCCTTATCGTGGTCGACTTGCCCGCGCCGTTGAGGCCCAGGAAGCCGTAGATCTCGGCGCGTGCGACTCGGAGATCAATCCCGTCCACGGCAAGAACACCGGTCCGCGCCGCCATAGCGTTTCGTCAGGCCGGTCGTGGCGACCGCCAGATCGGTCATCACGGTAGGTCGCCTTGATAGCCGAGACCGCGGAGCACGAACGCCTCCAGGTCATCAATCGCCGCGGGCACGTCGGCCGGCCCGCCGATCATGTCGTGCAAGACGGAGAAGCAGGCGAGGACGAAAGTCGCGGCGCGCTCTGCGTCCTGCCGCCGGAATAGTGCCGCTTCGATGCCATCGGAAACGATCGCGGTCATCGTCGGCTTCATCTGGGCTACCAGCTGCTCGCCCAGGCGATCATGGATCGCTCGGTTCTCCGGACGATGAAAGACTTCGATCAGGTCGCGCTGGTAGCTCTCGTCGGCGCCTACCTCGCGGACGGTTCTGCCGAACACAACGACCCGCTCCACGGGTGTGCGGGCGGGGTCGGTCGCAGACTCTTTGAATTCGGTCAGAAACGCTCTCGATCATTCGCTGCGCGACGGCGTCCACGATCGCGTCCTTGGTCGCGAAGTACAGGTAAAAGGTCCCCTTGGCGACACCGGCCGTGCGGACAATGTCATCGACGGACGTGGCCGCCACGCCCTTGGTCGCGAAGGTCAAAAGGGCCGCGTCGACAAGGTCCTGTCGACGTCTCCCCCGACCACCGGTCCGGGCTCCTGGGTTGCCTCCGATTGCTGACTCAAGCACGCACGCCGTCCTCTCGCGAAACTGACTGACCGTCAGTCATATTAGCAACTGCCGGGTTCGTTGCCAATGTCGGGACAGCGGCCGACTCGCGTTAATCTGGCTGACAAGCGATGCCAGTTATCACGATCTCGCGCCAGTTCGGTGCCGCGGGCGTTCCCGTCGGTCGAAGGCTGGCCGAGCATCTGGGCGCCGAGTTCCTGGATCGCGCGATCGTTGCCCAGGTCGCCGTCAGGGCGGGCATCCCCGAGAGCGAGCTCGAGACCTACGACGAACGTCTGCCCACGTTCTGGCAACGCGTCGCCGCCGCGCTCACGACGAGCTCGCCCGAAGTTGCGATGCCGGACATGGTTTACAACGACCAGCTGTCGCACCTGTCGACGCACGATCAGCAAGTGGCAGTCACGCGCAGCGTCATCGAGGAGGCCTCGGACCGCGGCAATGCCGTGATCGTCGGCCGTGGCGCCGCGTTCATCCTGGCGAAGCGCCGGGACGTCCTTCACGTCCAGCTCCACGCCTCGATGGACGCACGCATCCGCTACCTGATGTCGCGCGTCGACGAAATGCCCGAGGAGGCCGTGCCGGACGAGAAGTCACTGCGCGCGCTGTGTGTCTCTGTCGATGCCGCGCGGGCCGACTACATCCGCCGCCTGTTCAACGCGGATTGGCTCGACGCGCGCAACTACGACCTCGCCGTGGACACGGGCACCTTCGGTGTCGACAAGACGGTTGCGCTGATCGAGAAGGCCCTGTGACCGGCGAGATCGAGCCGCCCCTCAAGCCGGTGCGACCGTCGCGTCTGCCAAAGGGCCTGAGCGCCTTCCGGCACTACAACTACCGGCTGTTCTGGGGAGGGATGCTGGTCTCCCTGATCGGCACCTGGATGCAGCAGCTCGGCCAGGCCTGGCTCGTGCTCCAGCTGACCAACGATCCGCTGGCCCTCGGCCTCATCGCGGCGGCGCAGTTCATGCCTGTGCTCGTCCTCGGCCTGTTCGGTGGCATCGTTGCTGATGCCGTCAACAAGCGGAATGCGCTGTTCGTCACCCAGATCGCGGCGGGACTGCTGGCTCTGATCCTCGGGCTCCTGGTCGCCAGCGACCGGGTAGAGGTGTGGATGGTGTTCGTGCTGGCGCTGGGACTGGGCACGGTCAACGCGTTCGACATGCCCATCCGCCAATCGTTCGTCGTCGAGATGGTCGGCCGCGAAGACATCGCCAACGCAGTCGCACTCAACAGCGCCGTGTTCAACGTGACCCGCATCATCGGGCCCGCGATCGCCGGACTGACCATCGCCGCGATCGGGATCGAGCCGCTCTTCTTCATCAACGCGGCCAGCTATCTCGCGGTGGTGGTCAGCCTGATCTTCATGCGGACCCAGGACCTCCACCCACCGACCGAGCGTGCCGTCGTCGAGCGCAACTGGCGTTCCGTGGTCGACGCGCTGGTCGAGGGCCTGCGCTACACCCGCCGCGACCAGACCATCTTCCTGGCCATCACCGTGCTCGGCGTCGTCTCGACGTTCGCACTGAACTTCTCGGTGCTCATCCCGCTTGTCGCCCGCGACGTGCTGGGTGGCAATGCCGAGACGTACGGCTTCCTGATGGCAGCGACGGGAGTCGGCTCGCTCGTGTCCGCGCTGTCGATCGCGTTCGGGCAAAGGCCGACGATGCTGCGCCTCCTCGCCGGCGCGGCGACGATCGGCATCGCCATGGTCGGTCTCGGGCTGTCGCGCTCGCTGCCGCTCAGCCTCGGACTGATGTTCCTCGCCGGCTGGGGCACGATCTCCATGGCTGCCACCTGCAACACGCTGATCCAGCTGTCCGTGCCGGACGTGCTGCGCGGCCGCGTGGCGAGCGTCTACACAACGGTCTTCGCAGGCTCCACGCCGTTCGGCGGCCTCTTCTCGGGCATCGCGGCCGCTTTTGGCGGGCCACCGCTGGCGCTCGTCCTGGGCGGATCGATCGCGGTCGGCGCGGCCGTTGTCGGCTACTTCAAGATGCCCGGTGGGAGCCGCGGCCCGATCCGCATCCTCAGCCGGTTCGACACCGAGCACCGCCAGGCGGACGCGACTCAACGACGTTGATGGCGTAGCGTTCGGCGCGTGAGTCGAAAAGCGAATCACGCCCGATCCGCTGCCGTTGCGGCGCTGCTCCTCGTGGCAGCCATGTGTCTGCCGGCTGCTCCTGTGTCTGCGGGCTCCCCATCGATCGACGGCCTGATCGCCGCCATGTCGATCGAGGAGAAGGTCGGCCAGCTGTTCATGGTCTCGTTCTATGGCGACCAGGCGGCCGACACGGACGCGGCTCCAGTTCGCAAGAACCGCAGCCGCCACGGCGTCGACAACGCGGCGGCGCTCGTCGCCCGGTATCACGTGGGTGGCGTCATCTACTTTGCCTGGGCCGGGAACTTGGTCTCGACCAAACAGATTGCCCGGTTGTCGAACGGCATCCAGAACGCCGCGGCCGCAACGACCAATGGCATCCCGCTGCTCATCAGCACGGACCAGGAGGGTGGCGGCGTGGCGCGGCTTCCTGCGCCCGCGCCGCGTTTCGCGGGCAACATGGCGCTCGGCGCGAGTCGCCAAGCCGACCTGGCTCGGGCGGCGGCGCGGGTCATGGGCGAGGAGCTGCGCGCAGTTGGGATCAACCAGGATCTCGCGCCGGTCGCCGACGTCAACGTGAACCCGGCCAATCCGGTCATCGGCCTGCGCTCGTTCGGGTCGGACCCCACGCTCGTTGCGGACATGACCGCGGCCCAGGTACGTGGCTACCAGCTCGACTCGGGGATCGCGGCCACGGCCAAGCATTTCCCGGGCCACGGCGACACGGACATCGACAGCCACACCGGCCTGCCGGTCATCAACCACTCTCTGGCCGAGTGGCACGAGCTGGACGCGCCGCCGTTCGAGGCGGCGATCGGCACCGGTGTCGACGTGATCATGTCCGCCCACATCTCCGTTCCGGCTCTCGACCCGACCGGCCGGCCAGCCACCCTGTCGCCGCCAATCCTGACCGATCTCCTGCGCACAGGCCTCGGTTTCGACGGCGTGGTGATGACCGACTCGCTGGGCATGGGCGCGCTTCGAAAGACCTACTCGGACGCGCGGATCCCCGTGCTGGCGGTCCTCGCCGGCGCCGACATCCTGCTCAACCCGCCCAAGCTTCCGGTCGCGTTCAACGCAGTCCTCGAGGCGGTGCAATCTGGTGAGATCACCACCGCTCGACTGAACGCATCCGTGCGTCGGATCCTGGAGCTGAAGCAGAGCCTCGGGCTGTTCGACTCTTCGCAGGTCGGCGTCAAGGCGGCTGCGCGAATCGTTCGATCTTCCGCGCATCTCGCGGTGGAACGTGACGTTGCTCGCGCATCAATCACTCTCGTGGCCAACGCCAGTGACCTGTTGCCGCTCCATCCGTCGGCCGGCGAGACCGCGCTGCTTGTGGGGCCGGCCGGACCGCCGCTCGACGCGCTCGCCAGCGCCCTCGCCAAACGCGGTGTTGCCACGGAGAAGCGCGTGACGGGCATGCGTCCGAGCGCCACGACGATCGCCAGTGCCGCCTCGCGCGCGCACGCTCACGACTACGTGGTCGCGTTGACCCAGAACGCGGACACGGACGTGAAGCAGCGCGACCTGATCGGCGCGCTGTCTGCCGCCGGCACGCCGCTCGTCACCGTGTCGGTCGGGCGGCCATACGACATCGCGTACTACTCGTCTGACGCGGATCTCTGTCTCTATTCAGCCTCGCCCGCGTCGATGCGTGCCCTCGCGTCGGCACTGCTTGGCGAGCTCAACCCAACCGGCAAGTTGCCCGTGACGATCCCCACTGCCTCCGATCCCGAGACCGCGCTCTACGACTTCGGCCACGGACTGAGCTACCCGTAACGCCGGGTTCGCCATTGACCGCAGGCCCACAATCGGCTGAAGCAGGAGGTGAATCCAATGGCCGTTGAAGTCAGCTCTGTGCGCTCGCGACGAGCACTCCTCGTGGGCGCCTTCGGTGGGGTGGCCGCACTGGCCGCCCAGGCGCTGGGAAGGCCAAGCTCCGTGCTTGGCGCGGACGTGGTGCTCGGTGGGACGAACACGACAACCGCAAAGACGACGATCCAGAACACCTCTACCGACAGCACGGTCCTTGAGCTGAAGAGCAGTCAGACGCTGGCGCTTGTGGCGAGAGGCAACGTTGGAGCGCTGATCACTGGACGCGACGGAGCGGCACTGACGGCCGCACAGGCCAGCGGTCCCAATCTGATTCGCGCCTCATCGCTCAACGCCGGCGTAGTCGCTTATGGTGAATCGATGGGCGTTCGCGGCGCGTCGACCGACCGAGTCGGCGTGCTCGGCGTCGCCGGCGGCGAAGGTCCCACGAACATGCCGCCGAACGCGGGCGTCTACGGCTGGAGCACCACTCCGGGAGCCGGGGTGAGCATGGGCGTGCTCGGGCGGAGCACCGCACAGATCGGATATGGCGTGTTCGGAACGAGCGAAACGGGGACCGGCGTGCAGGGCTTCACCAACAGCGGCACGGCCGTCTCGGCGACCGTGGGCCCGAACGGGTCGGGTAGAGCGTTTGCAGCCAGCGGTCGCGTCAGCTTCAGTTCGTCGGGCATCGCGACGGTCGGTTCGGGAAACAGCCAGAAGGTCGTCAATCCGGGAATTCCGCTGACCCCTACGATCAAGGTGCTGGCGACGGTGATGGGCAATCCGGGCGGTTCGGTCGTGCTCAAGCGAGTCATCGTCGACGCTGCCGCGGACACCTTCACGATCGTGCTGACTGGTCCCGCGGCCAATGCAACCGACGTTGCCTGGTTCGTGCTGGATTAGGCTTGTACGCGAGAACGTATGCGAGGACGAAACCATGACCGAAATCGCCGATCGACCGATTGAGACCGCCGACGCGGGCGCCGAGCTGGGCCACGTCGCGCACTGGATCGGCGGTCAGCTCGTCGACGGGACCTCCGGTCGACGCGGTCCGGTCTACGACCCCGCCACGGGCAGGCAGGCCAAATGGGTCGATTTCGCCTCGGCCGAAGAGGTCGACAAGGCCGTCGATGCCGCCGCGGCAGCCTTCCCCGAGTGGCGCGCGACGTCCCTTTC
The DNA here is from genome assembly GCA_963736895.1 of uncultured Chloroflexia bacterium. Taxonomy (GTDB): domain Bacteria; phylum Chloroflexota; class Limnocylindria; order Limnocylindrales; family CSP1-4; genus JALYGJ01. The sequence continues at coordinate 143,601 of CAVTQU010000004.1, forward strand.
GAAGCGCACCGAGATCATGTTCCGCATCCGCAACCTGGTCGATCAGCGGCGCAAGGAGATCGCCGCGCTGCTGACCGCCGAGCACGGCAAGGTCCCGTCCGACGCCCTTGGCGAGGTCGCACGCGGACTCGAGAACCTCGAATTCGCGTGCGGCATTCCGCACTTGCTCAAGGGCAGCTACTCGGAGCAGGCGAGTGGCGGTGTCGACGTCTACCAGCTCCGCCAGCCGCTGGGAGTCACGGCTGGAATCACGCCTTTCAACTTCCCGGCGATGGTGCCGATGTGGATGTTCGCCAACTCGATCGCCTGCGGGAATTCGTTCATCCTCAAGCCCTCGGAGAAGGATCCTTCGGCGTCACTGTTCCTGGCTGAGCTGCTGCGCGAGGCAGGCGTTCCCGATGGCGTCTTCACCGTCGTCCAGGGCGACAAGGTGGCGGTCGATCGGATCCTCGAGCATCCGCAGGTCAAGGCCGTCTCGTTCGTCGGCTCGACGCCGATCGCCAAGTACATCTACGAAACCGGGACGCGCAACGGCAAGCGCGTCCAGGCGCTGGGCGGCGCCAAGAACCACATGATCGTGCTGCCCGATGCGGATATCGACATGGCCGCCGACGCCGCGGTATCGGCCGCCTATGGCTCGTCGGGCGAGCGGTGCATGGCCGTTTCGGTGGTCGTGGCCGTGGGCGACGTCGGTGACCCGCTCGTCGCGGCGATCAAGGAGCGACTGCCAAAGATCAAGGTCGGTCCCGGCACGGACGCCGCGTCCGAGATGGGCCCCCTCGTCACACGGGAGCATCGCGACAAGGTTGCTTCGTACCTCGACAAGGCTGTCGACCAGGGAGCCACGGTTGTGTCCGATGGCAGGCAGGACGCCATCTACAACCACGACGGCTTCTACCTGGGCTGCTCGCTCATCGACAACGTCCAGCCAGGGCACGAGTCGTATCGAAACGAGATCTTCGGGCCGGTGCTCGAAGTGATGCGCGTCGGGACTTACGACGACGCGGTCAAGCTGGTCAATGACAACCAGTACGGCAACGGCACGGCCATCTTCACTCGCGATGGCGGCGCCGCGCGGCAGTTTCAGTTCGAGGTTCAGGCAGGAATGGTCGGCATCAACGTGCCGATCCCGGTGCCCGTCGCGTACTACAGCTTCGGCGGCTGGAAGGACTCACTGTTCGGCGACTTGAACATGTACGGCCCCGAAGGCGTCCAGTTCTACACGCGCTCGAAGGTCATCACGTCACGCTGGCCAGACCCCGGCACGTCCAAGGTCGATCTGGGGTTCCCAAGGACTCGCTAAGCCACAGCAGAGGCCTCTTTTCGCGGAGTACCCGGCTGGGATAGCATCGCGGGCACGTCACCGGTCTCCGCGCGAGGCCGCTCAAGAGGTCAACGGCCGTTGTGCGTGATCGCGTACCCGGGGGGCGCCGGTCCGAACGCTATCTGACCACGGTCTTGATGACCGACATCGTCGGCTCGACCGAACACGCATCGGAGCTGGGCGACACAGGCTGGCGCGAGCTCGTGGAGCTCCACCACTCCACGATCAGGGCCGCACTCAAACGCCACGGCGGGCGCGAGGTCGACACCGCCGGCGACGGCTTCTTCGTCATCTTTGATGCGCCCGCTGCTGCCGTTCGGTGCGCTCTGGAGATCGTCGAAGAGGTTCACGAGCTTGGACTCGACGTTCGCGCCGGCGTCCACGTTGGCGAAGTCGAGCAGATGGGCGCGAAGGTCAGCGGCATCACCGTGCCGATTGCCTCGCGCATCATGTCGGCAGCCGTGCCGAGCGAAGTGCTGGTCTCTTCAACTGTGCGCGACCTCGCCGCTGGCTCCGGCTTCAAGTTCGAGGACCGCGGCGTCCGCGAATTGAAGGGCGTTTCGGGCGAGTGGCACATCTTCGGTGTTGTCACCGAGGTCGCAGAGGAATCCACGGAACCAGGTGCTCTTGCCGGGGCGCGTGAACGTCGCGCTGCGGCTGTCAGACGTGCGCAATCGAGACCGATCTGGCAGCGCCGCCCGCGCGTGGTATCCGCCATTGCTGTCGTCCTGGCGCTTGTGCTTGCGACCACGGGGTTGCTGGTCTGGAAGCCATGGCAGAAACCGGCTCTATCGAGCGTTTCGGAGAACTCCATCGGAGTGATCGATCCCGCGCGTGGCGAAATCGTCGACCAAATCAGCGTGGGCACGCAGCCAAGCGGCATCGCAGTCACCGATGGTTATGCCTGGGTTGCCAACACGGGCTCGGACACGGTTTCGCAAATCGACCTGGACAGGAATTCCGAGATTCGCGTGATCGACGTTGGCAAGGCACCAAAGGGTTTGGTAGCTGCTGCTGGATCCGTATGGGTGGCGAACAGCGGCACGCGAACAGTGTCCAGAATCAACATCGAGACCGGCCGCGTGGTCGACACGCTCGAGGTCGGAAATGGCCCGACCGAAATAGCCGTCGCGGGGGACTTGCTGTGGGTTGCGAACGCCACGGACGACACCATTGTGTCGATCGATCCTCAAACGGACCTCATCGGCGAGCGAGTGGGTATTGGCGGAAGTCCCGTCGCGCTCGTTGGCGACCACACGGGGCTTTGGGTGGCGACGGAAAAAGCCGTCTCGGGAGCGCGCGTCGATCCGTCCGTGAGCACTACGTTCAGTCCACCGATTCCGTTGTCGGGACGCCCGAGCGCGCTGGCACTGGACGAGCGGTTCGCATGGGTGGCCACCTCGGACGGAACGGTGACGCGCATCGAGCGAGATACGAACCGAGTCAACTCAACCGTTGAGATAGGTGGCCGTCCCACGGAAATCATTGCCACCGACGACAGCGTCTGGGTCAGTGACGAAGGGGGCGGCGTCTACCAGCTCGATTCGACTAACCCGAGCATGTCGCCGAGGCGTATTTCGACCATCAGCCCGATCGCATCGCTGGCCGCGACTGAGGAAGGCATCCTGGTCGCTGCGCAGGCATCGACCGCCAGCCATCGCGGAGGAACGCTCCGGGTAGCAGCCCTCGAGCGTTACCCGACCGATCCCCTGGCTGGAGGTCAGGATGTAACGGCGCTCACCGCAGATGGGCTTACGGGTTTTCGGCGAGTCGGGGGCACCGCCGGGGCAACCCTCTTGCCTGACCTTGCCGTGTCCATTCCTTCGCCTTCAGACAGCGGGCTTACGTACACGTTCCAGCTGCGACCAAGCCTGACGTATGCCTCGGGCGAGCCCATTCGTGCGGGCGACTTCCGGAGGGCCATCGAGCGTAGCTTCTACCTGCCCGTGGATGGCTGTTGCTGGGGGAACATCCTGTTCCGCGCAGTCGTGGGCGCCGACGCCTGCCTGACCGAGGATCTTGTTCCGGTCGAAACCTGCGATCTTACGGATGGCGTCGTAACGGATGATCGGACGAACACGGTCACATTCCGCCTCACTAAGCCGGACGCAGATCTGCCCTACAAACTTGCCGTGTCCCCTGCCTTCCCGGTGCCGGAGGGAGTGCCCATGCACGAAGTCGTAGATGGGCCGTTTCCAGGGGCGGGGCCTTACGTCGTGACATCAACCTCGGAGACACAGGTCCGGCTCGGGCGGAATCCGAGGTTCGCGACTTGGGATGCCGACGTGCGACCGGACGGTTTCGTGGATGAGATTGTGTTCGACGTCATCGAAGACGCCGACCAGGCCATCTCCATGGTCGGTAGCGGGGACATCGACTATGTCACCACGCTTGGATCGAGTCAGGATGCGGCGCGACAGTTCGCAATCCAGTACCCCGACCAGTGGCACTCGAGCACGGTTGGCACCATCTTCGCCATCATGAACACTTCGATAGCCCCATTCGACAACGTCGATGCGCGCCGTGCATTGAGCTTCGCGATCGACCGAGATCGGATGGTCGAGCTCGGCACCGGGCCGCAGGGCGCCGCAGTCACCTGTCAGCTACTGCCACCCGGCTACCCCGGGTATGAGCCCTATTGTCCATACACAGAGCATCCGGGATCTGGCCGGTGGGAGCATGCCGACCTCAGCGCGGCCAGAGCCATGGTGGATTCCTCGGGCACCAGTGGCGCACACGTTGTCGTTGGCCCGGATATCTTCTTCCGCAAGCCACAGCTCGAATATTTGGCTTCGGTTCTCCGGGACCTGGGCTACGACGTGACTTTGATGCCGACCTACGACGATTTCCGTGCCTTGCGCGACGAGTGGGCCAAGGGCAACACCCAGATCACACTGAACGGATGGGTCCCCGACTACCTGGGATCGAGCACTTTCCTGGGCCTCTACACCTGTGACGGAGATCCCTCCGGCCTTTCGAAGTACTGCGACTCCGACTATGAGGCTGCCTATACGCACGCGCTTGAGCTCCAGGAAACAGACCTGGCTGCGGCTGGTGCCGAATGGGCGGCCCTGGACAGGCGCGGCGCCGACCTCGCGCTATATGTCCCGCTGTATAACCTGGGTGGCGACTTCATCTCGGCGCGCGTCGGCAACTACAGCTTCAGCCCAAGCGGCTACGCGCTTTACGACCAGATGTGGGTCCAATAAGGCCTATGCGTCGATGGGCTTGCCCATCGCCAGGCATTCCATCGCGACGCCGTCCTCGAGCGTGATCGCGAACTGCTCGCCGACGGGCGTGAAACCGGCGGCGAGGTAGAGCGGCACGCCGGAGAGCGTGGCCACCAGAGCCAGCCGCCGAAAGCCCTCGCTCATCGCCGCGGCCTCGCTGGCCTCGATGATCCGCCGGCCCAGGCCGCGCCGCGTCCAGTCGGGACGCACGAACATCGCCCGGATGTTGGCCGGCTTCGGTGGCCGGATCGAGCAGGCGGTCGTCGTCCGCCGACTCGCCGCTTCCCGCGTACGGCCGGGCCCGCCTGCTCCAGCCGCCACACGCGACGAGCTCGCCGTCGCTCTCGAGGACGTAGTACGTGCCGTCGGCGAGGAGCATTGGATCGACGTGCGCCACGTAGCGAATGCCGCTGGCAACCTGGTCGGGACCGTAGAAGCTCGGGAACAGGCCCGCGGCCGACGCCTTCATGAGCGCCTCGACCGACTTGGCGTCCGCCGGCGTGGCCACGCGGAGAGTTGGTTCTTGTTTGTCCATCGGAGCGGCTCCGTATTCGTATCCAGTCCGCGCGATTGTCGAGGAGCCTTGCTCGAGCGCGCTGATTGCGGACGAATTTTTGAACGTTTTGGCCGCGCCAGTGCCTCTTAACCCAGTGACAGGGCTAGCATCCGCGCACGTCACCATCGAGGGGGGCTCCAGACAGGGAGCCGAAACATCACGGGCAGCAACCCGAAGCCACCAAGCCGAGGGACACCTGAGCGTTACCTGACGACGGTCCTGATGACCGACATCGTCGGGTCAACCGAGCACGCCGCCGAGCTCGGCGACCGAGCCTGGCGCGACCTCATTGCCCAACACCACGCCGTGGTCAGATCCGCCCTGCGCCGCCACCGCGGGCGCGAGATAGACACGGCCGGCGACGGCTTCTTCGCGACGTTCGATGCGCCGGCGGACGCGGTTGCCTGCGCCCTCGAGATCGCCCAAGAGGTGAACGGGCTCGGCCTCGAGATCAGGGCAGGGGTCCACGTCGGCGAGGTCGAGCAGATCGGCGGAAAGGTCGGCGGAATCACCGTGCCGATCGCGTCCCGCATGATGTCGAACGCCGATCCCGGCGAGGTGCTCGTCTCATCGACGGTTCGCGATCTCGCAACGGGCTCAGGGCTGGTTTTCGAAGACCGTGGCGTGCGCGAGCTGAAGGGTGTGCCTGGCGAGTGGCACGTCTATTCGGTTACCCGCGGCGACTCGATGACAGCAGGGGCGACTGACGCGCTCGACGATCCCGGGACGGCGGCGGGTGAAGGCGTCGGTGCGCAGGAACGTCGCGCTGCGGCGGTTCGCAGGTCACGGGCACGTCCAATCTGGCAGCGCCGACCGCGGCTGGTCGCTGCGCTGGCCGTTGTGCTCGCGGTGATCCTCGCGACGGGCGGGCTCCTGTGTTCAAGCCGTGGCAGTCGCCTGCGCTGGCAAAGGTCAGCGAAGACGCAATCGGCGTGATCGACACCGGCCGAAACCAGGTCGTCAGCGAGATACCAACGGGCACCAGGCCGACTGCCATCGCCGAAGAAGGCGGCTTCGCCTGGGTGATCAACAGCGGCGCCAACACCGTGTCGCAGATCGACCTGAAATCAAAGGCGATCGTTGGCCGTATCGACGTCGGTAAGGAGCCAAGCGGCATCGCGGCGGCGGACGGTGATGTGTGGGTGGCGAACAGCGGCGAGAGGACCGTGTCGCGGATCAACGTGGCGGCCGCTCGCGTTGTCGAGACCATCGACGTTGGCAACGCACCGACTGCCATCGCCGTCTCCGGCCCCACGCTCTGGATTGCGAACTCAACCGATAGCACGGTCGTGGCACTGGATCTGCAACCCGACAGCGTGAAATGGGCAAAGGGGGTGGCAGCGGGTCCAAATCGCCCTGGCCGTCGACGAGCAAGGGCTGTGGGTGTCGAGCGCCGACGGAGCCATAACCGCGATGAACCCACAGACCGGAGCCATAACGGCAGAGCCGATTCGGATTGCACGGCCGACTGCTCTGGCGATCGATTCAGACTCAGTCTGGGTGGCATCAGACGCGGGCACGGTGACCCGCATCGACCGCGCGACGAACACCGTCGACGCCACGATCGACGTTGGCGGCAGCCTGTCATCGATCGCCATCAGTGGCGACGGCCTGTGGGTGGGCGACCGAGATGGCAACGTCGCCCGGCTCAACACTACCGACCCGTCTGCAACGCCCACCCGGATCTCGACGACCAACGCCGTGGCGTCCGTGGCGGTCCTTGGCGACGAGTCTGGCTCGCCGCGCAGGCATCGCCACAGAGTCACCGCGGCGGCACGCTGCGCGTCGTCCAGTTCGATCCTGACGACCTGCCTCGCTACCAGACCGATCCGCACGCCAACCCGTTCTACAACGTGGCGCCGCTGGAGGGCGACGGCCTGGTTGCATATCGACACGTCGGCGGAGCGGCAGGGGCCGCGCTTCTGCCCGACCTCGCGACGTCCATCCCGAAGGCGACGGACGGTGGGCTGACCTACACGTTCCAGCTGCGGCCCGAACCTGAGCTACGCGACCGGGACGGCGGTTCGCGCCTCGGACTTCCGGCGCGCCATCGAACGCAGCTTCATGGTCGACGGCTTCTTCATGCCGTACGGCAACTTCCTGTTCTCTTCGATCACGCGGCACGGAGGCTTGTTCCGACGACGACATGGGTCGCCCGTCGATTTCTGCGACTTGAGCGCCGGCGTCGAAGCCGACGACGCGGCCGGCACCGTCACGTTCCATCTGTCGACTCCCGGATCCGGACTTCGCACACAAGCTCGCCAACCCGGTCGCTTATCCGGTGCCCGAAGGCATTCCGATGACCGAATTGGTCGACGGACCATTTCCCGGCACTGGTCCATACGTCGTCACCGTCGGTGACCGACAACGAAGTCCGCCTCGGCCGCAACCCGAATTTCCAGGTCTGGGATGCGGCCGTCCGTCCCGATGGGTTCCCGGACGAGATGGTGTTCACCGTCGTCGGGTCGGACGAACAATGGGTTGCAATGGTCGAGAACGGTGATGCCGACTTCACCTCGTACCGAGGTCTCACACGCTTCGTCCAACGAGTTGTTCGATCGGATGAAGCAGCAGTACCCCGCCCAATGGCACTCCGCCTCAACCACGATCGCTCATTTCATAGAGATGAATTCGACCATGGCGCCCTTCGACAAGGTGGACGTTCGTAAGGCAGTCAACTTCGCTATAGACCGCGACCATCTCGCGGACCTGAACGGGGGCCGAACCGATACTCGAGTGACGTGCCAGCTGCTGCCACCGGGCTTCCCCGGTTACGTGCCCTATTGCCCGTACACGTTGGAGCCGGACGACGCCGGCCGCTGGAAGTTCCCCGACATGGCTGAGGCCCAGCGGTTGGTCGAGTCATCCGGCACCCGCGGCGCACATGTCGTGGTTGGCCCAACTTTCCCGGCGTTCAATGCCTCGCTCGACTACCTCGCGTCCGTGCTCGAAAAGCTGGGGTACGACGTTTCGGTTACCAAGCTCGACACAGACAACGAGTACAACGCCGCTCGGCCGGAGGAACGACAGATCTCGATCACCGGCTGGGCGCCCGACTACGTCGCGCCGAGCAACTTCCTTGGTCTTTACACGTGCGACGGCGACCCGACCCTCAACCACTGCAACACGGAGTTCGACGCGGCCTACCACGCGGCGCTGGACCTGCAACAGACCGATCCTAAAGCGGCACTGGACGCCTGGGCGAAGCTCGACCGCCTTGGCGTCGACCTGGCCGTGACGGCACCGATCTTCACCGCCACCAGCAACGTTTTCGTGTCGGCGCGTATGGGGAACTTCCAGTACAGCCCCAGCGCCGGGGTCCTGTTCGACCAGCTGTGGGTCCAGTAGCGTCCGCGTCTGACCAGCCGACTCGCAGAGTGAAGCCCATCAACTAGCCCTCGCCGCACAGCGGGTTGCCTTGTGCCCATGACCTGGGCAGCGCACACTCGTTCGATGCCGGGAGGCCGAGGGGGCCCCGATCGTTTCCTGACGACCGTCCTGATGACGGACATCGTGGGGTCTACCGACCATGCCGCCGAGCTGGGCGACGCAGCCTGGCGCGACCTCATCGCGCAGCACCACGCCGTGGTCCGCGCCGCCCTGAAGAGACATGGCGGTCGCGAGCTCGACACCGCGGGCGACGGCTTCTTCGCGACTTTCGATGCGCCGGCGAACGCGGTTGCCTGCGCGCTCGAGATCGTCGATCAGGTGAAACAGCTGGGCATCGAGGTGCGCGCTGGGATACACGTCGGCGAGGTCGAGCAGGTCGGCCGCAAGGTCGGCGGCATAAGTGTTCCCATCGCGTCGCGGATCATGTCCATCGCCGAGCCCAGCGAGGTCCTTGTTTCATCGACGGTGCGCGATCTCGTGACCGGCTCGCGGCTGACCTTCGAGGACCGGGGCGTGCGCGAACTGAAGGGCGTGCCCGGCGAGTGGCACATGTATGCCGTCGGTCGCCCGAATTCTGAACCAGACGAATCCATTGACGCCACGGCTGCACGCGAACGTCGAGCATCGGCGGTGCGACGGGCCGCTGCGCGACCGATTTGGCAACGCCGGCCACGCCTCGTGGCCGCCGGCATCGTTGGTCTCGCGATCGTGGTGGCAACCGCGGGTCTTCTCGTCTGGAAGCCGTGGCAAGGACCGGCGCTGGCGGGAGTAAAGGTCGACTCGATAGGAGTTATCGACCCTGACCGCAATGAATTCACTGGTGAGATCAGGGTCGGTACTCAGCCGGGCGGCATCGTCGTCGCAGATGGCTACGCGTGGGTCACCAATACAGGTGCTGACTCCATCTCGCAGATCGACGTCGCGACACGCGAGGTGATCAATCGAGACATTGCCGTCGGGCACGCGCCAAAGGGCATCGCCGCGGCTGCAGGCTCCGTGTGGGTCGCGAACAGCGGGGATAGGACCGTATCTCGGATCGCCATCGACACCAGCCGAGGAGTTGGAGAACCAATCGAAGTTGGCAACGGTCCTACCGCAATCGCTTCCATTGGAAACACGCTTTGGGTTGCGAACGCGACCGACAGCACGGTTGTATCGATTGACGCCGCTACGCGTGTCGTTGGCCAGCCGGTGGGCGTCGGTGCTGGGCCTATCGGCCTCGCGGTGGATGATGGCGGTCTATGGGTGGCGAGCGAGGATGCCGCCTCGGTCACTCACCTCGATCCCGTGACAGGAGTTGCCGCGGCCGCCCCTGTTCAGCTTGCGGCGCGCCCGACTGCGCTCGCCCTCGATCCCGAAATCGGTCTGGGTGACGTCCGTGGATGGCACGATCACGCGTATCGAACGATCCACAAACCGAATCACGGCGAGCATCCCCATTGGCGCGAGCCTGTCGGGAATAGCGGTGAGCGGTTCGTCGATCTGGGCGGGCGACCAGAATGGTGTTGTCTACCGCATCGACATAGCAACCCCCACTTCGCCGCCACGATTAATAGCGACGAACACGGCCATCGGCTCTATGGCCGCGGTCGAAGGCGACCTCTGGTTTTCTGCCCAGCCATCCGCCGCAAGTCACCGCGGCGGCACTCTGCGCATAGTCAACTGGTTCGAAGGAGGGGGCCGCTTCGACACCGATCCCCTTTTGAACCCGTATTCAGCCTGGAACCCCGCGCTGCTCGAGGCGGACGGGCTCGTCGGCTACCGCCGCGTCGGCGGCGCGGCCGGCTCGGCATTGCTGGCGGATCTCGCCTCGTCGAGTTCCCCAGCCGACTAACGGCGGACTGACCTATACCTTCCAGCTGCGCCGGGACCTCGTGTATTCGACCGGCGAGGCCGTTCGAGCATCTGACTTCCGGCGCGGAATCGAACGCAGTTTCCAGGTGGTGGGGCTTGCACTTTGGGGACCAATACTGTTCTCAGGGATCAAAGACGCCGAACGCTGCGACACACATCTCGTACCACCTGTACCGGTCGAGCGATGCGACCTCTCGGCCGGCATCGTTGCCGACGATGTGGCCAACAGCGTGACCTTCAACCTCTCGAAGCCAGACGCTGACTTCGTCTACAAGCTCGCTCATCCGGTTGCCTACCCTGTGCCCGAAGGCGTCCCGATGGATCGACTACTGGACGGAGAAGCGTTTCCGGGTACCGGTCCGTATGTCGTGAGCACAGTAACTACGAACGAGGTTCGCCTGGCACGCAATCCTCGTTTCCATTTGTGGGACTCTGCCGTGCGTCCCGATGGCTTCCCCGATGAGATCGTATTCACGGTCGTCGCCGACGAATCACAGCCGATTTCGATGGTCGAACGGGGCGATGCAGACTTCGTCTCGTTGGGGTGCTGCTTCACCGTCAGTCCCTCCGATCGAACGCGGCTCAAGGCCCAGTACGCCGGCCAGTGGCACGGTGGAACGCTCGGCACTGCCTATGTGGAGATGAACACGTCCATCGCGCCATTCGACGACCTTTCCGCTCGCAAAGCGGTCAACTTCGCGATTGACCGTGGCCAAATGGCCGAGATTGCAGGAGGCCCACCCGACTTGCGGTCACCTGCCAGTTTTTGCCGCCGGGCTTTCCGGGTTATCGGCCGTACTGCCCGTACACGGACAGGCCGGATGCAGGTGACCAATGGAAGGCGCCTGACATGGTGGAGGCGCAGAAGCTCGTTGATACGTCCGGAACCCTCGGAGATCCGGTCACGTTCGGAGCAACGGGTTTTGTTCTTCAGCGCGACTATCTCGTCACGGTCCTTGAAGACCTTGGGTACGAGGTTTCGATCGACAAGCGCGACCCTTTCGTTTCGGGCTTTCAGCAAGACCCGCGCGCCCAGATCAACATCGGCGGGTGGGGTTCCGACTACCTGGCGCCCAGCACTTTCCTGGGCCTGTTCACCTGCAACGATGAGCAGACTCTCATCAACTACTGCGATACCGCTTTCGACGCCGCGTTCGATCACGCACTGGAGCTGCAAGCGCTTGACCCACCCGCCGCGTTGAGCGCGTGGACGGAACTGGATCACCGCGCGGTCGACCTCGCCCTCATGGCGCCCATGTACAACGGGGGCTCCTACTTTGTTTCGGACCAGGTAGGCAACTATCAATTCAACCCCGCGTACAGCGTCCTCTTCGACCAGATGTGGGTGCGGTAGATGCCGGGCGGCCGAGGGGGCCCCGATCGAATTCCTGACGACTGTCCTGATGACGGACATCGTGGGGTCTACCGACCATGCCGCCGAGCTGGGCGATGCCGCCTGGCGTGACCTCATCGCGCAGCATCACGCCGTCGTCCGCGCAGCCCTGAAGAGGCATGGCGGGCGAGAGCTCGATACAGCAGGTGATGGCTGATTTCCAGAAGATCGTGGATGCGATGCCATCCTCGTCGATCACGATCAACGGCGGCGCCGAATGAGTGGAACGCGGCGAGCGTCCGCGTGCTCAGCCTGAGTTTTGCGCCGGCGGTTCCGCATACGTCTGTGCCCGGGCGCGCTTCGCGAGATTCACGAGAAATCCTGAACCTTCGACGGTCACGTACGACGAGATGACCGCGAGCAGGATGGGCGCCGACTGCAGCGCACCCACCTGCGTCAGGAGCCCCGCCAGCAGGACCATCGCGAACGGTGCGCTGGCCAGTCCTCCGACGACGGCCGCAAGCATGCACGTGAACGCCAGGGCCATGGGGATGCCGGGGAGGAGAAGGTTCACCGCGACGCCCGCAGTGCCCCCGATGAACAGCGCCGGGAAGATCGGGCCGCCGACGAAACCGCTTGCCTGACTAACTGCAAACGCAAGCATCTTGCCGACCATCAACGCGAGGACCAGCCCCAGGCCCAGCCCCGAGGCATCGGCAAGCACCGTTGCCAGCTGATCAGTACCGGTGAACATCGTCAACGGGAGGGCTACGCCGATCAGTCCGAAAGCGATCCCACCGATGACCGGCTTGGTGATGCGAGGCAGCCTTGATCGTGCGAACACCTGGGTCAAGACCGCGACCGTCAGGACGACCGCCATGGCGAGGCCCGCAGCCACGATGCCCAATGCCACGCCCACGAGCAGCTGCCACGATTCGAACACATAGGGCGGCACTGGATAGAGATCGAGGAACAGAGAGCCGGCGATTGCAAAGTAGACGCCGAACGACACACTGGCGGCGATGGCCGTGTTGACCAGGATCCGCGTGAACTTGTCTCCACCCGGACGTGAGAGCTCAAGTATCAGCATCACCACTACCACTGGGCTGGACAGAAGTCCGCCGTATGCGCCCGCGAAGCCGCTGAACGTGTTCGTTTGGATCTGATCGTCAGTCAGGCCGCGCCGTCGGGAAAGCCAGCTACCCAGGCCACCGACCGTGGAGCCCAGCGCCTTCTCTGGGCCAAGGCTCGCGCCGCCCATCAGTGAGACAGCAGAGGTCACGAGGATCCCTGGAGCGAGTGCTGGGTCGGCACGCCCGGCCTGTAGGTCCGCAATCACACCCGGCGTCTTGTCGGGAAGGTTCAGGATGCGGTGGAGGATGCCCACGATCAGGCCGGCGCCAGCGGTTACCGCTACCCACCACCACTCGCCACCCATCCATCCGAGGTTCGTCGCCGCGAACCATTGGCTCCCTACTTTGACGATCCCCAGGAACACGAGGCCTAAAACTGCGCCGAACACGCCCAGGATGGAGGCGTAACCGATCAGCATCCAGAACTCACGACGATGGCTGGAGCCCGTCAAGGTCGCTTGTTGCGGCTGATCAGTCATGTCTGAGACGGCAGCAGGATGATCTCCGGAATGCGGAGCTGTCGGAACCCGTGGCGCCCTTCGCACGAATTCCCTTGTAGGACAAGCATGGTACCGCGCAGTAGATGCGGCTCGCGGCAACTCTCGGGTCAGCGCACTTGACGTGGCCCGCGGCGGTCCCTAGCGTCGCGGCCCGATGAGAAGAGAGCGGCCGGGGGGCGTGGTGCTCGTCGCGCTACTGAATCTGTTCCTCGCCGCACTGTTCGCCATTGCCCTCAGCCCATGGGATTTCCTGGGTGACTCCGCCCTGCTGGGCCGGCTCGTCCCCGTCACCACTCTCCCCACGACGACCACGACCACAGCGCTTATCGCCATCGCGTTCGTGCTCCACGCGGCCTCTGGAATTGGCATGTTGCTGATGAAGGCGTGGGCCTGGCGACTGGCCATCCTCATTACCGGAACAGGCCTCGCGATCTACCTCGTGGTGGACTACCTCGGCAGTCCGGCGTCGGTTCGCCTTGCCATCTATGCGGCGATCGCCTTCTACCTGAACACGTCGACGGTCCGCGACGCGTTCCTGTCCAGGAGCGACGAGCTTGCCACGCATGACAGCAGCTACGAACCCAGCCCTGCCGACGGTGCCCAATCGTGAGCGACCAGGACGATCTCGCACTCCTCCACGCCTACGAACCGATCCTCAAGTACACGCAGGGCGAGCTCTTTTTCCCCGCTGCGATCGACGGCTACGTCGAGGGCTGCGATGTCTGGGTAGGCAGGTCGCAGCGTGAGCGGCACCTTATTGCCGGGGTGGGCACGGTCACGCCTGATCGGCTGTCTACCTTCACTTCGCCGCCGGGCGAGACGCTGTTCCTGCGCTTCGTCCAGGAACCACTCAACGGCCTCGAGATAACGCGCTGGCAGAACCGGCCCGATCGGCCGAAATTCAAGGCCCCCGGCCGACTGGCGCGTGTCGGTCTCTTCGCCCGCCTCGTCGACGCTGGGTTCACCGCGTCACTGCTGTTGCGCGGCAGCGTCCCGGGTGGCACGGCCGCCGCCGCGTCGAACAAGTACCAGGCCGTCGTGGCGAAGGATCCGCGCACCGTCTACCACGGCCGCGTCATCCGGCGCGACGGCTGGATCGTGCTCCAGTACCTGTTCTTCTACTTCATGAACGACTACCGCTCCACGTTCAGTGGCGCCAACGACCACGAATCGGACTGGGAGCAGGTCTTCGTGGTGCTCGACGACGCGCCAGACGGACCGAAACCGGTGTGGGTCGGCGCCGCGGCGCATGACTACTCGGGCGACGACCTGCGTCGCCGCTGGGACGACCCCCTTCTGACGCTTGAGGGCGACCACCTGGTGATCTTCGCCGGCGCCGGGTCGCACGCCGCGTATTTCGAGCAGGGCGAGTACGTGACCACCGTCCCTCTGCCCGCTGCCGGGCCTCTCACCGCGTTTCTGGAGGGCCTGCGCAGCTTCTGGCGCGACACGCTGCGCCAGCCGGATCCCGGTGACCTGGGGGCAAAGCTGACCGACGCGCTCAGCGTTCCGTTCGTCGACTACGCCCGAGGCGACGGTCGCGTCCTGGGACCTGGCAACGGATCTGAGGGGCAGTGGACCCAGATCCTGGTCGGCGACGACACCGACTGGGTGGACGGCTACCGCGGCCTGTTCGGCCTGGACACGCACGACCGATTCGCCGGCGAGCGCGCTCCGGCCGGGCCCAAGTACACGCGGTCGGGAGCGGTACGCCAGAGCTGGCACGACCCGCTGGGTTTCCTGGGCCTCTCGAAGGTGGCACCGCCGCACATGGCCGTCCAGGTCCTGGAAGAGCGCATCACCGCGCTGTCGACTGAGCGCGCCGGCCTCGAGAAGGAAGTCGAGGAGAAGTCCGAGCCGCTCCATGGCCTCGGCCTGGAGGTGATGGCTCTGTCGCGGGACGGCGCGATGGCATCGGTCTACGAGCACCGCAACGACGAGCTCCAGAAGTTGAGCGCGGATGTAAACCAGAGCCGACAGCGCATCTCAGAGCTGGCCGCGGCCGAAGGCGCGACTCGAATCGAGCTGAAGCGTCTCGAGGCGGGTACCAGGGACGATCCGGCCGCCCACCTCCAGCACGCGATGCACCCGGTGCCGACCCAGACGACGCGCTACGGGTTCTTCGTCGAGTTCTGGGCGGCGATCAGCGCGGGGCTGATCCTGCTTGTTGTAGCCGGCCTTTACATAACCAAGCTGACGCCAGCGTGGGTCGCGCTGATCATCGCCCTCGTTGCGTATGCGCTTCTGGAGGCAGCGTTCCGGCGCCGCCTCACGGTGATCCTGCTGAGAGCGACGTTGTTCCTGGCAATAATCGCGGTGGTCGTCCTGGTGATCCGCTTCGCCCCGGAAGTGATCGTCGCCGGGGTCGTGCTGCTGGCCTTCGTGGTCCTGACCGACAACCTGCGCGAGCTTCGCCGACGCTGAAGTGGCGGGCCGATTCTTCGAGGACTTTGCGCTCGGCGAAGTGATCGCCTCAGGCGAGGAATACGAGATCACGCCCGAAAATCTCGCGGCCTACGCGGCCGAGTACGACCCGCAGCCGATTCACCTCGACGCGGAAGCCGCCGCGAACGAGAGGTTCGGCGGGATCGTGGCGAGCGGTTGGCAAACGGCGTCGGTGAGCATGCGGCTCGTCGTTCGCTCGCAGATCTTCGGCGGAGGGCCGGTGGTCGGCATCGGTATCGACAACCTGCGCTTCCTGAAGCCGGTCAAGGCGGGCGACAGGCTGCGCGCCCAGGCCGAGGTCGTTGAGATCCGCCCGTCACGCTCCGATGCGACGCGCGGCTATCTCGTCTTGCGCATCACCACGACTCGCCAGGACGGCGAGCCGGTGCTCACCCAGGAATGGACGGTGCTGGTGCCGCGTCGCGCATAGCCGCAGGAGCCGCGGCTAGCCGCCGAACATTGCCGGACATGAAAGAGACCCCGGCGGTCTGCACCACCGGGGTCCCTGTCGCTTGGCGAAGCGCGTCAGCTAGCGAAGCCCGCCGCCCTCGTACCAGCCCGCGCCTTCCTCGCCGTAGTAGCGGCCGAAGCTCTCGCGGTACGTCTTGTCGTTGAGCATCGTCTCGTTCAGCTCGGGAGCGTTCTTGATCTGCTCCTTGTTGCGCTCAACGAAGACGCGCTTGTTCTGGTGATCGACGCCACTCACCACGCCGGCGGGGAGCATCACCTTGCGGCCGAAGATCCACGGCCCCGTGTCGATGACCATGTAACTGCCGCCTACGTCGTACGTCGCTTCATCGATCTTGCCGATCTCACCATCGACGGCGTCGACCTTGTAGCCGGTGATATCGGTTGCCAACCAGCTCTGATCCTTGTAGGTCCAGGGCTGCCAACGGGTCACTGTCGTGCTTGAGAACGTCATGGAGAAGCTCCTTCCAGCCCGTGCCGAAGAAATGACCGGCGGCCTTTGTGACTGCCTCAACGAAACCCCACGGCAGGGGTCGGATGCGAGGAACAGGTTCGCGCAGGAGGGGCAACAGCCGAGTCAAACCGGCCGCAGCCGAGGGTTTCCGCGGCGTTACAGGAACCTGAGAGCTCCCTTGCCGCCGCGGGCACCGCGAGGTGGTCAGCGAGGGATTGCGATGGTTTCTCCGGGTGGCGTCACGATGACCTTCACGTCCGGCGCGCGCTCAGCCGCGTGGCGCACGAAGTCGAGCGGCGGCTGCTCGAGCCGCTCTGGCGTGACGCGCGCCATGCCGATAGGCCAAAGCGTGCCCCAATGGATCGGCACGGCGGCCGTCGGCGCCAGGATCTCCAGGGCCTCGGCCGCGCGCCGCGGGTCCATGTGGCCGGGACCCAGCCGTGGTCCCCAGCCCCACACGGGAAGTAGCGCAAGGTCGATGCCGGCCAGGTCGGTCATCTGTGGAAAGATGTCCGTGTCGCCGGCGAAGTAGACGCGCTCGTCCGACTCCTCGATGAGATAGCCGACCGCTTCGGCGTTCGGCCCGAACGGCGGCCGGAAACCTGAGTGCTCGGCCGGCGTGGCCGTCACCGTGACCGGCCCCACGTCGATCGACGCTCCGCTGGGCAGCTCGGCGACGTTGCGGAAGCCGGCCCTCTTGAGCAGGCGCCCGGCGCCGCGCGGGACGACCAGCGGTGTGTCGGTGCCCAAAAGTCGAAGCGACGGGACGTCCAGGTGGTCGAGGTGCAGGTGGCTGATGACCACCGCATCGATGTCGGTGTACGTCTCCGGCGGAAGGGCAGACGCACGTCGTCGAAGCATGGTCACGCGGTTGATCAGCACCGGGTCGGTGAGGATCCGCGTGCCGCCCATCTCGAGCAGAACCGTGGAGTGGCCAAGAAAGGTCGCCTCGGCCTTGATCACCATTTGGCAACCATGATCACGATGCCGCCACCGGCTCTTTGACCTTGGTTCCACGCCGTCGCCGGGCAGCTGCGCGGGTCTCGCGGGCGGTGGCTTGTGTGCTCGGCTTGGGCTGTTGGTCGGCCATGCCCAGCCAGGTCATCAGCTGGTCGTGGACGGCAGGCGCCCCAACGAGTGTCTCGGCCTTGAGCTCCCACTGGAACGGGTAGAGCAGCACCGGTTCAGTCTGCGGGCCGCCCAGGCCACCGTGCGATCCGATCAGCTCCTCGAACGCCGCGACCTGCTGGGTATCCGGGTCGAGCATGCTGATCAAGACGAGGTCGCCGCAGTTACCCATGCCGTCGAGGCGCTTGAGCGACTCCGCGGCGTACGGGCCGAATTGCTCGAGCGGATCGTCGCCATCGACCTTCTTGCTGTCGAGATGGCGCACGCCCGATCCACCGATGGCCAGCGGGCCATGCGCCGACGACCTGACCATCACCACTCCCACGCCCGGATGATTGGCCAGCGCGTCGACCATGTCCGGGTACTTGTCGTTGAGCGTCTCGAGGTCAACGCGGCCATCGAGGTGCGGGAAGTAGACGAGCGCGAGGTTGCCCGAGGGGCACACGACGAGATCGGGTACCTCGTCCGCCGCCCGCTTCGCTCGTGCCGACCGATGCGGCGCCCTGGGCGGTGAGCTTCTGGCCGGTTCGTGTCTTGAAGGCACGCTTGGCCACGCCGGCCGTGCCGCGGGCACGGGTCAGCTCCGAGGCAAACGATGTGACGACGTGCCACTCGTCCACGCCGCTCACTGCCGCCTTTACCGCCGCCTGGCCGCCCATGAGCTGCTCAAGAAGGTCGTCGAGCGTGGTCCCGAAGCGCTGCCGGAACGTGGCGCCAAGTGTCTGGCCGTGGTCAGACAGCACGACGAAGTTGTAGGGGCGCGGCGCGTCGTCCTCGGCCAGGGCGATGGTGCCCAGCACCCGGTCGACTCCGTCGAGCGCCTCCAGCGACTCCGCGCGCTCGGGTCCGCTGTGGTGTGCGATCTCGTCGTAGTCGGTGTAGGTGACGTAGATGACGGACGTGCCGCGGAGCATCTCCTCGATCACCAGGCTCGTCGTGATGGGCCGCAGCACGACGTTGGTGAGTGCCCTCAAGAAGGGATAGGGACCGCGCCGGGACATGCGCGGCTCGATCTTGGCCGCGGCCGCGCGCCGTGCCTGGAAGATCTCCTTGGCAACCTCCGCGATGCCGAGAACGATGGCGTGCACGAACCCGTACGGGCTGACGAAGAAGGCCAGGTACGAGCGACTCTGGCCCAGGCCCTTGGTGGGGTCGTGCATCGTGGACATCGTCAGGTAGCTGCGCTGCGCTCCGCCGGCGACCAAGGTTGCCGATGCTCGCGCCGTCCTTCGCCAGGAGCGCTGGCAGGGCGGGCGTGCCGTTGTCTGTGGCTGTGGCGCGCGGCTTTCGCGGCGGCTTTTGACTGTTCGGCCAGGCGTAGCTCGAGCTGCTGCGCGTCCGTCGCGCGGTTGGAGACGAACAGGGTTTGGGTCGTCTTGTCCCACCAGCGGAACGCGGGGATGTCGTCGTTGTTGCCGTACATGATCCCGGCCTGGCTGGCGCTGGTCTGACTCGGCAGGAGCGTCGTCCAGCCGGCGAGGCGCATCTTGTCCTCGCGCAGCCACCGCGAGATGACCGGGACGCGGCCGGCGTTGATCTGTTGGGTCAGGACCGAATGGGCGAGGCCGTCGATCTGGATGATGACCAGGCCGGGCTTGCTGGTGTGCGTGGCGTCGGGGCGGCGCGAGAGGAGGCGGCGCACGAGGGTCGAGTAGTAGGAGTCGTCCGAGTCGAGGCTGAGGAGCCACGTGATAGTCGAGCTGATCACCGCGAAGACGAGGGCAGCGATGATCGCGTCGCCGAGGCCGCGAACGTGGACGCCGGGCACGATCGGGGCGAGCACCACGATCGTGAACACCTGGAAAACGAGCGCGGTGAGGAGCATCAGGATGATCGAGATCGGCGCGACCAGGGCGAGCAGGATCGGCCGTACCAGTGCGCTGAGCAGGCCGATCACGAGGACCGCGGCCGCGAGCGCAAGTGGCGTGTCAATTGCGAGCCCCGGCAGGAGCGCGGCCGTCGCACCGAGGCTCACGAACGCGACCACAAAGCTGATCGCGGCGCGCAGCAGGAGCTGCCGCCTGCCGCGCCGCCACGTCCAGATCAGCTCGATCTGGGCGCGGTAGAAGTCAACCAGCCGCGCCAGCTGCCCCCTCATGCCACCAACACCTCGGCCCAACTCACGCTGCGAGTGTATGGCTGCAGCGACGGCCTGCCTACGCAGCCTCTCGCATCCGGATATTCGCCCACATCATTAGCGCATGCAGGAAGCCGACGCTTAGCGTGTCGGCGCCAGGCGGCCACGCTGCACCTTGCGCTCCGCCGCATCGCCCACATCGACTATCGGAAATGGATGTGCCGACAAGCGGCGAGTCGAGCAGCCCCCTCGGGCGCGAAATTCGGGAGTGCAGCCGGCGCTAAGCGACTGGCAAGTGCTTCGCGTAACGATGCAGGGGATATGGGAACTCGAGGAGGTCGGCAGTTGGCCGGCCAGGCCAGCCGCACGCTGCAGCCGCTGTCTTTCGCGCGAAGGCGCCAAGGTCAGGCGAGCACGCAGGCGTCGTCGATGGACGCAGACGCAGCTTGGGCAGCGAGTGCGGCTGGCGCAGCCAACCATCAGCGACCTGGAGCGAGGGGACGGGGGCACGCTGTCGCTCGAGGTTTGGCAGCAGGTGGCGCTGGTCCTGAACCTGCACCTGGAGCTGACCCTTGGGCGCGATCCGCTGGAGGAGCCGGCCGACGCTGGCCATCTCGGTGTGCAGGAGCTGGTGCTGCGACTCGGCCGGAAGGTGGGCCATGGACGCACGTTCGAGCTTCCGACCAAGCCATCGAACCCATCGCTGTCCACCGATGTCGGCCTGACCGACGACATCAACCGGCGACTCATCCAGGTCGAGTGCGTCAACACCTTCGGCAACGTGAATGCCTCGATCAGGTCCTCGGATCGGAAGCGAGCCGAGGCCGAGGCGCTCGCGATCTCGATCGGCCACGGGCGGCCGTACTCAGTCCACCAGGTGTGGGTCGTGCGCGCGACGCGCGCGTGGGCACGCCGCCGCCCAACGAACCGGGCCTCGTCTGGTGCAACGTGAGCGCCACCCGGATCTTCGCGTGGAGATCCCACCCGGGCTGCCTGCCTCGCTCCTTGCGCTGACTTCCGGGCGCGCGCAAACTCACCGCGTGTCGGGCGCCAGAGGGGGCACCCAGCGGTTTCTGACGACTGTCCTCATGACGGACATCGTTGGGTCGACCGAGCACGCCTCCGAGATGGGCGATGCGGCTTGGCGCGACCTCTTGCGGCAGCACCACGCGTTGGTTCGGCGCTCGCTCAAGGCGCGCGGCGGAAAAGAAATCGACACGGCGGGCGACGGCTTCTTCGCCACGTTCGACGCACCTGCCGATGCGATTGCATGTGCCCTGGACGTCGTGGATGACGTGCAGGAGCTGGGGATCCAGATCCGCGCCGGAGCACACACCGGCGAAGTTGAGCAGGTCGGGGCCAAGGTCGGAGGCATCACCGTCCCTATCGCTTCAAGGATCATGGCCGAAGCGGCCCCCGGTGAGGTCCTCGTCTCCTCGACCGTCCGCGACCTCGCCACCGGGGCCGGCCTGGCTTTCGATGACCGCGGATCGCGCGCGCTCAAAGGCGTCTCCGGGGAGTGGCACCTCTACGCCGCCGCTCGCCCGCCATCAACCGAAGGCCCGAAACATCGATCGACCTTGGTGAGCGCCGCGCGGCCGCGGTGCGCCGGTCTCGCGCCAGACCCATTTGGCAGCGCCGGCCGCGCGTCACGGCGCTGGCCATTGTCGTCATCGCCCTGATCCTCGCGACTGGAAGCTTGCTGGTCTGGCAGCCGTGGTTGCGGCCTGCGCTGGGCGCGATAAAGGACAACTCCGTTGGCCTGATCGACACCAGCCGTAACGTGATTACGGCATCGATCGATGTCGGGCAGCGTCCGGGCGGCGCAGTTGTCAGCGACGGTGCGCTGTGGGTAACGAATACTGGATCCGCCACGGTGTCGCAGATCTCGCCCGACGGGCAGAACGTAATGCGCATCATCGATGTCGGGCCCAATCCCGTTGGTATCGCCGCGACGGACGGCGCCGTGTGGGTAGCCAACAGCGGCCAACGATCGGTCTCGCAAATCAGCACGGCCACTGGGCGCGTGGTAAACGAGATCCCTGTCGGCAATGGACCAATCGCCGTGGCCACAGGCGCCGGTTATGTATGGGTGGCCAACTCAGGCGACAGCACAATCAGCCGTATCGAACCCAGCACGGCGTCGGTCAACCTACGAATTCCAGTCGCTGCCCGCCCGATCTCGATCGTCGCGGGCGATCTCGGTGTCTGGATCGCGAGCGCCGATGGCGCAACCGTGACCCATCTCGACCCGCAGACCGGAGTCACATTGGCAGCTCCCATCCCGGTCGGGGGACTTCCCGTGGGTCTCGCTTTGGGCGGTGGCGCAGTCTGGGTTGCCACGACCGACGGCCGAATCTCGCGAATCAACCCAGCCCAGAACCAGATTGACGCCTTTGTGGACACGGGCGGCAAGCTGTCGGCGATTGTCGCCGACGATTCCGCCGTCTGGGTCGCCGACCCCGACGGCTCGGTCCTGAGGCTTGATGCCGCGGATCTAGCAGCCGCCCCGAATCGGATCACTACCAGCAGCTCACCGGAGGCGCTTGCCCTCGGCGAAGGCGGTGTCTGGGTTGCGACGCGAGCGTCAGCCTCGAGCCATCGCGGAGGGAAGCTGCAAGTCGTTTTCAGTAAGCCGCTGGAGCTCGACCCAGTCGGCTTGCCAAGCAACAGCGCGATATACCTCGAGGCCGACGGCCTTGTTGGATATCGACACGCCGGTGGAATTGTCGGGTCGAGCCTGCTGCCTGACCTTGCAACGTCTCTGCCGCAGGCAACGAATGGTGGACTCACTTACACGTTTCAACTGCGGCCTGACCTGATCTACTCCACCGGGGCGCCGGTACAGGCTGCCGACTTCCGGAGAGCAATCGAACGGGCATTTCAAGTCAGCCCGGACCCAGATTTCGGCGCTCGTTTCCAGTTCCTGGCGATCGTTGGCACCCAGGCCTGCCAATTGGATGACGGCTCAACGGTTGAGAGCTGCGATCTGTCGCAGGGCATTCTCACCGACGAAGCGTCCCGGACTGTGACATTCAATCTGACTGAGCCGGATCCGGACCTGCTCTATAAGTTGTCGCTGCCAATGGCATTTCCAGTTCCCGGCGACGTTCCGATGAACCAGGTCGTCAAAGGCGCCTTTCCCGGCACGGGTCCGTACGCCGTGACCTCCGCGACTGAGAACGAGGTTCGATTGGCCCGCAACCCCAATTTCCGCGTTTGGGACGCTGATGTGCGACCAGATGGCTATCCCGACGAGATCCAATGGTCGACTGGGATCGCAGCTGATGAGCAGGTTGCAATGGTTGAGCGCGGCGATGCCGAATTAATGCCCTTCCGCCTGGACAATCGGATCGGGCCGGAAGCCTTCGCCAACGTGCGTGGGCAGTACGCAGCGCAGCTCCAATTCGCGTCCGCGAGCTACACCGGGGCGTGGATGAACTCCGCCGTGGCGCCATTCGACCACCTGGAGGTCCGTCAGGCCCTCAACCTGGCGGTCGATCGGGCGCGCGTGGCCGACTTCTACGGCGGAGCACTGGCCGCTGAGGTCACCTGCCAATACCTTCCGCCTGGATGGTTGGGATACCAGCCGTACTGCCCTTACACGACTCATCCTGACCCTGGAGGTCGGTGGCAGGCGCCCGATCTCGACCGCGCGCGCGACCTGGTCGCTGCGTCTGGCACATCAGGCGAACACGTCGTTGTTGGGCCTGTTCTTGCGCGCCACGCCGCATTCCGCGACTACATCGTTTCCGTGCTGCGGGAGCTTGGATACGACGCTGTTGCCGACCCGCGGACCGATCGCGACGCCGTCTACGACTTTGGCCAGGGCTATCAGATCGGCGTTTTCGAGTTCTTCAGCGGCACTCAGGCACCCAGCGAATTCCTCATTGGCAACACGTGTTTCGGGTCCGACGGGCTCTCGAACTATTGCGATCAGGGCTACGACGATCTCTATCGCAAAGCGCTGAACCTTCAGACGACGGACATGTCGGCCGCGGCGGCGGCTTGGGCCGCTGTAGACAGGGAGGCCGTCGACAAAGCCCTGTACGCCCCGCTCGTGAACGAGGGCTCAGACTTTCTATCCCAGCGCGTTGGGAACTACCAGTTCAACCCGGGCTCTGGGCGTACTTCTTGATCAGCTGTGGGTTCAGTAGTTCGGCGGCGCTATTCGGTCTGCTTCTTGAAGTACCAGGTCGTCTGCAGCTGGGACGGCGCGACTGCGCCTGGCTGGAGCCGCGAGTCGACCGCGACCAGCTCCCAGCCGCGATCGCCCAGCACGCCGGAGAGATACGGCACGTTGACGCGTGCCTTATCGAAGCTGAGGACCCACTCGGTGGACTGCTGTGGAAACAGCGCCGGACCAAAGATGGACGAAAACTCGGGCACCGACCCCGGCCCCTGTGAGTGGCTGAAGAACAGTGCCACGGTCGGCTCGTCTTTGAGCCACGCGTATTGCCACCTGGACATTCGGATCCTCCCGTAGGTCGTTATTCGGGCGATGGTATTCGGTGGCATCTTCGGTTCCGATTGGTATCGCCCAATCTACGGGGCATGTCCGTAGACCACGACGTGCCACGACCCCACGCCGAACTGAATATTGACCTTGACCCTCAGCGTGCGCCCCGGTACCTCAGATATTGCGTTGTATCCGTTCTGGTCGAAGGACTGGTCGGCGAGCAGCGTGCAGGTGCGAGCAGTGCCCTCGATGCATTCGATCGTCATCGTGTCGCAGAAGCCGCTGCAACTGGGATGCTCCGCAAAGATCCGGATCTGTGAGTACGAGGCCGACGAGAAGGTGAAGGTCTTGCTGATGGTTCCTGTCTGATCGAGGAGCTTGTTGGTAATGCCGCCAACACGTAGCCCGCTGGTGGAAGCGTCAACGCGCGCTTTTGTGGTCGTAGGTCGAGTCAACGAGGGTCATCAACGATCCGGCCGCCTGGGCGCCCACGGGAACGGCCACCAGGAGCAACGCGATCACGATCATCAGTTTCAGAAGCTGATCGAACGTGAGACTCAGCTGCCTCGGTGATCCATCGTCCTCCGCCTGAGTCTTTCTCCTGAACATCACACCCTCCACTTGCTGGCGCCGATTGAAACGCTAAGTCAACGCGGGCTCACGCCCGGATTAAGTTCAGATATTCGCGGGCCGTCTTGCGGCGCAAGAACTTGCCCCAGCCCTTTTCACCCTTCCACTCGCCGTAATCGACGATGACTCGGCCGCGTGACAGGACCACATCGGACCCGCCCGTCACCGAGACGCCCCTCGTAGACCGAATAGTCGACGTCCATGTGATGCGACGACGCCGAAATCGTGTGCTCGCGCCGCGGGTCGTAGACGACGAGGTCCGCATCCGCGCCAGGCGCCACGACGCCCTTGACGCCGGCAAGGCCGAACATCCGCGCCGGCGCGGCCGCGATCACCTCGACCCACCGTTCGGGAGTCAGGTGGCCGCCGAGGACGCCGCCGTCGTGCATCAGGTCGACCCGATCCTCGACTCCCGGCAGCCCATTCGGCACTTTCCTGAAGTCCCCAACGCCGAGCTGCTTCTGGTCGTGGAAGTCGAAGGGGCAGTGGTCGGTCGAAACCACCTGCAGGTCGTCCTTGACCAAGCCCTGCCAGAGCACGGCCTGGTGATCGGCCGGTCGCAGCGGGGGAGAGCAGATGAACTTGGCCCCGTTGAAGCCGTCGCCCATGTCGTCGAGCGACAGGAAGAGGTACTGCGGGCACGTTTCGGCGTAGACGGCAGAGCCGCGGTCGCGTGCCGCCCGCACTTCTTCCAGAGCGTCGCGTGCCGACAGGTGAACGATGTACACCGGCACGCCCGCGGCCTCGGCCAGGCGGATGACGCGGTTCGTGGCCTCGCCCTCGAAGATCGGGTAGCGGGCGACGCCGTGGTAGTAGGGGTCCGTCTTGCCCGCGGCCACAAGATCGGCCGCAACGACGTCGATGGCCATGCCGTTCTCGGCGTGCATCAGGATCGTGCCGCCATTGCGAGCCGTCCGCTGCATCGCCTGGAAGATCGCTCCGTCGTCCGAGTAGAAGACGCCCGGGTAGGCGGTAAAGAGCTTGAAGTCGGTGACCCCTTCCGAGACCAGCGTGTCCATCTCGGCCAGGGTCGAATCGTTGACGTCCGACATGATCATGTGGAAGCCGTAGTCGGTGGTGGCGTTGCCCTCGGCCTTGGCGTGCCACGCGTCCAGGCCCTCGCGCAGTGACGAACCTCGCGCGACTGGACCGCGAAATCGATGATCGTCGTCGTCCCGCCGAACGCGGCCGCGCGCGTGCCCGTCTCGAACGTGTCCTTGGCGAACGTGCCGCCAAACGGCAGCTCCATGTGCGTGTGGACGTCGATCGCGCCGGGGATCACGTACTTGCCGGCCGCGTCGATCTCGAGGTCCACGCCCGCCGCCAGATCAGACCCGGCCAGTGCCACGGCCCACGGCCGAGATCGTCTCGTCATCAATCAGCACGTCCGCATCCGTTGAGCCGTCGGCGTTCACGACCGTGCCGTTCATGATCAGCGTGCGCATCCAGCCCTCCTCGAGCAATCTCGGCCAAATGGTAATCGCGCCACAGGACTCAAACACCACTGAGCCTCAGAGCCGACGACTTGTCAATTACCTATTGACTGGCGGCGATCCGCGGCGGAAGGTACGTCTACCGAGGGCGTCGATGGCGACCGCAAGCGACCACTAGCGACCACTGTCGGGGTCCCGGGTCGGGAGGATCCGATGTCGCTGCACCGCTCTCGTCGTCACGTCACCGTCTTGCTCCTCGGGGCGCTCGCTATAGGACTCACGGCGGAGCCTGCGCCGGTCGGCGCGACCACTCCCGAAGGATCCGGTGGCAGCACGGAGATGCAGGGTGCGGCCGGCCGGAAATTGAAGCCGGGCATCACGTTCGCCTCGTTTGATGCGGTCGTTGCCTACGGCGTCCAACGCATCCCCAAGCCGAAAAAGGTCAAGTCACTCGAAGGGATGACGGCCCAGGCCCTGCGCGACAAGGAACTCGCCAACGCCGGAAAGTTGCCGCCGACGGAAAAGCCCCCCGCCGAGCAGATCACAGGCGAGGCGTCACCGATGACACCTCTCATCGCCGAGGCAGCGTGGCGGCCACCGGCGCCGTCGACAGCCGGCGCAGCGAACGCCCCGGTACTGGGCGGCGCGTTCACGGGGATCACCGGTGGCAATCCTCCTGACACGAACCTTGCCGTCGGTCCCCACAACATCGTCGTCGTGGCGAACAGCGGCGTCCGCATCCTGAGCAAAGCCGGATTACCTCTCGGCCCAGCCGCGACGCCCGCCCTCGTACAGTTCTTCGCGTCGGTGGGCCCCACCGTCACCCAATCTCCGCGCGCGGTGTTCGACCCTTACATCTCTCGCTTCTGGGTCATCGCGGCCGACGCGGAGAACAACCCGCCACTCTCGGCGCCGCACGTTTCCCGGATCTTCGTCGCGCTCTCGGCCACAGACGATGCCGCTGGTGGATGGACGTTCTTCTCCCTGAACATGCGGCTCGACGGCAACACTCTCGTCGACCGATGGTGCGACCACCCAATGTTCGGGCTGAACCCGAGCGCGGTTTTCTTCAGCTGCAACATGTTTGACTTCCCGATTCCACCGTCGGGAAGTGCGCCACAGGCGTTCCGTGGAGCCAAGGTGCGCACCATGACGAAGTCCCAGTTCATCAACGGCACGTGCTGCCTGTGGTGGGACACCTGGAACTTCCACGAGGGCCCGTTCGGGACCGAGCCGTCGTTCGCGGTTCAGCCGGCGATCATGTTCGGCGCGATCGGCAGCGAGGAGTTCCTGGTCAACGCCCAGGGCGCCGGAGCAAGCAACAGTCGGCTCTCGGTGCGGCGCATCACCAACGTGGCCCGCTGCTGCATCTCGGGCAACCAGCAGCAGCCGACGTGGGATAGCCACGCGATCAGCGTGAACTCGTTCTCGATGCCGCCGGATTCGTCGGGTCTGACGCCCGGCATCGACACCGGCGACACACGCCTGCAGTTCGCGACGTGGCAGGCCGGCCTGCTCTCGATGGGCCAGACGACAGCCTGCACCGTCTTTAGCGACCCGTTGTTCTCGATCTTGAACGCGTGCGTCGCCTTCACCCAGCTCGACACGACGGCCTACCCAAGTAGCCTGTCCATCGTCAGCGACTGGGTGTTCGACCCCGACGACGCAGACAGGTTCTACCCGGCTGCGGCACCGAACGCCCGGGGCGACCTGACGATGGCCTACACCCTAAGGCCGATAGGCGGCCCGGGCGCCGCCTACATCGGGATCCCTCGCACCGCGACGTGCACCAGCTGTGTCGACGGGCCGGAAACGGTCGTCGCGGGAGGCGACGGCGTTCCCTCCTGCACGGTCGGAACCGATTGCCCGGCTCCTTGGGGCCACTACCAGGGTGCCGCGCCCGATCCGGACGGCACGGGTATCTGGGTCGTGGCGCAGAGGGTGTCCAGCTCGCCGCCGCCAGCTCGGCGCGAATCGTGGGTCGCCCTGACGCAAGAGTCAGGCGACTTCACGCCGCCAGTTACTACGGCCTCACTGTCGTCGGCTTCCAGCGACGGCGATTGGTTTACGAGCAAGCCGGTCACGGTGACGCTCACCAGCACTGACGCCGGGGTCGGCCCGTGGAAGATCACCTACTCGGTGACGCAGGGGGCGCAGACGGTGATCCCGACCACGACCGTGACCGCGGCCAGCACCAGCTTCAAGATCCAGGACAACGGCGAATACGTGGTCACGTTCTACGGCACCGACTCCTGGGGCAACGTCGAGACTCCGCAGGCCGTCACGGTTCGGGTCGACGATCTGCCCAAGAAGATCGTGTTCGCCAGTACGCGGGACTTCAACCCGAACGGCGCTCATGAGCTCTACGTGATGAACGCCGACGGCTCGAACCAGGTGCGCCTGACGTACAACGACGCGGACGACACCCAGCCGGCGGTCGACCGGCGGGGTCGCGTCTTCTTCGCCAGCAACCGGGACGGAGACTACGAGATCTACCGGCTCGACCGGTCGGGCGTCGTCACCCAACTCACCCACAACGCGGCCGCAGACGTAGAACCGGCGGTCAGGGTCGACGGCTCGCGCGTTGCTTTCGCGAGCGACCGCAGCGGGAACTTCGAGATTTACAAGATGAACGCCAACGGCAGTGCCCTGAGCGGTCCCGTGAACCCGAGTCCTGACGAGGATCGACAGCCCGACTGGTCAGCTGACGGGTCACGCCTGGCGTATTCGCACGATTCGCCTTGGGGCGACCCACGGGCGCCGAACCCCGACTTCGACATCTATGTCACAAGCCCTGCTCGGTTCCTGCACGCGGGGTTCCTGGACGGCCAGCCGTCGTGGCACCCGACCCGCGCGAAAGTGGCCGCGTCCACGGAAGATGGTCTGAATGGCGCGCTCGATGTCGTCGTCTTTGACGTCCCGACTCGCGGCGTCTCATACCTCACCAGCAGCACCGCGAACGATGCCGCGCCGACCTGGTCGCCGCATGGCGGGTTCATTGCGTTCCAGACCGACCGCATCGGCGATGTCGAGATCTACCGCATGACGGCCACCGGCGCGTCGCCCACGAACCTCAGCCAGCACCTCGGCGAAGACGTCGAGCCCGACTGGCAGGCCCTACTGGAGGGATATGGGGTCTCGTCCGAGCCTGTGGCAGAGACGACCCGCGTAGGGGAGTTCGCCAGGTTCAAGATCCCGTTCCCTCTGAGGTCCAACGCCCCGTACGCCTTACTCGAGAACAACATCATCGTCGACCTGCCAGACGGGATCGAGCCCGGGACGGGCACACTCCCGGGAGGTGATTGCCGGGTCAACGGGAGCGAGCTTCTGTGCGCGCTCGGCGCCATCGAGCCGGGTACGCAGCTGGAACTAACGGCTCACCGGCAGGGCGGGCGTTGCCGGCACGTACCCGGTCCAGGTCATGACGACCAGCTCCAACGGGGACCCGATGACGGCGACGCACATGCTGCGCGTCATGCCTGGGAACTAAACACAGAACCGGGCCGAGACTTTCGTCCCGACCCGATCTCCGCCCCACAGCGGGGCGATAAAGAGGCTTAGGCGACGTCGAAGTACTTGCGGATCCAGTCGCCGGTCGGCTGCTGGCACCAAATCAGGACCTGGTCGCCAGATTGGATCGAGAGGTGCGTGTCGAAGTGGCCGTTGGGGTTGGTAAACCAATGATCGAAGTCGACCGGCACGCCGTTTCGGTAGACGTTGACCATGTACGAGGTCGAGAAACCGCACTGACCGGCGACCTTGTTGGTCGAGGCGTTGGTGTGCGAAGAGATATCGGTCACGACCCAGTCCGCGTCGGATGCGATATCGGAATAGATGCGATCGCCCACATGTACTCGCACTCTGTGGCCATGACCGTCGCGGAATACGCTGCTAAACAACCCAAAGTGAAGATCGCCGACGTCACGGGCGATGCCGGTGAATTCGTCATTGCGCAGCAGCGCGACTTGCGCCTCCGAGCCGGAACGGGTGGAGCCGTTGGCCGTCGCTCGACCGATCGTCACGGCGACGAACGGTGAGACGTTCGACACAAGGACCTTGTCGCCGTCTGCGCTCTTCCAGCTGAGGGACATCTGCTCGTCGCCGCGCACATCCCAGTGCGGGTTGTAGCCCCACTGGCCGTTTGGGTTCACCCGCAGATTCGAGGCCTGAGTGCATGGCTCGAAGCCGTTGGACAGGCCGCAGATCAGCCTCACCATGTCGCCCGCTGGGCCGCGGCCCTTGTAAACGTCGTCGGTGCGGTTCTGGAATAGCGTCAGCTCCGGCACGACAAATGAGTGACTGAACATTCCGTCGTTTTCCGTGAGCCTGTCACCTGTCTCGACGATCACCCCGGCCTTGGCCGAGCAATAGAACCAGTCTCCTGATGACGACGCGCCCACGTCCCAGCGGTCCTTGCGTGACCCGTGTGAGTCCTTCCAGACGACGTGGACGGTGGCGTCTGCGGCGGCTGTGCCTTGGATGCAGTTTGTGCCTATCTTCACGTTGAAGGCGTACGAAATGGGATCGGCAGCGGCGGATCCCGGAAGGAGCATCAAGCCGAACAGGGCCGACACGATCGCGGCCAAGCTCCACCTTCGTCGTCGAACGGAATTGTTCACAGGGTGTCCTCTCCTCGTGACGTTGACCTGGTGTGGTCCTTCAGGTCGGCCGAAATGGTAATCGGCGGAACCGCTCCGTCGAAACGGAAAACGGTCCCGCCGATCAAGTGCGGCCAGGAGGAGGCTAGGCCGCGGTGAACCACTTCTGGATGCGGTCGCGCGTGGGCAGTTGGCAGCTGACCAGCACTCGATCGCCCGCCATGAGGGGAAGCGATGAGAAGTTGGCGTTGAAATGGGTATCCGAATCGAACCGCCAATCGTCGTAGTCGACGTCCACGCCATTTCGAAACACTGTCATGAACCACAGGCTGTTCGGGACGCAGTTCCCGGTCACATGTCCGGTCGATGACGTTGGCGGTGGCAGTGATGTTGGAGACGATGAAGTCAACGTCCGAGGCCATGTCTGAAGTGACGATGTCGCCAACGTGGACCTTGACCTTGTTGCCGCCCATGTCGCGGAAACGACTGTTAAACGTGCCGTAGCCAATGGCGCCGGTCGGATTGGCCGTCCCTCGAACATCAAGGTTTGCCTTCTTGAGCACGACCGTGGCGGTCGTTCCTGCCTTCGTGCGCGCCGCTGAACGCCGCCTGCCCGATCGTGACGGTCACGAACGGAGACGTGTTCCAGATGCTGGAGCTTGTTGCCGTCGGCGTTCTTGTAGCTGAGGCCCATGTCCTCGTCGCCGCTAACGTCCCAGTGCGGGTTGAGCGACCAGCGGCCCTCCGAGTTGACGAGGAGCTTCCAGGTCTGCGAGCACGGCTCGAAACCGTTCGACAGCCCGCAGATCAGCTTGACGTATTCGCCTGCAGGGCCGAAGCCCTTGTAGGTGTTCGTGTCGCGGTTCTGGAAGAGCAGTCAGCAGCGGGACACGTCGAAGTGGCTGGACGACGTGCCATCGCTCGCATTGAGCGTCGTCACCGGTCTCGACCACGACCCCGGCCTTGTGCGAGCAGAACGCCCAGCTCGCCGGACGGCGAGGACACCACGATCCTGTCCGCCTTAGGTTGTTGCCGTGCGTCCGTCCAGACCAGGTGAACGCTCGCGTTGCCGGCTGCGGTGCCGCCGACACAGTTGTCGCCCATGTAGACGTTGAATGTAGGACCGGGTCGGCCGCAGCAGCCACTGAGCCCGGCAGGGCAATCAGCCCGACGAGCGCGGCCATCAAGGCCATCGGCTTCCAGACGGAACGGCGAATAGATCGATTCATGGTTCTCCTCTCAGGCCCTCTCGGCGTGTTGAGGCCAGTTAACGCCTCATCGGGAGCCGTGCATACCCGGCATGTCACCCAAACGCCTACGTAGCGACGCGCTAGGTATCCCAGCGGAAATCGGCCGGCGAACAGGCTGGACCCTCGTGTTAGCGTCTCCGCATGACTGAAGAGAAGAAGGGCGCCCAACCGGGCTGGAAGGTCATCGGCTCGCACGGAAAGTTCCTCGGCGTCGTCGGCGAGGTCTACGACGATCACCTCGTCGTCAAGGAAGGGAAGTGGATCCACCACACCCTCTACATCCCGATCGACCACGTGGCCTCAGCGGCCGACGGAGAGGTTGCGATCACCATCCCGGCGAAGGAAGCCGAAGCAGAGGGCTGGCGGTTCCCGCCCAGCTCGAGCTTCCATCACACCAAGCCTGCCATGCCTGACGTTCCCGAGACGACCACGATGCAGGCGGCGGGCATGTCGAGCGGTTCGATGTCGGCGCCCGAGTTCCAGGGAGCCATCAGCGACGGCGAGCTGATCCCGGGCGAGATTCCAGGCACCGAGTGGGAGCGCGAGCTGGAAGACCCCGAAAACGAGGACGAGGACCCCGAGGCGTCCTAGCTCGGATCACTCCGGGACGAGCCTGGATCGAGTCGCTCTGCCGCGACGAGAGACGCAATGCGCGTGTGACGCATCGGGTGCGAGGCCTAGCGTGATGCCGGCGACGCGGGCGGATCCGTCCAGCATCATCGCCGTCAGGATCTTCTTGCCCGGTTGCTTCAACGTCTGGGCAGGTCTGCGCGTTATTGACGTTGTCGCCGTCGAGTCGTTGTCGCAGGCGTCACCCTGACCGTCTCGTCGAAATCGTTCTGGTTGCGTTGGCGTCGTTCGGGCAGTTGTCGGTGGCGTCGGCCACGCCGTCGCCGTCAGTCTGGCCCGTTGGAGTGCTAGCGTTCCTGTCCGTCATGGTCGTGTCCTGCTGGCCGGGGTTCGCGTCGTTCGGGCATTTGGTAGCGTCCGCCACGCCGTCACCATCCGCGTCGGGCCCGTTGGGCGTGCTGTCGCATGCATTGCACGGTCCATCGTGGTCGTTGTCGGCTTGGCCTGGATTTGAGTCGTTCGGACAGTTGTCGGTCGCATTGGGTACGCCGTCGCCGTCGGGTCGTGGCGATGTTGCAGTCGGCGTAGGAGTTGGCGGTCGAGTCGGGCGTGGCGTTCGCGGTCTGGCGGGTCCGTTGGCGGGCGAGTCGGGCGTGGGGTGATCTGGCGCGGGAGTCGTGCCGGTCGGAGTGGCGGTGGGCGTGTCGGTCGGTAGCCCTGGCGTGATCTCGAACGTCGGTGAGCCGAACGGATCCAGCGTTGGCGTGAACGACGGGAACCACGCCGTGGGGGCGGGCGTGACTTCGGGCGTTGGTGTGATCTGCTCGAAGATCGCGAGGTGCGATGGGCTGGCGCCGGGCACGAAGGCGATGCCGTTATCGGTGGCCGCGGGATCCTTGGGCGCCATGAAAACGGCGAGCGTGCCGCCGGCGAAGATCAGCGCAGCAAGGAACAGCACGCCGGCGACAAGGATTCCTGGTCCACGTCCGCCCACGCGCGCTGTCTCGCGTGTTCGCTGATATATGACGCCGCCCCGTGCCCGTTCGACCCCTGGACGCCGCTCGCGGCATCGGTCGCAGAGGGATGATCCCCCCGACGGGATAGGCCGACCGCAGTTGAGGCAGATCATCTGTCCCCCGTGGTTTGGCCCTCGACTGAATTCGATCAGGCGAGTCCGAGAGTATAAGTCCGACTCAGCCGAATCCCAATTCACCAATAGGTACCGTTTTCGAAGTGGACCTGAACGTCGTCATCGGCATCGTCGTGGGCCTTCTCGCTGTCTGGGCCGTCCTCTTGGTCATTTTCTGGCTGCTGAGGCCGAAAGACGTTCCGATCCGCGAGCTGCTGGGCATCGTCCCCGACACGCTCCGGCTGATCCGTGGCCTGATAGCCGATCGCTCGACACCGTTGGACGTGCGCGTTGTGCTCGTCGGGTTGCTCATCTGGATCATCAGCCCCATCGACCTGATCCCCGAGTTCATCCCCGGCCTCGGCCCGCTCGATGATGTCATCGTCGCCGTGGTCGCCATGCGCTACGTTCGGCGCCGCATCGGTATTCAGGCGTTGACCGATCGATGGCCTGGCTCGGATAACGGCTTCGTGCTGCTCACGCGAGTCATCGGCTCGACGTAGCCCACCGATCTCTACGAGCCGGGAAGCACCTCGTAGTCGATCTGGATCGTCGATCCGCCGGCGCTCGCATCGGTGCACTCGTCGACGTCGGTGTGTTCCCGGGTTGTCGACGCAGGTGAACCGATAGATCAGGGTCGAGCCAGCGGGCGCGGTGCGCGGCAGGGCAAAGGTCCGGGACTGCTCCGCGTTGCACTCCTCGGCCGTGCAGTGGTCGGCGGCGATCGACCGGTTGTCGACGAGCAGGCGTGTGGTCCCGGGCTCGGGGTAGCTCTGCCCAAACGGCCGGAACGTCACGGTGTGGATGCACCACGTCTTGCTGAGCGGACCGTGTGACTCGGCGTTTCCAAAGCCGATGATGATCGACTTGATGTTGGTCCCCGGAGCACCGGCGCAGGCCAACGGTGGAGTCGTCGGCGTCGGAGTGGGCGTGGCGGTGGGTGTCGGCCGCGGCGTGTGCGATGGCGTGGCGTGTCGGCGGTGGCGGTGGCGGCGTGATGACCGGGATGGTCGGGCTCAGGATGCGGCGTGTCGATCGGCAGCGACAGCAGCGGCGTGGGCGTGAAGAAGGACGACGGAATGGGAGTGTCCGTGGGCGGCGGGGGAGGCGTGGGGGTTTCCTGGACGAAGATGTCCAGGCGTCGAGGTTGGCGATGCGTCTGCGCCCAGGATCGGGGCTCCCGCTGGCGCGGGCGGCGCCGACAGGAACAGCGCAACAGCTCCGACCGCGAACAGCATTCCGGCCAACAGCACCGCACCGAACGCGAGCAGGCCCGTACCGCCGCCGCCGTGTGGCTCGGCGGTGTCCGCCCGTCGATATGCAACTCCCGCGCCTCGACCGGCCGCTGTCGGCAACCGGAATCCGCATTTGGCGCAGTACGCGGAGCTCTTGGAGTTCCGCGTTCCGCAGTTCGGACAGTTCAAATTGGTAGCGCCTCCGCCTTTACCGTAACGCGGATTGCCTCACGCGCGTGCGGCGGTCGTGCGCGTGGTCCTGCTGCGCGTGCCTAGACCTGCGCGTCTAGTACGCGACAGGCTCGGGTTCCGTTCGTCGCCCCTCAAGACGATCGGCGGCGGGCAGAACGTAACGGCACATGACGACCGCCACGTACGCGATGGTGACGCTGAGCAGCGCCGCGAAGAGGATGGCGCTGATCACGGTGATCACGGTGACGACCAGGATCAGGCCCACGAACCGGCGGGGCGAGCTCAGGATCACCGTTGCTGCCAGCTGGATGCGGGCACGGACGGGTTCCGATTGACGGACGGGGTCGACCAGCAGCGGCCAGAAGGCCAGGGCGACCGATATCAAGGCGGCGAAGCCCCACAGCGCCAGGGTGGCGAACGCCCAGCCGATCAGCTCGGCCGACAGGAAGCCCGACACGATGTTGAAGACGAGCACGACGCCGGCGCCTCCGACTACCACGCCGGTCGCGAGCGCGGGCACGAGGAACTGACGCCACGCCCGATTGCGTCGCTGAACGCGACTGGCTGCTGGCGGGTGATGAGTGCGGCGAGGCGAAAGACGCCGACGGTGGGCAGGGCGAGGAGGAAGAGTGCGACCAGGCCGATGAGCGGCGCCACGATCGCAGCGGCCAGGACCAGGATCAGCCCCGCTCCCCAGATGACGTTGGCCGGGACGAGTCGCCACGAGTTGAAGAAGAAGTCCTGGAGGCTGTCCCTGAGGACGCCTCGAACGGTGGGCGCGGCCGGAACACGCAGCTCCGGGGCGACGGCGGGTGCTCGCGTCGCGCGCGCACGGGCTCCACGCGGAGCGTCTCGTCAGCCCTTGACGCCTGAAGCAGCGATCCCCTCCACGAAGTAGCGCTGGAAGAAGATGTAGACGAGCACGATCGGGATCGTGGCGATGACCACGGTCGCCATGAGCGGCGGCCAGTTCGTCCCGAATCCGCCGGATAACTTGAAGAACGCGAGGCCGATCGGCAGCGTGTAGTGCGACTTGTCGGTCAGGAACACGACCGGCCAGAAGAACCCGTTCCACGTGCCCTGGAACTGGAGCACCGCCACGGCCGCGATCGCCGGTCCGGCGAGTGGCAGCATGACTCGCGAGAAGGTCGTGAAGAAGCCGGCGCCGTCGATGCGCGCGGCCTCCTCGAGGTCGCGCGGGATCGTCAGGAAATACTGGCGCATCAGGAAGATGCTGGTGGCCGAGATCGCCAGGACGATGATCACGGACACGTACTGGCCGATGCCCTTCGTCAGCCCGAGCTGGTTGAAGGCCGTGTACATGGGCACCAGGCGAAGCTGGTCGGGGATCATCAGCGTCCCCAGCACGAGCAGGAACAGCACCTCGCGGAAGCGGAAGCGCAGCCGCGCGAAGGCATAGCCGGCGAGGCTGCCCGAGGACGAGGTTGCTCAGCGTCACGACCACCGCGATGACGAGGCTGTTCCAGAACAGCGTCGAGATCGGATGGCTCGCAGCTCGCGGAAGACGTACTCGTACGCGTCGAGCGTGAACGGCTGCGGAATGATGGTCAGGCTGACCGAGTCGGGCAGCGTCTTGAACGACGTGATGACCGTCCACGCGAACGGGATGAACATCAGGATGGCGTAGCCGATCAGGAGGACGTAGGCGAGCCGCGTGCGCCACTTGCCCTGCCGGCCGGGACGGTCAATGACCCTGTCGTCGTCTCTGGTAATTGCTGCCGGAGTCGATGCGACGCTCATCGTTCGCTCACCACGTCGGGGCGCTGCCGAAGAGGCGCCGCTGAAT
Source organism: uncultured Chloroflexia bacterium (assembly GCA_963736895.1). Lineage (GTDB taxonomy): Bacteria > Chloroflexota > Limnocylindria > Limnocylindrales > CSP1-4 > JALYGJ01. Next base: position 180,796 of record CAVTQU010000004.1, read on the forward strand.
CAGCGTCGCGCCGAAGATGATGATGAAGAGCACGATCCCCACGGCTGCGGCGTATCCAGGGTTCAGCTGTTTGAACAGCTGGTTGTACAGATAGAGCACGATCGTCATCAGCGAGTTCACCGGCGCGCCGTCGACGCCGCCGGCGATGAACGACTGATCGAAGAGCTGCAGCGCGCCGATGATGCCGACCGTCGCGACGAAGAAGTGGCCGGGCTTCAGCAGCGGGAACGTGATCTTGGTGAACGTCTGCCACGCGCTGGCGCCGTCGATCGCGGCCGCCTCGTAGACCTCGTAGGGGATCGACTGCAGCGACGCCAGGTAGAAGAGCATGAACGTGCCCGATGTCGTCCAGGCGTTGAGGATGATGATCGAGTTCATCGCCGTGTGGTAGTTGCCCATCCAGTCCTGGTTGGGCACGAAGCCGAAGAAGACGAAGACCGGGTTCAGCCCAAGCGCGGCGCGGATCTCGTTGAACAGGCCGCTCGGCGACGATGAGGAACAGCCAGAGCACCGTGATCGCGGCCGAGCTGGCGATCGCCGGAAAGTAGAAAGCCGCTCGGAAGAACGAGCGGCCGTGGATCTTCTGGTTGACGATGATCGCCAGGAACAGGCCGATGACCATCGTCAGCGGCACCCAGATCACCGCGTAATAGAGAGTGTTCTTGAGTCGCGGTCTGGAACAGCGGTGCGTTGAGGATGTTCGCGTAGTTGTCGAGGCCGACGAAGTTGACCGGACCGGTGCGGATGTTCCAGTTCCACAGGCTGATGTAGGTCGCGTAGATGAAGACACCGATGCTCAGGAAGGCGAACAGCAGCATCGGGATGGAGATGAACGCGTAGCCGGCGATTGCTTCCCGGCGAGCGCTGACACGACTCGCGGGCTCTTGCTGTCGGCAGACTGCGGCGGCCCGCTGCCGACCCGCGGGCGCTGCGCCCGGGTGGGACTCCCTGGTCCTCCCTCCCTCAGTTAGGACGAGCGGCGGCCGGATTCCTCCGACCGCCGCTCGTCAATCTGACTCGATTCGAGGCGGCTGCCCCGAGATCTACTGGCCTCCGCTCAGGGCCGTTGTGATGGCCGCCGACGTGGCGGTTACGACCGGATCGACCTAGTACGTGCCGTTCGTCACTTGCTGCAGGAACTCATCACCGAACGCCTTCAGGACGTCGGTGTAATGAGGCATGAAGCCAGCGCCGGGCCGTGCGTACGGCGCGCACCTGCCACGATCGCTTCGAAGCCTTCCGGAACCGGAACGTCCGAGCGGGACGGAACGGCGATGCCGCCCTCGGTCCACAGCTGCATGCCGTCCGGGCCGGTCAGGTACTGCAATGCAGTCCAGCCCTGGTCCGGGTTGGCACTGTCAGCACCGATGCCGTAGGCAGCGGTGTACGAGATGGTCATCGGCGCGCCGATGCTGCCCTGTGGCATCTCGGCGAACGCCCAATTGATGTCCGGGTACGTGGCGTCCATGCCACCCTTGAGCCAGCCGCCTTCGAAGACGATGGCGACGTCGCCCTTGCCGAGCTGCTCGCCGCACGAGCTCGCCTGACGGTGCCGGAGATGCCGAGGCCGTTCTTGAACAGGTCCATGTACCACTGGACGGCTGCCTTGGAGGCGTCCGTTGAGATTGCCTCGGCCGTGTTGTCGGCGTTGAGCAGCTCGCCGCCCTGCGCATAGATGAATGCGAGACCGCGATCGAGACCCGGGTTGAGGCACATCGGCGCCTGCAGATCGGTCGTTGTCCTTGAGGGCCGTCGTCGCGGTGATGAGGTCGTCGAGCGTCGTCGGCGGCGTCTCCACCAGGTCGGTGTTGTAGGCCATCGCGATGGTGTTGCCGTCCTTGGCAATGCCATAGGTCTTCCCGTCGGTTCCCTTGAAGGTGTCCTGATAGCCCGGGAAGAACGTGCTCATGTCGAAGCCCTGGTTGGCGATGTAGTCGTCGAGCGGGAGCAGGAAGCCTGCGGCCTCCCAGTCGAGCGCCCTGTCGCCGTTGACGTAGAAGACGTCCGGCGGGTTCTGGGCGCCGAAGCAGAGTGACCATCTGGGCCGGATAGTCGCCGGCGATCGAGTCGTTGGTCAGGTCGACATTCGGATAGGTCAGCGCGAAGCCCTGGAACGCGCAGTCGAGCGCGGCGTTCTCGGCAGCTGACGACTGCCAGTGGCCAAGTATCGGCCGCGCCGGTGATGCTGCTCGGATCGAACGGGTCACCGGTCGACGGCGTGCCCGCAGTCGCGTTGCACTCAATCGCCACAGGAGTTGCGCTCGCGCCGGCGGTCTCCGCCGGGGTGCTCTCGCGCGGGCTCTCACCTCGGGGCTGTGCCTGGGCTTCGCTCGGCGCGCCGGCGCGCTCGCTGGCGCGCTTGCGGGCGCGCTCGCGGCTGGTGTGTGTGATGCCGCGGCGGTCGCCGGGGCCGTCGTCGTGGCTGGTCTGGTTGCCGGTGCCGTTGTCGCTCCGCCGCCGCCACAGGCCGCCACGATCAGGATCAGTGCTGCAGGCAGCACTAGCCAACGTCTGGTCATTCAGGGTCCTCCACAAATTCACGCGCACGAAGCCACGGGCGTCGGTGTGCGCTGCCCATTGCGCCATTTGAGAAGACTCTCGTTCCGGACGTCGCTCGCCCAGAGTTGCAGCGACTGCGGCCGGTGTTACATGGCTATACCGCTTTGTTAACGGTGAGCGTGGGCGCTGCTGGATCGGGTCCATGTGGTCTCGCCGTCCGCCGGCAACGGAAGGAATCCGTGTTCTCCCGGGGAGAAGTACCGGCCAACCAGAACCAGAATTCGACCGCTCGCTGCCCGGATGTATCCCGCGGAGGAACAGGCAGGCCAAATAAAGGGCGTTTGCGGCCCCTAAGCGGCTGTTTGCCGGACCCGCTCGCCTGGCTACTTGGCCGTTACTTCTCGCTCCGAGAACATCGGCCGCCGACGGTCGCCGGCGGCCGCGCTGTCGCGTCTTACGCGTGGGTCGCGACGAGGCCTCGCGTGGCCGGGATGATCTCGCGGCTGTAGATCTCGAGCGTCTGCTCCTCGTCGCCGTTCATCAGGTAGATGTTGAACTGGTCGACGCCGGCCTCGGCCAGCACCTTCAGCTTGGCGATGTGGTTTTCGACGGGCCCGATGAGCGTGAAGCGGTCGACCACCTCGTCGGTCACGAAGTCCGCGTTGTCCGAGCCGACCTCGGCGTGGTGCAGGTAGTCGTAGCCCTCGCGGTTGCGAACGTAGCCGGTCAGGCCGGGCGGCAGCTCGGACGGGTCGTATTTGTTGACCAGGTCGACGACGTGGTTGCTCACGAGCGCCGGGAACCAGCGGACGCGATCGCGGCACATGTCCATGGCGCCAACGTGCGCCGGCGCCGCGGCCATGACCTTGATCTCGTTCGGGTTGCGGCCGTGCTGTGTGGCGTAGCCACGGAGCTGGGTCACGAACCAATGAATGAGGTCCGGATCGGCGAGCTGGAGGATCACGCCGTCGGCGATGCGCGCGGTGAGCTCGAGCGCCTTTGGCCCATACCCGGCGATCCAGACGGGGAGCTTGTCGCCGCGCGTCCAGCTCAGGTGCATGTCGGTGCCGTCCTGGTTGACCGTGCGGCCCTCGACCAGGTCGCGAATCAGATTGGTGGCCTCTTCCAGTCGCGCCAGCGTGGTCGGCGGCTTGCCCTCGACGCGACGCGCCGAGTCACCGCGGCCGATGCCCAGGACCATCCGGCCGCCGCTGATCTCGTCGAGCGTGGCCAGGGTGCTGGCCGTCACGCTGGGCTCGCGCGTCGCCGGGTTCGTGACGCACGTGCCCAGGAGCAGCTTCTGCGTGTTCCCCGCGATCACGGTCAGGATCGGGTAGGGGTCCTTCCACAGGATGTGCGAGTCGAACAGCCAGCCGTAGCCGAAGCCGCCGGCCTCCGCCTGCTGGGCGAGCGCGATGGTGCGCTCGAGCGTGTGGTCGGTCTTGAGCGTGAATCCGAAGTCCATGAGTTCCTCGGTACGAAGCTTGGTGAGGCGCGAAGCATACGTAGAAATGCAATGACTTCGCTAGGCCCACGCGGCGTAGCGGATGCCGCGGACGAAGCGCGTGGCCGCCTACAGTGGCCTGACACTACGAAGCGTGGTGTCAGCGGAGGAGTTGTAGATGCCAGCCATCGCTTTTGGGGGGAGCGCTCGAGGGATGGTCGCTTCGTGGCACGTCGCGAGGCGGCTTCTCGGCGGTGTCATCGCGACGTTGCTTGTGGCAGCGATCGTGAGTGCGGCTTCGCCCGTAGGCGTGTACGCGGCCGCCGGACGCTATCTGGACCTTGTGTTCAGTAGCGTCCGCGTGGTTACCGTCCTGTCAAATTCCCTCGAGCGCAACGCGATGGTTGGCCAGGTCGACTAGGCGCCGGCGGACCAAGCCGACTAGGGCGTCCAGCCCGTCTCTGTCGCCCATTCTTCGGCGGCGGTTAGCGTCGTTCCGATGAACGGACTCTTGGCATCGGTGTAGGCGATCCGATCGTCCCTGTACTCGGTCGCCAGCTGCCACTTGAGCTGCTTGTACGCCCATCGCGTTTCAGCATGCGTGCGCAGGTAGTCACGGAACAGGAGATGGACGCGCTCCCACTGGCTGCCGATGGTGCACACGTGGATCTGCGCCAGGCGCGGCAGCTCCGGCGGTAGGGCGGAAATATCGATGGCCCGTCTCGATCCAGCGCAGCTCGAAGCCCAGGCCCTCGATGGCGTTCTTGTACGCGGCTTCGTCCTCGACGTCGGGCACGGACACCTGGACGTCGATAACTGGTTTGGCGGCAAGGCCGGGCACGGCCGTGGAGCCGACGTGGTCGATTCGCAGCGCCGTTGGCCCGAGTGCCGCGGCCAGACGCGCGCGGATCTCCTCGAAGCGATCCGGCCAGTCGAGGTCGTAGGTGACGATCTCGATCGGGTCGTCCGGGCGATCGTGACCGACCTGACGTCCGCCGGCGGCGACTGATTCTGCGAATGTGGGCATCGTCACGCGCCCGCTAGGAGTCGGGCGCCCCGGTCTCGCTCTCGCCGTCGTCCTCGGATTCGCCACCGCTGCCGTCGCGGTGCATCCACGGGCGTGAAGCTGATGCCCACCAGCAGTCCTTCGGGGCTCTGCAGGCGGGCAGTGGTCTGCTTCCACTCCTCGGTCTTGGTCTCGCGCAGCAGTCGGTGGCCCTTGGCGACCAGCTCGTCGGCGGCTTCCTTCACCGCATCGGCCGACTCGACGTCCAGCTCTATCCACGCCTGCGGAAGCGGCACGTCGGCGGGCCATTCGGCCGTGCCGAAGGTGTTCTCGGCGGCGTGTGCCAGCGGCCAGGCGGCGAACGCCTTCACGCCGTCGAGGTCGTCTGTGCCGTAATAGTCGGGCGCGATCTCGGGCATCTCCATGCCCAGGACCTGCTGCCACCATTCGCGGCTGGCGGCCGGATCGCGGACGATCGGGCCGAAACCGGCGACGAAGCTGACCTTCATGTCGACACCTCCGGGGATCCCTCGGGCTTGCCGCGACGCCACGGCAGCGTGCCCTCGAGATCGATCTCGAGTGAGAAGCTGAGGAACGTCCGCACCAGCACGATCACGCCGAGGCTGATGGCGCTTTCGAGCGTTGGGTCGATCGTGATCGTGCGCACGATGTCGGCGATGATCAGGACCTCCAGGCCCAGGAGAATGGCGTGCCCGACACCCTGGCGGGCAGTCTTGTAGGCAGTGGTGCGTGCCCCGCTGAAGAAGTCGCGGACGAACCTGCTCAGGGCGGCTATCGAGCCGATGGACAGGATCGCGACTCCGGCAATCTCGAAGCCCTTGACGACGAGCTCCATCGCCTGTTCGTAGGTCAACTTGGTGTGGTCGCCTCGCTCATGGCCTCGCTCCTGGCGGCCGCGAACGCCGGGATGCCCTGCTCAACCATCTCGTCTGAGGCGGTCAGGCTGATGCGGAACCAGCCGGGCGTCTCGACGATCGTGCCCGGCAGGACGAGCACCTTGTGGCGGTTGAGGATGCGCGCGAACGCCTCGTCGTCGGGGATCGGCGAGCGCGCCATGACGTAGAACGTGCCCTGCGGCCAGCTGGTCTCGTAGCCCTGCTCGCGGAGCGCGCCAACGAGCTGCTCGCGCCGCTGCTCGAGTGCGCCGATGTCGATGCACAGCGGCTCCAGGTCCTCGATCGAGTGCTGGAGCAGCGCGTTGGGGAAGAGGTAGCCGCCGGCGCACTGGTTGATGAACGTGTCGTTTCGAAGCTGCTCACGGTCTGGCATCTCGGGCGACCAGGTGAGGTAGCCGATGCGCATCCCCGGGGCCAGCAGCTGCTTCCCGTACGAGTAGCAGACGACGGTGTGCGGGTAGAACTCGGCCGGGCGAGTGGAACTCCGCGTTGTCGAACACGATCTTGCGGTAGGGCTCGTCGCTGACGATGTAGATCGGGTGGCCGTGGCGCTGCGACGCGGACGTCAGGATGGCCGCGAGACCCTCCAGCTCGTCGCGGCTGAAGATCTGGCCGCTGGGGTTGTGCGGCGAGTTGATCACCACGACCTTCGTGCGCGGCGTGATGGCCTGCTCGATGCGCGCCAGGTCGAGGCGACAGTCGGGCATGTCGAACTTGACACGGACCGGCGTCGCGTCCGCGGCGATGATCAGCTGCTCGTAGAAGAACCACGGCGGGGAGAGGAAGATCGCCTCGTCGCCTGGCTCCAGGAGGGTTCGGAACGCGACGGCGAGCGCGGCGAAGCCACCGTTGGTCATGTTGACGTCCTGCGGATCCCACTCGAGACCTGTGACCGCGCTCATCGTTCGTGCCACGGTCGGCTTGCGCGTTCGGCTCGCTCATCTTGTAGGCGAACCAGTCCTTGTTCTGCGGCTCCAGATGGGCGCGGATCGCGTCCACGTAGCTCGGCATCGCGAGCTCCTGCGGATTGCCGACGGCGAAGTTCGCGACCGTCGGGTCCGAAACGAGCTCGGAGTAAGGGCCGGTGAAGAAGCCAAGGAACGGCGCGATGGCCGCGGCGAGGCGGTCAGATCGTCGGGTGGTGGAGGCTTGGGAAGACGCATGCAGGAAAGTAGTCGACAGCCATCGGCCGATCTTACTGCGCGCTTGGGCAGGGCTGGTCCTGTTCGTCCAGGCCGTACGCGGTCCGATCCGCCTGCGTGAGCTGTCGCTCGACGCTGTTGCACACCTCCGCGGTCAGGCTGTCGATGGACGTTGGAGCGATGATCACGCTGCCGTCGGCGGAGCCGATCGCCACGGTCTGACCGTCCGGAGAAATGGCCACGCTGGTCACGCTGAGTCCTTCGTGCCCTGGGAAGTACCGCAGCAGCTTGCCGGTTTCGAGATCCCACAGGCGCGCCCCTCCGTCGTAGCCAGCGGAAAGCGCGAGCTTGCCGTCGTCGCTGACGCGAATCTGCTTGATTGGGCCGCCGTGTCCAGCCATCTCGAGCAGGATGTCGCCCGTTTCCGCATCGCGGACCCTCACGACGTTGTCGTGATCGCCGCTGACCGTGCGTGAACCGTCAGGCGTGAACTCAATGTCGACCGGACGCCCACCTTGGTCAGTCTCTCCATCCGTGTCGGTAAGGGAAATGCCGTGCAGCGACGAGCCGTTCGTGGCGTCGTACCACGGTGTAACGACCGGGGAAAAAGCCCACTACGCGCGTCCCGTCAGGCGACAGCGCTGCCGTGTCAGCCTGAAAGATCTGCAGTTGCTCGCCCGTCGCCGTGTCGTACAGGTACGCCGCATTCGTTCCCGGCGCAGGGGCAAGCAGACGAGTGCCGTCGGCGCTCAGGGAACCGGCTGACGCAGTTCCCGCAGCAACGCTAGTCGCCAGAGTTTGCGATGACGGCGCCGCTGGCTGCATCCAGGACGGAGGCTCGCCAGACCCGAAACTGCGTAGATTGAGTCGCCGCTTGGCGAGAACAGGGCGATGCGCGCATCAGGCACGGGCACATCGATGGTGGTCGCGGCCGAGAGTCCGATCGAATACCCGTGACCCGCCCGCCGGCCGCGCTGGCCAGCCGCGTGCCGTCTGGCGAGAACGACAGACCTTTTACCTCGCCGTCGCCTGCGCTGTAGGTGGAACGCTCCCCGGCGGCAATCCAGCCACGAACCGTGGTGTCGTCGCTGGCCGTGTATATCGAGCGGCCGTCGGCGGTCATCACGGATTGGCGGACCGGACCGCTGTGCGCGAAACGCCTCAATCTCATTGCCGGTGGCGAGCGTCCCAAAGACGGGCCGTCCCGTCCTGGCTGCTGGTCAAGACCTGGTTCCCATCGGGAGTGACGATCGGCTCGTTCGACGGCATCGTCGTGTCCACCGAATGCTCGGATCAGCTGGCCCGTCTCAACGCTGAAGGAGTTGGGCCGCCCCATCGAAGGTCCCGACTGCAACTTGTGATCCATCGGGCGAGAAGCTCGCATGCCAGAAGCCGCCGCCGACATGGGGAAAAGACGAAATCTGCTGACCGGTCGCCACGTCCCATACGAGCAGGTCGACATTCTCGGAGACCGATGCCACGAGCCGAGACCCGTCGGCATTCAGAGCCGGATCGTTCAGCGTCGTCGCCGCAATCGTGCTGCCAAACGGAGTGCAATCGGCCAGATGGACGAACTGCACTGTATTGCTGAACTCGGTAAAGACAGAGATCACCTGACCGTCTCCCGACATGGCGCGGATGGCGTCACCCGTCAGGAATGGGCAGTCCGTTCCGAATCGCACGGCGTTCTGCGGTTGCGATGGATCGATTCGATACGCCGCCACAGGGCCGTTGTAGTCACCAACGAGGAGTATTGAACCGTCATTTGACAGCGTGATCTGCCCGTAAGGGTCATCGCTGATACCGGTGGGATGTCGAGCTGTCCGAGCTCTTGACCGGTGGCCACGTCCCAGATGTGCACCTTGCCGCGGACTGCCGCGAACACCGTCTTGCCATCGGGCGAGACCGCGACGCCGGTGACGCCGTCGTCGTGGCGGAAGACCGTGCCGGAGATCTGTCGAGCTCGCGCGCTGGAGGGCGCCATCCGCCTGTGCTGTGTAACCGGTGTCGAGGCCGGTCAGTGCGAGCAAGGCTGCCAACTCCGGCTCGCGACCTGTCAGCAGGACCTGGCTCGCGTCCGCACCGAGACGCTGGGCGCGTGCCTGGCGAGCCTGCTCCTGAGCCGCCGTTTCGTTGTCCTTCGCTTGCTGGGCGGCATCCTCGGCGAGGCTCGCGTTGGCGCTCGCCTCCTGGGCGCGTTGGTCGGCGAGAGCGGCGTTGTCCTGTGCCTCTTGCGCGCGCTGCGCGGCGAGCGACGCGTTCCCGTCCGACTGACGGGCAAGCACCACGGCCACGCCGGCTAGGACGGCCGCAAGCGCAAGAACTCCGGTCAGCAGGAACGCGCGTCGGCGGAGCTGCGCGTTGGAGCGCGCTGCTTCAGCAGCTCGCTGCGATTGCTCCGCGGCGAGAGCCTGGGCTGCTTCGAGCTCGCGCTTCTCGGCCGCCTCCCGCTCCGATTTGTTGGCGCTCCTCCAACGCGATCGACGCGTCGAGAAAGCGCTGTTCGAGCGGGTTGAGCGCGCCCTTGTACTCGGTCGATTCCCGCGCCTGGGCGAGACGCGCGCCGCGGAACAGCAGGCTCTCGTCCTGGCCCGAGACCTCCCACTCGGTCGCCGCCTCGGTCAGACGGCGATGAACTCGGAGGCTGTCGCGGTCTGTTCGCAGCCACTCACGCAGAGTTGGCCACTCGCGTATCAGCGCCTCGTGCGCGACCTCGACCGTCTCTTCGCCGACGGTGACGAGACGGGCATCGGCGAGCGCGCCGATCACGCCTCGAACCTCGGTCGCTCGGGAGTCATCCTTCGGCATCAGCTCGTCGAGTCGGGCGCGTCGCCGAGTGTCCTGCGCCCCCTCGCCGAACTCTGTCAGGCGAACGAAGACGTCGCGTGCGATGCGGCGCTGCGAATCGGACAGCTCCGCCTCGTAGACCCGATCCGCTGTTCGGGCTATCGCTCCTCTCACGCCGCCTGATTCGGCGTAGCTGCGCAGCGTCATCGTCGTCCCGCGGCGGCGTTGCCAGGTTTCGAGAAGTGCATGCGACAGGAGCGGCAGTGCTCCGGGTTCGTCGCCAACGTCGCGCAGCAACAGGTCAACGAGGCCGGGTACGAACTCCCAGCCTCCGCGGCGAGCCGGCTCCTCGATCGCGAGTCGCAGCTCGTCGGACGACATCGCGCCGACGTAGAGCTGAGACGCCGCGGCTGCAGCTCGAAGCGGTGCGTAAGGCGCAAGGTAGGCGTAGAAGTCGGCGCGGAGCGTGACGATGACTGCGGCGCGGTCAGCATCCGCCGGTGTGTTGGCTGGGCCGTCATCGAGACCCGAGGCATGGACTAGCGCGGACAGAAAAGCCTGCCTCTCGGCCTCGTCGCGGCAGAGGGTGAAGACCTCTTCGAGCTGATCCACGGCGATCACCGTCCGCGCACGCTTCCCCGGCGCGGCTGCGTCCGCTTTGCGCAGCTCCACGGCAAGTGCCCGCGGCTCGATGCGCATCTCGTCGGCCAGCGCAGCGATCTGCGATCCCGGCGCGTCCGGCCGAAGCGGCGCCGGCCAGCTCCTCGAGCGGGTGCGCTGTCGGCGTCAGCAGCAGGATGCGGATGCTCGGTTGCTGCCGCCGCAGAGTCGCAATGAGGCCGGCTCGCAGGATTGAGCTCTTGCCGCTGCCCGAGGCGCCGATGAGCGCCAGGAAGCGGGCGTCTCGCACGCGTTCCGCGAGCTCGGTGACGATGTCGTCGCGGCCAAAGAATTGGTCCGCGTCCGACACCTCGAACGCCTGCAGGCCGCGATAGGGAGGGTCGCCGGGTGTGGGCGGTGGCTCATCGGCCGGGCTGGTGACGAGCGGCGCAAAATCATCGCGAAGGCCATCGACCGCGGCCTGGTAAAGCCGGGTCTCACGCCTCATGTCCTTGAGCTTGTACGTGCCCAGATCGGCCAACGTCACGCCTGGCGGCAGCTCATCGGCAATGAGATCGAAAGTGGTGCCGGACACAAGGATCTGACCGCCGTGGCCGGCCGCCGCTATCCGCGCGGCTCGATGAACCTCCATGCCCACGTAATCGGCACCCGCAACGAGCGGTTCGCCCGTGTGGATGCCCATCCGCACACGAACGTCGGCGCCGTCGGGCCAGGTCGCGTTGGCAAGCGCACGCTGCGATTCGACCGCGCATGAAAGTGCGTCAGAAGCGCGCGAGAAAGCAACGAAGAACGAGTCGCCCTGGGTGTCCACCTCGTGACCGTTCCAACGGGCGAAGGCGTCGCGCAGAATCCGCCGATGCTCCGCCAGGACATCGGCATAGGCGCCGTGCAGGCGTTCGAGCAGCCGGGTCGATCCCTCGATGTCCGTGAACAGGAAGGTGACCGTGCCGGTAGGAGCCGCGTTGGTTGTCGAGGCGCTGTCGGGCATGTTCGCCCGCCCCTCTCTTGCACATCCCCCGTGACGTGGGTAAGCGTGGAGGCCGCGATCTTACGCTCAACTTGTGGCTGCGGACACCCCTTAGGGCACGTCACGCTTCGTATAAATCCGGGCAAATCGATCTATTGGCAGGTCGGCGTCGTGCCCTCGATCCCGTAAGCAATCCGCTCGTCAGGACTAAGGTCACGACGCAGGCGGCCACAGACCAGGGCCGCTAGCTCCGCCTGCGCAACGGGCGACAGGATGACCTTTCCGTCGGACGATCCGAATGCGACCGTGTGCCCATCTGGTGAGAAAGCAATGGCGGTGACCGCCCTACCTTCATGACCCGGAAAGACACGTACCAAGCCACCGATGTCGAGATCCCACAGGCGGGCCTCACCGTCATCGCTTGCCGTTAGAGCGTACTTGCCGTCCCTGGAAACGCGGACCTGGCGAATCGGGCTTGAATGACCCCTCATCTCTGTCAACACTTCCCCTGTGCCAACGTCGCGAACCCGCACGATGTTGTCGTGGTCGCCCGACACCAGGCGGGAGCCATCGGGAGTAAAGGCGAGGTCGATCGGGCGCCCGTCGGCGTACTCATCCAGCGTGATGGACCTGAGAAACTTGCCCGTGACAGCGTCGTAGATGGTGTAGCGCCCCGGGTTCCAACCTGCCACCTTGGTCCCGTCGGCCGACAAGACTGCCGTATCCAGCGGGAAACTCCGCTGCAATTTACCCTCGGCGCTATACAGGAAGACCTCTTCAGATGCGCTTGGAATCGAGATCAGGACGAGTGTGCCGTCGTCGCTGAAAGACGCCGCCGAAGTTCCACCGCCGACGCCGGGTGGCGCGAGCAGATCGATCTCATCTCCTGTCTCGGCGTTCAGAGACCATGTTCCGAGATTCGAAGTTGCCAGGAGCGACGCTCCGTTCGGCGAGTATGCGACCAGCTTCGATCCGGGCCTGTCCGAATCGACGATCATGCGCCCGCTGGCGAGATCAAAGAATTCGCGTGCTGTTCCCAGCGGCGCTCGCCAGCCGCTGGCCATCCGCTGAGAAAGCGAGCCCGTTCACCTCAGCGTCTCCGGCCAACAGAGAGAATTCCTCGCTCGTGCCGGCCGCCCACAGGCGCGCTGTTCCGTCTTCGCTGGCGGTGAATACGTTCACCCCATCCGCCGAGAACCAAGACTGCCATACGCTATCGGCGTGAACGAAGCGACGTATCTCGGTGGTCGTCTCGGTGTCCCAGATTCGCGCCGTGTGGTCGACGCTACTGGTCAACAGGCGGGTTCCATCGAGCGAGAAGACCGCCTCTGCCACGGCGTCTGAATGTCCCCGGTACGTCTGGAGCAGCTCGCCGGTCAAAGGATCAAAGACACGCGCCGTCGGATCGAAGCTGCCGACTGCGAGTTTGCTGCCGTCCGCGGAAAAGGTCGAGTGCCCGAATTGGCCCACGTCGGCGCCAAATCTCTTTATTTCCTGCCCGCTTGTCAGATCCCAAACAGCCATGATGCTGGAGTTGGCGATTGACGCGGCTAAGCGGGTGCCGTCACCGTTCAGCGCCGGATCGTCCAGGTCGATGACATCTGACACTCTGCCGATCGGAGCGCAGTCTGGAATTGTGACTGCCACGACGTCCTGTAATTCAGCCCCCGCTGAGCCGACGAGGTAGGTCGCGAGAACCTTCCCGTCGCCTGAAATCGTCCGAATCCCCCTCGCGTCGAGAGTTGGGCAGTCTCCCTGTATCAGTTCAGCCGTGGTCGGTGAGCGACCACTCAATCGATAGAGCGCGCCCGGACCGACGTACGCGGCTGCGAGGAGGATGCTCCCGTCAGTCGACAATTCGAGGTACGAATACCCATAGTCACCTAGTGGGGCAGGAAAGCTGCTGGTGATGATGCCGCTCTGTACGTCCCAGATACTTACGGTTGCGCCGGCCTGGGTGATCATCGTCAATCCGTCAGGCGTGACCACCATGGATTGGACCGAGTCATCGTGTTCAAAGAGCTTGCCCGACAGGCGTCGCCCGGCCCGCTGCAATGCCCCATCCGCCTGCGGTGTGTAGCCGACGTTGAGCCCGTTGAGCGCCAGAAGGGACGCGAGCTCCGGATCGCCTCCCGTCAGCAAGACCTGCGACGCGTCCGCGCCCAGTCGCTGCGCTAGCGCGCGCTTCGCTTGCTCCTCGGCCTGCGTTTCGCTTTCACTCGCCTCCTGCGCGCGTTGATCCGCCAGGGCCGCGTTGTCTCGCGCTTCCGCAGCACGCTGGTCGGCCAGTGCGGCATTGGCGGCCGACTGCTGCGAAGCAATGAATGCCACTCCGGCCAGGATCCCGGCGATGACCAGCGCACCCGCCAGCATTGCGGCACGTCGTCGAAGACCTCGAGCCGATCGTGCGGCCTCCTCGGCTCGTCGAGCCTCGGCGGCGGCCAGCGCCTGAGCGGCATCCACCTCGCGTTGTCTGGAAGCCTCCCGATCGGCAGCCTCCCGCTCCTCGATGTCGATTGACGCCTCGAGAAACTCGCGCTCCAGAGGGTTGAGGGCGACCCGGTATTCAGTCGTTTCGCGGGTCTGCGCCAAGCGTCCACCTCGGAAGAGCAGGCTCTCATCTCGTCCAGATAACTGCCACTCCGTCGCTGCTTCTGTTAATCGGCGATGAAGCCGAAGACTGTCTCGATCACTGCGCAGCCACTCCTGGAGGGTCGGCCACTCGCGTATCAGCGCCTCGTGGGCTACGTTGACCGTCTCCTCCTCGACGGTTACCAGCCGCGCGGCGGCGAGTTTCTCGAGAACCGTCCGGACCTCCGCCGCACGTGCCTCGTCGGACGGGATCAGCTCGTCGAGTCGAACGCGTCGCCGTGTGTCCTGCGCTCCTTCGCCGAGCTCCGTGAGGCGTAGGAAGGTGTCGCGCGCTATCGGTCGTTGCCGGTCAGTCAGCTCAGTTTCGTATACGCGATCCGCGGTACGTGCGATCGCGCCGGTCACGCCACCAGACTCGTCATAGCTGCGCAGGGTCATCGTCGTGCCCCGCCGACGTTGCCAAGTCTCGAGAAGCGCATGTGAGAGAAGCGGCAGGGCGCCGGGCTCAGAACCGACGTCGCGCAGTAGCAAGTCGACGAGCCCCGGTACGAAGATCCAACCCCCGCGTCGAGCCGGCTCCTCGATTGCCCGACGCAATTCGTCGCTCGACATCGCTCCCACGTATTTCTGCGATGCAGCGATCGCATCGCGGACCATCGGATACGGAGCGATCGAGGCGTAGAAGTCGGCCCGCAGCGTCAGGACGACGACGGCTCGGCCGGATTCAATGGGCGACTCGGCCGACGCCTCATCGATGCCGCTCGCATATGCCAATGCCTCGAGGAACGCTCGTCGTTCGTCCTCGTCTCGGCACAGGGTGAAGAGCTCCTCGAGCTGGTCCACCGCAATCAGCGTTTGATGATCCCGCGACGCCTGGGATGACGTCGAGCGACGGAGTTCGAACACGACGCTGCGCGGATCGGTCCGAAGATCCTCAGCAAAGGCTCTGAGCCGCCCCGCACGCTCGTCTCCGAGTAGCCGGCTGGCGAGCTCCTCGAGTGGGTGAGAGGTCGGCGTCATCAGGACGACCTTCGTTTTGGACTGTTGTTTGCGGAAGGCGGGGATGAGGCCAGCGCGGAGGAGTGAGCTCTTGCCGCTCCCGGATGCACCGATCAGCGCCAGAAAGCGCGCCCGACCGACCCACGCCACGAGCTCCGCAACCAGCTCTTCCCGCCCGAAGAACAGGTCCGCATCCGATTCCTCGAATGCCTGAAGCCCGCGGTAGGGCGGCTCGCCTGGAGTGGGTGGCGGCTCGTCGGTGGCGGTTGTGACGAGCGGAGCGAAATCCGCGCGAAGTCCGTCACCGGACGCCTGGTAGAGGCGCGTCTCTGTTCGGATGTCCTTGAGTTGGTGGCTGCCGAGGTCGGTGAGGGTTACGCCGGCGGGAAGCTCGTCGGCTATAAGGTCGCGAGACGTGGCCGAGACCAGGATCTGGCCGCCATGGCCGGCCGCGGCGATCCGTGCGGCCCGATGTACCTCAATTCCGACATAGCCAGTCGCGGCCGCGAGGGGCTCTCCAGTGTGGATGCCCATCCTGACTCGAAGATCAACGCCGTCGGGCCACTCGTGGGCTGCCAACGCGCGCTGGGCGTCCACCGCAGCAGCGAGCGCATCCGAGGCGCGGGCAAAGGCGACGAAGAATGAGTCGCCCTGCGTGTCGACTTCGTGCCCGTCGTGGGCCGCGAAGGCACTCCTGAGGATGAGTCGGTGCTCGCTGAGGAGGTCCGCATATTGACCGCGCAGCCTTTCCAGCAGCCGGGTCGAACCCTCGATGTCCGTGAACAGGAAGGTGACCGTGCCGGTTGGAGCTGCGTTGGTTGTTGAGGCGATATCGGGCATGGCCGCCCGCCCCTCTCTTGCCGATCCCCCGTGACGTGGGTAAGGGTGGAGGCCCCGATGTTACGCCCAACCCGTGAGGCTTCGGGTGGAACCGGGCGAGCCTACTGCCGCGCTGGTATCAACCCGCCAACGCTGTCCAGGATTGCAGCTGTCTCGACCGGCGCTGGTTGGTGGGCCGTTAGAGCGATGCGGAACTTCGTGCTCGGGCGCCAATGAACCCCCGAGAACTCGATTGGGCCGTCGTGGAGGACGCGCATGTCGTAGCCCGACGTCAATTCCTCCACGAAGAGTCGGCCAAATGTCAGCGTCAGGCCCTCGCCGAGGCATCGGCTGCGGCTGTTGGAGGCACCGAACGGTGAGTAGTGCTCCCTGTCGACCGTCATTCCAAGCCATCGGTCCGGATCGAAGGCGTCCGGGTTGGCGAAGACCGCCGCGTCACGATGACTTTCACGCACGCATACACGGACGCGCGTGCCACGCCGGATCTCGAACCCGCGCCAACTGAATGTCCGTGTCGCGTGGCGGACGATGTACTCGCTCTGCACGAGGCGCAAGGTCTCCATGACGATACGTTTCGCGGCCTGGCCGCGCTCGTGGTCCATGCGCTCCCGGACCGGCTCGACAGTGCCCCGGTTGCGCCCGAGCATCCAGATGAGCCAGGCCACGGCGCCAGAAACGTCCAGGCCCGTCGTTTCGAGCAAATAGACGAGGTTCTTGGTAACCGTTGGGTCGCCGATCCGTTCCGGATGAGCGCGCCGAGCTGCTTTGAGGAAGGTGTCCGCGTCGTCCGGTTGCCGGTCGACGATCGTTGCTACCTCGTCCACCGCTCGGCGAATTCCTCGGCCAGAGACGCGCCAGGCCCGCTGCGGATTGAGGACTGAGTAAAGCTCGCTGAGCCTCTCGGCGCGCGGGTCGATGGGCGCGATTCCGAAGAACAGGCGATAGAAGGCCGGAACACGATCTCGCGCGCCAGCTTGTGTACGTCGACCGGGCCGTCGGTGACGGACGCCGCTGCCGCGAGCGAAGCCCGGACGTGGGCTCGCAGCTCCGCTTCGGCAGAGCGCGTCACCGCACCGGAGACCGCGGAGCGCAGTATCGGAGCGTAAGTCGCGTGATCTGCGTCGGCCATCGACCGTATGAAGCCGCGCGGGATGAACCTGCCGAATCGGTTGGCTGGTGGTGCGAGCGAGCCGTCGTGCTCAGCAAAGAGCTCCGTCGCTGCGGGGAGTCCCACGACGCATATCACCGGTGAGAGCAGCGTGGTTGTCTTGAATATTGGCCCGAAGCGTTGGGCGTCGTGGGCGAAATAGTCGGGATCCACCCACGGACCCAGGGGCGCGATGCGCAACTTCCCTGGCGGCAGCCCGCGACCCTGCCCGAAGCTGGGTCGGGATCGCCTCCATGCTCCGCCGGCCAAGGCGAGGGCGGCGACGGCCTGGGGCCGCAGCAAGTCCGGCGCGGCGAGCGTGATGACCGCGATCCAAGCGGTGTATCCAACAAGCCCCAGCAGGCCGATCGCGGCAAGCTCCGGGGCGCCGCCAACCCGCCGTAAGAACGGGCGGCACGTGGCCAGTCTGATGAACGGCAGAACAATCGCGATCAGTATCGCGACCTCGATAACGATCTCGACCTGCGTGGCGTTCACCGGTGGGCCCGTCGGCCTCAGCCTCGTCGGGAGGTGGAGCGCAGCACGATCCGCGCTGCGTAGAACGCCACGGCCCAGACCGGCACCATCGTGATCAGGAACGGTCTGAGCGTGTCGCTGACCGAGTGTGAGCTGCCGTCGATGATCAGGAAAACGTTGATCGTGCCGAAGACGAGCAGGGCGAAGGCAAGCACGAGCCCGACGCGAGCGCTCACGTTTAGGGT
>CAVTQU010000005.1:0-24796 GCA_963736895.1 uncultured Chloroflexia bacterium
CTGGTACCTGCCGCGTTGGCTGGGATGGCTGCCGCGCGTGACGCTCGAAGCACCGGAGTCAGAAGCGGAAGTGGCCGCTACTCCAGCGCCCTGACGTCGAGCGCCGCGCGACGCTTCATTTCCGCGCGCGTCCCACGACAGCTGAAACGTCCGCCGTTTGCTGTTTGCCGGTTGCGCGTCGGCCTATGCTGCGCCGGTCACGGTCGTGCGCGAGAGGGAAAGAAGATGAGTCGGCTCACGTTCCTCGTTATCGCCGCAGTCGCACTGCTTGGTGCGTGCAGTACGGGCACCTCGGCTGCGCAGGCCGATTTGCAGAAACAGGCTGATCTCTACGCGATCGACCAGATCGAGGTCGACTGGCACAAAGCCGCGTCGATGAAGGACGTCGACCTGATGATGACGCTGTGGGCCGACGACGCCACGTTCAGCTTCAACGGTCGGACACTTACCGGCAAGGACCAGCTGCGCGCGTTCTTCGCCAACGAGGCGGCGCCGTTCAAGGCCGAGAACCACTGGGAATCAGATACGCCGGCGTACAAGATCAGGGCCACCGTCGACGGCGACAAGGGCACGCTTTACTTCGAATGTCACTACATCGACGTCGACACACGCGAGGTGAAGGTCGTCGTAGCCGCCGACCAGAAGGTTGCGCGCATCAACGGCAAGTGGGTCATCACCGAGGCGGACGCATCGTCACCTGAGCTTGCTCCGTGAGCCGAACTCGACTCGTCGACGCCGCTTTGGGCTAACAGCCTGTGCTGAAGCGCATTCGCGACCGGCTGGCGCAAGCGGTCGGCCGTCTGCCGGTTACGGTCCACACGAAGCTGTTGGTCGCGTTTGTCGTGCCGGTCGTGCTGCTGGTTGTCGTCGGCGTCCTGGGCCTGCGCGTAATTGGTGAATCGAACGCGCGCGCCGAACAGCTGGGCGCCCTGCAGCTGCGGGCGACCGCGTACGACGAGATCGAGACCTATGCCGCCCAGATCCGAGTCTTGCTCGCGCTGCGCGCCGGCGGCGCCGATTACAACGTCTACGCCGGAGGCGCGCCACAGCCAGCGCTGAGCGCCGCCGCGCTGGTCACTATCGACAGCGCAATTTCGTCAACGCTCACTCGATTCGAGCCGGCTACGAACGTCGCCAACCTCGGCTTCGTACCCCCCGCTGCGGAGAAGGAGGTGCTCGACAAGATCGGCGCCGACTTCGGCGAGATAAAGAAGGTGATGAGCGACATTGCCAACTTCGATCTCGCCGGCACGCCCGATGCCGGCCTGAAGCTTCAAGGGCAGCGCGCCGAGCCGCTTTCAACGGAGCTCGAAACGCTCTCCTCCGGCCTGGTGAAGGGGACGATCGACCAGACGAACGCCGTGATCGCGGAGAACCGCGACTCGTTCGCGGATTCCCAGCGTCTTTTCGTGGCAATTGCCGCCATCAGCGTGATCCTCGCGCTCGGTAATGGGTATGTGCTGTCATGGTCAATCATCGGGCCAATTCGGTCGATCGAAGGCCGACTCGGCGCGATTGCAGCGGGCAAATTCAGTGGCGAGGTCGTCGTGCCCAACCGCGATGAACTCGGCTCACTCGCATCGAACGTGAATCGGACCAGCGACGAGCTTGGCCGCCTGTACCGCGAGCTGGAGACCGCCAGCCGCCACAAGTCGGAGTTCCTGGCCAACATGTCGCACGAGCTGCGCACGCCATTGAACGCGGTCATCGGCTTTTCTGACGTCCTGTCCGAGCAGATCTTCGGCGAGCTCAACGAAAAGCAGCTCGAGTACATCGACGACATCCGCAGTTCAGGCCGGCACCTGCTCGCGCTGATCAACGACATCCTCGACCTGTCCAAGGTCGAGGCCGGCCGAATGCAGCTAGAAATCAATCCGTTCTCCCTGCAGCAGGCGATCGAGAGCGGAGTGACGATGGTCCGCGAGCGGGCCGCGCGCCAGGGCGTAGAGCTCAAACTCGACGTCCCGCTCGACGACACGGTCATCGAAGCGGACGAGCGCAAGGTCAAGCAGGTGCTTTTCAACCTGCTGTCCAATGCCGTCAAGTTCACGCCAGCCGGCGGCGAGGTTGCGATCAAGGCGCGTGTAGACGCGGAGGACGTCGCGATCTCCGTCCGCGACAGTGGCGTCGGCATCGCGAAGCAGGATCAGGAGCGAATCTTCGAGGCGTTCCAGCAGGTCGAGAGCGGGCCGAACGCCGCACAAGAGGGGACCGGGCTGGGCCTAGGTCTGGCCAAGCGCTTCATCGAACTTCATGGCGGGTCGATCACGGTCGAAAGTGATCTCGGCAAGGGCAGCACGTTCACGGTGCGGCTGCCCGCCCACGCGTCGGCGGCGGCCACGTGACCGGCGAGGTTCAAATGAAGCTGGTCTTGATCGTCGAGGACAACGAAAAGAACCTGAAACTGGTGCGCGACATCCTGCGCTACCGCGGCTACAGGACGCTCGAGGCCCGCACAGCCGAAGATGGGATCGAGCTGGCGCGCACACAGATGCCCGATCTCGTGCTCATGGACATCCGACTTCCGGGGATGGATGGGATGGCAGCGCTCCAAGTGCTGCGCGCTGATCCGCAAACTTCCGGCATACCGATCGTCGCGGTGACCGCGTCAGTGATGCCCGAGGAACGCGACCGCTTCCGCGCGCGGCGGCTTCGACGGCTTCATCGAAAAGCCGATCGACGTGCGTGTCGTTCCCGGCGCAGGTCGCTGGCTTCATCGACCCCCAGAGAGGGTCCCAATGAGCGTCCCCGTCGTCCGGCCGACGCTGCTGGCCGTCGATGACATCCCACAGAACCTCAAGCTCCTCGACGCCATTCTCACGCCGCACGGGTACCGCGTGATCACGGCCTCGTCGGGCGCCGAGGCGCTCGAAAAGGTCGCCAGCGAACACCCCGATCTACTGCTGCTCGACATCGTCATGCCCGGCATGACCGGCTACGACGTCTGCCGCGCGGTACGTGAGTCTGAAGCGACTCGAATGCTGCCGATCATCATGGTCACCGCCAGCGGCCAGGACGAGAAGGTCAATGCCATCGAGGCGGGCGCCGACGACTTCATCGCCAAGCCGGTTGATGCTCACGAGCTCCTCGCGCGGGTCAAGTCCCTCTTGCGCGTCAAGGAGTACCACGACACGATCACCGCGCAGGCTGCGCAGCTGCGCGACTGGAACCAGACGCTCGAGCAGCGCGTGGCCGAGCAGGTTGAGGAAGTCGAGCGGCTCAGTCGCCTGCGCCGGTTTCTGTCACCACAGGTGGCTGAGCTGATCCTCACCTCTGGCAACGAAGCGCTGCTCCAGAGCCACCGCCGCGAGATATGCGTCGTCTTCTGCGACCTGCGCGGATTTACAGCGTTTTCGGAGGTTGGCGAGCCCGAGGACGTGATGAACGTCCTCGATGGCTATCACGCGGCAATGGGCGCGCTCATTTTCGAACACGGCGGGACGCTGAAGGACATCTACGGCGACGGCATGATGATCTTCTTCAACGACCCGGTGCCGTCGGAAGACCCGGTCGGTCAGGCCGTTCGCATGGCCGTGGACATGCAGGCGCGCGTCGAAGAGCTGTCGCGGGAGTGGCGGCGCCGCGGCTACGAGCTCGCGCTTGGCATCGGCATTGCCCAGGGCTACGCGACGATGGGCCAGATCGGCTTTGAAGGCCGGCGCGACTACGGCGCTGTTGGCAGCGTCGTCAACCTCGCGGCAAGGTTGTGCAGTGAGGCGCGCGGCGGGCAGATATTGCTCAGCGCGCGGGCCTTCGGGCATGTCGACACCGTCGTGAGCGCAGAGCCCGTCGGTCCGCTCCAGCTCAAAGGTTTTCAGCAGCCAATTACGGCCTATAGCGTGGCCAGCCTAACGGCAGCATCGAGCAGTGCGTGAAGGCGAGCTTCACGACGCCCGGCCTGCGCCCGGAGACGGCCGTCATGCACCCGTCGCGCCGGAGGCGGAGCGTCGCAGCTGTTGTTTCGATTGCGCTCACCACGTTGCTGGCCGCGTGCGGGGCGACAAATACACCATTCTCACCCAGCGCATCGGGTGAGCGGACGTCTTCGGCCTCAACGGCCAGCCCGACCGTGGCTGCCACTCAGCCCGGCCCGCCGGCCAGCGCTGACGATTGGCCGTTCTTCAGGGGAAATGCGGCCAGAACCGGGGAAGGCGGCTCGGGTCCAAAGGGCAATCCGGTCGAAGCGTGGAAATACCAAGCGGGCGGATCGATCAATAGCGCTGTCGTGATCGCCGACGATTTCGGTCTACGCCACGAGCGACGACGACATCCTGCACGCGCTGGACATTGAAACCGGCACCGAAAGGTGGCACTTCAACCCGGTCAACTCGCCCGTGTCCGCGCCGGCCTACGCGGACGGCGTCATCTATGCGTTCGATGGCGCGGGAACCCTGTTCGGTCTCGACGCGAACACAGGAGCAGTGCGCTGGCACGCGCCCAAGCCATTTGTCGGACCGTCCGACCCCACGATATCCGGCGGCACGGTCATACGTCGGGACCGGCGACGGGGCAATCGTCGCCATCGACGCCACGACTGGAGCCGAGCAGTGGCGTTACCAGGTTTCGCCCACCGGCAGCGTCCACCGTCCGGCGTTCGCGGATGGAGTCGTATACGCGGCGAGCGACTCGGGCGGCCTCGTCGGAGTTGACGTCGCCACGCACGAGAGAGTTTTGCACTGGGATACAGGCACTGACGTAACCGGCAGCGTTGTCGTGGCGGGGGGCATTGCCTACATCGGCGGTGTCGGGGATTTGGTCGGCGGCAACATGTCCGCGGTTGACGCCAAGACCGGGCAGTTGCGTTGGCAGCTCGACCGACCATTCGGGGCACCGGCGATTGCGAATGGTGTTGCATTCGTGAGCGACCAGGTGGATGGACTGCAAGCTCGCGATGCGGCGACCGGCACATCCGCTTTGGGGACCGGTTCAGACAGAACGTGCGCAACTGAGCGTCGCCCAGGGTGTCGTCTATGTACCGGTCAATGAAGGGCACCGAGTTGATGCATACGATGCCGCGACTGGCACCAAGCTGTGGCAGTTCACGGTTGATGGTGGCAACGACTGCTGCGTGTCGGTGGCACGCGGCGCGGTGTTTGTCGCGACGCAGTCAGGCAGCGTCTACAAAATCGGCGGTGACGGTTCCACGATCGCGCCGGTCCCAACGCCGACACCGCTGGCAAGCCCGACCGAAATGGCGACACCAAGCCCTTCGGCCACGCCAAGTCCAACCGGCAGCCCGGTGGCCCAATTCATCTGGTCGTCGCGCGGCGGGGCGAGTCCCTTGGCCGGCCCAGGTGACTTGGCCATTGACCCGCAGGGCCGGCTATGGGTCGCCGACACCGGCAACAGCCGGTTTGCGATATTCGATCCGGACGGCACGTTCGTTGAGTATTGGGAGCACCGCGGATCAGGCCAAGGTGAATTTCTCTTGAGGCGATCGAACGGCGACGGCTACGGAGCGATCGCGTTCGCGCCGGACGGTTCGTTCTATGTCCTCGACGTCGGTAATCATCGGGTCGAGCATTTCGATAGCAGCAGGCAGTTCATCAAGTCATGGGGATCGTTCGGAACCGGGCCCGGTCAGTTCAACGATCCAATCGGCCTCGCCGTCGATGGAGACGGCGTGATCTACGTGCTCGACGACATCCGCGACGTCGTGGAAAGCTACGACACGAACGGCCATGTCATGGGCGCCATTGATGCTCATCCGAATCGGCCGGGTGCCTTCAATTCGGCCAACAATCTCGCCCTCGATCAGCGGGGAAACTTCTACATCTCGGACTGTTGCAGTGCCGGCAACCAGGTCCAGAAGTTGGGGCCGGACGGCGAGCTGCTCCTGACGATCGGACCAGCCGGACCTGGAACGAGCCACTTTGGCGAGCAGCCGGGAAGCATGGCGGTCGACTCGGCGGGCCGGCTTTTCGTAGAGGTTGGGCCGACGATCTACATCTTCGACGAAAACGGGAACGTCCTGGCTCGCTTCACCAGCCCTGCCGTCGGGCCAGGTGACTTCTTTTCAGGGCTGCTCCTCGACGCAGACCGGCGGCGGATATGTCGCCGAAGCCCGCGCAGACCAGGTCGAGAAGTTCCAGCTATTGGCGCCGTTTACTCCAGCGCCCTGACGTCCATCTCGTCGATCACGTCGCGCACGCCGCTCACACGGCCGGCAACCTCGAGAACATTGTCCGTGTCCTCGATGTCGTCGACGACGCCGCCGATCGCGATCACGCCTGACGCATTGGCAATGGCCAGTTCGTCGGCGTAGCGGCTCGTCGCCGCATCAGCGCGCAGCGCCTCTCGCACGCGAGCGCTCACCGCATCCTCGTCGGTCAGGTCCTCGGCCCGGTGGTCCTCATCGATCTGGCCGTCGAAGCCGGTGGTGCCAAAGCCGGCCGCCACCTCGAGCCCCTCGGCGTTGTCAGAAGGAATCACGGGCGGGTCAATCGGTGGCACCCAGGTCAGGCCTTCCTCGGCGGCAACGTCGGCGTTGCCCGTCTCACCGGCGCGCATATCGAGCTCGGTCAGTGACTCGAGTGCACCTTCGGCGCCGGAATCGGCCTCGCCCTCGTACATCTCCGTGTCGGTTACTTCGTCGCCCTCATCGAGCTCACCCTCGCGCAGGTAGGCAACCTGGTCGCCGTCGGCCTGATCGCCGGTCATCTCGCTATCTGGTCCGGTGGTGCGGTCTTCTTCCATCGGCCGAACGTAGGCGGCAGGCTTTGAAGTTGCTACGGCCGGCTACGCCGGCCGGCTTACAAAGTGGCTTCGAATCGCCTCGTATGCTGTACGGCGTGAGCACGCGCAATGGCGCCCGCAACGGCGGCAGCCGGCCAACGACGATCGACGTGACGCCGCCGATCGAGCGTGCCTTCCTCGTCGCCGTCGACACCGGGCAGGACGCCGGTTGGAGTGCTGAAGAGTCGCTGACCGAGCTGGGCAACCTGGCCGTCACCGCCGGCGCGGAAGTGGTCGGCGCGGAGTGGCAGAACCGCCGCCACGTCGATCCGAACTGGTACGTCGGCAAAGGCAAGGCCGAGGAGCTCGTCCAGGCCAAGTCCGAGACCGGCTTCACCATGCTCGTGGCGGATGATGAGATCAGCCCCAACCAGCAGCGTGGCCTGGAAAGCCTGCTCGGCGTGAAGGTGCTCGATCGCTCCGGGCTGATCCTCGACATCTTTGCTCAGCACGCGCGTACCCACGAGGGCCGCCTGCAGGTCGAACTGGCCCAACTCGAGTACCAGCTGCCCCGCCTGACGCGGCTTATGGACACACCTCTCTCGCACGCAGGGCGGTATCGGTTCGCGCGGACCGGGCGAGACGCAGCTGGAAACGGACAGGCGCGTCATCCGCGATCGCATCAAGAAGCTCAAGGAGCGGGTCGAGCAGGTCCGCCGCCAGCGCGAGACGGCCGCCCGCTCCAGGGATCGGCGCCTCGTACCCACCGTCGCGATCGTGGGCTACACCAACGCGGGCAAGTCGTCGCTGCTCAATTCGCTGGTCGGCTCGGAACAGGCGCTGGCCGAGGATCGCCTCTTCGCCACGCTCGATCCCACGTCGCGCACAGTTCGCCTGGGCGACGGCCAGCAGGTGGTGGTGACCGACACGGTGGGCTTCATCCACAAGCTGCCGCACCAGCTGGTCGATGCCTTCAGGGCCACCCTCGAAGAGGTCAACCGGGGTGACGTGCTGCTCGAGGTGGTGGATGTGGCCGACCGTCACGCGCCGGAGCATCGACGCACGGTCCAGCAGGTGTTGGCCGAGCTGGGCGCGGCCGACAAGCCGCGTCTACTCGTCTACAACAAGGCCGACCTGGTCGAGCCGGCAGCCCTGCAGCCTGACGGCGTGGCGCCCCTCATCGCTGGTTCGGTGCTCGTTTCAGCCCAGACCGGCTACGGCATGGATGTGTTGAAGGCACGGCTCGCCTCGCTGCTGGCCGAGCTGTGGGAAGACATTGACGTCTCACTGCCCTACAGCGAGGGCGAGCTGCTGTCGCGCGTCAGGGAGCGTGGCACGGTCGAGATCTCCTACCGCGCGCGCGATGTGCGCGTCCGCGGCCGCGTCAACCCGACGCTGGCATCGGAGTTGCGTTCGGCCGCTGCCGGCTGGCAGGGTCGTGCCCCCGACGAGGCCGTCCTGATTGCTGATGACTGAGCTCGAGGTCACCTGCTACCAGGCCTTTGACGGCTGGAACTGCCACGTAAGGATCGCCGACGATGACGGCAGCAAGACCGAACACGACGTCAGCGTCACCCGCAGTGAACGTGACCGCTACGCGCCCAACCAGCGACGTCCACATGCTGGTCAACGCGTCGTTTCGCTTCCTGCTGTCGAACGAGCCCAAGGAATCGATCCTGGGCCACTTTGCCCTGTCCGACATCGAGCGCTACTTCCCGAGTTACGCCAATGCGGTCGCCGCCCGCCTCGGCGAGTGAGCGCGATCGCCTTAGTCGGTTTGCCGGCGAGCATTTGACGATCGGATGCGAAGTTAGGCTGGCGCGGATGCGTCAGGTCGTCGGTCGGACGGTCACGCCGCTCGACGCCGGCGCGCTGCGGGGACGCGCCAGCGGGTTTCGGCACGTGCTGGTCGACGTGGGCACGGGCGTTGGTAACGCCTTACTCCGCCGCGCTCGGCGCGAGCCGGAAACATTCTTCATCGGCGTGGATGCCGCCGCCGACAACCTGCGTGAGGCATCGGACCGCGCCCATCGCCAACCGGCGAGGGGAGGGGTGAACAACCTTGCGTTCGTCGCAGCCGCCGCCAACGACCTGCCCGGGGATCTGGCCGGGATCGCGGACGAGGTGACGGTGGTGCTGCCGTGGGGCTCACTGCTGCAGGTCGTGCTTCTTGCCGATCACGTATTCGTCGCCAAGCTGCTCGCTGTGCTCAAGCCTCGAGGCCGAATCGAGATGCTGATCTCCGTAGCGGAATCCGACGTTGGTGCCGGGAGCATCGATTTCGACGAGGTGCATGCACGAGCGCTGGTAGCCAAATACGAAGGGCTGGGCCTGACGCAGGAAGGTCTAAAGGTGGCTGATGAGCAGGATGTCGAGCGTCTGGGCTCGAGCTGGGGCCGCAGATTGGCCATACCGCGCCGTCGCCAAGCGTGGATACTCCGCTTCGCCAAGTGATGTTTGTCTTTTACGCCCTGATCGGTATCGGTGTGATCCTGCTGATGGCAGATCGCAGTGGCCTGTTGATAGCGTCAAGCGAACACGTGCGCTGGCTGAAGGTGGTCGGTCTGGTCGCTGCGGCAATAGTCGGCATCGGGCCCATCGTTTGGCTGGCGACCAGCGACAGGACCTGGTGGTACGAGCCCATCGTCATCGGCTATCTGATTGCGTTCGTTGCCTTTGCCGCCGGAACGCTCGGGCGGGCCGGCCCGCGCTCCGTGACGATTCAACGTGTCGCCTATGGCGTGCTGTTGCTGCTGGTGGCAATCCCCCCGACGGTGCTCCTCGCCCTCGCGCCTGCACTCGCTGTGGCGGGTCTCGCATTAGTGCGCGTGGACGAACGGGAAGCTGATCGGGTCACGGAGTTCAAGTCGGCCGCCCTGCGGCCGGATCCACCGCGGCAGGAGGAATAATCGGATGCAGACCGTAGTCATCGTGCTCAATGTCGGTGCCGATCAGGTCGAGGAGTTCGAGCGCGGCTTCCGCGAGATGGAAGCGCCTACGTGGGCGGAGCTCCACGGCATGGGCAAGCTGACCATGGCGACGCTCAGCCGCCTCGATATCAGCACCAAGACGGTCAAGGGCGCCGTTCAGTACCTGGTGGTCGCCATATTCGCCGACGACGAAGGCCACCACCTTCATGACGACCATCCGCGCTTCAAGCAGTGGAACGCCCGCGCCGACGCCTACCAGGTCGGCGAGCCGTTCGTGTTCGGCGGCGAGACGATCGTTCACGAGGGACCCTGACCAGGCCCATCTCCTATAGGCGACCGATAGAACCTGCGCCAATAAGACGTCCGCCGTTTATGAACGGCCGGCTACGGTCGCAGCATGGACGAGAGCACCATGAGCTCGATCGAGCGTGCCACGTTTGATCGGCCCAGCGACGATCGCCAAGGTGTAACGAACGTAGAGCTGGTCGCCGAACTCGGCGACATTGGGGCGCTTCGCGGCGTCAGCGAGGCCTCCGCCGATCTTGCACCGTGCACTTGCCCGGAGCCGTGCGAGCGCGATCACGCCAACGAGTGACATGACGGCCGTGGTCGAGCGCGCGCGGCCGGCGGGCGCGCTCGTCGCGACTCCTCTGCTGCCGGATGGCTACTACGTACCCACTTCGCGCTGGACGCGGGCGAGCACGCGCATGCGCGAGCTGCTGGGCAGTGAGCCCTACCTGTTTGGGCCCGGCATATACGACGCGCTTGGCGCCGAGCTGGCCATGTACCACGGCTTCAAATCCGTCTACTTCAGTGGCTATTCGTTCGCGATGGGCCACCTGGGCACGACGGATATGGACCTTTACTCGAGCGTCGAGATCGCCGACGGCGCCCGACGAACGGTCAGCGCGCTGCGCAAGTTCCAGCTGACGATGGCGGTCGGAGATCCCGACCAGGGTGTCGAGCCACGCCACCTGGACATCCCGCCGGTGATCGTCGACATGGACGCCGGCTACGGCAACATCTTCAACGTCGCGCGCACGACCGAGCTATACGTCAACGCGGGCGTCGCCGCGGCCCACATCGAAGACCAGGTGCTGCCCAAGCGCTGCGGGCATATTGGTGGCAAGGCGCTGGTGGCGGCTGACGAGATGGTCGGCAAGCTGCGCATGGCGCGTGCCGTCGCCGACGACCTGGGCGACCACGACTTCGTGCTCATCGCCAGGACCGATGGATTGTCGGCTATCGACGCTCCGGAAAGCACTCGCGGCCTCGAGTTGGCGATCGATAGGTCGCTGCGCTACCTGGATTCAGGCGTCGTCGACCTCGTCTGGTGTGAGTTTCCAAGCGCCGACCGCGGTCCGGTCGAGACCTGGGCGTCGGCCGTCCGTCGGCGGTTCCCACAAGCGCGCTTCGCCTTCAACTGGTCGTCCTCGTTCAAATGGTTCAACGAAACTGACCCGCTGACCTTCGCCGAGCTCGGCGACCTGGGCTTCGCGTTCATCTTCATCACGCTTGGTGGCCAGCACGCAATGGGGCTGGGCTTCTCACAGCTGCTTCGAGCCATGAGCGAGAGCCAGGAGCAGGGCTACATCGCGCTTCAGCGGCGCGAATGGGCCGATGGCCAACCATGGCCCACTCGCAGCCACCACCAGTTCAGCGGCGTGCCCTACCACCACCTCGTAGGCAAGATGTACGACTCCGCCCGACTCGGGCGGGAGTTCGTCGAGGAAATGGCGGCGGACAAAGTCGTCTGAGTCGTCACGGTTCGATGAGGCACGACCAAGGAGGAGTGCGGTCTACGGTCCGATGACGAGTGAGTCGAGCACGGACTGGAGTTCGTCGCTGAACTCACCGTTCTGTGTGCGCGCGTTGTTTGTCAGCGTGATCATGAGCCGACGCCCGCCGGCTTCGACGATCCAGATGCGATCCTTGTCACCGGGCCAGTCCCACCTATGGCTGCCGTCGCGGTCCTGCCAAATTTGGTAGTTGCCGGCAATTTCGGGATTGCAGCCACTCAACGAATCCGGAATCTTGAGTGTCAGCTCGGTGGCGGCGAGGCCGCCGATCGTGCCTTCAGTCGGACCCGTCACGGTCACGCCTGGCATCTTCGCCAGGGCGTTCGCCAGGTCAGCGGGAGCAGGTCCGGGAGGTGGCCTCAGGACTCCCTTGTTCAAGTGGCAAGGGTCGGTGAAGACGTTATCGACGATGTCGAAGGAGAGAGCCGGCCCACCGAGTCGATTCAGGTCCACGGAATACGGGCTGTTCGCACTGCCCTCCCAGGTAGAAGGCAAAGTCAGCGAAACGGGCACCAAGAAGCGCGGGTCAATCACGTAGCGGCCCTTCTCGAGCGCCGCAAGCCCGCCAATGAGCAGAGTCCGCGGCGTCGCGGTTGGCGCGACCGTTGGTGAAGCGGTTGGTGGTGGCGGTGTCGGGGGCACAGGCGTGAGCACGACCGTGGGTGGCGGGGATGGCTTGGGGGTCAAACCACCTAACGAGAACAGTTGAAGGCCGACGATCGCGACGAGTCCGACGACTGCCGCGCCGACGGCATATCTGGCGTATGCGCTTATTTGACGGAACTCCCACGGGCCGAAGCCGACCCGCTGGCGGGTGTGGTCGATTTCGAAGCGCACCGCGTCGTATGCGCGATCAGGCAGCTCGGTCAGGCCGTCGTCGATGAATTCACTAATCAGCCGGTCGGGGTCGCGAGATGCACTCATGCGAGACGCTCCTGGGGAATGGACGGCGTGCGGGCGTCAGCCTGCAGGCTTGCCCGCATCGCGGCCGTTGCGTGAAACAGCCGGGACTTCGCGGTCCCGACGGGGATTCCTAGTCGGTTTGCTACCTCAGGCACGGACAGCCCGAGGTAGTGATGGAAGACGAGTACGGCGCGCTGCTCGAGAGTCAGCCTTCTGAAGGCCCGCTCGAGCTGGTCGCGGTCGTTAACGGTCAGCAGCTCGGTCGACTCGGGCTGACCGGCCATCGGCAAGAGACGGATGTCTGCACGCATGCGGCGCACACGCCTAGCCTCGGCGTAGCACTCATGCGTCAGGATGCGGTGTAGCCAGGGCTCGAAGGCATCGTCGTCGCGCAGCGACCGGAGCTGCCGCCAGGCGGTGATGAGCGCGGCCTGCACCGCGTCCTCCGCCAGGTCGGCGTCGCGCAGGATGCGGTACGCAATCGCCATGCATCGATCACCGACCGTGCGGGCGAGGGCATCGAAGGCCTCTCGGTCACCCTGCTTCGCGCGGTCCACGAGCGCTCGATGCACCCAACACTCCCTCTTGCCCCGTTGCTCGATCGCACCTGGTGGGCACAATCAGACTAGAGAGTGGGCGGCGGGGGCAAAGGGTTCAATCTGCGGTTTTCAGGACCTTTGACACTCGTCGCGACACTGGCCGTCACCGACCATCAGGACATGATCAAGGTCATCGTCGCACTGATCCTGTTCGCTCACGGTATCGGTCACATCATGGGGCCCTTGAAGGTCCTCAATCTGGCCACCATCAACCCTCAGTGGCAGGGCGATTCGTGGCTGCTGGGCGGCCTGGGCGTTGGGGTGACCAATGTCCTTGGCGTTGTCTTGTGGCTGTCGGCGCTCTTTGGCTTCAGCGCGCTTGCCGCGGTGGTGATGGGCTGGCTGCCGGGGGAGTGGTGGGCGCCGCTGGCGGTGTTCTCATCGGTCGCCTCGCTCGCTGGCGTGCTGCTGTTCCCGCTGGCGTTCCCAACGTTCAGCACGATCGGCGCAGTCGTTGTCGATGCGGTCGTTCTCGCGTCGGTGGTGTGGTTCCACTGGACGCCCGCCGAGCTGGCCGCATAGCTTCCGGTCGGGCCCGTCACCTTGTCCGAAAACCGCGCCTGGCGCGGGAGTGAGGGCACTTTGGCGGACTAAGCCGCGCTGAAACGGTATTCGAGGTGGTCATCCTCCCCGAACTGCCTCAGAACCCGCATGTGGTGCGGGAATCGTGGCCGATTGCCCCGCTTGGGCGGTGCCTCGACCCGGAATTGCCTTCAGTCCCGCACCTGGTGCGGAAAGCGCCCCGAGGCGGCTGCCGGCGACACTCCGGGCGGCCTTCAGCCCTCGGCTACGTACCTGCGCTCGCCAGTTCGGCTGTCGGAGTAAACGCGCATCCGTTGGTGCGTGGTCGGGTCAACGAAGACCTCGTCAGTTGGCCTGAAGCGGGCTTCCGGTCGTTCGGGTTCGCCGCCGCCGGGGCCCGGCTTGCCGCGCGCGGCCTCGGCCGACTCTGAGCGGTAGCGCATCACCTCGAAGCCGGCGGCCACGATCAGGATCGCGCCGCCCGCGATCAGGGAGAGGGCGAAGATTGCGTAGCCGGCTGCGGCGACGGCCAGGCCGCCAAGCACAAGCAGGACGCCCAGGACGACCATCGCGCCGCGAGCGATCATCGTGCCGGTCACGGTTCGGTCCTACTCGACCGGCGGGGGAGGAGGCGTGGGCATCGCACCGCCCGACTCCTGCGCCAGCACTACGGCCGTGCCGTAGGCAACGATCTCGGACATCGTGTTGGCGAGCTCGGTGCTGTCGAAACGCATGGACAGCACCGCGTTGGCGCCCATGACCGTCGCGTTCTGGATCATGCGATCCATGGCCTGCCGCCGCGTGTCCTCGAGCAGGCTCGTGTACTCATGGATCTCGCCGCCGCCCAGCGAGCGCAGGCCGGCCATTACGTTGCCGCCGATACCGCGACTGCGCACGACGAGCCCGAAGACCTGGCCCTTGACCTCCACGACTCGCCAGCCCGACACGTACGGCATGGTTGATACCAGCACTGAACCCTCCTTACGCCGGCAAGGATAGTGGAGGGCGGAAGGGCGGCCGCGGCCCGGCGACCGCCCAATCCCGCGTAGGACTCGGGGTGGGTTGGTCGGCTAGCGCACCGACTTGAATGCGGCGCGCAGCTCGGCGCTGAATAGGTCCGGTTCCTCCCAGGCCGCAAAGTGGCCGCCGCGTGCAGCCTCATTGAAGTAGACGGCCGTCGGATACGTCTTCTCTACCCAGCTACGCGGCGTCTTCCAGATCTCACCTGGGAAGGTCGTGAAGCCGAACGGAACCTTCACCGGCGGCGGAACGGTGCCGGCCGCTCGGGCGCCCGCCTGTCCGCTCTCCCAGTACGAGCGTGCAGCAGAGGCGCCCGTGCCGGTGAGCCAGTAGAGCGTCACGTTGTCGAGGATGTGATCGCGCGTCAGGTTGCCGGACGGCTGGCCGTCGACGAACGCGCGTGAAATCTTGAGGTAGGCATCAGTGTCGTGGTCGAACATCCACGCCGCCAATGCGATGGGCGAGTCGAGCAGCGCGTAGCCGATGGTCTGCGGCCGCGTAGCCTGTTCCAGGAAGTAGCCAAAGCCGCTCTGCCGAAAAGACGCGATCTGGGCGACGGCCGCCTTCTCCTCGTCGGTATCGGATGGCATTTGGCCGCCCAGGGCCGGCACGAACAGGTTGGTATGAATACCGGCCAGGCCTTCTGGTGCCTGCCGGCCCATGAAATCAGTGACCGACGCGCCCACGTCGCCGCCCTGCGCAACGTAGTGCGTGTAGCCCAGCCGCTTCATCAACTGCGCCCAGGCGAGGGCGGTTCGACCGGCCTCCCAGCCGAGCTCCTTGGGCTCACCCGAGAAGCCGTAGCCCGGGATGGACGGTATGACGAGGTGGAACGCATCCTCTGCCGCACCGCCGTGCGCGGTCGGGTCAGTCAGCGGGCCGATCGTCTCGAGCAGCTCAATGACCGACCCCGGCCAGCCATGGGTCATGATCAGCGGCAGGGCATTCTCATGACGCGATTTGACGTGGATGAAATACACATCGACGCCGTCGAGCTCGGTGATGAACTGGGGCAGTGCGTTGAGCTCGGACTGGACCGTGCGCCAGTCGTAGTCGTTCGTCCAGTACCGTGCGACGGCCTGCATGGTGGCGAGCTGGACCCCCTGTGAGCGGTCGCCCACCAACTCTTTGTGCGGCCAGCGCGTGGCCGATACGCGCTGACGAAGGTCGTCCAGGGCCTGTTGTGGGAAGTCGACCGTAAATGGCCGGATCCGGTCGGAGCCGGTGGTGCCCGTTTCCGAGGAAGTTGCGATCGACATCGCTCCGCTCCTTTGGGCGGCATCGCCCCCCCGCCGCGTCCGCGGCGACGCCAGGCTCTCCCCGCCCGCCCGGCGATGATCCTGTTCGCCTCAACCCTCGCCCAGCCGGTGCCCACCCGAAGCGCTCCCCAGCACCCACCCGACGAAGGACATGTGATATGTTTATCACATGTTGGAGCAGGCGGCAGCGTCAGACCTCTGGCGTGCCTTGGGCAATCCAGTCCGCCGCCAGATCCTCGATGACCTTCGGGCGGGGCCACGAACGACCGGCGATCTGGCCGGCCGTTTGCCCGACCTCAGCCGCTTCGCTGTCATGCAGCACCTCGGCGTGCTGACCGACGCGGGCCTGGTGACTGTCCGACGGCGGGGGAGGGAACGCTTCAACTACCTCAACCCAGTGCCACTGCGCCGTTGGTACGAACGCTGGGTCGTACCGCTGGCCGACGTGGCGGCAACCGAGATGGTCGCGCTTGACCGGCACCTTTCAGCCCAGCCAGGAGAAGACAACGTGGCCGACACAGATCAGGTACGAGTCATCCGGATTGCCACCGAGCTTCGCTTCAAGGCGACACCGGAGCGCGTGTTCAGAGCCATCGCCGAGGAGTCACTCAAGTGGTTCCCGGTGACCTATGGCGAGGACCGCACCAAGGGGATCGTGCTCGAGCCGCGCGTTGGCGGCGCGCACTACGAGGACTGGGGCGACGGCCGCGGCCACCTGTACGGCCAGGTGCTCGAGTACGACCGACCGAACCTGCTCACGACGCGCGGCTGGATCCATGCCGGCACCATCAACGACACGGAGTACAAGTTCGAGCCGGAAGGGGCGGAGACCGTGCTCAAGGTCTCGCGCGTAGTGGTGGGCCCGATGACCGAGGAGGAAGCTGCCGGTATCAACAAGTACGGCAGCCTCGCCAACTTCGAGAATGCGCTGCGGGCGGTAGTCGAAGCCAACTAGCAGCCCGCGATAAACGATGAGGGCCGCCTTGCCGGCGACCCTCAATCCATTTACTTGGTCGGAGTGGTTGTACCGCCGACCTTCTTGCCGGTGCCCTTTGGTTTCTTGCCGCCGCCGCGGCTGCCCGGTCCCTTGTCGCCCATCTTGCTGACTCCCCAACTGTGGCTTCGGAGTTCGCGGCCAGTGTGACACACTCGACCGATCACCAAGACGGCGGGGTTCCTCCTCAGCGCGCTCCTCGTGGGTTGCACCTCCGTCGCGACCACGCCCACACCGCCACCTGACGGCCACGTTGAGCCGCCCCGCCAAGTGCCGGTGACGAGCTCGGCAGTCGCCGACGGCGGCACAGCCAGCGAGCGCGCCACGGCTCTAGCGCACGCACTCGAGACGCAGGTAGAGGCCAGCGGCGTACCGGGAGCCCAGGCGGCGGTCGTGTTCGGCGATGGCTCGACCTGGCAGGCTGGGGCAGGTCTCGCGGCTGACGCACAGGCGATGTCACCGAGTCATCTACTCGCGTACGGCAGCCTCAGCAAGCTACACACGGCCGTCCTCGTTCTCACCCTCGCCCAGGCCGGCGTGCTCGACGTCGACGACGCCGTCGGCCGTTGGATCGACGACGCGAAAGCGGGCGTCAGTCTGCGCCAGCTACTCACGCATACGAGCGGCCTGGCCAGCGACGACGTCGCGCTGGACCCGGTCTGCTCGCCTGCTGCATGCTTCAGTTACAGCAACGGCGCCTACGACGTGCTGGGGCAGGTTATCGAGGCCGCCGACGGCGGCTCCTTCGCTGCCAGTCTGCGCCGGCGAGTCCTCGATCCGCTCGGTTTGGCGGCTACGTTCTCGCCGATCGAGGAGTCGACCAGAGGTGAGCCGGCGACCGGCTATCAGGCTGGTGGGTCCAAGACTGCCATCGACCTGTTCCCGGCGGGGGAGGGACTGGGCTGGACGGCCGCGTCGGGAAAACTCGTCGGCACCGCCGGCGACGCCGCGCTGTTCCTTCACCATATGTTCGGAGAAACGCTGCTGACTTCCGCCGCGCAGGCCGAGCTGCTCGACCTGACGACGTCGGCCGGCCTGGGCGGCACAAATGAGTGCGAACCGGGAACGGCCATGTCGATCGCCCTGCGCACCACCGTCCACGGCGACGCCTGGTTTCACGGCGGGTTTGTTGGCTACTTCCGAGCGTGGGCGGAGCATCTACCTGTTCAGGACGTCTCCGTCGCCGTGATAGTCAACTCGGATGGACCTGTCACGCCGATTGTCGATGCGCTCGAGGCTGCCGCCCTCGAGGGCGTCGCGGCGGGCCCGGCGAGGGCAGGAACGTGCAACGCCGATATCGCGATCCGTACCGTGGACGGCCGGACCATCATGGTCACCTCGGATCCTGCCTTCGACGGGTTCCCGTCGGTCGCCGCTGATGGGAAAACCCTGACCTGGATCTCAAATCGGTCGGGCCATAACGACGTCTTCGTGGGTTCGACCGACGGCTCGCGCGCCGTCAACCTGACCAACGACGATGCCCATGACCTGTTTCCGCGCTTCTCGCCCGACGGGTCGACGATCGCCTACTCGTCCAACGCCGATGGGGATCAGGAGATCTACGTCGTTGGGGCGGACGGGTCGAACCGGCGGCAGCTCACCCACAATGAATGGGACGACCTGCTGCCCGCCTGGGCGCCGGACGGCAGCCACATCGCGTACACGGCGAGCGGCGCCAGCCAGGACATCCACGTGATGAGCACCGATGGATCGGGCGACAGGCCACTGGTTCATGGGCCGGCCAACGAATGGTGGCCGGCCTGGTCAGCTGACGGGTCGCGGATCGTCTATGAGTCTGGTGGCGTTCTGTTCATCGTTCCGGCCGAAGGTGGCGAACCCGTGCGGGTTCCCATCCCGCAGATCAGGGTGACGCGTTTCCCCGCCTGGGCACCCGGAGCAGACATCCTGTTCAGCTCGGATGTCGACCTCTACAGGACCGCCGCCGACGGCACCGGGCTTAACCGGTTGACCAGCACCTCCTTGGCCGAAGAGGCCATGGCGTGGGGCACAGACGGCTCGATCGCGGTGCAAGTCAGCCACTGGCAGCCCTAAGGGCTGTGTAGGCCTCAGCGAGCGCCGCGGCCGAGTAGTGCGCATTCAGGCCGCTCGGGTTGGGCAGTACCCACACCTCGCTGAGCGCCGAGCCGACGCTCCTGGCGGCCGACTCCGGCGCTCGGTTCTCCGAAGGCCACGCGGTATGCAGAAACGCCGAGGAAGGCAACTTTGGCCGGGTGCGTAGCGCTCGACCTTATCGGTAAGGGTTTGGGCGCCGGCGCGCAATTCATCGGCGGACAGTTCGTCGGCCCGGGCGGTCGTTCGGTTGACCAGGTTGGTGATTCCGATGCCGCACGTCAGCAGCTCACCCTGGCGGTCGGGGGAGAGGAGAGACGAGGTCAGGCCCGCTTCGTGGATCGCGCGCCAGAACCGATTACCCGGCCGGGCGAAGTGGTGGCCGGTGGCGCCCGAGTAAAGGCCCGGGTTGATGCCCACGAAAAGGATCTCGAGGCCAGGTGCGATCAGGTCCTCGATGGGTTTATCGCGCGCAGCTTCTAGCTCTGCGGCAGTTGGTCGAGCAGCCATCGCTGGGCCAATCTATCCTCCGATCCGTGCGAAAAACGGGCACTCTTCACGTCATTACGGGCTGCATGTTCGCGGGCAAGACCGAGGAGCTGCTGCGCCTTCTGCGCCGCGCGTCGGTGGGTGGCCGAACCGTCCTATTGATCAGGCCGCAGGTCGACACCCGCTCCGCTGCCGAGGTCGCTGAGTCGCGCTCGGGCACCAGCTTCGCCTGCATCACGGTTCCAAGCGCACGCCAAGTGCTGGACGCCGTCATCACCTCGCCTTGTGAGGTCGTGGCCATCGACGAAGCGCACATGTTCGGCCAGGAACTAACCGAGGTAGCCGACGAATTGGCGAACGAGGGCTATGAAGTGATCGTGTCGGGACTGGAGACTGACTTTGCGGGCCGGCCATTCCCGCCGTTGCCCGACCTACTTGCTCTCGCCGATTCGGTGACCAAGCTCACTGCCATCTGCACCTTCCCAGGCTGCGGTGAGCCCGCCACTCGCACTCAGCGCTTTGTCAACAACCAACCCGCCGCGGTCGACGACCCTTTGATCGTCATCGGGGGCACCGAGGATCGGCGTGAACCGGACCGCTACGAGGCGCGCTGCCGGGCGCATCACCGTGTGGCACCGGCACGCCACCGCCACGTCGGCATCGCTGTCGACGCCGGCTCCGACGTCATCCAGGAGGAAGGCCGCTCGCTCGTCACGTCCTGATGGGACTGCTCCTGCGAAACGTGGTCTTCACGATCGTCGTGCCGGGGTCGGCCGGTGTTCTGGTGCCCTGGCTGATCCTGACCGCCGGCGGGGGAGTGCCGGTCGTGAACTTCTGGCCCGGCTTCCTATCGATCGCTGTCGGTGCCGGCCTGTATGTCTGGTCGGTCGCCAACTTCGCCAGGGTCGGTCGAGGCACGCCGGGACCGTGGGATCCGCCGCAATACATGGTCGCGACCGGTCCGTTCCGCTGGGTGCGCAACCCCATGTACATAGCCGTGCTGCTCGTCGTCCTCGGTCAAGGCATGTTGTTCGGGTCGATAGCAGTGGTCGCCTATGCCGTCGTCCTCGGCGTCGCCTTCCACCTGTTCGCCATCGGCTACGAGGAGCCGACGCTACATGAGCTGTTCAACGGCGACTACGACGAATACAGGCGGACTGTCCCGCGCTGGTTGCCGCGACCGCCGCGCTAGCCAGCGGGCGAGCGCCGGAGGGTTCGAGCAAGCTTTCGGTAGGCCTCTTCGAGTAGCGGCGTGACCTGCTCGTAGAAGGTCTGGCGCGTCGGGTTGATGATGGCCACCCAGCGCTGCTTGGCGTATGTGGGATGGGGCATGAGCTGGTCGAGGACGGCGTAGTCAGGGCCGGGGCCGGCCCGGCGGGCGATGGCCAGGAAGCTGTCGCGGCCGACACCGATGTTCAGGCGATACGCACCGCGGGCTGTCACGTTTGACGGTGCGCCAACATCGTGCTCGTCGGTCGTCACGATCGTGGCGAAGTTGGGCCAGGAGTTGTCGGTCAGTGAAAAGAAGGTCGCGCTCATCGCTTGGGCGACCTTGGTGTCGGGGAAGGTGGAGGTGATGTAGCTGGCGACCTCGTCGGCGGTCATCGGGTCGGTTTGAGGCATGACCCGAGCGTAACCACCTGGATGTCAAGCCCCCTTCTTGTGCGTCTTAGCATGTGCAGTCATGCTACGATATTGCACATGCAACGTGTGCAGATTCACCTCACTGACGAACAACTCAGTGCCCTCAAACGCCAGACCGAAGCGACCGGTGAAGGGTTGTCCTCACAGGTGCGGAGAGCCGTGGACGCGTGGATTGCGACTGCCGAGAGGGATGCGACGGTTCGACGCGCCATCGAGGCAATCGGCGGGTTCCATTCCGGTGTGGGAGACCTGGCTGAACGCCATGACGACTACCTCACCGCGAGCCACGAGTGAGAGTCTTTGTTGACACTTCGGCCCTGATCGCGTTGCTCGACGAAGACGATCAGTGGCACGGCGTTGCAGCGAGCGCGTTTCGCCGGCTGGTCGCGACAACAACGCTTGTCACGACTAACTATGTTGAAGTGGAGGCATTAGCCTTGGCGCGGCGCCGTCTTGGCCGCGCCGCCGTTGAGCGACTAACGGACGCGATACTCCCGGCGCTTACGACGATTTGGGTCGACCAGGCTACTCACGAGGCCGCGCTTGGCGCTCACGCTACCGGTGGACGTCCGTCTTTCGTTGACCAGGTGAGCTTCTTAGTTATTCGCCAGCACGCTGTGGACCAGGTCCTGGCATTCGACAGGGACTTTGAGCACGAAGGTTTCGCTCTCGCCACGGTTCCGGCTGACAAGCAGCGAGGGGTTCACGAGGCTTCGGTGCCATATGGATCTAGCGTCGAGTCAGGAGAACTCGTCAGCGTGTCAGAGATCTCCGAAAGGGCGGGCCGACCGGTTAACACCGTCCAGTCTTGGCGGAGACGCCATCGCGACTTTCCCTCACCGGTCGCTCAACTGGCGGCTGGGCCAATCTGGAAGTGGTCGGCTGTTGAGGGTTGGATAGCGGCACGTGGCAACAAACGGGCGCGCGCCTTCCAGTCGGAAACTTCTGGCTGATGTGTTGCCAGTTTTGGAACCTGCGCGTCCAGTACGAGTGTCCAATGTGCGGCTCGTCGGAGGACGGTGAACTTCAGACCCACTGGATGGGCGACCTGGGCTCCTGCCTGGACTACTTCGAGCTGGGTGCACCCATCCCGCAGCTACGCGGCATCGAGGCAGCGACACTCGGCCAGGACGGCCCAGATGATTTCATCTCGATTTGCCGGCTCTGCGGCGGCTTGATTGACTGGGGAGCGCGAATCGAGGATGAGCGAGTCGTCCGCGTCTGGCCCTATCACTGGACGGCACGGACGAGCCAACCAACTGCTTCCGGCTCATAAGCGGAACGGACAACAGTTCCCGGCGACCTCCAGGCTTCGATCGTCAGGTCGGTCACGTACTTCCGATAAGAGAAGTTATGTAACGCTGGCCCGGCGGCTACACGCCGAGTGCTCTGAGGAATTGGTCAAGGCTCCTGCTACCTCGGTGCCCAGGTCCATGCATCCGGGCTGCCGCGAGCGATATTTCTTTGAAAAGGCGCGGGCCGTCTGTCCGTTTACCGTAGCTGCGACCGAGCGACCTGTCGAGTTCTACGACGCCGAGTAGTGACCTGTCGCCGAGCTCACCCTCAAAACAGTGAAACGTCGGCCGGGCAACGAAGATGCGTCGTTCAAATAGACCCAAGGCATCGGCAAGGATCCACGCTTCAAATGCGCGATCGGCCACGATGACGTGGATGTTGGTGGTATGACGCCCACGCTCCCGAAGGGCGGCCTTAAGCTGCTCCAAGATTTGCCTGGCCAATCGCTCAGGCTCTACGGCGCGCCTTTCACGGTCGAGACACACCACTATCGGGCTCCGCTCAGCCGCTTGGTGTGCGATCACCTTGGGCAGTGCACGAAGCGCGAGCGTCCTAGGCTCCATTTCGCCGAACCCGCCGACGTGGCTCGCCCGCAAGGGCGCGCAGCTCGGAACCATGTTGCTCTGGTAGATCAGGGGCAGCGCTAGATACTCAGTCGGCCCCTCGACTACTAGCCCAACCGTGCGCTCTCTGGGCGTCCTCGAAGGCCGAGTAGGCATTAGGCGGGAAGATCCGAGGTTGGTACTCCTCCGAGGGGAACCGTCAACCCACACGGCACCCAGTTCTTGACCGCTCTCCCGCAGGATCGCGTCAATCGAGTGCTCGGCCGCTCGCGCAGGTATCACGGTAGTTCCGCCAGTCCCTTTGCTCTCAACTAGATACAGGCTGTCTGGGTCAGCGACGGCATCTACTACGACCGGTGAGTGTGTTGTCAAAAGAGTCTGTCGCTGTATGGAACGCTCTTGGGCAAGTCGGACGATTTCGCTCACCGACCAGGGGTGGATCGCGTTTTCGGGCTCCTCAATGGCGAGAATTCCCGAAGAGTCACCCTCTAGTGCGACTAGGAGCGCGAGGGCGTGCAAGACGCCGTCAGAGATGCTCGATTGCGCGAGCTCACCGGCGATGCCAGCCTCCTTAACTAACAGAGTCATGCGGCCGGATCCAACCCGCTGTGGCCTGACGTCCTCGATGCGCGGATACACCTGTTGAAGCGACTTCAGTACGTTGCGGAACTCGGCGCTAGGCATGCGATTATGCCCGCGGAGCCGATCGAGCCCTGCGGCGAGATTGTCGCCACTTGCGCCCAGTAGATCCGGCGAATCGCGCAGAACCGAGTCGCTCCGGAGACTCGAAGCATCGAGTCGCAAACGACGGACGCGGCACGCCTGAAGGAAGTAGTTTAGCCAGTAGGAGTACACCCGTTGGAGTGAAGGATTCGCATGATCCTTCTCTCCGTTTCACCGGCTAGAGACTTCTCGCCAAATACCAACTCCAGGACTCTAACAACTGCATCGCGGCGGCTCGTCCTCTGGTCGTCCGGCAGCGGGACAAAGAGCCCACCAGTGGCGAAATCCCACAAGCCCTCATCTCGACCGGGATCTACTGTGACGCCATCCGGTGTCGCTCTAATTGTCAGACTACCGGTCGATGATTTGATCTCCAGCACTTCGCGGGTAGCAGCCACATCGTCTTGATCTACCGATCCGGATATGGCGAGAGTTGCCGTAACTTGGACGTGCTCTGGAATGCGTGCCGGCCGACTCGAACGTCTGTCACTGAAAGCAATTACTTGTTCTACCATCGCCTCCGGGAAAGCAACTTCCATGGAAAACGTGATCCCCGCTCTGGCAGGACGTTGACCGCGACGAATTATTTGATCCCAGCCAAGCTCTCGCGCTGGGTCAGTATTTCCGCGATTACTAACTCGCCAAAGAGCTCAAGGGCGCTGACAACGTTCGTCTT
This sequence comes from uncultured Chloroflexia bacterium, assembly GCA_963736895.1. Lineage (GTDB taxonomy): Bacteria > Chloroflexota > Limnocylindria > Limnocylindrales > CSP1-4 > JALYGJ01. The sequence continues at coordinate 24,163 of CAVTQU010000005.1, forward strand.
GCCAGAGCCGTTGGGCCCCACTAAGACCATGAACGGTGTCATTTGCAAGTCAAGCTTCTTGATTGACTTGTAGTTGTGGACACTGAATTGAGTGATCATTCTTCGGCGATGGTGGCATGCGAGCTGGATCCGATGTGGGGTCCAGCTCCGCCGAAGGTTATCGCCTTCATGACCTCGTCGCCGTAGTGGTTGATGACCTTGACCGCGATCTTGCCCGATTGCGGCGGCGGGAACGGGCGGCTGACGGTCGAGTTGACGGTCGCCCAGGCTTCGTCGGCGATGTCGGGCCAGGGCGGCGCGGCGAAGCTTGTCGTAGGGGTCGTCGGCGCCGGTGAAGTAGGCGTGGCGGACGAAGAAGGCCTCGCCGTCGTAGTCGGTGTCGAGGAACCAGCAGGCGATGTCGTCGGTCGAGCTTGAGCGGACCTCGCCGGTGGTCGGGTCGTAGACGTCGAGGCCGCGGATCTCGACGCGTCAGCCGGCCGTCGTCGGTCGGTCGGAGCGTCGATGTCGGGCTCGCCGAAGACCATGAACAGGTTGCCGGCCCCGGTCTTCTTGAGCAGCTCGTCGCCCATCGCGAGGTCGGGGTTCATCCGCGCCGGGAGGATGGTCAGCCGGCCGAGCTCGCGGGCCTCCT
>CAVTQU010000006.1:0-19651 GCA_963736895.1 uncultured Chloroflexia bacterium
AACACCTTCTACGCTCACGAAATGCCCAGACGTCAGTCGGTCGGATCGACTGGATGACCCCTTCCCACGGTGAGGAAGGATGCGGTCTCCAAGGCGGCGGCGCGCCGCCTGGGCGACTCCGGCCAATGGGATCTCGACGGCGCCTCGGATACATCTCCCAGCGGCCAACGCGGCCGCTTACCGCTGCACTTCTTGGCTCGCTCCTTTCCAGCGGAACGGAGCTAGTCACGGAGCCATTCCCCAAGGGGGGAAGAAGGTTGCCACTCACGCGGCGTGAGCCATCCGGCCTTCGTGGTACGTCCCAATGCCATATTGTGTGCGTTGTTGCAGGTTCTGCAAGGAGCCGGACACCAGTTCCACGGAAGGGACGAGTCGATGACTATCGACCCCGACGCCCTACTCGCCGCCTTTGAGGTGGCGATCAAAACAGAGAGCCTGCGCGGCAGGCTCCGTGAGTGCGAGGGTCTGGAGGGCGATGCGCTTGAAGCGCAGGTAGCCGCCACCATCGCCTGGGCTGACAAGACGCTGCACATCTAGCGTCCTCGGCCGAGCACACGTCGGCGGCGGCCTGCACTCGTAGGCCGCCATTTGAATCCAACCTCGACCCACTCACCACCGCTGCACAGGCCCCTTCTGCGCCAGGGAAGGGCTCGACCCGGTACGCGTTATCACCGGGGGCGGGTGGTGACGTTGCCGTGACTGGAAACGTCGACGCAAGCCTTGGTGCATCTGGTATATACCGCTGTGAGGTCACAAGGCAGTCGAAGCAAGGAGAGAGCGATGCCCAGGGACGGATCCATCGGGAAAAAGACGTTCGAACAGGTCGAAGCGCTCGTCAAGAAGGGCAAGAGTAAGACAGAGGCCTTTGCACAGGTAGCCTCCGATACAGGGCGAAACACCGGAACGGTTTCCGCGAACTACTACCCAGTCGCCCGCGCAAACGGTGTCGTCATGAGCCCCGCCGTCGCCGTCGCGCCTCGACGAAGGCCACCTCGCGCACTCCTCGAACGCGAACGCCGAGGACGACAGCTCGAGGCGGCCCCAGTCACATCGACGGCCTCGCCGCCGATCTTGGTTAAGTCGGTGACGGCGCTCGCGGATGCGATTAAGAGCCAGAAAGCCGAGGTTGCATCATTGCGAAACCGACTCGAAGGAGTGCGCCAGGCCGTCGGGTGACTCAGAATCGTGACTGGACAGTCGCCACATGATTGGCTGAGGAGTCGTGACCTGGCGAGATTGGGCGGGTGTTTTACCCGCACACCGTCTGCGACGACCCGGCACCCCCATCGACATCGTTGGCTAACAGTCGTACGGGGCCACCGACGCGATACGGCGCGGGCAAACGGGGCCTCAAGCGGCAGCTACGCGCTCAGCGAATGGGTCTCCGCCAGTGGGTTGTGGTTGTCTGATCCAGCGATGTACTCCTTGCACCGATGGAGCCAGTCCTGTTCTGCATGGTGGTAGGTCAGCGATCGGTCGATCTGTTCTCGCTCGATCAGGAGCCGAGTGATGATTTCCTGGTTGCGGGCGATGGCCTCGGCTAGTCGGCCCGCCTCTGTGCTCTGGAAGTAGAGTGTCATAGCATGCAGGATATAGCGGTGGCGTTAGTGTTTGGTTGAAGTCCTAGACGCCTTCCTCAACACGGAAGAAGTCAGCTGTCGGCCGTCCACGGTGATCAAGCGCTACCGCGCCCGGGTGGTTGCCCGCCGCGCCTCGGCGGTGTGCCGACCGCTACACAAGGTGCTCGAGCGCCGGTATGGTGTCTTTGTGGGCTACGGCGAAGAAGTGGGCGCGCGCGTACTTGAGGTCGCGTGGCGTTCGTGGATGTGAGCTGCGGCGGTCGGTACTTGAGCGGGATGGTTTCCGCTGCCGCGACTGTGGAGCGGAGGAAGCGGCACGGGATCTCGACGTTCACCACCTCGTGCCGCGCGCGCTCGGCGGAACGGACGAACCAGCGAATCTGATTACACTGTGCGGCGGCTGCCACGGGGCACGCCATCCGCTGCTTCAGATGAGCCTCGGTCGCCTCTTCGTCGAGCGCTGGGCGCTTCGCCTCGCGCGGTTGCTAGACCGGAGCGGCGAGCTTCCCAACCAGCCGCAGCGGCTCCGCGTGGCGCTCGGCCTCTTGGGAGGCAAGCGATTCCGCGACGGCCAGCTCGACATCGTGCTTGCAGCCCTTCGCGGCGAGTCGCTGCTGGCGATCCGGCCGACCGGCAGTGGCAAGAGCGTCTGCTTCCAGGTGCCGGCACTCGTCGAGCCGGGCGTCACCTACGTCATCTCACCGCTGAAGGCGTTGATGACAGACCAGATTGGCGGCCTCCAGCACAAGCAGATCCCCGCGACATTCATCAACAGCGACCTCTCCGCCCTAGAGAAGCAATTGCGCTACGAGATGCTCCGCGACGGCCACCTTACGATGCTCTACGTCGCACCAGAACGACTCGACCCAAATCGTGTCGCAGATCGCGAACTCCAGGAGCTGATCGCAACGCCACCGCACTTCCTGGTCGTCGATGAGGCACACTGCATCGACCGCTGGGGAGACGACTTCCGCCCGTCCTACGGCCGCCTCTCAGAGGTGCGCGAGCAGCTCGGCGACCCACCGGTGCTCGCCTTCACCGCAACGGCGGGACGACGAAGTCAGCAGCAGATCCTCGACTCACTCGGCGTCCAAGACGCACGCGTGATCGTGCAAGGCGTTGACCGTCCGAACATCGCCCTCTGCCGTATCGGTGCAACCAGGCAGGATGTCGCCAAACGCGCGGACATTGTCGCGACGCTGCTGAACGCGATGCCCGCCGGCCACGCCATGATCTTCGTGCCCACAGTCAAGATCGGAGATCAAGTCAAAGGGGCGCTCGCCGCGCGCGGCCTCGACCTTCCCTTCTACCACTCGAAGGCCGGTCTGCCACACGAGCGCGACGCGATCATCGGACGCTTCACGGGCCGGCTGGAGCCGCCGCTTCCCGCCGTTATCTGCACCAACGCCTTCGGGATGGGCATCGACGTGCCGGATGTTCGGCTCGTCGTCAATTGGCAGCGCCCAGCCTCGGTCGAGGAGTACCTCCAGGAGTTCGGGCGCGCCGGCCGAGACGGCGAACCGTCGCTCGCACTGCTCTTCACCGATCCAACAACAGACACCGGGCTTCTGCGCTTCATGGCCGATCGGAACGTCGAGACGGCCAAGGCGACCGTTGACGCTGAGGCTTTGAGGAAGGAGAAGTACGAGCGGATCGACGAGCTCGGCGACACAGTCGAGATGCTCTGGGGCTGCTACAGGGACAGCCTGCTCCATCTGCTCGGAGCAGACAACCGTGAGGAGAAGCCGTCGCTCCCGATCCGCATTCTCAACTGGCTCTACGGTGAGCGCAGCCGGCCTCCGCGTGAAGCCCCATGCTGCGACTTCTGCGACCCGACACTCCGACACCGCATTCTCGAGCGTCGGTGGCCGCTGGCTACCGGCTCAGACAAGGCGGCTGGCATGGCAACGCTCACGGTCGCCGCGGCAACCGCCTTCGCCGCGATACCGGCGTGCTAGCAGCCGCAACTGGGTGGCGCTAAGCCCACCGGGCTAGGCATGGGCACGGCACGGTCCTCCCGTGATCGGAATGAACCGGCGATACGTCCGTCCGCTTTCGCCGTCGAGATCAGCCGAGATCGATGTGGCCAAGGTTCGATTGTTGAGTGGGCGGAAGATGATCTCGACCTCGCCTCCTTGGGTGGCGTGCTCGTCGCAGAGATAGCCGCCCGTGGTGGGCGCCCAGATTGCCGACGTATCCGGCCGACGGCAGCGGATATTGAAGTGTCAGTCGTGCGTCTCGTACTTGAACGAGATGCTGAGGCGAACGCGGTAACCGGACACCTTGCCGTTCTCGACCGTGACGTCGGTTCGCGTGACCTCTGCCACCCGAAGATCTCGGATCGTCTTCGCTGCCGTCTCGACGGCGTTTCGTGCGGCCGCTTTCCACGACTCGCTGCTGACGCCGATCACTTCCGTGACGCGGTAGACACTGTCGGACATCTCGTCTCCTCCCCTGATGGCTGTTTCGATCGACGGATCACTATTGCACGTCTCCCCATCCCACCCGTGATCGGGACGGGTGCCGGAGTGAGACGCTCGAGCAGCCACTGCGCCCGCTCTGGCCGCGACGTCTAGCGAACTGCTGACCCCAGTCGCCGCGCCCTTCCACCTCGGCGAACACGACTCGCCCGTCCTCGATCAGGCGGGCAGCCGGCGAGCCTCTGTCAGCAGCGCGATGGCGGGCCTGAGGTCGTCGATCAGGAACCGCCATGCGTCGTCAGTTCTGGCCCTGGTCTGCCAGTGGTTCATGTTCCACGCGACGATCCTCATGGTTGCCCCTCCGCGATGAGCGGTACCGGCGCGGGCGGGCCTGCCAATGCGGCCAACTCGCGCCGCTTGCGGGCCGCGCAGTTGGTTCGGTTCAACCAGGCCGCGTCAGGCTCGATCGCTCCGCGTGCGCCGAAGCGCCTCCTGTCGTGCGGCCTCGACGCTAGCAAGATCCTTGGCGAACGACCGGTCGATGCGCTTCGAGTAGTCCACACGGTTGCACAGTCGGTGTGCTAACCGCGAGTTCTTGACGGTCTCACCTCCGCCTTCGCACTTCAGCGTCGGATAGTGGTCGTTGGTCGGCATCCAGTTGGGGTGCTCACGGGTCGCCCGTTCGAAGTAGCCGCGTCCGCCGAGCTCCTCTGGGCAAAGGCACTCTTCCATCGCGCACCGAAGTTCCGTGATCTTGCCTTGTTCCGCAGCCTTGATCAGGATCCGTTTTGCGTTGAGGTTTTTGAGTTGCTCCGCGACGCTCGCCATGCCTCCATCATCGGCAGTGGGCCGCCCGCGCGTGAGCGTGGTCGGGTAGGCGCTGCGTCGGCTTCGCCACCGTGTCCAGCGTGACGGCGACCGGCCGAATTGGAGCAGGAGGAGTACGCTGGTTTTGCTGTGCCGATCATTCGCCGTCAGAAGCGTGTGTTCCCGATGGACGCGCTCACGCCCGAGCAGCGTCGCGCGGCTGCGGTCAAGGGCGAAGCGACCCTGAACATGGACGAGACCTACGGCGAGGACTCGCTCGAGTGGCGGAGGACTCGACGCGAGGCCATCCGATTGCTTCACGAGGCTGCCCACCAACGGGGCAAGATGACCTACTCCGAGCTCGTCAACGCGCTGACCGAGCGGGGCTATCTCACGCTCGACCCGCATGGGACGCCGCTTGCCGGCATGCTGGGGCAGATCAACCTGATCGAGATGGAACGTGGCGATCCGATGATCACCGCCGTCGTCGTGCTGAAGGTCGGATCGTCGGCTCCCGGCGTCGGCTTCTGGAACCTGGCAGAGGCCGCTGGTCTGTTCTCGGCATCAGCGTCGGAGGAAGATCAGGACAGGTTCTGGACGGCAGAGTTCAGCGAGTGCCACCCGGGTCTGGTCGGCACGGCTGCCGTCCCAGTTCTAGCGAGGAGGGTATTGCGATGGCCGAGCATCTAACGCCCTGCCGAGCGGCCCAGACTGCTCTCCACGCCAAGCTGCGACAGGCGCGGCCGGATGCGGTCTTCACGACGGACGTCGCCGGGCCTGAGAGCGGCCTACCTGGCCGACTACGCGAGCAACCTGATCTCGACGGTGCCGTGGGATCAGCTCAAGCCGGACTTCGAGGAAGGGGCCGGCCACGAGCTGGATTCGGACTTCCTCGCGCCGTGGGCATCGTCAGTGCTGGTTACAAACAGCCTCGGCGCATGGAGCAAAGCACCCAGCCAGCTTGTCATCGGAAATCATGTCGGGTTCCGCGGAAGTATGCGATTCGAGCGGCGATTCCCGACCGGCCTGGGTGGAACGCCGCCGCATCTGGACTGGCTGGGACTGGCGGAGGACGGTCTCGTCGCCATCGAATCGAAGTGCCTCGAAGGGATCTGCACGCCGAAGCGGCCGAGCTTCCAGCTCTCGTACACCACCGGGATCTCGGACATGCAGGCAGCCTCGCGATGGGGTCAGTTGATCGGCTCGGATCTGTCGTCCTACTGGCGACTGGATGTGGGACAGCTCGTCCGGCATGCGCTCGGCCTGATGGCCCCTGGATCACGGCAACTCGCAAGCGGCTACCTGGGCGTCGACGTTGCCGAGGACACGCCGGTCACACTGGTCTACGCCTATCTCGCGCCGACCAATGCAGACCACCCGGTATGGGTGCAGTTGCGAGCCGAACTCGACGCATTCACCGACGCGATCGCCGGCGACCCGTATGTCAGGTTCGAACACCTCGCTTACCCGCAGCTCTGGGATCAATGGGCCGGGATCGCCGCTCCACCTGCCTGGCTTCGCACCCACCTTGCGGAGCTCGACCTCCGTTATACGATCGACGTGCCGACCTGACGAGGCCGCAGGCTCGGCCCTCCCAATCCCGTTCCGGGCGTCCCGGCGGTCGGGGAGCCGGTCAGGCGGCTACGTCGGCGGCCAGGCCCCGAGGGGCGCGCCGATCTCCCACTCCTGGCCGAACGGGTCGAGGATCCGGCCGAGCCGCCAACCGTGTTCTTCGCTAACCGGCGACGTTTCCGTCGCGCCCGCGGCGACTGCCCGTCGGACGACCGCGTCCGGGTCTTCCACCACGAGCGTTGTTCGACCGGTTGCGCCATCGATCTCCCGCGGGCTGAGACGCTTCATGGTCGATGACGCTGGTGCGATCCAAAACGGCGCGCCACCGACGTCGAGTTGCGCGACGATGTCGTCCCCTTCTCCGACGCAATGAAGGACCGTCGCGCCGAACGCCGCCGCATAAAACAGAAGCGCCTCGCTCGGGCGGTCGACCCACAACTGCGGCTGGATGCTCGTCATCGCGACTCCCCTTGGTGGGTCGCGCCGCACGATAACGTCCCGCACGTACGCGCGAGGAGGGAAGCGGGATCGGCTAGACAGAAGCCCGGCAGCAGCGACGCCTCGAACCCGTCGTGCGCCCCGGCCCGCCTGAATCCCGAGCCGTCCGTGCGCCGATCCTCACGAAAATACCGCCCGGCTGCTGAGCCCGCTTAACGCTCGCCCAATGTTCGCGCTAAAGCCTGCGCGCCGGCCGCCGAGAGGAAGGTAGCTCCGCTCTTCCAGACACCGATGGCTGGCGACCAACTGCGGCACGGGAAAGGGAACCTACGTCTTGAGATTGTTCGCGTACAAGAAGGTGACGAAGCCGCGTCGTACGGCCCGGCGCGCGGTCAAACGATCGATCACACCGAAGCCAGCTCGGAAAGCAATCCGCGCGGGGATGACAGTCCGCCATCCGAAGAGCAGCCTGGAAGGCGCAGCCAAGGCACAACTAGGCCGAACGCTCTCCTCGAATGGCCGTGGCAGCTCGTCAAGGGTCGGTTCGTCCGGAGACGACGCGGCAGCGACCGCGCTCGCCCTTGTGCTGGTTCTCTGCCTCGCGATCGCCGCGGTGGCTGTCGTGATCGCGTTGGTGTCACCAGGTGTCGTGGTCATGATGGTGGTGACCGGGCGCCATTTCGACGGCGCCCTGGAAAGCGAATTCTGGCAATCCGCAGGGATCGCGGCTGTTTGGTGGATCGCCCTGCTGATCGGCATCGGCTGGGGCTTGGAGCGATTCACCACTTACCGGTCGGGGCGAGGAGCCACGAACGCCGAAATCGGCACGGCTATGCGGGTTTTGGAGAGTGCTGGAGAGCACCTGAACAACGAGCGGGTGTAGGGGCCGATGAAGGCCTGGCTGCGCAACCAGTCCGTCAACGAATTCCTGTGGCGCTGGTTCGGCGTCAGCTGCCTGATCGCGATCGTCGGCGCGCTGTGGATGGGCATCGACGCCTTCCTGTGCCGGAACCCGCCAATCTGGCCGGACCTTCTGGCGCCTGTCGTGACCGCGGTCTGGACGTGGAACGAGCGACGAGGCCGAAGGGCCGAAAACGTACCCGGATGACTCTCCGCCGCCTGCCAATAATCTGGTCGCGTCCGTCATCTCCTCGTTGCGAGCATGGTCATCAGCAAGCACAATCAGGTCATGGCCACCCAACTCTGACCACGATCGTGCGCCATCAGCACGGTTGGTGCAGGTGGTAGCTCGGATAGGCTCGGTGGGCTGCCGCGTACGTCGGGTAGTGGCGCAGGTAGGTCTTGCTGAGGCTGCGCCATTCGGCGTCGTCGGCGCAGTAGATCGTGCTCGCTGAGGGGTACGAGGAGAGATAGTAGCCGCCGGTCGAGGTCGAACTGCTCCCGCTGCTGCCGCCACTATCACCGCTCCCGCCACCACTGCTGGAGGATGCGGAGGGAGTGCCGCCAACGTAGCGTCTGTACGCGGCGACCCAGTTAGTCGCCTCTTGGTGCTGCGCTTTGCGGAGCGCGAGCTGGCCGCTGCAAATCAGATCGTGGAGCTTGTTCTCCAGGACGTCCTTAGTGCGGGCGCCCCAACGGCCGGCGTAGGGCTCCGGCCACAGGTTCTTGATCGAGTTGGAGCCGCCGACCTCGAGCGAGATCAGATGGTCAACCTCGTGGGTGTAGGGCACGTGCTCTACCCCGTATCGCGCGTAGACAGCGTCCGACTCGGACGTCGGCACGTTGCGGACTGACGATGAGTAGCCCGGGACGCAGATTTGCGCTCGGCCCACGGGGAAGGCGACTCCTGGTGTGAGTGCTGGGCGTGGTAGGTCGACGGCCGGGATACCGGCCGGTGACGGCCGCTGGTCGATGGGCGGGACGTTGTTGGTGGCGCTTCTGGGGGTGAGGCTCTTGTGGGGGTGAGGCTTCTTGTGGTGGTGATGGCCGCCGCTTTGCGCTGAGCTCGCACCGCCGCTTTGGGTTGAGCTCGATTCACCGCCGGCTGAGCGGCTCGGTGCGGTGGTCGATGACGAGCAACCTGCCACGGTTACCACGGCCGCGCATAGCAGCATCCGCGCGACGCGGCAGTTCAACCCAGGGCTCCCCGAAGAGTCACGCCCGCGATCTTACGCCCTGGTTCACTCGTCCTTTCGGACGGTATGGATCTCGAAGTCGATCACCATCAGAACAGGGACTTCGCCCCGGCGCTCTCGTCATCAAACCCAGAAGCGTGTCTCTTGGCGGGTAGCTCCACCCCGCGCCTGAGGCGGGCCTCTTCAAGCGTTCGTCCGAGCTTCGATTCGATTCGACGCAGCCATTCGCGGTGCTTGTCGCTTCCCGGCCCCGCGTGGGGTGGGTGGGGGAAGTGGCTGCCGTCGGGTTTGGCGAGGATCACGAACGGCGCCCACCACCCGGTGTAGTTCTGGACGGCGACCTGCACGGTTAGGCCGTCTTTGTGGGCGAGTGCCTCCAAAGGTTCGGCAAACGCTGCCAAATACCCATCTTCCGTTCCCTGCGCCCCTTCGCTGACGTAGAGCTCGGTCGTGACTACACCATCCCGTAGCAGCGAAAAATACTGCTCATCAGGAAAATCATCTCCAAAGAAGGTATGAGACTGCTCCTCGTCATCAACACAAGCCTCCCACGCCTAGGGGTCGGTGAGCATCACCCGGCCGGGTGACTCCGCCACTCGACGCATCGATGGGCGCCCACCTGTGAACCGAAACAAACCGGGGCCGGCTCCGCCGGACAACTGACCAAAGAAACCGGGGTGCCGGCCCCAAGGGACAATCGGACGATGGCCGCCAACCTTTAGCCAGCTCCGCGTCCACCCGGCGCCACTACGTCATTTCCACTGACGGCCTGCACCGATGAGGTACTTGGTGTAGCCGCGGAGGGCGGCTATGGAGGAGAGTGCTTGGTAGAGGAATAGGTAGCCCCAGAAGCCTCGCCGTCTGGTGCGTGCTCGTTCTCGGGATGATCTGCGCGGTCTTTGGGATCCTTACTCCGGTGGCGCCCGCGAGCCGCTTGGCAGGTGCAACGCTGGCCGCGCGGTATGCACCGGTCGTGCGCCTGGTGTTGCAGCGGACTCCGTATGGCTTCGGGCGAGCCGTACGACGAGGACGTGGGAGTCTCAGGCCGAGCATCGGTCGAGCGCTACGTCGCCCTGAGTACAGCTCGATACGCTCACGCGGCCAGCGTCGGGAACACGACCACCGAGCCGTCTTTGTTGCGAGCAATCTCAATCGCCACGTCCGTTGCACGGCTGTCGACCGCTACGCCGTCACCCAACGCGTGAACCCGGTATGCCGTGCGCAATAGGCGATCAACCTCGCCGGACGTGACGACGGGCGAGCGCAGACCCCGTGGGCGTGCCAACTCCAGCGTCGACAGGCGCAAGAGGACGCCGGCGATACTCGACTCCAGCTTGTCGAGACGCCGCTGGTCGGCTTTGAGCGCACGGACGAAGTTTTCGAAGGGGTTGCCAGGGTCGAGCTGGGCGTGTTCGACGGCCTGCAACACGATGACCCGCCGCTTCAGGGCAACGGCCAAGGCAGCGAGTTCGAGGTGGCCGCGGAACGTGCCACCGGGGTCGTCAACGCCAGGAAACGACTTCGTCAGTGTCTCGACGTCGACGGCCTTGACGTCCGGCAGTTTGTCGAGCGCGTTCTGCCAGTGGGTGAGGCGGCGCTCAGCTGTAGCAAGCGCCTTGCCGATTTCGTGCACTGCCGAGTCCAGTCCGAGCGAGACACCGAGCTTGCCTTCGTCGAGCAGGATGGCGGTTGCTTTGTCTATAGCGTCGCGGCAGCCGTCGAGTTCGCTGCGCTCGTCATCAAGCTTCTGTTCGTACAGTTGCTCGAGCAGTTCCGCGATGTGCTCGATGGCCTGTTGCCGCTGCTGCTCGGCATACGCGCTCACACCCACCGCTACGGCCATGAGCACGAGCGGAGCGGCAACGGTGAGTGTCACGCCGCCAGCTACCGCGCCGCCAGCCGTTGCGCCGGCCGCACCTGCTGCTGCCGCTTCGCCGACTGGCACGAACGTCGCCTGGGCTGCGACGCCCGTTGGGTTCATGAGTGCACTGTGGATCCCACCGGCCACCGCGTTCGACTTCATCGGCCGAACGATGCTCTGACTGAACTCGGCGGCAACCTTGGCGGGAACCACCATGCGGTAAAGGCCTTCACCAGGGGCGGTCGCCGTAGCCGCCACCGAGGAACTTCGAGCTGATTGTGTGATGATCTGCGACAGGTGCTGCGCCAGAGGACTCGCGGCGTCAAGCGGGAGGCCTCGGCTGAGGTCGACCTTGTCGGGCAACGGATGCACCTCGAGTGTGGCAACCGGCTGGTCGGCCAGAGCTGCCAGCACACTGCGCAGTTCAGTCAATCGCTCAGCCGTCATTGACTCGTCTACGGTCACCGCGGGCACCCGGACGTCCCCGGTCGACAGCATCCACACCGGCACGATTGCCTTGTTGATGTCAGTCATCGTTCTCCCCTGCCTTCCACGAACACCCTAGGACCCTCGTGAACGTAGCACCGCCGGCCGGCTTGGCATTCACATCCGGCGTGGCTGGCCGATCTTGAAGTAGCCCATCCTCCGCAAGGCCCAGATCTCCTGGGCGTCTGTCAGCGAGTCCCAGTAAGCCTTCGCCTCTCGCTCCCTCTGGGCACGGCTCGTTCGCCTCTCTGGTTCGCACGGAGGCAGAGTACGAGGGACGAATGGTGCACTTTTCGGCATTTCAGGCCTTCAGAAACGGCTTGGTTGAGCCATACGCCCGGCACGATTCGAACGTGCGGCCTCGGCCTGTTGCCGGACTTGTCACGCTCGGCACCGGTGACGTTGAAGAAGTCGAGCCGGCGCCCGGTTCGGCTGCTTGACACACAGAGTCCGGACACGGTATCGTGTCGAGACCTTATTCGGTCTCGTTTTGGACATTGGAGAGGAGCCGTCCGATGGCAATCCCCATCGTTGAGGAGTCGACTTTCGCCGAGCAGGTCGGCGGCCATGGGCTTCGCAAGTCCTTGAGCTGGAAGGATGGTCTGCTGGTTGCGATGGTGATGCCGGCCGGTGCTATCGCTTCGTACGGCTACTGGCAGGCGAGCCTGGGAATGTGGGGCGTGGTGGTGCTGCTGAGCATCTCGACGGTCATCGCCGTCTTGCAGGCCGTGATCGTGTCCGAGTTGGCCAGCATGTTCCCCGAGAAGCCGGGAGGAGTCGCGCTCTTCGCGCATGAAGGGTGGAAGCGCTATACGAACATGGCCGGCCCGTTGGCCTCGTTCGGATACTGGTTCGGCTGGTCCGTGGTGCTGGCGCTGAACGGCGTCGTGATCGGCGACCTGGTGCAGGCGCAGTGGTTCTCCGGGGCGACCTGGGGCGGGGTGTCAAGCGTCGGCCCGTTTGACTTCACCTGGGGGCTCCCGCAGGTGATCGCGACGGCCATGATCCTGCTCGTGTGGATGCTCAACGTGTTCGGCGTGCGAGTGCTTGCCGTCTCGTCGTGGATTCTGGGGACGCTGCTCATGCTCCCGCTCGGGTTCTTCATCATCGGGCCGTTTGTCACCGGTAACTGGTCGTCCGGGCAGGGGCATTACCACGTCACCACCACGGGCGCGAGCGGCACCGACATAACGCTGCTGATCGTCTGGCTGTACCTGATGGGATGGACGACCTACGGACTCGAGATCGTGGCGACGTTCACACCCGAGTTCAAGAATCCCCAGAGCGACTTCCCACGCGCGTTGCGATGGTGCACCATCATCACGGCTGCGACCTTCGTGCTGATGCCGATCGCAACCGGCGGGACCATCGGCGACACCAACGTCCCCGGCGGCGGCAGTCCGGGTGCCTACTACACCGCAATCGCCCAGAAGATCCTGGGTGGGGGTGGCGGCCTGGTGATCCTGCTCCTGTGCGGTGCGCTGATCCTCGCCATGAACTCGGCGACCGCGGACGGCGGGCGCGTCCTATACGGGATGTCGCGCGACGGGTTGACACTCAAGTGGCTGCACCATCTGAACAGGCACAAGGTGCCATCGCGGGCGCTGATGGTCGACGTCGTGGTGAACATCTTCTTGGTGTTCTTCATCTCGAATCCGGTCGGCATCTACGCGACCGCGAACCTCGGCTACTTCGTGATGATCTTCTTCGTGTTGACCGGGTTCCTGCTGCTGCGCCGCGATCGCCCCGACTGGCCACGGCCGATCCATCTCGGCGCGATCTGGATCCCGATCGCAGCCGTGCTGACGGTGATCACCGTGGTGCTGATGACGGTCGGGGCCTGGCGTACAGACCTGACCGGCTATGGCACCAAGACCCAGCTTGTAATTGGCATCGGCGTGCTGTTGCTCGCGATCGTGTTTTGGATCTACCGTCAGGTGGTCGAGGAGAAGCGCCCGGTACAGTGGCGCGACAGGAGCGTGTCTGACCCGAGCGACGTTGGACATCCGGCGGTCGCGCCGACCGCCGGCGATTGATCGAAATCCAGGGTTCGCAGAAACGACAGGAGCATCGATGGACGCTATGGCTGACCTGACGCTTCGAAACGGCCGTGTTGTCACTCCTCATGGCGTGCTTCGCGGGGGTGTCGCAGCCACAGGCGGCGTGATCACGCACGTCGCCGCCGACTCCGAGCTGCCGCCCGGCCGAGACGACCACGACGTCGACGGCAAGGTGATCTTCCCCGGTGTGATCGACCCGCACACGCACATGGGGGTAGGAGATAATTGGGGTCCGGAGAAGCTCGAGTCGGACTTTCTGACCGAGTCGCAGGACGCCGTCAGCGGCGGAATAACAACCCTGGTGACGACAAGCGTCTACGGACCGTCGCCACGCGTCCCCATGGTCAAGCAGAACATCGACGCGGCCAGCCGGAACAGCTTCGTCGACTTTCGGATCACCGCCCTGATGGTGACGCGCGAGCATGTGGAGGAGATCCCCGAACTGGTTGAGCTGGGCGTGCGCTCGTTCAAGTACTACTGGGGCTACAAGGGGCCACAAGCCGCCAGTTTCGGCCTCAGCGAGGAGGGGTGCCCGACCGACCTGTTCTGGCTCGCATGCGAGAAGATGCGCGATGCCCACCCGCGAGCGTTTCCGATGATCCACGCCGAGGATCCCGACATCCGATACCTCCTGATCGAGCGGTGGCAGGAGCGCGATCCCGAGGGCAGCCTCGTCACCTGGGCGCATGCGAACCCCAACATCCTCGAGCCGCTCCAGCTTGCTCAGGCAGCGTGGATCGCCGAGGAGGTCGGCGTCCCGGTCTACATGGTGCACGTGTCAAGCCACGAGGCCGTCGAAATGATTCGCGAGTTCAAGCAGAAAGGATGGGGGACGGTCGGCGAGACGCTTACCGCGTTCCTCTACTGGACTGCCGATGAGGCTGACGCCAAGGGAGTGGGAGCCAAGGGGAAGGTCCAGCCAGCCATCAAGTTCGATCGTGACCGCGATGCGCTGTGGCAAGGGATCCGCGACGGGACGATCACGCAGATCGGCACTGACCACCTGATGTACACCCAGGATGCCGTCGGCGGGAATTTCTGGGAGAAGCGTGTCGGCCTCGGCCCTGGTCTAGGCACCTCACTTCCGGCGATCATCACCGCCGGTCTCAACCGAAACCAGATCACCCTCGAGCAGATGGCACGGGTGATGGCAGAAAACGTCGCTCGCCAGTACGACCTGTACCCGGCGAAGGGAGTCCTGCAGCCGGGTTCGGACGCGGACATCGTCGTGTTCGATCCTTCACGGCGACGTGTGGCCGTCGGCGAGGAGCTTCACTCGGCCTCGAAGTACACGATCTTCGAGGGCGAGGAGTTGTGTGGATGGCCCGATCGTGTGTACGTGCGCGGGCAGCTCGTCGCCGAGGACGGAGCGATCGTTGCACCAGGGCCGTCGGGTCGCTACGTCCCGGTGCAGACGCCCACTGTCGGGGTACGCCCGGCACCCGTCGCCTAGCGACAGGGAGGCTAGGCGCCGGCGTGCGCGCCGTCGCCTGACCCCAGCAGGAAGTCAGGAATCCCGGGGATACGAGCGCGACCGTAGGCAACCTCGCAGCGGCGCTCCAGGTAGGCGAGGTGGCGGTCCATGACCTCCTCCACCTCGTCCTGTTGGCCTCGCATGATCGCCTGCAGGGTCTCTTCATGCAGATCGATCCCGATCGATGGGGAGTCGGACGTTTCATCCTGCTCGAGCGCCGCATGGAACGGTCCAGAGAGATGCCGGTAGATCGACCGCATCGCCGATTCCAACTCGTGATTTCGCCCGGCACGCCAGAGTTGCCGGTGGAACAGTGCGTTGCCTTCGTTCAGGCGCCACCGGTCGTGCTGGTTGGCTCGCTGCAGCTCGATCGTCTCGGCCATCACTCGGAAGTCCATGTCCGTCCCGCGTAGCGCCGCCAGTTGGGCGACGCGCGGCTCGATCACCCGTCGGGCCTCCAGGATCTCGAACACCTGCGCTGTGGAGATCGGCTCAGAGTTGCTGGTCAAGGCGTCGGGGATCCAGATCGACGCCACCCGGATGCCGCCCGATGGTCCGGGGCTCACGGCCACGACACCGGCGTCTTGAAGGATCTCGATCGCGTCTCGTACGGTGCGACGGCTGATCTGCATCGCGGCCGCCAGTTGGCGCTCTCCGGGGAGCAGTTCGCCGTCGCGGATGCGACCCGAGCGGATCCGATCCACGATCTGATCAACAACGGAGTCGACGGCGCGGGACGTCCGCACCGGCGTGAAAACATCGATCGCTACCCGCGTCCTGCCGGATGTCACTGAATCACCTCGGCGCCGGCGGCCCCGGCCGCGATCCGTGCCGTGGCGACCGCGGCGTATCCCTGCTCCGCCATAGCCTCAACCGCACCCTGGAGCGAGCCGTCGAGGTGCTCAGCGATCGTGGCTGCGTTCCATCTCAGCCCGGCGATGCAGCGGTCGGCGAAGATGCGAGCGACCGCTCCGACATCGTGTAGGCCGCCCAGTAGGTGTCGCGCGATTACCGGCTCCATCACGTTCAGTTCCAGCTCGCCCGCTGCCACCGCGGTCTCGACGGTCGTCGCCATCCCGCGCACCTCATAGCTGACCTGCATCACCAACTCGGGGATCACGGGGTTGACCTTTCCCGGCATGATCGACGAGCCCACCTGCACCGCAGGCAGCGACACCTCGCCGATGCCGCCCACCGGCCCAGACGAGAGCAGCCGCAGGTCCACCCCAATCTTGGCCATCACCACTGTGACCCTGACCAGCTGCGCCGCAACGTCGACATAGGCATCGAGATTTGCGAGCGCGTCGAACAGGTCGTCTGACCCACGCACCGCCACCCCGGACTCCTCGGCCAGGTACTCCAGCACCAGCGCCCGATATTCGGGGGGCGCGCCGAGCCCTGTGCCAACAATCGTCGCGCCGAGCGGGACATCGAGGAGAGCATCCAACGAACGGCCGAGCTCACGAGCTGTGCGGGCGACCGCGTGTGCGTGCCCGGTATGCGTCTGTCTCACTGTAAGCGGTACGGCGTCTTGAAGGCAGGTTCGTCCCAGTCGCTGCACGTCGCCGAACTCGTCCGCCTTTCGGTCGAACAATTGCTCCAGCACACGAAGCTCGGCTAGCGTGTTCTGCCCTGTGGTGAACGTCGCCAAGGCCAGCGCCGTTGGGAACACGTCGTTGGTTGATTGTGACCGGTTGACGTGGTCGTTGGGATGAACGACGGCGTACGCACCGACGGATTCGCCCAGCAACTGCGCGGCCCGGTTGGCGATCACTTCGTTTGCGTTCATGTTGACCGCTGTCCCGCCGCCGCCGTGGACGACGTCGATCGGAAACTGATCGAGATGGAGCCCCTGGCCAACCTCGCGAGCCGCGTCCAGCACGGTCGCGTCGACGGGCGGGGCCAGCAAGCCGAGATCCGCGTTGGCACGAGCCGCCGCCGCCTTCACGTGCCCTAGCGCCGATATCAGCTGCGGCCGTTCGGCCAGAGTGACGCCGGACACCCGGAAGTTCGTCACTGCCCGGGCTGTGTTGGCGCCATAGAGTGCCCCAGCCGGCACCTCGACACCGCCGAGTGAGTCGCGTTCGATGCGCACGGCAGGAGACCCTTTTGGCCCCGAGGTCATCGGTACCTGTTCCATTCCATTGTTGGTCCTACGATGGTACCATGTGCTCGCTATGAGTAGGGACGTCCGAAGGCAGGTCGTACGCCTCGTCGCGATGGGCGGCACAATCGCCTTTGACTCTACCGCGAACGGCGCCGCGCCCAGATTGGATGGCGAAGATCTGAGCACGTGGCTGCCCGTCGACGGCATGTCCGTCGAACCGGTCGACGTCGCGCAGATCTCGAGCATCGGCCTCCGCGACGAACACCTGCTCGCTCTTTCTGAGACCGTCGCAGGGGCGGCACTGGACGGCTGTGCAGGCGTCATCATCACCCACGGCACCGATACGCTCGAAGAGACCGCCTACTTCCTCGCCCTCACCCACCCGCGCGGCGAGCTCCCGATCGTCCTCACCGCCGCCATGCGTCACAACGGTATGCCCGGACCCGACGGTCCTGCGAACCTCAGCGCCGCGCTGATCACGGTCGCCAATCCGGAAGTTGCCGATGCTGGGCCGGTGGTCGTCATGGCCGACGAAATCCATGCCGCCCGCTTCGTCACGAAGACGCACGGCACGCGACTCGCCGCGTTCGCCTCACCACTGAGCGGGCCGATCGGCCAGATACTGGAGGGACGCGCAACCATCTGGTTCGCTCCTCGCTACACCGACTACATCGGGCGCCCCGCAGGAACCACACTCCCGCGGATCGAGCTGGTGAAGACGGTGATCGGGATGGCGCCTCGCTCGTTGGAAGCGATCGTGGAAACCATGCCTGACGGCCTCGTGTTCGAAGGCTTCGGCGGTGGCCACATCCCGCCAGACCTGCTCGACGTCCTCGACGAAGCCACCGGGCGCGGAATCCCGACCGTTATCGCGTCTCGCTGCGGCGACGGCCCCACCCTCCAATCCACCTACGCCGTCCCCGGAGCCGAGATCGACCTGCAAGCCCGCGGCGCGATCATGGCCGGCAGCCTCTCCGCCGTCAAAGCTCGCCTTCGGCTTGCAGTGGCCCTCGCAACGAATACGCCGTTGTCTGTCGCCTTCCCGGCCGAATAGCACGGCCACACGCACCGGGCAACGGGCCTGGACTTTCGGCAGTCCACTCCTAAGAGACCCAAAGCGAAGGGGGCGGCCCGGACACCTGGGCCGCCCCGAATCCCACGCCGCCCGTGCCGACGCCGAAGAGCATCGACCCCAGGCTGTCACGCGCCATGGGCGATCGACCCAGCGGTCACCCGGAAGGGGGATTCGACTGTCACGGCGGGCCGAAAGAATAGGCAGTGCATTGGTGGCTGAAAGGGGGTGTGTCGTAGCGACGCGACCGGTTGGTGGTTTCACGAGGCGGGAACATCCGGTTACTGGGATGCGACCGGCGGTCCGCTTCGCGCTCGCGATCTCGCTGACAGCGTGCTGGGTCGGGTTCGCGGTTTGGGCGTCGGGGCCGTGGCGAGATGAGCTTGATCAGGCGATTGGCCCGGTGATGGCGTGGGTGATCCCACTCTTCCTGGCCTACATACCGGGGCTGGTGATCGGGTTCATGGCCTCGACCTTGATCGTGAGTCCCTATCACGGGCTGAGGCTAGATCCGCCGGCGGGGCCGTGGCCAGACGGTGAATGGCCAGCCTTGACGGTGGTGGTCGCGGCGTGGAACGAGGAAGGCGCGATCCAGGCGACGCTTGAGCGACTCGCCGCGACTTCGTATCCTGGTCGCATTCGGGTGGTGCTCGCGGACAACAACTCCAATGACCGTACCGCCGAGCTCGCCGAGGCGGCCGCGGCGCAACTAAGCCTTGACTACCGGCGGGTGTTCGAGGCGGAGCCGGGCAAGTTTCACGCCCTCAACCGGGTGCTCGAGACGATCGAGACGCCGCTCGTGGTCACCGTGGACGCCGATACCTATCTCTACCCCGACGCGCTGGGATACCTCGTGGCGCGGGTGATGGAGGATCCGCAGGATCAGCACGTCTGCGCCTGTGCCGGCGCGATCGTCGTTGAGAACGCTCGCACCAACTTCCTTACCCGCATGCAGCAATGGGACTACCGACTGGGGATCAACGGCGTCAAGCGGATGCAGGCCGCCTACAACAGCGCCCTCGTCGCACAAAGGCGCCTTCTCCGCCTACTGGACCGAAGAACCTCCAGGCGGTTGGCGGCTGGCCAGATGCGATCGGCGAGGACATCGTGCTTACCTGGACGATGATGGATCAGCGTGGCATCGTCCAATACGAGCCGCTCGCACTCTCCTCAACGACCGTGCCTGTCCGGCTCGACCACTTCCTCCGTCAGCGCTCCCGCTGGGCGCGCGGCATGTTCGAAGGCATCAGGGCCAACCCGCCCCAGCACCAACCACGGGTGATCGCCAAGATCGTCGCCGGCATCGACTACCTCGTCCCGTTCCTGGACATCGGATACGTCTTCTTCTGGATACCCGGCCTGATCCTCGCCCTCTTCGGCTACCCGCTGATCGTCTCCTGGTGGTCGATGCTCATCATCCCGATCACCCTCCTCGTCTACAACACCCTCCGACGCTGGCAGGAACACCACGTCTTCAGCGTCCACCACATCGACCTGCCAGCCGACCGGCGAGGCTTCTGGGGCTACCTGTTCCTCTACCAAGCCCTCTCCTCTATAGCCTCCCTCCGCGGCTACACCCAATACCTCCTCGGAGCAGGGCGTCAATGGAAATGAGCGATCCTCTACGTCCAGAGCATGAGAGCGAAGCGCCGAGGAAGCTGAACAGCGGACCCAGTCG
>CAVTQU010000007.1:0-99633 GCA_963736895.1 uncultured Chloroflexia bacterium
TTCCAGTCGGCCGGTGAGTACCCTACGGAAGAGCGCGTTGGCAGGTACTCACGGCCGAACCGACTGGCGAACGCGCTTGGTACTTACGTGTACGCCAGACGGCCAACCGAGCGGCTGACCACTGCACACATCCACCTCACAACCACTGCATCTGTCCGTCACACTACAGGCGTCGTTCTGCCAGCCGAACCGTGTTGCCTGCTGGCCACTGCGACTACCGGTGCACGCCGCGACAGGACCATCTCGGTATGGCGGTCACGACCTTCCAAGGCCAGCCTTTGCCAGTCCTTATTCGGGGGGAAGTCATCAGGTACGTCTTCCGGGCGTGCCCAGCAGAGCCGGAAGGAAGAGGAATGGATTTCATCTGGCGTTGTATTCGCCACACCAGTGCGGACTTTCCGCGCGTCTTTCGCGGCTGTCTGCCTGGCGATCGCTCTTCTTATCACCGGCGCCCTGGCCGCTGCAGCGCCCACGCGTGCTGCCTCGCCCGAGCCGCTCAAGGCGGTCTTCATCGTCGGCCCGGCCGGAGTCCAGACGTCGGCCGATCTCGCCGACGCGGAAGAGCTCGCGACACTCGCGGAGTCATACGGCATGGATGTACGTCGCGTCTTCTTCCCGCACGCGACCTGGGACAACGTCATGGCCAACATCCAGGGTGCCAACCTTGTCTATTACGCCGGCCACGGCTACGGCTGGCCCAGTCAATACACCAACGTAATGACCGAGGCGCGCCAGAACGGCGTCGGGCTGAACACGTTTGACGGCAGCAACTCGAACACGTACACCTACTACGGCGGCAACGTTGTGCGCGCCAATTGGGTCCTCGCCCCGAACGCGGTGGTCTTCCTCAACCACGACTGCTACACCGCCGGCAACGGCGAGCCGGGCATGGCCGTTCCCACCTGGGACGTCGCTCGCCAGCGTGTCGACAACTTCGCGGCTGCCTTCCTTGCAGTTGGCGCGCGAACGGTCTTCGCGCTGTCATACCAGCGCTTCAACAAGGTCCTGACGCAGCTCGTCACCGTTCCGGACAAGACCATGGAAGACCTGTTCCGCATCGCGGGCGCGAAGCCCACGCCGGAATGGGGCTGGGTTGGCACGGACCCGCGCAAGTTCGACTCCGTCCGCACGCCAGGCACGAAGAACTTCATGGATCCCCATGCGACGCAGGGTTTCCTGCGCGCCGTGTCCGGTGATCTCACGATGACCGGTAACCAGTGGAAGCAGGGCGTCGGCGGCAGTCAGGCGCCTCGGCTGAGCAACTTTGACGCACTGACGCCTGGCGCAAATGGCTTCGCCCCCCCTGATCCAGCCTTCTTCACGCCCAATGGCGACGGCGTTACCGACTCCGTAAGTCTGAAGTTCACGGTCGACGCCGAGTCGTTCGTCGACATGGTCGTGCGCAACGGATCGGGCAATGTCGTCAGAACTGTCAAGGGCTGGTCGCCGGGCGGTCCGGGCAGCGCCACATGGAACGGCAAGGACGGTGGCGGTTCTACGGTGCCCGATGGCACCTATACCGTCACGGCGACACCTCACAACCGCTCCGGAGTTGAGGGCAACTCCCAGAGCACGGACGTGAGCGTCTTCACCACTCAGAAGTCGCCGGCAGTCTCGCCCTTGATGTTCTACCCGTCCGATCTGGACGGTATGTCGAAGACGACTACCCTGTCGGTAACCCTGCAATCGCAGGCCACGTTCTGGTGGAAGGTCGCGGACAAGAACGGCAACGTCGTACGGACCTTCGTGAACGGCACCAGCGCCAACGGGGCGCAGTCCGTCCAGTGGGACGGCAAGGACAACAACGGCAACTTCGTGGCCGACGGCACGTACTACAGCGTGACCACAACCCAGACCAGTGCCGGAACCTACTTCCAAAGCGTGCCAGTCGACGTCAGGGCCTTCCGGATGACCACGGCCAATGCCGTGCCCTTCCAGCGTGGCTTCAAAGCCAAGTTCACGGTGTACACGGCAGAACCGCTCTCGGCGCGGCCCAAGGTCAAAGCCTGGGTGCCCGGTCTGCTCGTCAAGACCTACAGCACGACCTCAGTCACCGGCGGCTATTCCGTTACGGTCAGCTTCCCGGCAACGGCGCAGGCCGGCCAGGTCCAGCTCCGCGTTCAGGGCACCGACACCGGCGCGCAGTTCCAGTACACCGACTACTACTTCCCGCTTCAGTAGCAGCCCTCCCGCACACGTCACACGCGGACCGCGCCTCAGGTCCGCAGAGCAGGTAGCACCCGAGCCGGTCCATCTGGGCCGGCTCGGTGCATTTCCAAGGAATGCCTTCGCAGGTGTCGACCGCCCGGTGCGCGCAACCGTAACCCATCGCACGTGGCGCGACGGACCACGTGAGGCTTGCCGCTACTATCCCGCCGATGGCCGATCCACAACCTGAAGCGACCACCTATGCCGATGTGTGGGTCGTCCTTCCGACCTACGACGAGATCGAGAACCTGCCGCGCATTGTTCCGGCGATCCTCGAACACCTGCCCGGCGTGACGCTCCTCGTCGTGGATGACTCTTCGCCCGATGGGACCGGCGAGCTGGCCGACAAGATGGCTGCCGAGAACCCCGCCATCAAGACTCTCCACCGTCCGGTCAAGGAAGGCCTGGGCAGGGCCTACATCGACGGTTTTCAGCACGTACTCGATGGCGGCGCGGGACGCATCGTCCAGATGGACGCCGATTGGTCGCACGACCCGAAATACCTGCCCGAGCTGGTCGGCCGGCTGGCGGGCGAGTCCGGAGCGGACCTTGTGATCGGCTCGCGTTACGTGAAGGGCGGCGCCGTTGTCAATTGGGGCCTAATGCGGAAGTTCATTTCGCGCGGCGGCTCGACATTCGCACGGATCGTCCTCGGCCTCACGCCCCACGACCTGACGGGTGGCTTCAAGGCGTACCGCGCCGAAACGCTGGCCAAGCTGCATTGGGATCGGGTCCACTCGGGCGGCTACGTGTTCCAGATCGAGACAACATTCCTTGCCAGTCGCAACGGGGCCAAGATCACCGAGATCCCGATCGTTTTCGTGGATCGAACGCTTGGCGCCAGCAAGATGTCGCGGAAGATCATCCTCGAGGCGCTCGCCGTGGTGGTGCAGCTGCGTTGGGAGGAGCTTCGCCGCCGGCCCCGTCGACGCTGATGCCACGGCTCGAGTCGGCCGCGCCGAAATGGGCCGAGATTCGCGGCGTTCGCGTCGTCGTCGATGCGCGGCCGATGCAGGAACCAGAGCGCTCACCGCTCACCGCCGACTACCTCCACCACTTGCTCAATGCTTTCGCGCGCGAGCCCCTGCCAGGAGAGTCGTTCGTGATCATCTCGCGGACGCTACGCGACGATCCGGCGGACGCTCTCGAGGACGAGGGCCTGCCCGTGGTCGGGCGCCGGCGCGTCCCACCCACGACACGCGTGTTTCGCTCGGCGGGCATGACGCTCGACTCGTTCCTGTTGCGTGGCGCCGAGATCGGCGCGGCCTCCGGCGTTGACGGTGATGCTGCCGGCGACAATCCGGCCGGAGGCGCGGTGTACCACACGGCTGGCGGCGCCGTGCCGGTCGCGTCCGGACTGCCGATCGTGGCGACGCTCCTCGACCTCGCACCCTGGGAACTCCCCGGGATCTACGCCTCGAGCGCGGCGGCGCGCTTCGGTCACCGCCTTCGAGCGCGGGTGCTCCACGATGCTGCGCGCGTCATCGTCTGCTCGCGTGCCAGCGCGGAGACAGCGCGCCGCCGCCTGCACCTGCCACAGGAACGCCTCGCCGTCGTCCCGCTGGCCGTCGACGAGTCGTTTCGAGCAGCCGGTCAGCAACCCGACGCCGTGGCGGAGATCCGCGAGCGGCTCGGTCTGCCCGCACGGTATCTCGCGTTCGCCGGGCGTTACGACGCCCGCAAGGACATGCGGACGCTGTTCGAGGCGCTCAAGCAGGTGCGTGATCGCTACGCCTCGGGACAGGACCGCGGTAGCCGTACCCGCCGCGGCGCCGGGCCCAGCGAAGGTCAACCGACGGCCTCCCCAACAATCGTCTTCGCCCTGACCGTCGGTGCGCCCGACGAGGCGGACGTGGTGGCCAAGCAGATCGCCAGCAACGGCATGAACGAGCTGGTCAGGCTTGTCGTTCCACAGGATGCCGCGGAGCGAGCGCGAATCCTGGCCGGTGCCGAGGCGTTCGTGTATCCCGCGCTCTCCGAAGCCACGGCACACCCCGTTCTCGAGGCGTTGAGCCTGGGAGTGCCGGTCATCTGCACGCGCGCCGGCGCATTGCCCGAGTCGGTTGCCAGTGCCGGAATCGTGGTCGCGCCGCGCGATGCCAATCGCCTCGCGGCGGCGCTTGAGGCAATCTGGGACGGCGGCTCGCTGGCCGAGCAGCTGCGCAAGCAGGCCCACCGCCGGGCCGAATCGATGACCCGCACGTGGTCGGATGTGGCGCGCGAAACGCGCGAGGTGTATGCCGCCGCAGGGCTCGAGAGCTCCTGAGGTTGTCAAAAATGGATCGAATATCCGCCGTGAGGCAATCGATTCAGGCTCGGTCCAAGCGTGGCCGTGACTGCGCGGAATCGACGGGCGCGGTACGCTGGGAGGCCACATTGACCGGTCGAGGCATCGACCAGTGTCTCCCCCATCCGGAGATGACGTGACCCAGGACCTTCAAAACGGTGAACACACCGATGAGTGGCCGACGGCGGACCGACCCTTCAACGGCGACAATTCAGACGCGCCGGTGAACATCGACGAGTCCGCATCAGACGACGCGGACGACGAGTTGGATGCCGAGGCACAGGCCGCGGCCGACGCGGCTGATGCCGCTGCAGTCGGAGCTCGACAACGGCGAGATGCCGTCCCAGGAGGCGGCGGAGGCTGATGAGTCAGCCAACGATGTGACTGGTGCCAACAACGTAGACATCACGAACGGTGGCGCAAGAGACATCGATGCCACTAGCGTGTCGATAACGCAGGGCGGTGCCCGCGACATCGACGCGACGACCGTCACCGTCAACCAGGGCGGCGTGGGCCGCATCCAGGCTGACGAAGTCAGTGTCAGCCAGGGCGGCATCGGCCTCGCCCGCGCTGAGCACCTGACCATCCAGGACGGCGGCAACGCGTTCGCCGTCATGGCCGACAAGGCAACACTCGATCCCGAGACGAGCGTCTTCCTGCTCGTGGCCGGATCAACAACCGGCGACGTCCGGCCGGTTCTCGACTGGCGTGCCGCCCTCGCATTGGGTGCCGGCTTCGCCGTCGTCCTCTCAGCGCTGAGGCGGCTCCGCCGCTGACAGTTGCTGGCCAAAGGCCAGCATCGCAATCCAGAAAGGCTCAATTGACGACCAGATGACTCTGCGCGCCCGTACAACCAAGCCCCCGTCTATCCGCACCCGCATCCGCAGCCAGTTCGAAGGCGAGGACCGTCAGCAGGCCGCCGTGACTGTGCTCTTCGCGCTGGTCATCGGTGCTGTCGTGGTCATTCTGCTCGGAGCCATCGCTCTGAACTGGTACAACGAGAACCTTCGTCCGCTGGCGCGCGTCGCGCAGACCGAGGTCGGGCCGCAGCTCCTGCGCAACCGCATCGCGCTTGAGCAGTGGCGCATCGATCTCGAAGGCAATCGCCTGACCCAGGCCAACATCGACGGCCAGATCGACGCCGACACTCTCGCGGCGCGACAGCAGGAGCTGTCGCAGCGCGCGAGCGCTCTGAGCACGACCGGACTGGACGACCTGATCGACGTCATCTACCAGTCGCAGCTGGCGACGGAAGAAGGCGTCACCGTCACCGACGCGGACGTCGACGCCGCGGTGGCCAAGGAGCTGTCCGGTGTCGAGAAGCGGCACATCCTCGGGATTGCCGTCAAACCAGTTGCCTCGGCGGGCGCAGACCAGGCGCCGTCAATCTCTGATCAGCGCGCTGCGCTCGAAAAGGCTGAAGCCGCACTGGCCGCGCTCAACTCGGGCACTCCCTTTGCCGAGGTGGCAAGCCAGTACAGCAACGATGCGACCGCTCAAACCGGCGGTGACATGGGGCTTCTCAGCGAAGTCGCCGTGCCTGACCCAAACTGGGCGTCGGAGCTCTTCAAGTTGGACCTGAACGGCACTACCGGTGTGGTGCGTGGCACGGACGGCACGTATCGCATCGGCCAGGTGACGGAGATTCAGCCTGCTGGTGAGCAGCCGGGACTCCACGACGATCTGGCCACGAAGGTTTCCGATCCCGCGCTGCGCGAACTGCTGCGCTATGAAGTCGGAGCCCAGTTGGTCAACGACAAGATCACGAACGCCGGTCTGGCCGAGACACCCGAGCAGGCGCGGATATCGATCATCTCGGTCGAGGGCGCCTTCACAGACGACCCGGTCGACTCGCAGGGCGAGGTCGACTACAGCGAGATCGTCTTCGCGCCCAACAACGATGTCGAGGTTGCGCCAGAGCTCCCCGAAGGCGACGCCGCCTGGGAGGCTGCCCGCGTGGAGGCCCAGGCCGCATGCGATGAGCTGAACGCTTTGACGGCGGGCGAGACTCGTGCCGAGAAGTTCCGAGAGATGGCGACTGACAACAGCGACTCACCTACCAGCCAGGACGGCGGCGCGGTCGGCTTCGTCACGCGCAGCATTCCGCCCGAGGCAATCGGGAACGCCCTGTTTGACACGGCGCACAGCAGCGGTGACCTCATTTGCCCCATCCGCGGCGACGCCGGCTATTACGTGCTGATGTTCAACGAGCGGCGTGACTCTCCGGAGCAGCGCGTCCAGGCCATCCAGGACCTTCTTGCGCAGCCCGGCGCCGATTTCGCCCAGATCGCCAAGGATCACTCCGAGGGCACCGAGGCCGCGGACGGCGGCGAGATCGGCTGGGTCACCAGGGACCAGCTCGCCACCGACCTGGTGGACAAGATATTTGCCCTGACGACCGGCCAGGTCAGTGAGCCTATCGAGCTGCAGGACACGCACTACTTCATCAAGCTCGAGGAGATGGCCAACCGGGCACTCGACCCGGACCAGGTCCCGGATGTGCGCGCCAACGCGTTCACCAACTGGTTCACACCAAAGCGTGATCAAGCCAAGATCGATGGCGTGATCGTCGTCTCGGGCGAGGCGCCAGCCGACGCGGTGCCGACGGACGACTCGGGAGGCGGCTGAGCCCCCACCCGGCTGGCGTGTAGGCTGGCGTCGATGTCGAAATCAGGTCCAGGGTTTGCTCGACGAGGTCGAGGATCGCTTCCACGTGCAGCCGGCTCACGGCATCCAGCTGCTGACGCGCCAAGGGCTGCTGCGCCGTCCGTTCGACCCGGGCATGGCCGTCGTGCTCCTGCCTGAGATGACGGGAGAGATTTCGCCCGCGAACTCCGAGGACGGCTTTCAGCCAGTCTCGCTGCCTGGACGAGCGGCTCACGGCACCGGAGCGGCGTTGATGCTCGGCGACCTTTACCCGGCCGATCATCCCGTGCACGGCCTGCAGGGGAATCGCGACACGTCGGTGGGGACCGTTTCTGACGACGATCTGGCTACGGGCGCCTACTTCATCCCAGCACTCGAGCCTCTGGCCAACACGGCCAGCCCACATGCCCTGCCGTGGCTGGTTGCACGTCTGCGGGCGCCCGATGGCTGCCCGTGGGACCGCGAGCAAGACCACCTGAGCCTGCGCAAGTTCCTGCTCGAGGAGACGTACGAGGTTTACGACGCGCTCGAGAAAGGCTCGACACCAGAATTGGCCGAAGAGCTGGGCGACCTGCTGCTGCAGATCGTCCTCCACGCCGAGTACGCTGCGGAAGACGGCGTGTTCGACCTGACCGACGTCTACCGGCAGGTGGTGACGAAGATCATTCGCCGTCACCCGCACGTGTTCGGCGATGTCGTGGCCGAATCGGCGACTGATGTCATTCGCAACTGGGAACAGATCAAGGCCGGGGAGCGCGCGCAGCGAGCCACCGAATCGGCAACATCGGAAACATCGGCCGGATCGGGCCAGGAGGACAAATCGGTGCCTGCCGCCTTCGCCGGCCTATCGAAGTCACTGCCGGCGCTTGCCTACGCGCAGGAGATGCAGGAGCGCGCCGCGTCGCTGGGCTACGACTGGCCGTCGATCGACGGCGTGCTCGACAAGGTGACCGAGGAGGCCGCTGAGGTGATCGCAGCCCAGAATGATCAAGAGCGGCGCGAGGAGTTCGGTGACCTGTTGATGGTGCTGGTCAACCTTGGCCGCAAGGTCGGTATCGACTCGGAGGCGGCCCTTCGAGGCGCGAGTGCCAAGTTCGCTGCTCGCTTCGCAAACGTGGAGCGCCAGGCTGCCGAGCGTGATGTCGAGCTGCGCACGTTGTCGCTGGACGAGCTCGACGAGCTGTGGCAGGTCGCCAAGGTCGAGACAGCCAAGGCGGAGACGGCCAAGGCCGAGACGGCCACATCGGGGAGCAACAGATGAGCATCGGCGGCGGTCGCTTCCGCGCCGACGGGCGCTCTCCAGGGCAGCTGCGGACGGTGAGGTTCACTCTCGACGCCCAGAAGTGGGCCGAGGGGTCGTGCATCATCGAGATGGGCGACACGCGCGTCCTGTGCGCGGCCACGGTCGAGGACCGCGTTCCGCCCCATCTGCGCGGCAAGGGCCTCGGCTGGGTCACGGCCGAGTACTCAATGCTTCCCCGGGCGACGTCAGAGCGCACGCAGCGCGAGGTCACCAAGGGTCGCCAGGGTGGCCGAACCATGGAGATCCAGCGGCTCATCGGCCGGGCGCTTCGTGGCGTGGTCGACACATCCAAGATCGGCGACCGCACCGTGACAGTCGACTGCGACGTGCTCCAGGCGGACGGTGGCACGCGCACGGCGTCGATAACCGGCGGCTACGTGGCCCTCGTCCTGGCGCTGCGCAAGATGGGCGCTGCAGCAGCGGTCGACGGCCAGATCGCGGCGGTTAGCGTCGGCATCGTCGACGCGATTCCCCTGCTTGATCTCGACTACTCGGAGGACTCTCACGCCGAGGTCGACTTCAACGTCGTCGGCACGGACAAGGGCGAATACGTCGAGGTCCAGGGCACGGCCGAGGGCAAGCCGTTCGATCGTGCCGGCATGGACCAGCTCCTGGCACTTGCCGATGGCGGACTGCAGCAGCTGTTCAAGTACCAGCGCACCGTCCTCGGACTGGAGTGACCGAAGCTAGATCCTTGGACCCGATTCCCGGTCGCGGCGAACTCCTGATCGCAACCGGCTCGAGTCACAAGCTGGCCGAGCTCTCTGAACTGCTCGATCTGCCCAACACCCGTCTGCTGTCCCTGAAGGACGTCGGCTTGGCCGACACGGCCGAGGAAACGGGTACGACCTTCGAGGCGAACGCAATCATCAAGGCCACGCAATACGGCCGGCTCTCGGGCATGCCCACGCTCGCCGATGACTCGGGTATCGAGGTCGACGCGATGGACGGCCGGCCGGGGATCCTGACGCGCCGCTACGCCGGTCCCGATGCGACCGACGAGGAGAACAACACCAAGATGCTGGCCGAGCTGGCGGCACTCGGCGTGGCGCCCGAGGACCGAACCGGTCGCTACCGGTGCGTACTTGTTCTTGTCGAGCCGGGCGAAGACGGAGAACCGCACGTCGTTGAGAGCTCGTACGGCACTATGGAGGGTCGCGTCGCGCTCGAGTCGCGGGGCGATGGCGGATTTGGCTACGACCCTATCTTCGAGTCATCCACCGAGCCCATCGGCGGTCGAACGGTGGCCGAGTTCACGCGCCAGGAGAAGAACGAGGTCTCGCACCGGGCGCAGGCGGCGCGCAGGATGCGCGAGCTGCTGATCGCCCGCGGCTACTGACCCATTCGGGCTGGCCCGTGGCACGGGATGCGTGTCAAACGACGGCCGAACGGTGCCGACTGTTGCTCAGAGGGCCGTTCCAATCGCTCGATCGGCCCTTCAACGGTGAAATGGCACGCTAATCGCACCACACGGCGGCTAGCGGCCATCAAAGTCGCCACTCTGCGGCCTCAGCCAGCGTTTGACACGCCCTGCGTGCCAACGGCTTGATGACGGGCCATACGGGTGAAGGAGCGAACGGTCGGGCCGCGCGTATGATCGAGCGCAAATGAGGCGTCACGCGTGATCTGTCCGACCTGCGGAACGGAGAATGCCGCCGGTAGTCGCTTCTGCGATGAGTGCGGCACAACGCTCAGCTCCGCGTGTCCCAATTGTGGTGAACCGCACAGACCGGGCGCCAAGTTCTGCGCGAACTGCGGCACCAACCTTGGGGCCACGACGGTCGCGCAACAACCACAGCAGGCGGAGGCCGGGGCCGCCACGCTCGCGGAGCGACGGTTCGTAACGGTCCTGTTCGTCGACCTCGTCGGCTTCACCCCGTTCGCCGAGGAGCGCGACGCGGAGCTCGTTCGCGAGACGCTCGATCGCTACTTCGGCATTGCGCGGCTGGCCGTCGAGCGTCACGGCGGAACCATCGAGAAGTTCATCGGCGACGCGGTCATGGCCGTGTGGGGCACGCCCACGGCCCACGAGGACGACGCCGAGCGCGCCGTCCGGGCTGCGATGGAGCTGCTCGACGGCGTCCAGGGCCTGGGAGAGGACATCTCGGCCCGTGCGGGGATCGTCACCGGTGAGGCGGCGGTGACCATCGGCGCGGAGGGCCAGGGCATGGTCGCCGGCGATCTCGTGAACACCGCCAGCCGGCTGCAGTCCGTGGCGCCACCGGGAGCAATCCTCGTCAGCGCCACCACCATGAACGCCGCCTCGGCCGCCATCGTGTTCGAGCCGGTCGGCGCGCAGGAGCTCAAGGGCAAGACTGCGCCCGTCGAGGCGTATCGCGCCCTGCGTGTCGTGGCCAATCGTGGCGGGCAGATGCGCTCGGAGGGGCTGGAGGCGCCGTTCGTCGGCCGCGAGGAAGAGCTCCGTCTGCTCAAGGACCAGCTCCACGCGACGACGCGTGACGGTCGAGCGCGACTGGTGTCGATCAGCGGGCCAGCCGGTATCGGCAAGAGCCGCCTGGCGTGGGAGTTCGAGAAGTACATCGACGGCGTCGTCGAGACGATCTACTGGCATCGCGGTCGCTCCCCGGCGTACGGGGAGGGAGTCACGTTCTGGGCGCTCGGCGAGATGGTCCGCCGGCGCGCGGAGCTCGCCGAGAGGTGACGACGAGGCCACGACACGCGAGCGAATTGCTGCTGCCGTCGAACGGTGGGTCCCTGATCCTGATGAGCGCCAATGGGTCGCGGGCGCGCTGCTTGCCCTCCTCGGCCTTGACCCACCGCCGTCGGGCGGCCGTGACGTTCTGTTCGCCGCGTGGCGCGTCTTCTTCGAGGGTATCGCCGCGCAGGGCACCACCGTCCTCGTCTTCGAGGACATCCAATGGGCCGACAGCGGCCTGCTCGACTTCATCGACAGTCTGCTGGAGTGGTCCAAGAACAAGTCGCTGCTCGTTGTTACCCTCGCGCGGCCGGAGCTATACGACCGGCGGCCGAATTGGGGCGCCGGCCACCGTCTGCCTGACCGCGATGCCACTCGATCCGCTGCCCGAGGCGAGCATGCGCGAGCTCCTCGCCGGACTCGTCCCCGGCCTGCCCGATCAGGCGGTCCAGGCAATCATCCGAAGAGCCGACGGCATTCCTCTGTACGCCGTCGAAACGGTCCGGATGCTCGTCGCCGAAGGCCGCGTCGAGGCAGTCGACGGCATTTACACGCCGACCGGCAACCTCGACGAGCTGGCCGTTCCGGAGACGCTGCGATCGTTGATCGCGTCGCGCCTGGACGGCCTCGAGCCGGCGGATCGAAGCCTGCTCCAGGACGCGTCGGTGATCGGCCAGCGCTTCTCCACTGCGAGCCTCGCCGCCGTCTCAGGCATGCCCCCAGACGAGATCGAGGCACCGCTGCGCGACCTCGTGAGGCGGGAGGTGCTCGACCTGGAGATCGATCCGCGATCGCCGGAGCGCGGGCAATACGGCTTCGTTCAGTCGCTCATTCGCGAGGTCGCGTACGGCACCCTTGCGCGACGCGAGCGACGTTCGCGCCATCTCGCGGCCGCGCGCTACTACGAGCAGCTGGGCGACGATGAGCTGGCCGGCGTCCTGGCCAGCCACTACCTGGCGGCACACGAGGCATCGCCGAGGGCCCAGAGGCAGATGCGCTCGCGGTGCAGGCACGGCTTGCGCTCCACGGAGCGGCCGAGCGGGCAGCCGCACTCGGTGGTCACGATCAGGCCGTCAGCTATGTCGAGGAGGCGCTGAAGATCACCACGCAGCCCAGTGAGCGAGCGCCGTTGTTGGTCCTCGCCGCCGAGTCTGCCAACGTCAGCAGCCGTCCGGAGCTGGCCGACTCGCTTGCGCGGGAGGCGCTCGAGTATCTACCGCGCCTCGGACGACACGGGCTCGCTGGCATACGCCGTCGGATTGCTCGGTCGAATCCTCATTGACTCGGGCGATCTCGGCAGTGCGATCGAGGAAATGGAGTCTGGGCTGGCGACTGTTGGCGACACGGATCAGGACGCGGCCGCAGAGGTTCTTGCCAACCTGTCGCGCGCTTACATGCGATCCGGCCAGAATCAGAAAGCAGTCGAGACGGCCGATCGAGCGCTGAACATCGCCGAGCATCACAACCTCGTCCGCGTCGTGGCCGAGGCGCTGATAAACAAAGGATCCTCGCTGGACAACCTATCCGGCCGGCGACGCGAAGCTGTGGCTCTCCTGGAGCTGGCGGTCCGGCTGGCACATGAGGGAGGCTGGACCGAGGTCGAGCTGCGCGGGCTCAACAACCTGACTGCGGCGCTGGTCGAAGATCGATCCGCGGCGCGCGCTGGACGTGATCTTCGAAACGATCGAGCTGTCGCGCCGGGCGGGCCAAAGGGTGACGTTCAACTGGCAGGTCGGTACGGCCGGCATGTATGCGCAGATCGCGGCCGAGGAATGGGACAGGGCACTGGCGCTGATCGACGAGGCCCTCGCCGTGCAGTCGATATCCGACTCGGACCGCACCACGACTCGTAGCTGTTTCCGGTGGAATGCGGATCAAGCCGGGGAGAGCTCTCAGAGGAGGGCTTCAAGGAGTGGAGCGGCTGATCGCGGCGGGCGCCGAGTCGCAGGCGCTGGGAACGCTGCTCCACGATCGCGCCCTGCATCACCTGCTCGGAGGTCGCTATGACGAGGCGCACGCTGATGCGCTTGCCTCGGTCAGAGGGTTGGCCCAACTTCATTCCCCAATATGTTCCGACCGCGGTCGTGGCGGCGGTGCTCGCCGGCGACTGAGCAAAAGGCTCGCGAGGCTGCGGAAGTCCTCGACTCGCTCGTGAGCGGCTCACCCCTGGAAGAGGGCCTGCGCAACCTGGATGAACGCCATGCGAGCAGCTCTGGAAGGTCGCCGGACAGAGGCAGCCGTCGAATTCCGGACTGCGATCGAGAACCTGCGATCGACGGCGTTTGGCTGGGCTTCCGCAATGGCGGCTGTGACAGCCGTCCGCCTCCTGCCGCAGGAAGCCGGGACCCGCGGGTGGGCGGATAGTGCGCGGGAGACCTTCGAGCGCGACTCGGCGCAGAAGCCGTTCGTGGCGCTTCTCGACGATCTGCTTGCCAATGCAGATGCCGACACGTCCGTCCCGCGCTGCCGTCGACAGCGGAGCAACGCGAGGCGACCGCGGTCTAGGCGGTCTGGGCAGGCTCCGGCGAACGCGCACGGAACCTGGCGGCCGCGTCGGCCACCAGCTCAACGACTTCCACGGATGGCGGCTCCATGCGGCACATCACCTCGGTGACGCCTTCGGCCTCCCACGTGGCGAACGCATCGACGATGTCATCGATACGGCCGACGATCCCCTGACCGTCATTGCGATCGATGGTCCGCGGATCCTTGATCGCGATCCCGGCGCTGACCTCGAC
Source organism: uncultured Chloroflexia bacterium (assembly GCA_963736895.1). Taxonomy (GTDB): domain Bacteria; phylum Chloroflexota; class Limnocylindria; order Limnocylindrales; family CSP1-4; genus JALYGJ01. Next base: position 13,839 of record CAVTQU010000007.1, read on the forward strand.
GTAGTCCGGATCTCGTCCGATCTGCCAGGCACGCCTCGACCAGGGCGGAGCGCTCGTCACGGAACTCCTCGGTCGGCAGCCCGTACCAGACGCTGTTCCAGCGATCGGCCCATTTGGCGATGAGTCCCATCATCCGCGGCCGCGAGCCGGCTATGAGGATCGGTGGCCCATCGGGTCGAGGTCCCGGCGGGCGAAGCTCCGCGTGGCCGTTCGCCCATTCGCCGTCGTAGTCGACCTTGCCATCGCGGAGCAGCGGCACCATCACCTCGAGCGAGTCTTCGAACACGCTGACGCGGTGCTTGAATTCGAAGCCGAATGCGTCGAACTCGGGCTGATGCCAGCCGGCGCCCAGGCCGAGCACGAATCGCCCGTCGCTGATCTCCTCGATCGTGTTGGCGATCCAGGCCGTCAGACCGGGGTTGCGAAACGGTCCGCAGAGCACCAGCGGGCCGAGCTCGACTCGCGTTGTCGCGTCGGCCAGCGCCGCGAGAATTGACGTCGCCTCCCACAGGCCGCGCGGCTCATCGTCATCACCAACGATGAAGAGGTGGTCTGCCACCCAGACGAGTCGAGGCCGCCGTGCTCGGCGGCAATCGCCATGTCGCGCATCTCGGCGTACCGGGACGCTCGACGCTGCGGCCCGCGCTCGCCGATCGGGATGCACATGCCAATTCGCATGGGGTCAGGTTATAGAGGCAGGCCTCCTGGGCGCCGGTCGCCGGGCTACCAGCGGACGTGCAGGTAGGCCAGGAAACGAGCATGGATCCCGTGGATGGAGGTCTTCTTCACGCCCCACGGGTTGATCAGCGCACTGATCACGCGACCGCCACCGACGTAGATCCCGGAGTGCGAGATCTGTCCGTTGTGCGTCCAGATCACGAGGTCTCCCGGCTTTGGACTGTGGCGGTTGGCACGCCCATGCTGCTTGAACCAGTAGTAGTAGCCGGCGGCGGTGCGATTGCCGCCGATCTTGGCGAGCAGACCGGCCTGCGCGTACACGCGATAGATGAGGCCCGAGCAATCGAAGTAGCGCATGCCCGTCGCGCCGATCTGGAAATGTGCGCCGATGTGGCTCGCGGCGAGCCTCACGATTCGCCGGCCCTGGCTTGCGACTGACACTGCTGGCGACAACGTGTGGCCTGACCTGAGGCTTCTTGTCGGGCCGAGAGGTTGATTGCCGATGAGTCCGATCGTGGCTGGAATTGGCAGGCTTTGAGTGCGTCGCGAACGGAATGGTGATCGCTGGTCGGCGAGGTCCGTGTCGGGTGCGGCTGACGTTCCGCTGGCCGTCTCGTCAGCGGTGGGGAACCCGACGAATGACGACTCGGCACCAATCGTCTGAAAACCGAGCGCGGGTGCAAGGCCCACGGTGGCGAGCAGCGGTCACGGCCATCGAAATGGCTATCCCCAAGGTCGCTACGCGACGCAGGTGCCCCGACGGCATGGTCGAAATGGGCGCCAAATGCGCCCGTTGCACGGCATATTCCATTCAGGCTCTCCTATCTCGAACGGGCAACACGGCGGCCTCGTTCGAGCGTTGGCGGCCAACCATCCGGGTGGACAACAGATTGAGAGCGACCGCATGACGCTGGGGCAAATGCGAGTCATCTCGATCGCGCCATGAGCATCTGGGGATGCTCGATCTCCTGGCGCGTCCACCGCGGGACGGTTTGGGCCTCTGCTTCTTGGCTCCGTCAGATATGGGCGGCGAAGCGGGTGAAGTTTCGCACCCGATGTCGATTTGTGCATTCGGCGCGGGTTTTCGCCGTTAGTGCGTAATCTATGCAGACGGGGTGTAGCGCAGTTGGTAGCGCACATGCTTTGGGAGCATGAGGTCGTGGGTTCGAGTCCCTCCACCCCGACCATCTGCTCGTCTTGACGGCGCCCGAATAGCATCCGCGGATGCCTGCACCCGTTATCAACACACCCGTTCATCTCGAGCACCGCATCAAGACGCCCGACGGCCGCACTCTGGCCGTAGCCGAATGGGGCGATCCCGAGCGGTCTGCCGTTCGTCGCAATGCACGGCACGCCTGGCGGTCGGATCACGTACTGGGAAGACCCCACGATCTACGAGCGCCACGGCCTGCGCAGGATCACCTACGACCGACCGGGCTACGGCGAGTCCACGCGCCACGAGGGCCGCTCGATCGCCGATGCGGTCGAACGATGTCGCGGCCATCACCGAGGCGCTCGGGATCGATCGCTTCGTCGTATCAGGTGGCTCGGGCGGCGGTCCGCACTGTCTGGCAACGGCCGCGTTGATGCCCGACCGTGTCATCCGCTGCCTCGCGCAGGTTTCCATCGCACCGTATCCGTCCGAGGGGCTCGACTGGCTCGGCGGGCATGACCCAGGGCAACATCGACGAGTTCACCGCTGCCATGGAAGGCGAGGAGCCGATGCGCGCGATCGCCGAGCGCGAGCGCGCCACGACGATGGGTCGTCTGGCGGATGGCCGTGCCGACTTCCTCGGCGACACCTACGAGCTGTCCGAGGCGGACCTGGCGCAGATGGCGAAGCACCAGTCGATCGTGGCCGATCAGCTCTTCAACGGACTGGCGCCCGGCGTCGACGGCTGGGTCGACGACATGCTCGCCTTCGTGAAGCCGTGGGGTTTCGACGTGACCTCGATCCGCGTGCCGACACTGGTCAAGTTCGGCCGGACTGACAACCTTGTCCCGCCGGCGCACGGCGATTGGCTGGCAGCGCACATCCCCAACGCTATGGTCGACGCGCACGAGGCGGCGGGTCACGCCGGGGACGACGCTGAGGTCGAGCGCATGCACGCGTGGATCGCCGGCGAGACCAGCGACTTCGCGGCGAGCGCCTAGCCGCTTCTCCCTTCGACATGACTGAGGTCGCGCCCTTTCGCATCGACGTTTCGGACGAGATCCTGCTCGACCTCCGTTCGCGGCTGCGCAACACGCGCTGGCCGGTGGACGCGCCCGGCGAGCCATGGCAGCTGGGTACGGATGCGATCGTTTCTGAGGCGCCTGGCCGACTACTGGTTGACGGAGTTCGACTGGCGCGCACAGGAGGAGCGGCTCAATCGGGTGCCGCAGTTCACGACCGAGATCGACGGCGTGCGCATCCACTTCGTGCATCAGCGCGCATCGCGGGCATCGGCCTTCCCGCTCCTGCTGACGCACGGCTGGCCGAGTGCCTTCATCGAGTACCTCCCCGTCGCCGAGCTGCTGGCCGCGCGGGGCTTCGACGTCGTCGTGCCGTCACTCCCCGGCTACGGCTTCTCGCGAGCGCCCACAGGAGATCGGCGTGAACTACCGCTCCGTCGCTCGGCTGTGGCACGAGCTGATGGGCCGACTCGGCTACGACCGCTACGGCGTTGGCGGCGGCGATTTCGGCGCCGGCGTCGCAAGCCTGTTGGCCCTCGATTACCCGGATCAGGTGGTCGGCGTGCATCTGACCAACTTCGAGCTGCTGCCAACCGGGCCCGACTACCAGCCGCCCTTGACGCCCGATGAGCAGGCGTACCTCGACGCCAGCTCGCGGTGGTGGGCGATGGAAGAGGGTTACAAGAAGATCCAGGGCACGAAGCCGCAGACGCTGGCCTACGCGCTGACTGACTCCCCGATCGGCCTCGCGGCGTGGATCCTGGAGAAGTGGCGCTCGTGGACCGACAGCCACGGCGATCTCGAGGAGAAGTTCGGTTTCGACTTCCTGCTCACGCTGGTGACTCTCTACTGGGCCACGGGCACGTTCGCCACGTCGATCCGCGACTACTACGACAACCGCTGGCATCCCTCGCTTCCAGCGGCGGGAGAGCGGATCGAGACGCCGACGGCATTTGCGGTCTTCGACCACTACTTCGGTGGCGAGCCCACGCCGCCGCGCTCGCTGGTCGAACGGCTGTACAACGTCACGCGCTGGACGCCGATGCCGCGCGGCGGGCATTTCGCGCCGGCAGAGGAGCCGCAGCTGGTGGCCGACGATATCGAGGCGTTCTTCGAGGGCCTTGGCTAGGCGCGTTGTGCCGCCTCGGGCGTCGTCGGGCTCCGGCGGATCTGGCTCGGCTTCTCGTCGGTACGGCACGTTGACGACGACAGTGTGCTTGCGGCCGAGCAGAGCCCGGCGCAGCCGCCGCGCTGACTGATTGAACAGGATCTGTTCCCACCAGTGGTGTGCCACGAACTCGGGTATGACGACGAACGTGATCGGCTCGGCCTTGTCGCGCGGCCAGGTGTCGTCCAGGACATCGAGGTAGGCCAGGAGTGGCCCGACCAACGCCCTGTACGGGGATTCGACGATCACAAGTGGCACGTCAGGCAGCGAGAGCTCCCAGTCCTCGCGCACCTTGGAGGCCTCGTCGGGGTCATCGGAGACCAGCACCGCGAGGACGTCGGGCGCAATGGAGCGGGCCACGTTTATTGCCTGAACGACGGCACGGTTGATGCCCGGTACCGGGATGATCACCCGCTCCTCGCGGTGCGGGCCGGGCAGCCGGACGCCGGGCTTGACGGCCAGCTGCTCGGCAGTGGAGGCGTACTGGCGATGGATGAACAGCATCACGGCGATGATGATCGGGATCAGCAGGAGCACGATCCAGGCGCCAGAGAAGAACTTGGAGGCAGCAACCTCGACGGCAACGACTGCGGTCGTGGCTGCGCCGATGCCGTTGATGAGCGCCTTGTGCCGCCAGCCGTTTTCCGTGTCGCGCAGTCGCAACCAGCGTCGGACCATGCCGGACTGGCTGAGCGTGAAGGCGATGAACACACCGACCGTGTAGAGCGGGATCAACGCCGCCACGCTGCCGCCAAAGCCGATGATCAGCACGATCGCGACGGAGGCGAGCAGGATGATGCCGGCGTTGAAGGCCAGCCGATCCCCGCGGAACTGGAAGACACGCGGCAGAAAGCCGTCGCGCGCCAGGAAGTTCGACAGGCGCGGGAAGTCTGCGAAGGACGTGTTGGCGGCGAGCATCAGGATGACCGCCGTCGCAATCTGAACCAGGTAGTGGAAGGGCGAGCCCGCGCCCACGATCGTGCTGGTGATCTGGCTGATGACGGTTGTCTGCTCCGTCGGGTCGGGCACGATGCCCAGCTGGCCGGCGAGGAAGCTGATGCCCAGGAAGATCGACGCGAAGAAGGTCCCCATCAGGGCCAACACGACCTTGGCGTTTTGCGCCTCAGGCGGCTTGAACGCCTGGACACCGTCCGCGACGGCTTCAGTGCCTGTCAGCGCCACAGAGCCAGATGCGAAGGCGCGCAGGATGAGCAGGATGCCCAGCGGCTCGGCCACCTCCTGCGTCAGCCACGCGGCGGGTGCGGTGTAGTCGGGCATGGTGCCGGTGAAGAAGCGGAAGAAGCCAATTGCCAGCAGGGCGAAGATCGCGAAGAGGTAGATGTAGGTGGGAGCGCTGAAGACGAGGCCGCTCTCGCGAATGCCGCGCAGGTTGACCAGCGCCAGCAGCAGGACGAGCGAGACGCCAATGATCACGCGGTACTCGAAGAGCTCGGGGAAGATCGAGGTGAGCGCCGCGACGCCCGCGGCGACGGAAACGGCCACGGTCAGGACGTAGTCGGTGAGGATCGCTGCCGCCGCGGTCAGCCCGGGGAGCGTGCCCAGGTTGTCGGACGCCACGCGATACGAGCCGCCGCCCTTGGGATACGCCGCGATCGTCTGTCGATAGCTGGTGACGACGATGGCGAGCACGACCACCACCACGACCGTGATGGGCATCGTAAGGACGAGAGCTCCGGCGCCGGCGAGCGCCAGCACCCGCATGATCTCTTCTGTCGCGTAAGCGGAGGACGAGATGTTGTCCGACGCGAAGACCGGTAGCGCGGTCGCGACGTTGAGGCGCTGATCGCCCTCTTCGAGGGTCGAAAGCGGGCGACCGAAGAGGCCACGCCGAACGCGGGCAAACGCCCGCGCAGTGGGGGTGCGCGGCATCGAAGCGGCCTGCTTCGCGACGAGCGTGCGCTCGCCGGAGTAGCGGAAGTACGCGGTGTGCGGCCGCTCGACGCGGATGCGCTGATCTCCGGGCCGCCTGCCGGGAAGCCGGCGACTTCGGCCGTTGTCTGGTTTACCGGTCACTGGGGGGCTGATCCCACCATTGGCGGGTCTGAGCTGCACATCAAACCATCGTCGCTCTGCGACGCCAAGAGGAAAGCCGCTCGATCGAGGCCACGTGGGTCTTAAGTCTTGCTAAGGGTTTACCGGCGAAGCGTCATTGGCGGGCAGGACCGCCAGGGAGGGTTCCTCGCGCCGATATGGCACGTTGACCACCACCGTGTGCGGTCGGCCCAGCAAGGCCCGACGCAGGCGATTCGCCGACTGGTTGAACAGGAGCCGCTCCCACCAGTGGCGGGCAACGAACTCGGGAATCACGACGAAGGTGATCGGTGCGTCCTTGTCGATCGGCGAGGCTTGATCCAGGACGTCGAGATAGGCGAGCAGCGGCCCGACGAGAGCGCGGTACGGCGACTCCACGAAGACCAGTGGAACGTCCGGAAGCTGGCGCTCCCAGCGCTCTCGGACCTGCATTCCTTCGTCCGGGCTGTCGCTGATCAGCACGGCCAGTACGTCGGGCGCAATGGAGCGGGCAACGTTGATCGCCTGGAGAACGGCGCGATTGATGCCCGGCACAGGCACGATCACGCGCTCGTCGCGACGTGGACCGGGCAGTCGAATGTCCGCGCGGACACTCAGCTGCTCGGCAGACGAGCGGTACTGGCGCCTGATGAACAGCATCACCACGATCAGGACCGGTATCAGCACCAGGACCACCCAGGCTCCGAGCAGGAACTTGGAGGCTGCCACCTCGACCGCCACGACTGCGGTGGTGATCGCACCCAGGCCGTTGATCAGGGCTCGTCGACGCCACCCGTGCTGCGAGACTCGCGGAGCCGCCACCAGTGGCGCACCATCCCCGCCTGGCTCAACGTGAATGCGATGAACACGCCCACCGTGTACAGCGGGATCAGGGCGGTGACACTCCCGGAGAACGCGACGATCAAGGCTGCCGACACGATGGCCAGGACCACGATGCCCGCGCTGAAGGCAAGTCGATCCCCGCGAAATTGGAAGGTTCGAGGCAGAAATCCGTCGCGGGCGAGGATGCTCGACAGTCGCGGGAAGTCGGCGAACGAGGTGTTCGCTGCAAGCACCAGCAACACGGCGGTGGCTATCTGGATCAGATAGTGGAACGGGGTCCCGGCGCCTACGAAAGTGGCCGTGATCTGGCTGACGATCGTTTCCTGCTCGGTGGGATCTGGGAGGACGCCGAGCTGGCCGGCCAGGAAGCTGAGACCGAGGAAGATGACGGCGAACGAGGCGCCCATCACGGTGATCACGATGCGCGCGTTCTTCGTCTCGGGACGTCGGAACGCGGGCACGCCGTTCGAGACCGCCTCCGTCCCTGTGAGCGCAACTGATCCTGACGCGAAAGCCCGGAGCACGAGCAGGATCCCGAGGACCTCGACCGGCGGCGTGGCCCATTCGGGCGGGGCCACGTAGACGGGCATCGTGTTCGTGGCGAAACGGAAGATTCCGAGAGCCAGGAGGGCAAGCATCGCGACCAGGTAGACGTACGTCGGGAATGCTGAATACGAGGCCGCTCTCGCGAAGTCCCCTGAGATTCACGGCCGCGATGAATACGACGATCGCCACGCCGATCGCCACTCGAACGTCGAACAGCTCCGGAGCGATCGAGGTCAGAGCAGCCACGCCTGCCGCAACCGACACGGATACGGTCAGCACGTAGTCGGTCAGCAGCGCGGCCGCCGCCGTCAGGCCAGGCAAGCGTGCCCAGGTTGTCGCTCGCGACGATGTACGAGCCTCCACCGTTGGGATACGCGGAGATCGTCTGTCGATAGCTGATCACGACGATCGCGAGGACCAGGACGATGCCAATGGTGATGGGCATCGTCAGGGCGAGTGCTCCTGCTCCGGCGAGCATCAGCACGCGCATGATCTCTTCGCTGGCGTAGGCCGACGACGAGATGTTGTCCGATGCGAAGACCGGGCAGGCCCGTCGCCACGCTCAATCGCTGAGCGTGCTCCTCTGACGTGGCCAGGGGACGTCCGAAGAAGACTCGGCGCACTCGTGCCACGGCGCGACCGCCCTGCGTGCGTGGCGTCGACGCAGCCTCCCGAGCGACCAGCGATCGCTCACCTGTGTAGCGGAAGTAGAGGGAGTGGGGTCGGCTGACTCGAAACCGTCGATCGCCTGGTCTCGAACCCTTGAGCTGGTCGGGATTCGTGCCCGCTGGGGCTGTGCTCATTCGTAGATGGGTTCGACCACCAAGTCCGGACCGGTCTTTTCACGTCGAAGCGGATTGACGCGAACGCCCGCGGCAAGTGCCTCACGACGTGCTTCGTCGAGCAGGGCTTCGCCGTTGCGGATGCCGGCCACGACAACGCGCGGCGACGCACCCATTGCAACCATCGCGATGGCTTCGCGCACGAGGCGCGACTCTCGCTCGAGCGCCTGGGCTGAGGCGCGTGTCGTTCGCCGCACACAGGTCTGTGCCATGAATCAAACATGCGCCTCGCCCCCAAGAGGCAGGCCGCGAATCGGGGCCGTGCGGGTCTAAAGAGTGTCTAACGTCGCGGCGATTCGGTAGCCGACTCCGGGCTCGGTGACGATCAGGCGGCTCCAGCGCCGCCACCTGGGTCCGCGGCGGCCAGCTTCCTGCGCAGCTGGCTGACGTGCACGTACACGTAGCTGTTCTCCGCCTGGTACGCCGTGCCCCAGACGCTGCGCAGCAACCGGCCCTTGGTGACGATCCGACCGGCATGTGCCAGCAGCACGCGCAGGATCTCGAACTCGCGCGGCGTCAGCTCGAGCAGCTCGCCGTTCACGCGCACCTCGTGGGTCGCCGCGTCCAGCACGAGCGGCCCGACCTCGACACGGCCCTGGTCGTCGGCCTTCGGTCCGGCCGAGCGACGCAGGGCGACGCGCAATCGAGCGTTGAGCTCCTCCACTCCGAACGGCTTGGTCACGTAGTCGTCGGCGCCGCGGTCCAGGGCCTCGACCTTCTCGTGCTCGTCGTAGCGGCCGGACAGGATCACGATCGGCGTCGTTGCCTCGCGGCGGATGCGGCCGATCACCTGGACGCCGTCGATGTCGGGCAGGCCCAGGTCGAGAAGGACGACGTCCGGCCGGCGGTTCTCCCAGCGCTTGAGGGCCGATCGACCATCCGCGGCCTCCTCGACACGGTAGCCACGCCCACCCAGCTCGCGCGACCAGGGCGGCGCGCGTCTCTGCGTCATCCTCGACCACCAGGATGGTTGGTCCGGCGCCTGCTGGTCCGGTCGGCCTCCTGTTCGGTCGGTCGTCACGTTGTCGGCACGGCGGACAGGTCGGCCGGCACTGTTGCCCGGGGAAGATCCATGTCGATCGCCAGGCCACCGAGCTCGCTGGTGCGTGCCGCTACCGAGCCGCCCATCGCCTCGACCAGGCCGCGCACCACGGTGAGCCCGATGCCCGTGCCGTCACGCGCCGCATACCGCGCCGGAGCTCGGTAGAACTTGTCGAAGAGCAGGTCGAGCGCCTCCTCGGGCACGCCGCGGCCGCCATCCTCGACGGTCAGCCGGACAGCGCCCGCGTCCAGCTCGTGCGCGGTGATGCGAAGTGGCGCTGTTGCATCGGTATGGCGCAACACGTTCTCCACGACGTTGGTGAATGCCTCGTCGAGCAGCACCGGATCGACCTCCACCGCGCGGCGCGACCAGGTCGATCTCAACAGGACGATCGCCAAATCGAGCACCGAGCCGCTCGAGCGCACGCTGCAGGACGTCGTCGAGCTCGAACGTGTCCTTCTCGGCGCGCAGCACGCCGGCCTCGATCCGGCTCAGGTCGAGCAGGTTGGTGACCAGGCGGTTGAGGTACTCCGCCTCGCGGTCGATGGCATGCGCGCTCTCGCGCCGCGCCGCGGGATCCAGCCCGTCCGCTTCGAGCGTGCCGGCGGCGGCGCGGATCGTCGCCAGTGGCGTCCGAAGGTCGTGCGACACGGACTGGAGCAGGGCCGACTTCAGCGCGTCGCTCTGGCGCGCGATCTCGACGGCCTGTGATTCCGCCGCGAGTCGATCCTGCATCAGCGCCTGGCCGACCTGGTCCGCGGCGGCTGACAGGAGTCTTGTCTCGGTCGCGTCGGGGACGCCCAGCTGGCGCTCGCGTATCGCCCAGATCGATCCCAGCGGCGTCTCGTTTGCCTCGATCCGCACTCGGTACGTTTCCATGGCGGCGCGTGAACCGGCGCGGCCGGGGCCTTGGTGGACTTTCACCCAGCGGGCGGGATCGTCACCGGGGGTGCGGCGCAGGACGCTGAGCACTCCGGGCGGACGGCGGCTGAAGTCGCTGCGTTCGAGTCGGGGAGCCGATCGAGCCGATGACCAATTCGCGCGCGCCAGCCTGGGCGACCGTGTGCTCGCTCGACTCGGGTCCGAGCGCGATCCAGACGGCGCTCATGCCCGTCTCGCTGTCGAGGATCGAGCAGATCTCGGCCAGCGCCGCTTCGGTGGACGGGCGCGTCGCGAGCTCGCGGCTGATCCGAAAGAGCGCCCGCGCCTCCCGTTCGCGAATTCGCCCGGTCTCGGCACGTGAGCGCATCGACGCGGCGAGCTGGCCGACGACGATGCCCGTGAAGAGCAACAGGACAACACTCAGCCACACGCCCGACTCGTGCATCGAGAGCGTGTAGCGCGGGTCGGTGAAGAGGTAGTTGTAGAGCAGGAAGGCCGCGACCGAAGTGAGCACGGCGCCCACCGTGCCGACGAGGAGCGCAGTCACGACCACTGCCACGAGATACACCGCGGACGGGTTGGGCACGCCGAGGGTGTCCTGGAGGTAACCGACGACGACCGTGGCGGCCGCGAGCGAGACCGCCGATACGGCGACAACCGTTGCGGCACGGCGCAGCCGCGCGGGAGTAAGTGCGGCCGTCAGTTGTTCGCGCATCGTTGTGCCTTCGCCATCACATTAGCGCCGCTGGCCACGGGCGCTCGACACGAGTCGCCACGTACGGCAATGTCTGGCGCTGACGTCCCGAACCGTGTAGGCAAAAGTAAGGCTACGTGGGGTCTGGGGCCGTGCCATCATGCCGAGCGTGAATACGGAGGGACCAGGCGGGCATAGCCGCTATGCCGGCCAGCAGCCCTCGGCCGTGCACACTTCGATGCTCAGGCGCGCCCTCGTTGGTCTGCTTCTTGGTCTTGTCGTGTTGCTCGCCGGAGTGCTGCCGGTCGCTGGTGCGAACCTGTCCGGAGATCCGCCCAACAGCCTGAACGGGCTCGAGGCCACGTACAACGTGACCGCCGCGATCAAGTGGAAGAAGAAACGGCTCAACGTCAGCAGCACGGCCGTCGTGACCAACAACTCGGACGCTGCCGTCGACGCGCTGACCTTCAACCTGGCCCCGGCCAAGATCGGCGGGGCGATCCTGGGCGACGTCACGGTCGACGGGACGCTCGCGACGGCCACCATGAACGATCAGAACGTCGTCGTGACGCTGCCGGCTCCGCTCGCGCCGGCCGCACAGGCGTCGGTCACGATCGTCTACGCCGCCTGGTTCGGTTCCACGAGCGGCAATAAGCAGTGGCTGTTCGCAAAGGTCGACAACATCGCCACCGCCTATCGCTGGATACCTTGGCTGTCGCGTGCCTATTCGTTCGTGACTCCAACGTACGGCGAACCGTTCGTGACCAAGGTCAGTGACGAGGTCCAGGTCAGCATCACGCCCGATCGAGCGATGGAGATCGCCACTTCGGGCCACCAGACCGGTGTCGACGGTTTGACCCACACCTTCGTTGCCCACAACGTTCGCGACTTCAACTTCGCGGCGAGTCCGAGGTACGTGACGCATACCCAGACCTCTGGCGACACGACCATCACCTACTACACGATCGAGCTGCCGCTGCTGAAGCTCCAGAAATGGACTCTTGCGGCATTCGAGCGGTTCGACCAGAAGGTCGGCCCATATCCCTACAACGACTACACGGTGGCCGAGGTCCCGACTGGGCCCAGCATGGAATCGCCGGGCATGATCTGGATGACCCAGCACGCCGTCGCCAAGGGCACACTGAAATACCTGGCGGTTCACGAGACGGGACACCAGTGGTTCTACGGCGCGGTCGGCAACGACCAGGCTGCCGAGCCCTTCGCCGACGAGGCAATGACCGAGTTTCTCACGCGCGACTTCATCGGCCACCGTGCCTCTCACTGCTCGCAGCAGATGCTGGACGGGGCGGTCTACGACTACTCGGCCTCGTGCTACTACGAGGTGGTCTACGTCCAGGGCGACAACTACATCGAGGCTTATCGCCAGCAGGTGGGCAACGACCTCTTCTGGCAAGGCGTTCGGCAGTACTTCAACGACTACGAGTTCAAGCTTGGCGGCATCCGGAAGTTATGGGACACGCTCGACCAGGTGTCAGGCTTCACTGGCGGCCACGCGGACCGCTTCCCGACGATCTACCCCTAGGAAGCCGCCGGGTCTAGGCGTCCGGCTGGAGCACCCGTAGCCGCGGCAGGCGAGGGGTCCCGCCACCGAACGGCTCGAGGTCGTCCGCGATCTGGCGAAAGCGCACCAACGCGTCAGGCCTGATCGAGTACCAGATCCAGGTTCCGCGCCGCTCACCGGTGATCCAGCCGGCCTCGCGCAGCACGCGCAGGTGATGGGACACGGTGGGCTGGCTGACTTCGTAGCCGGCCGCGATATCGCACGCGCACACCGGCCCTATCTGGGCGAGCTGACGAAGGATGCGCATTCGCAGTGGGTCTGATGCTGCCTGCATGAAGCGCGTTTCGGCGCGAGTGATCTGATCCATCGAGTTGAATTCTAGCCGCTGTATCGACAAACGTCTATATTGACAAGTATCGATATAGACAGATACTGACGCTGCAAATCGTCCCGCTGCTACGGAGTCTCGAGATGAACCCGACACCCGACACGATCCACGAGATCGTCCGCGATCACTACGCCCGAGCGGCGCTCAGCGTTCTTGACGAAACAAGAGCAAGTTGCTGCGGCGGATCCACAGAAGGCTGCGGCTGCGGTGACGGATGCTGCTCGAGCGCGGCTGACAGCGGCGAAGCCGTTGCGCTCTACAGCGAGCTGGAGAAGACCCAGGTTCCGGACGCGGCGATGCTGGCCTCGATGGGTTGCGGCAATCCGACGGCCGTCGCTGAGCTGCGCGAGGGCGAGCGCGTGCTTGACCTGGGATCGGGCGGCGGAATCGACGTGTTGATCTCCGCCCGGCGTGTCGGCCCCAGCGGCCGCGTTTTCGGCCTCGACATGACCGACGAGATGCTCGCCCTGGCTACCAAGAATGCCGCCGAGGCCGGTGCGGACAACGTCGAGTTCCTCAAAGGGCTGATCGAGTCGATCCCTCTGCCGGCCGGATCGGTCGACGTCGTGATCAGCAACTGCGTGATCAACCTGGCGGCCGATAAGCAGGCCGTATTTGCGGAGATCGGCCGCGTCCTTCGACCAGGTGGCCGAGTCGGCGTGTCGGACATCGTGGCTGATGACGCGCTGACGCCCAAGCAGCGTGCCGACCAGGGTTCGTACGCCGGCTGCATCGCCGGAGCGCTGTCAATATCGGAGTACGAATCGGGTCTCCGCGACGCCGGGCTGACCGACGTTTCGATCACGCCCACCCATGCCGTGGTTCCTGGGATGTACAGCGCGATCGTTCGGGCGACCAAGCCTGGAGCGGCCCTACTGTGACGTGTCGGCAGCCGGCTCGGCGCGAACCTCCTCCGGTGCAGGTCGGCTCTTGAACATGGCGAACAGCAACAGGTCGTAGACGATCTTCAGGACGCCCGTGGCCACGAGCGGCACTCCGATTCCAATGGGCACAAGCAGCGCTCCGGCAATCGCAGGTCCTGGAACCTGTGCGATACCGCGCGCCAGGCTGGTCACGCCGGCAGTCGCCGTACGTTCCGGTGGATCCACGACGGCCATCGTGTACGACTGCCTTGCGGGCACGTCCATTGACGCGAGGGCAGCGCGCGCCAGCAGGAACACCGTCGCCAACGGGAGCGTGGGCGCGATCGCCAGGCCGATCAGGAAGATGCTCGATGGGATGTGCGTGAACACCATCGTCTGGATGAGGCCGATTCGCGCCGACAGCCAGGCCGCGATCGGGAACGACACGGTGGTCAGGATCCCGGCGACGAAGAAGAGCACGCCTGCCTGGGCCGGATCGATGCCGAACTTTGTTGCCATGAAATAGGCGATGTAGCTCTGTACCGACAGGCTGCTGGCGAACGAATCCAGTCCGAAGAGGAGGGAGAGGCGCGCCACGATTGGCCGTGATCGGTCGATCGCGAGCCGGCGCTCGACGCGCTCGCCTGTTTCGGCTCGTTGATCGAGCCGCGAGTTCATGAGCAGCGTGATCACGCCAATGACCGCGTAGGTGAGGAAGGCCGGCGCGTAGATGTCGGGTCCGGAGAGGCCCAGCCAGCCGCCGATGATCGGCAGCAGCCCGACGGACAGCGCGCCCAGCGCCGCGCCGGCCGCAGCAAGCACGTTATAGAGCGCGAACGCGGCGGTGCGCTGGCTGTCAGGGACGGACTGCGGGAGCAATGCCTGGTCGACCGTCTGCAACCCGGTCGACTCGTTGGCATTTACCGCGACCATGCCCGACAGGGCGATCAGGGCGAGCAGCAGCGGGTCGCGGCTTACAAAGGGAATGAACGCGGCCAGCACCATCAGCGCCGACCCGGCCATCAGCAGCTTCCGCCGCCCGATCCGGTCGCCCCAGCCGGCGATGATGACCGTGAGGGCGAGCGAGCCCACGAACGCGGCTGAGAAAACCAGACCGATTTCACCACCCGGGAGGCCAATGCCGGCCAGGTACAGGCCAAGGGCAACCGAGTTCAGTCCAAAGCCGAAGCTCCGCAGCGCACGGGCGGTGATCACGATGCGCCCGTTGCGGTCGAGCGCCGGAAGGCGGCTGCGCGGAGGTTCCGGAGCGGCTATCGACTGTTGCACGCGGTCCACACTAAGCGGGTCGACCTAGTACTTCTTGTGCCTTGGTGGCAGTACCATCGGGCTACTCATCGATAGGACCCACTGATAGCGCGAAGGTGCATATCGACCTGCCTGCCCGTCTGCTCGCTCGATTCGCGCTGGCTGCGGCGCGCCGGCGATGACGGGCTCCATGGCCGGCGCAGCTCCATCTGTTCGGATGGCGGACGATTATGCCGATCCCCGCGCTGTCGACGGGCCCGCCACGACCATGCCGGCGCCGCTCTACCAGCGCATGGTCAGGGTAGTCAGCTACCTCTTCATTGCCGCGGTCGCGGCGATCGAGACCCTGACCGGAGACACGGCCTCCCGGGCACCCGTTTACGTACTGCTCGTGACCGGCATCCTGCTCCTCGTCCTGTTCCAGGACCTGCTGCCTGCGACGAGCATGGCTCGTTGGCGTCTGCCTCTCGAAGCGTGCCGCAACCGTCGCCTTCCTGACCGTGCTGGTCATGCTGACCGGTGGCATCACCAGCCCATATTTCTTCGGCTACATCCTGTTGCTGGGCGCCGGTTCGCTGTGGGCCAGGGGCCTGGGCCCGCCCATCCTCGCTGCCGTTACTGCGATCGCGTACCTGTTCGCGGTGGTCGTCGCCTCGGGTCCGATCCTGCTGACAGCGGATGGCGCTGGACGGGTGGCGTTCAACCTGGTTGCTCTCGGACTCGTGACATACGTTGCCTGGGGGATCGGCCGCGAGCAGCGGCGTGCTCGCGAGGAGGCGCTGCGCCTGTCGCGCTTCGATCACCTCACCGGCCTGTACAGCCGCTCGTTCTTCACGTCGACAGTGGAGCGCGAGATCCAGCGTGCAGCCCGCACCGGCCGGCCGTTCGCGATGCTCATGTTCGATCTCGACGGCCTGAAGGCGGCGAACGATCGATTCGGCCACGACTCGGGCGACCGGCTTCTGCAGGCAGTCGCGGATGTCTTGCGCGGTGACATTCGGGTCACCGACGTCGCAGCGCGTTACGCAGGCGACGAGTTCGTCCTCCTGCTCCCCGAGACGGACCTTGCCGGTGCGCTGCGCGTCGCCGACAAGCTGCGCGTCGATATCTCGCGGCTTGCGCTGTCGAACGACGGCTCGCTGATGCGCACCTCGGCTTCCATCGGCCTGGTTACGTATCCCGAGGACGGCCGGACGTGGGCCGAGCTGATCCGGCGTGCGGATCTTGCGATGTACGAGGCGAAGCGACGGGGACGCGACCAGATTGTCCACTACGCCCACGAACCGGCTGCCCAATCAGGCAACGGTCGACAGAGTTCGGCTCCGATGAACAGCCAGCGCTCATATGTTCCGCCGGGCAACGGACCCCCGGTCAACGGATTCCCGGTCAACGGCCCACCCGTCATTGCATCGTCTGCCGTGACGCCGCCGGTCGCGATTTCACCAGCGCCACAGCCATCACAGGCTCAGCCGCCGCCATCCCGGGCTCCGGCTGTGCCACCCGAGTCGCCGCGTCCCGCGCCATGGGAGAGTCGCGGCGGCTGAGCCATATCCAGCACCTCGACGCACCCTGGGCACAACCGGCTGCGCGGCGGTCGCGATGTAGCATCTCGCGGTGAGTCACCCACGGCCCCCGCGGAGCGCCGGATTCGGCACGCGCGCCATCAGCGCCGCCACCCGCGCACCGCGCGTCGATCAGGCGCCCGACGCCGTCCCGATCTACCAGGCGGTCACTTTCAGCGCAGAGGACTCGGCGGAGCTGGGCGACATCCTGGGCGACCGAAAGCCGGGTTATTCGTATTCGCGGATCGACAACCCAACATCCGCGGCCATGGCCGGTGCCATTGCTGAGCTTCACGGCGCCGAGGCGGGTTTCGCGTTCGCCACCGGTATGGCAGCCGCTCACGGGATGTTCGTGGCCTTGCTCAAGGCAGGTGACCACGTCGTGGCCTCTTCCGCGCTGTACGGCAGCGTGCAACACCTGCTCCAGGACCGGCTCGGCGGGTTAGGCGTCCAGAGCTCGTTCGTCGACATAACGGACCTGGCCGCGGTGGACGCCGCGTTCAAGCCAAATACGCGGGTGCTCCACGTGGAGACCATCGCCAACCCGACGATCGTGGTCGCCGACCTTCCCGCCCTGGCCGAGATAGCTCACCGACACGGCGCCGCCCTGACGGTCGACAACACGTTCGCGTCGCCGTACCTGTGCCGGCCGCTCGAGCAGGGCGCCGACCTTGTCTTCGAGTCGTGCACCAAGTGGATCGGCGGGCATTCCGACGTGCTCGGCGGCGTCGTGGTCGGCGATGCCGCGCGAATCGCCGATGTCCGCGCCGTCCAGATCGACACTGGCGCGACCCTCGCTCCGCTGAGCGCGTTCCTGATCCTGCGCGGCATCGCCACGCTGCACGTGCGCATGGAGCGTCACAGCGAGAACGCGCTGGCCCTGGCACGCGCGCTGGAGAGCAACGACGCGGTGCAGGCTGTGTACTACCCGGGCCTGCCGAGCCACCCCCAATCGGCCGTGGCGCAGCGCGTGTTGCGTGCCGGCGGCGGGATGCTGGCGCTGGATCTGAGCGATCGTGCTGCCGCCGCGGCCTTCCTTGACGCGCTTACCATCCCGCCGCGAACCGCGTCGCTGGGGAGCGTCATGACAATGGCCGTGCACCCGCCGTCCACGACGCATCGCCAGCTCGACCAGGCCGCGCTGGCCGCGGCGGGGATCCGCGAGGGCCTCATTCGCGTCTCCGTTGGGCTCGAGGACGTGGACGACCTGATCACAGACTTCGAGCACGGCGTGGCCGCGGCTCGTACCGCGGTCGCTGCCCCGTCGGCCTAGGCCCAAGGCCCGTCCAACCCAGCCTCAAGCAGCGGGAACAACGACCATCGCCTCGATAACCCTCGAAACGCCTCGCGCCGGAAGCGCCCTCAATCCCATCGGTCGATTGGGTTGGGCCGTCTGGCGCACCCTGACCAGCGTTCGCTTCGCCGTGCTCCAGATCAGCGTGCTCGCGGTGGCGGGCGTGATCGGGACGGTGCTCAATCAGATTCCTGCTTTCGCGCTCCACGACGCCCAGGCCTACGCCGATCAGGTGTCCCAGCTCCACGCGACTTACGACCGCCTGTCGATCCTCGGCGTGAACATCGGCCCGCAGTTCGTGGACGTCGCGGAGCGCTTCGGGTTCTTCCGCGTCTTCTCCTCGCCGTGGTTCGTCTTCCTGCTGACCCTCCTCGTAGTAAGCATCGTCGTCTGCACGCTCGATCGGACACCAGCCATGTGGCGCACCGCCCACAACGTGCGCATCGTCCAGGCGGCGCCGTTCTTCGATCTCCGGCTCAACGAGCGCGCCCGGTTCACGAACGTGGACGACGCCGCAGCCGACGAGCTGGCAAAGGTCCTTCGTGGCCGCCACTTCAAGGTTCGCCAGGAGACAGTCGAGGTGTCCGCCGACACGCTCGACGAGCCCATCCGCCACCTCTATGGCGACCGCAACCAATATCTGAAGCTGGCCACGCTGTTCACGCACCTCGGCCTGATCCTGTTCCTGGCCGGCGGCGCCGTCACCACTGCGTTCGGTTACGAGACGGTCGTGTTCCTGGGCGAGGGCCAGACCGCGCCTGTCCAGGCCGTCGGCACACCCGACAACCTGTTGGTCAAGAACATCCATTTCGACGCGCCTCGGCGACCGGATGGCAACTTCGCCGACTTCACGACGGACCTCGCCGTCTACCGCAATGGCCAGGAAGTGGCGCGCAAGATCATCCGGGTCAACGACCCACTGCAGGTGGGCGACTACGTCTTCCACCAGAACACGTTCGGGCCGGCCGAGGACATCGCGATCCGTGACCCCAACGGCGCACTGGTGTGGGACGGACCGGTGCTCCTCGACGGGGCGCTGGGCGATCTGCCGCAGGGTTTCATCACTATCCCAGGATCCGATCTGGGCCTGCTCGCTGGTCCTGGACAAGACCGCGCAGGGCATACCGCTGCTGGCGGTGACCGGTCTCGGGCCCACCTCGACGCCGGAGGAGAGCAACATCGTCTTTCTCCGCGCCCTTGGCCTGGGCGATACCAGCGCGCCGGGCACCACCGCCGGCTACACCATGACGTGGAAAGCGGCCGCGTCATACACCGGCATGGTCATCAAGCGCGACCCCGGGCAGGGTCTCATCTGGATCGCGTACCTGAGCCTGATCATCGGCCTGGTCCTGACGTTCTACTTCCCGCGACGCCGAGTCTGGGCGCGCCTCCATGGCGACCACCTGGAGATGGCCTTCATCGGCGACCGCTACGTGGCAAGCGACCGGGAATTCGCGACTCTTCTGGACGACCTCTCAGCCCAACTCGGCCGACGCCCGCTCAGCCAGAAATAACGCGCCGCTTCGCCGTCTCGAACTCCTCGTCCGTCAGCAGACCCTCGGCGTGGAGCTCTCCCAGACGGTGAAGTTGCTCCGTCATGTTCGGAGAAGTTGCCGACCTTCCCCGGGAAGCAGCCGGTCCTTCCTGTTGAGGCATCGCTCCCACAGGCGGTTTGGCGCCGAGCGTCCCTGGTCGTGGAGGCCACACGATCTGGCGCCCGGTGGTGTTGCGCCCAACACTCGTCCAGAAGGTGGCAACGCTCGCCTCGTAGAACGAAGGATCCGCTCGACCTTGCCGGAAGCTGGCTGTCATGGCGCGCATGCGTTCGACCGCGGTGTTGTTGGCGGCCTCGATCTGGAGGGCAAAGTGGCAGATCGGGCACACCAGGTACTCGTCCTTGCGATACGAGCCCAGCGGGATGAAGTAGAGGCTGAACTGCTTCTCGGAGCGGATCCTGTGGAGGAAGACGTCGTTGTGGCACTGAGGGCAGTTGGCTGGAGCGACTTCGCCGAAATCCTGGGCCTTCGCATCGCCCCACCCGAAGACCACGACCATGCGGCCAACATTACCTCGGCGATCAAATCATCAGTCGAGAAGCCTCCCGATCCGCCGACGTAACCCTGCCGAACGTCGTTTGCAACCGTTATTGGACCCCGGCCGGCGGTAGACTCGGCCTACCCGCGCGTCGCAGGGTTGGCCGACGCAGGGCCAGCGACGGAGGGTCCATCGACGATGGTCGTAGAGCTTGGCGAAAAGGCCGTAACGCATGCCAATGGGCACGCGACGGACGGGACTAGCAATGGCAATGGACGCGCAGGGTCACGCGCCGCCGCCGCGGCAGCCACCGCGTCGGGTGGTGGGAGTGAGCTCCCGCCAGGGTGCCATCAACGCGATCGCCAACCACCGCGTGGCGAAGACCCAGGACTACCTGGAGCACGCCGGCGCGGAGATCTACGGCCAGTACGTTTTCGGTGAGGACGCGCAGCGGCAGTACCTGGCCAAGCCGATCTTCGCCAAGCTGCGCCGCACTACAGCCGGCCTCGAGCCTTTCGATCCGCAGATCGTCGACGCGGTGGCGCACGGCGTGAAGGAGTGGGCGCTCGCGCACGGCGCGACGCATTACACGCATTGGTTCGTGCCGATGACCGGATCAACCGCGGAGAAGCACGACTCGTTCCTGACTCCGGACGGTGAGGCTCACACGATCGCCGAATTCTCCGGCAAGAACCTTCTCCAGGGAGAGCCGGACGCCAGCTCATTTCCCTCGGGCGGCATCCGCGCCACGTTCGAGGCGCGCGGCTACACCGCGTGGGACGTCACATCGCCGATCTTCCTCCAGGTCGAGCCGAATGGCGTCACGCTGACCATCCCCACCGCCTATATCTCGTACACAGGTGAGGCACTCGACTACAAGATCCCGCTCCTCCGCTCACAGGACGCGCTGGGCAAGCAGGCGCTGCGCATCCTGCGCTGGTTCGGCAACACCACGGCGACGCGCGTGGGCACCAACATCGGCCCCGAGCAGGAGTACTTCCTCGTGGACCGCCGCCTTGCCGAGCAGCGGCTCGACATCGTCCTGACCGGGCGCACGCTCTTCGGAGCGCCGTCACCCAAGGGCCAGGAGCTGGAAGACCAGTATTTCGGCCCCATCCGCGAGCGAATCCTGGCATTCATGATGGATCTCGACCGCGAGCTGTGGCGTCTCGGCATTCCCGCCAAGACGCGGCACAACGAGGTCGCACCGGCGCAGTTCGAGATGGCGCCCGTCTACGAGGCCACGTCGGTCGGCTCCGACCACAACATGGTCGTGATGTCGACGATGCGTAAGCTGGCCCTGCAGCACGGATTGATGCTGCTGATCCACGAGAAGCCGTTTGCCGGCATCAACGGATCAGGCAAGCACAACAACTGGTCCATGGCCACCGATAGCGGCGAGAACCTGCTCGATCCGGGCACGGACCCGCACGCCAACGCCCAGTTCCTCGCCTTCCTGTTGGCGGTCATCCGCGGCGTCAACGTGCACGCAGACCTGCTGCGCGCGTCCATCGCAGACGCTGGCAACGACCATCGGCTCGGTGCCAACGAGGCACCGCCGGCAATCATGTCGATCTTCCTGGGCTCGCAGCTGGTCGACGTCATTCGCCAGATCGAGCAAGGCCCCGCATCCGAGTCGAAGAGCGGCGGCTCGCTGAACCTGGGTGTGTCGTCGCTGCCGGACCTGCCGCGCGACGCCACAGATCGCAACCGCACCTCGCCGTTCGCCTTTACCGGCAACAAGTTCGAGTTCCGCGCGGTTGGCTCGTCGGCGCCCATCTATTGGCCGCAGACCGTTCTCAACACGGCCGTTGCCGACTCGCTCAGCCAGCTGGCCGACGAGCTCGACAAGCTGCCGCCTGCCGACTTCGATGGCCTCAGCGCAATCCTGTCGGGCATCGCGCGGGCGCACAAGCAGGTCCTCTTCGAGGGCAACGGCTACTCGCCCGAATGGCACGACGAGGCCGAGCGCCGCGGCCTGCCGAACAACAAGACGACCGTCGACGCGCTGCCCGCGCTCGATACGCCCAAGGCGAAGACCGTCTTCTCCACGTTCGGCGTGCTCTCGGAGCGCGAGCTCGCGGCACGGGTGGATATTGCCTGGGAGCGCTACGTCAAGGTCGGCAACATCGAGGCCAGCGCGGCGCTGGACATCGCGCGAACGATGATCCTGCCCGCGGCGGTGCGCTACCTGGGTCAGCTGTACGCCGTTGGGCCGGCGTCGCGTGCCGTGGAAACGCTGTGCGCTCGAGTCGGCGACCTGACAGATCGCTTGAGCGCCGCCATCGACGACCTGGCGCACGCCCAGCATGAGGCGCACGATGCCGGATCTGTCCAGGAAGAGGCCGAGGCTTTCGTCAACCACGTGATCCCGGCGCAGAACGAGCTGCGCACGGTCGCAGACGAGCTCGAAACACTTGTGGCCGACGACCTTTGGCCGCTCCCCAAGTACCGGGAGTTACTCTTCCAGTACTGAGAACCGTGGGAGAGGACTGAAAGTTGATCATTCTCGGATTCATCGTCATCGCTCTCGTAGCGGGCTTCACTGCGAACTTCCTCGTCGCGGGCAAGCGCAAGTACCTGCCGTGGGAGCTCCTGGTCGTCGGGTTCATCGGTTCGTTTGTGGGCGGGCTGATCTTCAACATCATCGCCGGCAACGGCCTGGAATTTCACTGGACCGGCCTGCTCGGGTCCATTCTCGGCGCGATCGTGGTGCTGCTCATCTACGGGCCTGTTCGCGATCAGCTTCGCAAGAGGCAGGATCCCGGCCCCACTCCAGACCCGCTAGCGGAACGCCACCACAAGCGTTAGTCGACTTGTAGGCTCCCACGTGGTGAGCGATCTAGTAGATCCGGTCAGCCAACCCAACGAGTACCAGCAGATGCTGCTGGGACTACTCGGTGATCTCGACCCGGCCGAGGTACAGCGGCAGACGCCGGCATTGTTGAGGGCTCTGATGGCCGAGGCTGGTGCCGACGTCCGGACCAGGCCAGAGCCGACGGAGTGGTCGGTCCTCGAGTGCATCGCGCACATCTGCGATGCAGAGCTGGTCATCGCCGGCAGGTATCGGTGGATCCTGGCCCACGAGACGCCCGATATCCAGCCGTATGACCAGGACCTGTGGGTCGACAAATTCCACGCCGAGTCTGACGAGACCGCGGACGACCTGCTGGCATGGTTCGAGCCACTCCGGGCAGCCGATCTGGCGCTGTGGCGGCGAACACCGGTGGCCGACCGCACGCGCTACGGCCTACATCGCGAGCGGGGACCGGAGAGCTACGAGCTGACGTTCAAGCTGACGGCCGGTCACGATCTCTTTCACTTGAATCAGGCGCGCCGCACACTGGAGCCGGTTCGCGACGGACGCTGAGCGCAGCCGCTGTTGGTGGGCAGAGTCCGACCCTCTGCTGCGGGCCTATCACGACGATGAGTGGGGCCAGCCGGCGCACGACGAAGTGCGGCTATTCGAGATGCTCACCCTGGAGGGTTTCCAGGCAGGGCTGTCGTGGCTGACCATCCTGCGCAAGCGCGCCGCGTTCCGCGAGGCGTTCCGAGGTTTTGATCCGCTGGTCGTGTCGCGCTTCGGCGACCGCGACCGGGCGCGCTTGATGTCCGACGCGTCCATCGTGCGCAACCGCGCCAAGATCGACGCCACGATCGACAATGCGGCGGCTTTTCTCGCCGTTGCAGACGAGCTGGGCAGCTTCGACGACTACCTGGTTCGATTCGTGCCCATGCCTCCAACCCGGCTGCCACGCGACGCCGAGCCCCGCACATTGCCGGCCACGACGCCGGTGTCTGACGCCCTGTCGCGTGACCTGAAGAAGCGTGGATTCAAATTCGTGGGCTCGACGATCGTGTACTCGTTCATGCAGGCTGTCGGCCTGGTCGATGACCATCTCCCGAGTTGCTTTCTTTACCGTGGAGAGGCGGCATGACGACAGATCCAATGCGGCCCGAAGCGGCGAGAGACCTGGATGCCGTTGGCGAGTCGCGCTGGCCCATGGTCATCGCCGTCCTGGCCGTGATGGCGCTGAGCCTCGTGCCGCCGGCACGCATCAGCGTCGCGTCGATCCCGATATTCCCGTTAATCGTGGCGGTGCTGCTCGTGGTTCTGATCCTGGGCGATCCGGGCCGCATCGACCGTCGTTCGCGCTGGTTGCGAAACGTCTTGATCGCCCTCGTCGGAGTGCTGGTCCTGGGTGCCGTCATCGGAACCGGCGTGCTCGTATTGGACCTGGTGAACGGCTCGCCAGAGGTGAGCGAAGCCGGTCCGCTCCTGATCTATGGCACCAAGATCTGGCTCGGCAACAACGTTGCCTTCGCCCTCCTCTACTGGACCATGGATTCCGGCGGACCGGCCGAACGGGTCCACGGCACGACCAGATATCCGGATTTCATGTTTCCACAGACAACGGACAGTTCGATCGCGCCACCCGGTTGGAAGCCACGCTTCATCGATTACCTGTATATCGGCTTCACCAACGCCAATGCATTCAGCCCGACCAATTCGCTGCCACTGACGGGGCGCGCCAAGCTCGCGATGGAGGCGCAGGCCCTTATCTCGTTCGCGATCTTGACGCTGGTTCTGGCCCGCGTCGTGAGCGTCTTCACTTAGGAAGGCTCAGACGCCGGTCACACACTCGCGTTCGCGGCGCGCGGCAATTTCCCGTGGCTGCGCGTCCCTGGCTACATCATTGCGCAGCTCGTTGGCGCGGTCCTCGCATCGGTACTTTTGCAGGTGATGTATGGCGGCATTCTCAACGGCGCTACCGAACCTGCGGCGCAGGTTGATGGCACCACGGCCGTCCTGACGGAAGCGGTCCTTACGCTTGGCCTGGTCAGCGTGATCCTTGGCACTGCCTCGGGCGCTCGCAACGTGGGCATCAACGGGGCGATCGCGGTCGGTGCTTATATCGGGCTCGTATCGGTTTGGGCCGCCCCGGTCACCGGCGCCTCGATGAACCCGATCCGATCTCTCGCGCCGATGCTCGTAGGAGGAGACCTCACCAACTACTGGATCTACCTTGTGGGGCCGCTGGCAGGAGCGATGGTGGCTGTGGTGTTCGAGCGCATCCTCAAAGGCAGAGCCACCAAGGCCGGTGCCGAAGCAGCCCAGGGCGTCCTGGACGAAAGCCCCACCGGCGTCTAGACGCCTTCTTAGGACGCAGCTGTTGACGCTGGAGCCGTAACGGCCCAATACGAGCGTCGGCCGAGCGTCGGCCTCACACTCCGGTGACGGCCGCCACCCGGCCGTCCTTGATGGCTGCGACGAAGGCCGCGTGATCACGCTCGGTCTGGTCCGCGTAACGGACGGCGAAGTCCGCCATGGCTACCTCGACCGCGTCGTCAGTACCCAGGTAGCCGGCGAGCATCGACGGATCCCCCGAGCGCGCATGACCGCGCGCCAAGGCCCAGCCGCACAGGCGGCCCCAGCCAACCAGGTCGCCATGGGTCATCGCCTCGACTACCGGGGATCCCTTCTGGTCCTGGAGCTGGCGCATGTACGCGTGGCGGCCGGCTTGGCCGACTCCCCAGCCGAGCAGCACATCGCT
This sequence comes from uncultured Chloroflexia bacterium, assembly GCA_963736895.1. GTDB lineage: Bacteria > Chloroflexota > Limnocylindria > Limnocylindrales > CSP1-4 > JALYGJ01. Next base: position 39,224 of record CAVTQU010000007.1, read on the forward strand.
CGCGGCCTGGAGCAGGCGCTGCCCGGAAACCACGCGCTCGCCATGTGTGGCGAAGGGGCTAGGGCTAGTGAAGCGCTCGAACACAGAGGCTTCCGCCTCTTTCGCCTGCATGAAGAGCGGATCGTCGTCTGAGGCTCCCTCAAAGAGCGCTACGTATGCACCCAGACCGACACTGCCTACGCCCACCACCTTGAGTGCCGCGTCCACGATCCGGTAGCGGTCAAGGAGGACGCGCCGGTCGCCCTGGAGGTTCTCGCGGTAGCTTGCGAGCGCGACCGCAAGACTATCTGGACCTACTTCGGGCGGGTGCGTGATGATCGGCGGGTTGTCTGAGATACGCCACCTACCGTCAGTGATGGTCGTGATCTTCGGCAGTTCGTGCAGCGCGTCGTGGCGGGCAGCCGCGTGGATGGTCTTCTCGAGGTAGGGACGGGCACGCTTTCTCACGAACTCGACGATGGCGGTGCTGTCGACCCGCGTGTAGTAGACGTCGATCGCTCGCATGGCCGCGTACTCCGCCATTCGCTCGCGGTAGGTCCGCGCGGCCTCGTGCACAGCATGGCGAGCCTGGTGGTCGGTGAGCGAACGAGAGCGGGCGGCCACAACGAGACTGGCTGACAGGCGCATCAGGTCCCATTCCCAGGCGCCGGCCAAGGTCTCGTCGAAGTCGTTGATATCGAAAAGAAGGTCACGCTCGGGCGAGGCGAACAGACCGAAGTTCATGAGGTGCGCGTCGCCGCAAACCTGGACGGTGATGCCGCTGAGTTTCAACGGAGCGATGTCTGCGGCCATGGGCAGAGCTGCGCCGCGAAAGAACGTGAACGGCGACGCGCTCATCCGTCCGTGACGTACAGGCACCAGCTCCGGGATCCGGGTTGCTGCCTGTCCGAGGATCAGGTCGATTGGGTCCGGGCGGTTTGGCGCCGCTCTCCACCCAGTCAGGGCAGACGGTGGAATCCGCGCTCGTGCGGCCGCTCCCGCTGCTCTTCGCTCTTCACGCAACACCGTCGGCATGGTCATATCAGGTTGCCTTGGCGGTAGGCCTCGATGGCGTCCCGCAGCGTTGCGAAGATGTGATCCGTCCCGATCTTCTCGGTCAGCCCGTACGCGTCGAGGAGCTTCTGGACGGCCGGATCGACTGAACAAAGGACAAGCCTGGCGTTCTGGCGCTCCAGCTCACCGACGATCTGGCGGACGCTGTCCGCGCCCGAGAAGTCGAGATCGCCGATGGCTGCTGCGTCGAGCACGAGCCATTTAAGCGGCGGATCTGCCGACCCGATGATGCCCATGATCTCCTCGGTGAAGCGAGTCGCGTTGGCGTAGAACAGCTCCGCACCGAAAGCGTAGACCACCAGTCCGGGCGCGGTTTGTACCGGCTCGTCGACTGGCCCGAGCGTGCGAGTGCCATCGGCGGTGATCGCGATGACTCGGTCGTTGGGCTTGTACACATGCGCCAGGACGATGATCAGCGACAGCCCGATAGCAAGGATGATGCCCTGCTCGACGCCGACGACCACAACGGTCGCCGCCGTGAGAAGCGCGACCACGAACTCGCCCGGCCGGAGCCGCGCGATGGAGGCCATGCCGAAATAGTCAATTAGCTTGAGACCGATGAGGAATACCACCGCGGCTAGCACCGCGTTTGGCATGTAGGACAGGGCGCCGGTGAGGAACAGCAGAACTACGACCACGATGACGCCTGTGGTCAGCTGGGCAATCTGGCTCCGGCCGCCGGCGCTGTCGACCATCTCCGTCTTGGTCGGGCTGCCATTCACCACGAAGGTCCCGGAGATGCCGGCGGCGAGGTTGCCCACACCGAGGCCAATGAGATCGACGTTCTCGTCGAACTTGTCGTCGTATTTCATCGCGTAGGCCCGCGATGTTGCAGCGCTCTGGGCCAGGATCAGGACGAACATCGAGATCACGGTCGGCAGAAGCGCGCCCATGTCCGCCAGGAGCTCATTGGCGCCTATTGATGGCAGGCCTAGCGGAGGCAGGCCGCTGGGAACCGTTCCGATGGTCGTGATGCCGCGCGCGGCGAAGCCCAGGACGTAGCTCAGGATGATCATCCCGACCACGGCGATCAAGGCACCCGGGATCTTCTTGTTGACCCGCCCGAGGCCCACGATGATGGCCAGCACGGAGAGCGAGACGGCCAGCGTGGGCACGCTTGTCTCGCCGTTCGCGATGCCAGTCAGCGCGTTGCCGAACTTCTGGAGGGTGGTGCCGCTGCCTTCGCTGACACCGAACAGGCCGCCGAATTGCCCGAGCGCGACCTGGATTCCGACACCGGTGAGGAAGCCGATGAGGACGCTGTGCGACAGGAAGTTGGCGATGAACCCGAGCTTGATCAGACGGGCGACGATCATCAAGATCGCCGCACATCAAGGCTGCAAGGCCGCCCATCGCGACCCATGACGCGGAGGCAGGTGCGCCGGCCGCCGCGATCCCGCCGAGGCCGACCGCGAGAACCGCCGCAGTGGCCGAGTCCGCACCAACTACGAGGTGTCTTGACGAGCCGAAGATGGCGAAGGCCAGCATCGGCAGGACGAGCGTGTACAGGCCGGTGATAACCGGCATCTGCGCGATGTTCGCGTAGCCCATGACCTCGGGCATCGCCAGCGCCGCCAGAGTCGCGCCGGCGATGAGATCCGTTGGTAGACGCGAACGATCGAATGGGATGATCCCCTCAAGGATCGGCAGGCGCCGCTTCGCCTTGACGGCTCGAGTGCCGGTGGTCGCGGTCATTTCTGCGTCACTTTCACACCGCAGGCGTCGAGATGCGGCCCGCGGCTATTGCCGCCACGTACTCGTTGTAATCACGCTCGTTCTGGTCGGCGTACGTCTCGGCGAAGTCCGCGATCGCTCCATCGAACGTGTCGCTTGTTCCCATGTACGCGGAGATGGCCACCGAATCGCCACTTCGGGCGTGCGCGCGGGCGAGGGTCCAAGCGCAGATCCCGCCATAGAAGCCAAGGCCCACGGGTAGCAGAGTGGCGGTGTCGACACTGCCCTTCATGTCCCAGAGCTGGCGGATGTAGAAGTCGCGTCCCTCCGGGCCGCGCGTCCAACCCAGAAAGACGTCGGGCGTTGCCTGGAGTAGGCGCTGTCCGACAACGACTCTCTGGCCGTGGTGCGGATGAGCGCTGGGCCCGGCGGCCGACTCCAATACCGACTCGGTCGCCTCCTTTGCCTGGAGGACCAGAAGATCTCCCTCGTCCCGCCCCTCGAGGATGATCACGAAGCAGCGCGTCCCGACGCTGCCCACGCCGACGACTTTTAGCGCCGTATCAACGTACCGGTAGCGTTCGAGGAAATCGCGACGGCTTTCGCTCAGGGTTGCCCTGTAGTCCTCGAAGACCTTGCGCATGGCCGCGGCCCCGCCGGGTAGCTCGACATGCTGGATGACAGGTGGCTGATCGATGATCCTTCGGTGCCCGTCAACTACCTCTGTCATCTGGTTTGCAGCACGGATCGCGTCGCGGCTGCGTGCCTTGCTGAACAGCTTGTCGAACTTGGCCAGCCGACCTTGCAAGCCCTTGACAGAGGCGAGTCTCTCAACGCCCGCGGCCCGGATGTCATCGGCCGTGAGACTGAAGTACAGGACGTCGATGAGGCGCATGGCTGCGAAACGCGCCATCCATTCCCGGTACGAACGAACCGACTCCAGCGTGGCAGCACGGTTTTGTGCGGCACTGAAGCCGTTGGAGCGCCCAGCGATGACGATGCTCGCCGCCGAGTCGCTTGAGGTCCCACTCCCAGGGTCCGGGCAGCGTCTCGTCGAAGTCGTTTGTATCGAACACAAGGGTGCGTTCGGGGGACCCAAAGAGGCCGAAGTTGGACAGGTGGGCGTCCCCACTCGCTTGCACCAGGATGTCGGTTCGGGGGGTCTCGGCAAGGTCGAATGCCATCACAGCCGGAGTGCCGCGGTAGTAGGCGAACGGCGACTCACCCATTCTCTGATGTCGCAGCGGGATCAGATCAGGTAGCCGGTCCTCTTCCTGCGCCTCCAGAATCGCGATCGGATTTCGGCCGGTAGGCGGTCTTTGAAGTCGCTGTGGCTGGCGCGAGGAACTCGCTTGCGCTCGAGGCGACCCTTTTCCTGCCTCTCCGATGGATGTACCCACGGTCGAGCCGTCCACGTGCCGGCGGATGCCGGGTCTGGGCTCCACGCCTCCTCCATCGACTTTGCCGGTGGCTTTTCCTTGGGCACTGGCTCCGACTCCTTCAATCGATCGGATGTGAGGTCCGGTGATTACTCGCGCATCAGCATGCCGGCCGCTTCTCGCTCCAGGTCGATGTACGGCTCGCCGCTCACGTCGACCGCGACCCTCTTGATGGTTCCGCCCGTGAAGGTGTACGGGCGTTCCCCGGGGTAGTCCTGGGTGACCGGATCGCCGACGTCGCGGCCGACCGCCAACCCTTCCCCGGCGATCATGTAGCTCCCCGGTTGGGTCTTGATGCGCGCCTCGCCCACCTTCTTGTCGCCGTGGAACAGGGACAGTATCCCGTTCGCGACGTGAGGCGGATCCTCGCCGTCCTTCTCGAATGAGGCTGACAGGATCAGGTCATTTCCGCTGGGCAGGTCCTCAGTGGCCACGACCATCTGCTCGACCATGCCTACGAAGCTGTTCACGTAGTGCAGCCGATTGTCCTTGACGTATAGGGCGTGACCGCCGAAGCGCGACCCCTGGGAGAAGAGGACGCCTTGAGCACCCGGGCCAGGAAGGTCGACAAGTGCCCCGATCACAAATGAGCGGCCGCGGACGACCACAGCCTGAGTCTCGGGCACTTCTGCGTGCTCCTGGAAGTAGACGTACCGCGTCCGTGGCGCCGAGAGCTGCGGTCGGGGTGCGATGAGGATCTCCAGTGCGGACCGGTCATCGAGCGGGAACCCCTCGTTGGCGCCGGCCTCCGCATACCAGAGGTTCACCATCTCGCGGAGCCTGTCCGGTTCCTGGGCCGCCAGGTTGTGCGACTCAGAGCGGTCCACATCCGTGTGATACAGCTCCCATCCGTCGTTGTTGAAGTGGCTCCAGCCGCTGATCGTGGGATGCGTCGTGATGGCCTTCCAGCCGTCGTGCCAGATGCCGCGCGATCCCAACATCGAATAGAACTGGGTCTGCCGAGTGCCCTTCGCAGCAGCATCCTCGAAGCTGTACTTCATGCTCACGCCGTCGAAGTGGCTCTGGGTGTGGCCCTTGATCCTTGCGGGAGCTTCGACACCCAGGGCATCCAGGACCGTGGGCACGAGGTCGATCGCGTGGTGGTACTGCGTCCGGATCTCGCCCTTCGATTTGATGTTTGCCGGCCACGAAATGATGCACGGATCGCTCGTCCCGCCGTTGAACTCGTAGCGCTTCCACATCTTGAACGGCGTGTTGAACGCCATCGCCCAGCCGTTGGGATAGTGGTTGTAAGTCTTGGGGCCGCCGAGCTCGTCGATCATCGCCAGGTTGGCCTTGATGTCGTCTGGGATGCCGTTCATGAACAGCATCTCGTTGACGGATCCGTCCGGGCCACCCTCTCCGCTGGCCCCGTTGTCAGATACGACGATGATCAGGGTGTTCTCGCGCTGGCCGCTCATCTCGAGGTACTCGAGCAGACGACCAACCTGGTGATCCGCATGCGACAGGAACCCGGCATACACCTCCGCCATACGCGCGAAAAGGCGTTTCTCGTCTTCAGACAAGGAGTCCCAAGGTCGTGTCAGATCCACCGGCGGAAAAGCCTGGCCATCGGGGCCTGTGGTCGCCTCCAATGGGTTGATCGGAGGCATTTCCGTATCCGCAGGGATTAGTCCCATTTCCTTCTGGCGCGCCAGCGTAGTCTCGCGCATGGCCTCGTAGCCCATGTCGAACTGGCCCTTGTACTTGTCGGCCCATTCCTTCGGGGAGTGGTGCGGAGCGTGGGCAGCCCCGGGCGCGTAGTACAGGAAGAAGGGCTTCTGCGGCGCGACGGCCTTCGCGTCCATCATGAACTCGATGGCCTTGTCGGTGATGTCCTCGCTGAAGTGGTAGCCCTCCTCGGGCGTCTTGGGCTGGTCCACCGGATGGTTGTCGTAGATCAGCTCCGGGAACCACTGGCTGGTCTCGGCGCCCAGGAACCCGTAGAACCGCTCGAAGCCGCGGCCGGTGGGCCAGTTGCGCCGCGTGGACGCGAGATTCATCTCGACCGTCGGGCACAGATGCCACTTACCGACGGCGTAGGTGTTCCAGCCCCGCTCGCCCAGGATCTCCGGGAGCATGCCGTTCTCAGGCGGGATCGTGCCGCTGGCGTTGGGGAAGCCGCTGGCCGCCTCAGTGATGCAGGCCATGCTGTTGCGCGTGTGGTTGCGGCCGGTCAGCAGGCACGAGCGGGTCGGCGAACATAGCGCCGTCGTGTGCCACTGGGTGTAGCGCAGGCCATCGGCCGCGATCTTGTCGATGTTTGGCGTCGCAATCGGGCCGCCGTAGCAGGACATCGCGGAAAAGCCGACGTCATCGAGGACGACGTAGATGACGTTCGGCGCCCCGTCAGGCGCCGCGGGCGCGACGAATGGCGACCAGTCCTCAACCGAGTCGCGGATGTCGGTGTTGATAGTGCCCTTGAACGCTGTCACGGTGCTCTCCACGAATGGTTTGGGTTGGCGAGAGAAAGCGCTCAGGCATCGCCGACTGTTGGGTCAGGCGAGCGCCCTGGCTTTGGCGGCGTCGAATTCAGCCTGCGTGATCGCTACCGAGTGGCGCGGCGCCACCGGCTTCGGACCTCGCTACCGAGGTCACGTCGCGATGATAGGTGCGCCTGTGGCGCTAGCCAGCGTGCCAGCCGGTCTGTTTCTGGATGAGCATCCACTCTCTGGCAGAGGCAGCGGCCGCGGTGGCGTCGGTCAGTTCCCCTCGCTGCGGGACCCCATCAGCTCGCCGCCATCGACACCGATCACGTTGCCGGTCATCCAGTAGAGGTGCGGCGACGAGAGCGCGATCAAGGCGTTGCCGACATCCTCGGGCCGCGTCAGTCGACCGCCCGGATTTCGTTCCTCAGCGACGCGACGCAGCTCCTCGTGGCCCGGAATGCGGCGCAGTGCGGGCGTGTCGGTGACACCGGCTCGGATGGCATTGACGGTGATCCCCTTGCCGATCAGCTCGAGCGCGAGCTGGCGGACGTGTGCCTCGAGTGCGGCCTTGGCCGCGCTCACCGGCCCATAGGTCGGGACTGCCCGGATCGCTCCCTCGCTGGTCATCGCAAACACGCGGCTGCCGTCCTGCAGCATCCCGGCGTGCACGAGGTCGCGCACCCAGTAGATGAGCGAGTGGGCCATCACGTCGGCCGTCATCTCGAGCTGCTTCTGGCTGACTTCCTTGCCGTCCGGGTCGTCGGTGACATAGGAAAGCGTCGTGCCGAACGCCAGGGAATGAAGGACGGTGGCAAAGAAGGGATCTCGTCCCTCGGCGCGCCGCTGATCGAAGGCCTGCTTGGTGGCCTCGATGACCTTCTGGCGCTTACCGTCATCGGCCGCATTGACGTTGTGGAACTCAACCGGCACACCGGTGGCGGCGATCTCGTCGCGCACTGCGTTGGCTGCCGCGATGGTGCCGCGCAGGTCGAGATGGACGCCGACGATGCCGTAGCCCTCGCTGGCCAGATGCGCGACCGGCCGCTGCTCCGAAGCCGCTGCTGGCGCCCAGGATCAGTGCCCAGCGTTCGCGCTGGTCGTTCTTGCGTGGATCGGGTGCGGTCATTTCACGCTTGAGTTTATCGGCTGGATGGCGTCGCCAGCGCTGCTAGCCTCGCGCCGATGAACGCCGACCTCGCGGCTGTCCTGAATCTGGCCGACTTCGAGCGGCTCGCCGCTGCCCGCCTCGAGCCTGGACCGTTCGACTACATCTATGGCGGAGCGGACGACGAGCTGACCCTCGCCGACAACGCTGGCCGTGTTCAGACGCTGGCGCCTCGTGCCGCGAGTTCTGAGGGACGTGTCGACCGTCGATCCGGCCGCTGAGTTTCTGGGAACGGCCACTGCCTTGCCGGTGGGCATCGCGCCGGTCGCGTTCCAGCATTTCGCGCATCCCGACGCCGAGGTCGCGACGGCGCGCGCGGCGCCGAGCGCGGGCGTGGTCTTCTGCCTGTCCACCATGTCCAGCCGGTCGATCGAGGAAGTAGCTGCCGCCGCCGGCGACGGCAGGCGCTGGTTCCAGCTGTACGTCCATCGCAACCGAGAACGTTCCGCCGACCTCGTTCGTCGCGCGCAGGCAGCCGGTTACGAGGCGCTGGTCGTCACGGTCGATTTCCCCGTGGCCGGCAACCGCGAACGCGACAAGCGCAACGCGCTGGGCTATCCGCAGGTCTTCGGCAACTTCGATCCCGGCGATGATCTCAAGGGAGCGGGCCGCGACATCTCGGCCATCGGCGGATTCATCGACCCGTCGTTCACGTGGGCCGACCTGGCCTGGCTGCGCGACATCACGACGATGCCGATCCTGATCAAGGGCATCCTCGCGCCCGGACGACGCGGCGCTCGCTGTCGACCACGGCGTGGCAGGGATCGTCATTTCGAACCACGGCGGGCGGCAGCTCGACCGTGTCCCGGCCGCGATCGACCAGCTGCCCGCCATCGTCCAGGCCGTGGCCGGACGTGCCGAGGTCTACCTCGACGGCGGCGTTCGGAGAGGAACGGACGTTCTGGTAGCCCTCGCGCTCGGCGCACGCGGGGTGTTCATCGGCCGGCCGGCGGTCTTCGCTCTGGCGGTGGGCGGCGAGGCCGGCGTCAGCCGCGCCCTCGAGCTGCTCGCGGCGGAGCTGCGCACCGACATGGCACTTCTGGGGGTGTCGCGCCTTTCGGAACTGAGCGCGGATTACGTCCAGCGAGCCTGATCGCTTGCTGACGTCAGCGGCGCGGCTCTCGCCCCACGGTCGACCGCGAAGCGGTCGAGACATGCAGATCCTGATGGTCCTCGTGCTCGTCGAGCGCGCCACGGCCGAGGACGAACCAGATTGCGTGGACCACGCCGTCGCCTGCGTTCGACAGTCGGTGCGGAATGGTCGAATCGAACGAGATCGAATCTCCGGGACCGAGCAGGTAGTCGTCGAAGCCGATCCGGATGTCGAGCTTTCCTTCGAGCACAAAGCCCCACTCGTGGCCTGCGTGGCGCTGGAAGTCGTCCTCGCGGCTCGAGGCTCCGCCTACCTCGTAGGTGACGTACAGGAACTCCGTGTCCGACTCAGACGCAGGAGTCAGACGCTCCCAGGTGACGCCGGACGCCAGGCGGATTCGCTTCCGGGTGTCGCGTGGCTGGAGGATCTGCGCCGCTGAGGCGCCCATTGCGACGCCTTCTCCGCGACAGCGCCCGCTTGAGGACGACGATCGTTGAACAGCAGCTCGTCGAGAGAGACGTTCAGCTCGTCGGCGATCGAGTAGAGGGTGCTCACCGACGGACTGGCCCGGCCGGTTTCAATCTGGCTGATCATGCTCGGCGACACGCTCAAGCGCTGGGCCAGCTCCCGTAGGGTCAGGCCGCGCGCCTGACGTGCCGCGCGCAACCGCTCGCCCATCTGCGGATGAGGCTGCTTGGTGCCGGTGGCACCTGTGTCACTCACGGCTGCCTCAGTCGCGAAACAGGATCCAGAGCGCGCCCATCGCGCCAATCCTATAAGACAGCGGGACGGCCAAACGGGATCCTGATCGATCGAATTTGCCCTTCGATCGACTCCGAATTCACGGTCGTTCCCGGGATGCACCGCGCCAATGTCGCTGAACAAATGTGTAAACGCATTGACCATCGTTGTTTGACGCGACTATTCTTCGCGGCGGTCGGGGCTGGTTAGCGTGCCATTGAGGAGGGTTCGGTCGTGGCTCACAGCAGCACCTTTGGCGGTCGATGGGGACCGCGTGCTATAGCCGCTTCGGTGATGCTGATCGCCGTGGCGTGCACATCGACGCCCGCGGCGACGACCGCGCCCGCGACGGCACAGCGACAACAGCTCCCGTCACGGCTGCGCCGGCTACAGCGGCACCGGCTACGCCGCTCCGGCTACAGCTGCTCCGGCGACCGCGCGCCGGCTACAGCCGCTCCGGCGACACCGGAAGCTCCACTCTCGCTCGCGTATCTGTCGTTTGCCGTGGCCAACAGCTACGACGCGCCCATGCTCGGCGCCGCCCAGGCAGCAGCCGCAGCGCGGAACACAACGCTGACGGTGCTAGACGCCAACAACAGCCCCGATACGCAGCTCCAGCAGCTGACCGATGCGCTTGCCGGTGACTACGACGGCATCATCGTGCAGCCGATCTTCGGCCCAGGGCTGATCCCGACGATCACCGAGGGGATCGCCGACGACGCACAGATCGGCGTTCTCGACCAGATCCTCGGCGAAGACCTGACCACGAGCGAGAACGCAGGTTGACGGCCTGGCCGCAAACGTGGTCTTCGTCCAGACGGAGATCGGCCGCAAGCAGGGTGAGCTGGCCGTTCAGGCCTGTGCCGAGTTCAGCCTCGACCCGTGCAACATCGGCTTCCTCTACAACGTCAAGGTCTCGTCGATCGACACGGCCATCCGGACGGCGTTCGACGAGGTCATCGCCAGCCACCCCGAGATCACGGTCGTGGCCGATGGGGAGGCCTTCTACTCGGTCGCGGGTGGACAGACGGCCACCGAGAACATGCTCACGGCCCACCCCGAGATCAACATGATCGTCGGCGCCGACCAGGGCATCACCGGCGCGGTCACAGCGATCGCCGACGCAGACATGACCGATGCGGTGACGCTCATCGGATACGGTGGCGCAGGCATCGCCTACAACCGGATTGCCGCGGGCGAGCAGTACGCGACCGTCGCCCAGCGACCGGCAACTGAGGGCCAGTACGTCGTTGAGGACCTGATCAATGCAATCCGCAGCGGAACGCCGAGCGAGGCACGCGACCCGGTCGCTGAGCTGCCCGATGACGGCATCGTCACCAAGGACAACGTGGCCAACTTCGTTGCCGAGTGGCCGGGCTAGGTCTCGACCAAGGCGACTCGGCGCGCCGCCGGCGTGACGATCGTCGGTCTCGACGTCCGCGTCGAGGCAATCTCCAAGCAATACGGTGAGACGAGGGCGCTGAGCGAGGTATCGCTCGGCGTCCTTCCCGGCTCCGTCCATGCGCTGATCGGCGAGAACGGCGCGGGCAAATCGACGCTCGGCCGGATCATCGCCGGCGTCATTCGTCCCGACTTCGGGCCGCATCCTCATCGACGGCCAGGCGGTCGAGTTTCGATCGCCGCGCGACGCGCTTGACAACGGAATCGCGACGATTGCCCAGGAAATCGCACTGGTGCCGGCCCTCAGCGCCGCAGAGAACGTGCTGCTCGGCGTTGAGCCGCGCGTTGCTGGCTTGGTTCGCCGCGGGCAGATGGCCGACTCTTTCCGTGAGCTGGCCCACAGCGTCGGGTTTGACATCGATCCCTCGCGGATCGTTCGCAGCATGCCCGTGGCTCAGCAGCAGCAGGTCGAGATCCTCCGAGCCCTGTCGCGCGACGCGCGGCTGATCGTGATGGACGAGCCGTCTGCCAGGCTGAGCGGTGACGAGACAACGAAGCTGCATTCGCTGATCCGCAGCCTGGCCGAGGCCGGCAGATCGGTTCTCCTGATCTCGCACTTCCTCGAACGAGGTGCTCGATGTGGCCGACGAGGTGACGATCCTGCGCGACGGGCAGACCGTTCGAAATGGATCGACTAAGACCGAGACTGAGTCATCGTTGATCGAAGGGATGCTCGGCCGGAAAGTGGGCGCGCAATTCCCGGCGCGGCGAGCGATGGACGAGACGTCACCCGTGGCCATCTCGGCCAGCCACCTGACCGGGCCGGGCTTCAACGATGTGTCGTTCGAGCTGCGCGCCACGGAGATCGTCGGCGTGTCGGGCCTTGTCGGCGCCGGTCGGAGCGAGCTTGGGCGTGCCCTGGTGGGTGCCGCGCGTGCCACCTCGGGTTCCGTTGAGGTCGAGGGACAGCGCGTGGCGTTCAAATCGCCTCGAGACGCGCGCCGAGCAGGTGTACTCATGCTGCCCGAGTCACGTCGCGAGCAGGGCCTGTTCTTCCTCCGCTCGGCGCGCGAGAACGTCAGCATCAGCAGCCTGAGCGAGTTCAGCCGCGCCGGCTTCGTCGACACCAGACCCGAGCGCCGCGCCACGGCCGAGATGCTTGGCCGCGTTGGCGTGACAGCGTCAACGGAGACGCCGGTCGCGGCGCTCTCCGGCGGCAATCAGCAGAAGCTTCTCTTTGGCCGGGCGCTGCTGGCTGCGCCCAAGGTTCTGATCGCGGACGAGCCCACGCGCGGCGTCGACGTGGGCGCCAAGCGCCAGATCTACGAGCTGCTCGCCGAGCTCGCCGCGACCGGCATGGCGATCCTCCTGATCTCGAGCGAGATGGAGGAGATCCTGGGCATGTCGCATCGCGTGCTCGTGATGCGCGCCGGTCGCCTCGTGGCCGAGCTGCCAGGGTGAGCAGATCAGCGAGGCCGCGATCCTCGCGGCCGTGTTCGAGTCTCCCTCCGAGGCAGGAGCAGCCGCCTGATGACGGCGGCGACTCCATCGACTCCGGCGAACTCCGGTGACCACGGAGAACCGGTCGCGGCGCCTCAACGAGAGCAGCATTCGCGCCGGCGCGATCCTGATCCCATTCGTGGTCCTTTACGCCGTGCTGGCCGTCGCCAGCCCGACCTTCCTGACCCTCAGGAACCAGCTCAACGTGATCGACCAGCAGGCCGTGCCGCTGATCCTTGCCGCGGCCGGCACGCTTGTCATCGTCGCCGGCGGGATCGACCTCTCGGTGGGAGCCGTTGCGGCACTTGCCGCCGTCGCGTCGGCCGCGGTCACCTTGAAGGCGGGTCCAGCCGCAGGTGTTGCCGCCGGCTTCGCGGTCGGGCTCGTGGCGGGCCTCGCCAATGGCATCGTCGTCACCTTCTTCAGGATCAACTCGCTGATCGCCACGCTTGCCATGTCGTTCGTCGTCGCCGGCATCTCCGCCCTCATCACGGGCGGCAACCTGCTTGTCCTGTTCGACTTTCCGGAGTTCGGGTCCATCGCTCGGAGCGAGTTCCTTGAGGTCCGCTCGTCGACGTGGATCATGATCGTCACCGTCGCGGTCATCGGCGTGATCCTCGCCCGATCCATCGCTGGTCGCTACATGTACGCCGTTGGCGGGAACCAGGAGGCCGCGCGGCTGTCCGGTGTGCCTGTCCGAGCCGTGCGCATGGCTACTTTCGTGATCAGCGGTTGTGCCGCCGGGGTTGGTGGCGTTCTGCTCGCATCGCGTTCGCTGAGCGCCCAGGCGACGTCGGGCCAGGAGCTGTCCTTCACGGTCCTGGCCGGCATCGTCGTCGGCGGCACAAGCATCGCCGGTGGGGAAGGTGCTGTGTGGAGGACGGTCGTCGGCGTCCTGCTGATCGCGCTCATCGGCAACGGCTTCAACCTGCTGGGGCTCGACCCGCTCTACCGGCAGATCGCCCTCGGATCTGATCATCCTGATCGCCGTGGGGGTGGACTCGGCGCTTCGTTCGACTCGCCGCTGATCGCTAGTCCGTCGGCCGCCAGCCTCCATCGACGAACAGGTTCGTGTCGTTCACGGCACTGTTCTCGAGCAGGAACCTGACCGCATCGACGATCTCGGCCATCACGGGCAGCTGCCCTGTCAGGGTCCGCTTGGTGTGCCGATCCATGTCCTTGCCGCTCCAGTAGGGGCTGTCGACGACGAAGCCCGGGTGGATGGCGTTGACGCGGATCGGCGCCAGCTCGCTGCTCAGCGTCCGAACGAGGCCGACGACCCCGCCGTTGACCGTCGAGACGGTTGTCGATCCGGGATACGGGCGTTCCTTGGCCATGCCGCCGAAGAGGACGATGGCGCTGTCGTCGCTCAGCCGATCAAGCAGCTGGTGCACGGTCTCGGTGTAGCCGACGAGCTTCATCGTGACCAGGTTGAGCGCGCCATCGATGTTGAAGTCGCGGACCTTGTTGTCGTCGCGCAGGATCGGGGTGAGGACCAGGTAGCGAACGGGCCCGATGTCGGCGCAGCTGCGACGCCAGCTCCTTGGGCTTGGAGAGATCCACGTCGATGCCACGCGCCCGTCCGCCCAGCTCGGCAGCGACCGTGCGCGACGTGCGCGGCGTGACGGCCGCTCAGCACCACCTCGACTCCCGGTCGCGGCGTAGTGGCGCGCGATCTCCTTGCCGATGCCCGTCGTGCCGCCGATGACCACGACGCAGCGTTCGTCGCTCACAGGTATTCGTCCTCGAGTGGCTTCCACGTATCGACCCAGCGGTACGAGTTGCGCGCCGGGGGCTGCGGTGCCTGCGTCTCGATCCAGCGGACCCGCTCAGGCCCGTCGTTCCAGAAGCCGTGCGTCGAGCCGACGCCCGAAAAGACGACGTCGCCGGGGTGGAGCGTGTACGGCTTTCCGTCGAGCTCAGCTTCGACATCTCCGCCGAGGAAGAAGTAGGTCTCCTCGAACGGGTGGTCGTGGGCCTGCGCCGCGCCGCCAACCTCGTAGTCGACGGTGAACATCGTCAGCTGGTCGGCGCCGAAGACCTTGTCGACGAGCATCTTCACCGAGATGCCGCTGTACGCAAGAAGCGCAACGTCTGCGCCGATCGGCTTCCGACCGCGAGCTGGGTCGCTCAACCGCAATGCTTCGGCCTGCGGTGGCGTGCCGTCGTAGTGGCCCACGTTCCGTGACGTCGGATGGCCGAAGGACGGTCGCTTGGCGCGCTCAGCCATCTGTTTCGGGTCGAACGTCTCCTTCGTGAAGAACGTGTCCTTGCGGCCTGCATCCGGCCCCAGGCGCTGCGGCGTGTTGACGGACAACCAGCGCACAGGTTCGCTACCGCCGTTGGCGATCGCGTGCCACATGCCGATCGGATGAAGTGCGAAGTCGCCCGGCAGCAGCCTGCGCGCATGGCCATCGATGTCCGAGAGCAGCTCGCCCGAGAGCACGTAGATGGCCTCCTCGAACGAATGAAAGTGATGGTTCAACCAACCGCCTGGAGGCAGCGAGCCGATCGACAGCTCGGTGTGGACGGCGCCCTGCTGGGGTCCGACGAGAACGGAACGCGCCAGGCCGTGTGAGTTGGACGACGATGGCTGCGGACTGTCGGCGAACGACCAGTCAGCACGTCCGACAAAGTGCATTCAGACCTCTCCGGGGCGTTGCGGCGACTGTCGGCGAGTGTGCAGTGCCGATTAACAATCGTCAACAGCCGACGCTCGCGTTGTACTCCTATTGAAACTGAGCACTGCCCGCGCCATACTCACGCGAAGCCGCCCAGATCGGCAACCCCAGCCCTCGCGTGCGTGGAGGTCGTTATCCGTGAGCGCCGTTGCGAACGCTGTAAAGCCTAGCGTCGCCGTGCGCCCACCGGGCTCGCCCGGGTCCATGAACGTCGACTGGGAAGAGCGCGTCAACATGGAGCGGCTGCGCAACTACCGGTTCGCGCGAACGCGCGAGGCACTGGCGGCTTCGGACGTCGGGGCGTTGCTGCTGTTCGACTTCAACAACATCCGTTACGCCACTTCCACGCACATCGGGGAATGGGCGCGCGACAAGATGACGCGCTTCGCGCTGCAGACGCGTGGTGGCGAACCCCATCTGTGGGATTTCGGTTCCGCGGCCAAGCATCACCGCCTGTACTGCCCGTGGCTGCCGCCAGAGAACATCCGCGGCGGAATGATCGGGCTGCGCGGCGCCGTGGCGCCGGAGGCCGGGTTGTTCACCGGTGCGGCACGCGAGATCGCCCAGATCCTCCGCGACGAGGGCGTGGCGGACATGCCGATCGGCGTGGACATCGTCGAGCCGCCCATGCTCGCGGCGCTGCAGGCCGAGGGGATCGTCGTCCGTGACGGCCAGCAGATCATGCTCAACGCGCGCGAGGTGAAGTCCGAGGACGAGATCATGCTCCTCAACATCGCCTGCGCGATGGTCGACGGGGCATACCAGCTCATCGCCGAGAAGCTCAAGCCGGGCATCCGCGAGAGCCAGCTCGTGGCCGAGGTAACCAAGGCGCTGTTCGACATGGGCAGCGAGCATGTCGACAACATCAACGCCGTCTCGGGCGAACGATGCTCGCCGCATCCCCACGTCTTCAGCGACCGACTCATCCGCCCCGGCGACCAGGCCTTCTTCGACATCATCCAGACCTACGTCGGCTACAAGACCTGCTACTACCGGACGTTCGTGGTGGGCACGGCCAACGATGCGCAGCGCGACGCATACAAGCGGGCGCGTGAGTGGATTGACGCCTCTATCGAGCTGATGCGGCCGGGCGTGACGACCGACCAGGTCGCGAACGTCTGGCCGCGCGCCGACGAGTTCGGCTTCGACAGCGAGATGGAGAGCTTCGGCCTCCAGTTCGGCCATGGCGTCGGCCTCTTCCTGCACGAGCGGCCGATCATCAGCAGGCTCAACTCGATCGACAATCCGATCGAGCTCAAGGAGGGCATGGTCATCGCCCTCGAGACCTACTGCCCCGCAAAGGACGGCTATCTCGGCGGCGCGCATCGAGGAGGAGGTCGTGATCACTGCGGGCGATCCGTACATCATCACTCGCTTTCCGTCGGCCGAGCTGTTCGTCGCGAACCCGTATTGACGGTGACTGCGGGTTCCGGGGGCATCGAGGTGGCTTCAGACATCGACCGTGACGTGCGGCTCCGGATGTATCAGACGATGCTCGAATGCCGCTACTTCGAGACCAGGGCGCAGGAGCTCTTCTTCGAGGGGCTGGTCAGGGGCACGACCCACCTGGGTATTGGCCAGGAGGCGGTCGCCGCCGGGTTCGCCGCGGCCATGCGCGAGGACGACTACACGTTCGCCACGTATCGCGGGCACAACCACGCCCTGTCGCGCGGCACGCCAATGGGCCCGCTCTACGCGGAGCTGTTCGGCCGTGCGACCGGTTTGATGGGCGGCAAGGGCGGCTCGATGCACATCACCAGCGTGGAGCACAACATGATGGGCTCGTACGCGATCGTCGGCGCGCACCTGCCGATCGCGCTGGGCGCGGCGTGGTCGGCGCAGTACCGCGAGTCGGGACAGGTCGCGGTGTGTTTCTTCGGTGACGGCACGACCAACATCGGCGCGTTCCACGAGGCACTCAACATGGCTGTGGTGTGGGCGGTGCCGGTCGTCTTCGTGTGCGAGAACAACCTCTACATGGAGTACACGCCCATCGCCGATGTCACGGCCGTGCCGCGGCCGGCCGCTGATCGCGCGGCGGCGTACGGCCTGGACGGCATCGTCGTCGACGGCAACGACGCGGATGCGGTGTACCGGGTCGCGCGCGACACGATCGGGCGAGCCAGGGATGGCGGCGGGCCGGCGCTCATTGAGGCGCTGACGTATCGCCACGGCGGCCACTCACGTGCCGATCCGGCCAAGTACCGGCCGGAAGAAGAGGTCAAGGCGTGGATGGAGCGCGATCCCATCTTGCTGGCGCGCGCGGCGCTCAGCGCCGACGGCGTGGAGGCCGCCACCCTCGACGGGCTGGAGTCGGCTGCGCATGCCAAGGTTGCCGAGGCGGAAGAATTCGCGCGCAACTCGCCGGAGCCGGCAGCGGAAAGCCTCGAGACCCAGGTGTGGGCGGACGGGAGCTCCACATGGCGGAGATGATCCGTGCCTGAGATGACCTATCGCGCGGCGGTTGCTGCGGCAATTGCCCAGGAGATGGAGCGCGACCCGAGCGTCGTGTTCGTCGGCGAGGACATCGGCGCGGCGGGCGGCGTCTTCAAGACCACCGAAGGGCTGCTGGACAAGTTCGGGCCCAAACGGGTTCGCGACACTCCGATCAGCGAGCAGGCGATAGTGGGCGCGGTGATGGGCGCGGCAATGACCGGCCTGCGTCCCATTGGCGAGCTGATGTTCTCCGACTTCTTCGCCGTGGCCTGGGACATGGTCGCCAACCAGATCGCCAAGACGCGCTACATGACCGACGGCCAGGTGGCATTGCCGCTGGTGCTGCGTACGGCCAACGGGGCCGGGCTGCGCTTCGGGGCGCAGCACAGCCAGAGCGTCGAGAACTGGGCGATGGCAATCCCTGGCCTCAAGGTCGTGGCGCCATCGACACCGGCCGACGTGATGGGCCTGCTGGCGGCCTCGATACGCGATCCCGATCCGGTGATCTTCTGCGAGCACAAGGGCCTGTTCGCCGACAAGGGCGAAGTGCCCGAAGGCGAACATGTTGAGGAATTGGGCCGGGCCAAGGTCGTCCGCGAGGGCTCCGATGCGACGATCGTCGCCCTGGCGGCGATGGTGCCTCGCGCTGCTGCCGCGGCCGAGAAGCTTCAGGCCGATCACGGCATCAACGCAGAGGTGATCGACCTGCGCTGCCTCGTGCCGCTGGACATGACCACGGTCCTGGGCTCCGTCGAGAAGACGCGGCGCATGTTCACCGTGGAGGAGAACCCACGGCTGGGTGGCTGGGGTGCCGAGGTGGTGTCGATCGTGGCCGACGAGGCGATGTACAGCCTCGATGCGCCACTCGTACGGATCACGACGCCGCATATCCCGTTGCCGTCCGCCTCCGGGCTTGAGGACCTCGCCATACCGTCGATCGACCGCATCGTCGAAACCGTCAGCCGACGGATGGCTGATGCCAGCTGAGCGTGTCGCCGTGCTCGGGCTGGGCAACATGGGCTCGGCGATTGCCCGTCGGCTGGCCTCGCAGGGGTTCGCGATGACGCTCTACAACCGCTCACGGGATCGAGCCATGACGCTGGCGACAGAGCTGGACGCAGCCGTTGCAGACTCGCCCGCGGCCGCGGCTGCCGAAGCGGACGTGACGATCGCCATGGTCAGCAACGACCAGGCGCTGCGCGACCTGGTCACTGCTTCCGACGGGGTCCTGACCGGTGCCAAGCCGGGCAGCATTACTGTGCAGACGAGCACCGTCCTGCCCGAAACAGTCCGCGAGCTGGGTGGCGAGTTCGCAGCGCGCGGCCTCGAGTTCCTGGACTCGCCTGTGTCGGGAAGCGTCACCAGCGCGGCCGCGGGGAGCTGGCGCTGCTGGTCTCCGGCGACACCGGCACCATAGAGCGAGCGCGCCCCGTGCTCGAGGCCATGTCGCGCGCGATCATCGTCGTCGGCCCGGTTGGTGCTGGATCGGCCGTCAAGCTCGCCGTGAACCACATCATCATGTCGCTCAACGTCGCCGTGTCGGAGGCGCTCGTCCTGGCCGAGGCCGCCGGCGTCGACCGCGGGATCGCCTACGACGTCTTCTCCGGCGGCGCCGCTGGGGCACCGTTCGTGCAGTACAAGCGGACCGCATTCGTGGAGCCGGGCTCGATCCCACCGGCCTTCTCGATGAATCTCGCCGAGAAGGACATGCGCCTGATCAAGCAGCTGGCCGACGCAACGGGAACACCAATGCCGCAGGCGGAGGTCAACCTCGAGTCGCTGCTCCGGGCGTCCTCAGCACTCGGTGGCGACCACGATTTCTCTGAGCTGGCCGTCTATCTCCGTTCGCAACGAAATCCATAAGGAGGAGGCACTCACAAATGGCAGACAAGAAGCTGATCCGCGGCGGCATCGTTCTGACTCAGGATCCGTCCCTCGGAGAGCTGCCGCGCGCCGACGTGCTGATCGAGGGCGACAAGATCGTCGCGGTCGGGCCGGACCTGAGCGCGGATGGCGCCGAGGTGATCGACGCCGAGGGCGACATCGTCATCCCGGGCTTCATCGATACCCATCGGCACACCTGGGAGACCTCGATCCGCACCTCCGCGCCGGACTACACGCTGGGCGCCTATTTCGGCAACATCCTCGACAAGTTCGCGCCCAACTACCGGCCCGACGACGTCTACGCGGCGAACCAGTGGGGCGCGATCGAGTGCATCAACGCGGGCATCACCACGCTCGTCGACTGGTCGCACATCATGAACACGCCGGAACATGCCGATGCAGCCATCAAGGGCCTTCAGGATTCGGGAATCCGATCTGTCTTCGCCTTCGGCTTCCCCAACACGTCGATCCAGGCATGGTGGTTCGGCCCCGACTACGCGGGCAGCGTCGAGCGAATTCGCGACGACGAGGCTCATCGGGTCCGCAAGCAGTACCTGAGCTCAGACGACGGCCTGATCACGATGGCTCTCGCCACCCGTGGCCCCAACTTCTGCAAGCCGGACGTGGTCCAGTTCGAGTGGGAGCTGGCCAAGGATCTCGGCGTCAACATCACCGTCCACGTGGCGATGGATCGCTTCGGCTACACCAAGATGCAGCTGCGCGGCCTCAAGGACATGGACCTGCTCTATCCGAACACCACGTACATCCACTCGTCGCACCTGCTCGACGACGAGTGGCAGATGGTGGCCGACTCGGGCGGCAACGTATCGCTTGCCGCCACAGATCGAGATGCAGATGGGCCATGGCTGGGCGCCCTGCCGCAGATGGCCGACAAGCTCGGCATCCCCATCGGGCTGTCGTCGGACGTCGCGACCACCGCGTCGTCCGATCAGTTCACCCAGATGCACGCCGTCTTCGCGTCGGAGCGCAGCCCGCCGCCACGAGGTGGCCTGGGACGAGGATCTGGACGGCAACACGACACGCCGGACCTGATCACCAGTCGTCAGGTTCTCCGCTGGGCAACACTGGACGGGGCCAAGGTGGCTGGAATCGAGGATCGGGCAGGCTCGATCACGCCCGGCAAGAAGGCAGACATCGTGATCATCGAGACCAAGTCGCCAAACGTCGCGCCGATCATCGACGCGGTGGGCGCCGTGGTCTGCGCGGCCGACACTCGAATGTCGACACGGTCCTGATCGACGGCAAGGTGATGAAGCGGGGCGGCAAGCTCATTCACGAGCTGTCCGGTCCGCGCCGACTGGTCGAGGAGTCGCGTGACTACCTCGTCGGGTCGTTCGGAGAGCCAGAGCCCGGCTGGCTGCCGCAGAAGACAACCGCCTAGTCCTTTCGCCTCCTCCTCAATTGGCGCGGTAGGCCCCAGCCTGCCGCGCCTTTTTGATTGGAAGCGGCTCGAACTTCAGGTTGCGACGGCTCGCGCCCTCAGGCGGTGGCTTGCTTGGGCTTCATGCGCGACCAGACCAGGTCGAGAACGATGCACACGACGACGATGAGGATCAGCGTCACGATGGACGCTGGCTCCTGGAGCAATGACGTGAACACGAAGGTGATCAGCGCGATCGCCGAGGTCACCAGCGCCAGGATGAGCAGCGGCAGGTTCGCTCCAGTCTGGGACCGAATCCGCAGGTGGCCGATGGTCACCATGGCGAATATCCCGAGGGCCACCGCGCTGCCGATGGATGCGATCGCGTTGAGATCCAGGAACGCGGCCATCACGATCACGATCGCGCTGGCGAGAATCAGCCCAACAGGGGCCACGCCACCGATCTTCCTGCCCATTACCGGTGGGAACTGGCCGGTTCGCGCGAGCTCTTCGCTCAGTCCGGGGGCGGGATAGAGGCCCGCGTTTGTTGCGCCCGCCGTCGAGAAGAGCGCGGTTAGCGTGATGAGCCAGAAGCCAAGGTTGCCCAGCGTCGGCTGAGCGGCAACTGCGATTGCCGTTGGTCCGGCTTCGATGACCTCGCCGCACCGTGAGGGTGCCGAAAACGCCGATTGCGACGGCAACGTAGATAACGGTCGCGATGCCGATCGCGATCGCAATCGCCCGCGGCAGCTGTTTCGACGGATTCTTCAGAGTCCTTGGCGGTAAACGTGACGATGCCGAAGCCAAGGAACGCGAAGAACGTCAGTGCCACGCTGCTGATGATGTTCTGCGCCGGTGGATAGTTGGCGGGAGCGAGCAGCGACGTGTCGATGTTGGCGATCGTCACGATCGAGAAGATCGTGAGGATGCCCACGACTATGAAGACGATGATGCTCTGGACCCGAGCCACGAGACTCGAGCCGGCAATGTTGAGCAGCGTCATCACGACGACGATGCCAACCGCAAACAGCTTGGTCACTAGAAGGTTGTCGCCGTTGCCGACCGCGGAGGACGCATAGCTACCGAACGAGACGGCGACCATGGCCGTCACGATTGCGTTGACCGCATAAACGAGCCACGCCGCCACGGTCGCGATGTGGCCCATGCCGTAGCCCTGGTTGATGTATTCCAGGAGGCCGCCGGCCGTTGGGAACTTCGCGCCGAGCTTGGAGAACGAATAGCCCTGTAGAGCAGCGATTCCGCCGGCCAGCAGGAACGACAGCCAGACTGCCGCGCCGGCGATCTCGCCGGCCGATCCGAGGAGCGAGAAGATGCCCGCTCCGACCATCGCGCCGACGCCGATGAAGGCCGCCTCGCGGGTGGAGACGTACTTCCTGGTGGATTCGCCTGTCCCAGCTGCCATTTTCCCTCAGCCCCTCAACGTGGCGGTGTGCAAACGCTAGCAGGTGCGCGCGCGTGCGAGACGGAGTTTCCGACCATCTTTTTAACGCTGGATTAACGCCAGAAAACGACTGACCGGCGAGGTTCCCCCGCCGGTCAGATGCTCAGTCGCTTGCGAGCTGGGTCAGCTCGAGATTGCTGCCTTCTCGTTGGCCGCCTCGCGGTCGATCTCGGCCGCCAGCTGCTGATCGACCGCCTTTTCGACGATCTGATCGGCCTTGGCCATGGCCTGGCGAACGGCGACGACAGCCGTGTCCTCTACGAGCGCCAGGATGCCCGAGGTGCCGGGCGTCATAACGCCGGCGAGCTCTTCGGCCAGGCCCTTGCGATGAAGGACGTTGCGGACCTTGCCCAGGACCGCACCGGTACCGCCGAGGGCCACGGCGCTGCCGATGATGCTCGGTGGGAACACGATGCCCAGCACCACTCCACCGACGACGCCCCACTTGAGGCCCTTCTTGGTGCTGTGGTCGGTTACCTGCCCAAGGGTGATCTTGCCGTTGGCATCACTGCTGGCAATGACCACGCCATCGATCTGCAGCGAAGTCGTCCGCTCCAGCTCCTGGAGAGCCTGGTAGGCCTCCTGGGTTTCCTCCATCGTCGGGAAACGCCCGATGATCAGGGCATGGGCCCCATCGGTCACGAGCCCTACGACTGCTTCCTGATCCTTCTCGCTCGGGGCGGCTGCTGTCGACGCCGCCTCGGGCGTCGAGTCATCAGTCATACGAAAACTCCTTTCGCAAATGTGGAGTGGTTGTCATGGCGACCACGGTCTTAGCGCCACGCTCTCAACGACCCTTGCGGGACATTGACCCTAGCCGCGATTCGTACTCGCGCAATGGTGCCGACCGCCCATCTGAGGGGCGTGGAGACCCGACCGCATATACTTCCGACTCCGCTGGCGCCTCGCGCCGCGGAACCTCGGTCGGGGCGTAGCGCAGCCTGGTAGCGCACAGCGTTCGGGACGCTGGGGTCGCCGGTTCGAATCCGGCCGCCCCGACCAATTTCCTTGAAATCCTCTGTCGCGCGCTGGCGACTAGAGTGCGCTGCGTGACCACCTTCGATCTGGCCGATGCCGCTGGTCGCGCTGGAATGTCTCTTGATGGCCTAAATCGGCTGGTCGAGCTGGGGATCGTCAGCCCGGACGAGGGTGGCCGCTTCAGCGCTGGCGATGTGCGCCGCGCGGGCATGGTTGGCAGCTTCGCCAATGCTGGTATCCCGCTCGACGGACTCGCCGATGCGATCCGCCGTGGCCACGTCTCGCTTGCATTTCTGGACGCCCCCGCCTACGAGCGTTTCTCCGCTTTCAGCGACGTGACGTTCGCTCAGTTCGCCGAGCGTGCCAACGTCCCGGTCGACGTGCTGATGCTCATCCGGGAAGCCTCCGGTTCGCCCACACCGCGGCCGGATGACCTGCTTCGCGAGGAGGAGCTGCCACAGGCCAAGCTGATCGAGCTGGCGATGAACGCGGGCTTCCGGTCTCCGCCTCTCCACCAGATGATGCGCGTCCAGGCGGATGGCCTGCGCCGCATGGCGGAAACGGAGTCGGCCATGTGGCAAACGGAAGTGATCGAGCCTGCGATGGCAGCGGGTAAGCGGCCCGACGAGATCCTGGGCGACCCATTCGGCGACAAGATGAGCGCGGCCACCGAACGCGCTGTGATTGGCATGTACCACCTGCAGCAAGGGCAGGCGTGGGGCACAAACATCATCGAAGGCCTGGAGTCGATGCTTGCCGCCGCGGGTCTGCATACCCGTGTCGACCACCCGCCTGCGATGTGCTTCCTCGACATCACCGGCTACACGCGACTCACCCAGGAGCAGGGCGACGTGGCCGCCGCGGAGCTTGCGGACCGGCTGGGCCCGCTTATTCAACGCACGTCAATCAAGCACGGCGGCCGGCCGGTCAAGTGGCTGGGCGATGGGGTGATGCTGTACTTCCCCAACCCCGGTCATGGCGTGCTTGCGGCACTCGAGATGGTTGCCGGCGTCGCCGAGGCGGACCTCCCCCAAGCGCATGTAGGACTGCACGCCGGGCCGGTCATCTTCCAGGAAGGCGATTACTACGGCGCCACGGTGAACACGGCTGCACGAATCGCCGACTACGCGCGAGCGGGTGAGGTGCTGGTCAGCCAGCAGGTCGTGGACGCCTCAGCCGAATCAGACGACGTTGACTACCGCGACATCGGTCAGGTCGAGCTCAAGGGTCTGGCCGACCCGATGCGCCTCCATTCGGCGACAGCTCGTGCCTGAAGGCTGGGCTTAGGCCCAGTCCGGGGCGGAGCTGTCAGTTATCTCTTGATCAGACGCGGTCGAGATGTGGGGATGGCCAGTCACGGCTGACAGGAAGTCCGAGCTCGGCAGTCTGTACACCGTGACGTCCGTGGCCGCGCGCATGGTCGCGGCGCAGGACACACCGCTGATCAGTGCGAGCTCGCCGAACGAGGCGTCGGGGCCCAGGTCGGCCTGGTGCTGGCCACGTTCGATCACCTCAACAGTGCCGTCGATGACCACGAAGAACGCTTCGCTGGGGTCACCCTCGCGAATGATGTCGGTGCTGGCTGGATAGCGGGTCTCGGTCATCTCGCCCGCGACGTGCTCCAGCGCGGCGAGCGACATCGGGGCGAATATCGGTAGACCGCGAAGAACGCCCAGCTCGGCCGTGGAGACGACGTACTCGCTATCGAGCCGGGACACCCGTGACCACAACAACAGGGCGAGAATTGGCAGGATCGCGCCGCAGACGACGAGCGCCAATCCGGATATCGATCCGTTCGACCATCACCGATCCGAGCACGCCACCGACGGCGTAACCCAGCCCGATCAGGCCCTCCACCCCGCCCAGGACGCCGGCGCGAATTCCGTCTGGCACGGTCCGCTGCAGCAGCGTGAAGCCGGATACTTCCAGGACTGCGTTGCTGGTGCCGACGATGGTCAGCATGAGGATGGCCACGCCTGCGTTGGGTACGAGGCCGATAAGCAGGATGGGCAGGCCATAGCCAACCAGTGACACCGCCCATGCTGGCGCCAGCCGACGATGACCGACCAGACCCATCGCCAGGAACGCGGCAATCAACCCGCCGGCGCCCATTGCGGCGTGCAGCGTCCCTACGCCAGGTGCACCCAACCCGAGCGTTGAGATCGCCAGCACGACGATCAGCACAGTCAGCATGCCGTGGACCGTGCTCTGCAGAAGGAACCCACTGGCGATCGCCCGCGGGTCCGAGAGTCGCGCCAGCGTACGTAGGCCTTCCGTGGCGTCTCCCAGGAATCCAACGACCCCGATCGACGCCCGCTTGGCCAGCGGCGACACGATGCGCTCGACGTGGACCCGCGAGATCGCGAGTATCGAAAATGCGAAGCCGGCCGTTGCCGCCACCGCGACGAGCGCCGGCCCGCCATTGATCAGCAGCGCAGCGCCAAGGGCGGGGCCGGCGAGGGCTCCGAACGCCTCGGACGTGCTGGCCGCCACGTTCGCAGCGACGAGCTCGTTGGGCGTACGCGCCAGCGCGGGGAGCAGGGCTGCCTGGATAGGCCTGACGATCTGGCCGAGCACCTCGACCGCCGCGGCCAGGAGGTAGAAGAACAAGATGTCCAGTCCGGCGCTCAGCACGAACGCGAGCGCCGCCGAGGTGACCGTGCAGAGCGCGTATGTCGCGGCCAGGACGTGATTGCGTGCGAATCGGTCGCCGAGGCCACTGGCGAACGGAACCACGAGGATCGAAGGAATCACCTGGATTATTCCAAGGATCGCGATGCCGAAGGGTCCGACGACCTCGTAGAGATAGACGTACTTGGCGATCCGCAGCGCCCACTTGGACACGGTAAATACGACGTAGGCGAGCACGACGAGCCGAATGCTCGGGTTGCTGCCTGCTTCGCGGAGAGCGGCCCACGACCTCGATGCGTAGGCGCTCATGGCGCCAGTCACTGACGGATGATGCGTCACGCTGGCGGGGTGTGCCCGCCGAAGGGCTCGCCTGTGTGGCGAATTAGAAGCGGCGGCGCCCCGGTGTTACGACAGCGCCGACGACGGCCGCCTTGGCGACCGGGCTTCGACCTGGGCTCACGGCGGCACCGACCACCGCCGCCTTGGCGACGGGAGACGGTCCAGGGCCCGCGACTGCACCGACAACCGCAACCTTGGCGACGGGTCCGCCGATTACGCCTCGACCTGCACGACCTGGTCCGAGTGGCATTTCAGGCGACTCCTTCGAGTTCCGCGTCGGCTTCGACAGCGGCGATGATGGCTTGGATGGGTATGCGGCCATTGGCGATCAGCTGGCCGCCGGCTCGGCGCAGCGCCGAAGCAAAAGGCGCGGCCCACGTGTTCTCGTACACGAGCACACCGGCAACGCTGCCCGGATCCATGGCCGCGGCAAGGTGCTCGACATCCGCCTCGGCCAGCGTATGCACGAGCTCGTCAGCGATCTGCTGCAGCGGCCCAAGCTCGTCGAGATCTCCGAGCTCCTGCGCCATGACCGTGCCGTCCTCACCCTTCTGCAGAATGAGCACGTCCATTACCCGGATGGTGCCGGCATCGTGGAGCCTCAGGAGCTCTTCGACGCCCTCGCCGGTGAAATTCTGCTGCCCTGCAGGGAACTCAACGATTACGAAATCGACGGGTCCGAGCTCGTCGAGCGATCTGTCAGTCATTGGGCCTCCATTGACGCGCACGTCAGCCACCCGGCGTGTTGGCGTTCTCAGTTATTTCGCTGAATCACAAGCATGTCAACTGCCCGCCCGGCGCGAAATGGGGCAGGTAGGTGTCCTTGAGGTGGTGCCCGCTCGCAGCGTGGCCGACTCAGACCGGTGGCGCGGTGGGGAGTGGCGGACAGGCAATCTTCGTGTTCAGCGCGACTACGGCCGCATCCGCGGTTGCGATCTCGTCGCTGAGCTGCTCCTTTGCTTGGGCCGGTGTCGTTCCGGTGGGGAGCGCCTGGGCGGCTTGCTGAAGGGTGCGCAACGAGTTGTCGAGCTGGGTTGCCTCGGCGTTAGCAAGCACGCGCGCCTGCGACACGACGGTGTGACGCCATCCCGCTCACGTTGTAAGCCGCGGTTTGGTATTGCTGGAGAGTGGCAGTCGAGGGATCGAGAGCCCGAAGCGTGTTTATCTGCGCCTCGAGGCCAGCCAGCGCGATGCACACGGGCTCGGCGTTGGGCGTGTTTATTGGTTGGCCCACGTTGGAGCAGGCGCCAATGGCGAAAACGGCAATAAGTGCCAGGGCGTAGTGTGCGCGTCGCATTTACAGGCTCTCCTCTAAGTGGTGCGGGCGCAACCTTATTCGGTTTCAGTCGAGGGTGACGCGTTCTCGCCAGCGTGGAATTGCCGTGGGCAGTCCCAACGCCTGGATCTTGGGCTCGATCGCGGCCTGGCCTTCGGGCTCGCCGTGGACCAGAAACACCCGCTTTGGAGGAGTGGTGCGGTTGAAGTTGGCGAGCCAGGCGAGCAGCTGCGGTTCGTCGGCATGGGCTGAAAAGCCCGAGATCGACCGCACCTGGCAGCTTACCTTCACGGGCTGGCCGCTTATCTGTACCTGTTTGGCGCCCGACTGAAGGCTGGCGCCGAGCGTTCCCTCTGCCTGGTAGCCAACGAAAAGCAGCGTGGCGTTGGGATCACTGATCAGGCGGGCCAGATGACCGACCACGCGGCCTCCGGTGAGCATCCCGTTCGAGGCGATGATCATGTGCGGCCGCGGAGCGCGGGCAATCTGCTGCGAGTCCCTGACGTCGTTGGTGACGACCTGGTTCGGATAGTCGAGCGGCGTGCCCTGGGCGCGCAACAGATGGGAGGCCGCCTCGTCGTAATAGTCGGGGTGGCGGCGGTACACCTCCGTGGCCTTGGAGCCCATCGGCGAGTCGAGATACAACGGGAGCAACGGGATCTCGCCACTGTCGATCAGGCGATCGAGCTCGTAGACGAGCTCCTGCGTCCGACCGATGGCGAAGGATGGCACCAGCAGCACGCCCTGGCTTTGAGCCACGAGTTGGACGGTCTCGACAAGGACTCGGTGCGCCTCGGTTTGAGGCTCATGCTCGCGGCCGCCGTACGTGGTCTCGACAAGCACGTAGTCGGCATCGGTGACTGCCGTGTAGTCGCGCAGAATGGGCGCGCCCGGCCGGCCGAGGTCGCCCGAGAAGACGATTGTTCGCTCGGGCTCGCCGTTGTCGCCCTCGATGCGGATGACGATGATGGCTGAGCCCAGGATGTGTCCCGCGTCCAGGAAGCGAGCGTGGATACCCGGAGCGACTTCGATTTCCGTGTCGTACTCGACGGGCCTGAAGCTGGCGAGCGAGGTGCGGGCCTCGCGCTCGGTGTAAAGCGGCGCGTCGGGATCGAGATTGGGATCGGCCGGAAGCGTGTGCGCGATGTGCTCGGGCGGCGCTTGTGCGGGCGATGATGGAGCGGGCGCGGCTGGCTCGATTGTCGTCGGCACGTGCTCGCCTGATCGAAGGTCACCTGGGGGCGCTAACGCCGGGCTGCCAGCCAGGACCTCGGCGTCCGCGAGTTCCCGCGTGTCGGCGAGCCGCTCCCCGCTGGCCGCAAGATCCACGGCCGCCAGGTACTCCTCGCGCTCGGCCGCGTCGTCGGCCACGGCCAGATCGGGATGGCGCTTCTCCCAGCGCATCTCGCGCTTCGTGAACTCCTCCTGCAGCTTGCCCGAGTCCAGCAGGACGAGCGCGGCGAGCTCGATCGTGCCCGCAGTCGCGTAGATCGGCCCGTTGTAGCCGGCCTTGACGACCCGCGGGATGAGGCCGCAATGGTCGAGATGCGCGTGGGTCAGCAACATTGCATCAATGCTGTTCGGGTGGTAGCCGAGCGGCACGAGGTTGCGCACTCGAACATCGGGTGTGCCCTGGAACAGGCCGCAGTCGATGACGACCTTCGCCCGGTTTGTCTCGAGCAGATAGTGAGAGCCGGTTACGGTCGTGGCGGCTCCGAGAAAGTGGAGATAGGTCGCCACCGGCCGATTGTTACACGCTTCTCAGGCCGGGAACGTGCAGGTCACGGTCGTGCCTTTGCCCGGTTCGCTGCGGATAGTGGCCGTCCCGCCGTGGGCCACGACGAGGTCGCGCACGATTGCCAGGCCGAGGCCGGCGCCGGCCGACTCGCCCTCGCGCCAGAAGCGCTCGAAGGCGTGTTCGACAGCGTCAGGAGTCATGCCTCGGCCGGTGTCGCTGACGACGAGTCGAAAGCCCCTGCCCTCAGGTGCGATCGAGACCGTGACCGATCCTGTGGCCGGGGTGTGGCGCAGCGCGTTGCTCACCAGGTTCGTCATGACCTGGCGCACCCGCCGGGCATCGACCTCCTGTTCAGCCATGCCCGTGGTCGCGTCGACGCCGAGCCGCACGCCTCCGGCGTCTGACTCTGCCTGAAACCCTTCCACGACCTCCTCGGCCAGCGCCACAACGTCGGTCGGCTCACGCTGAAGGGGCAGCTGCCCCGTCTCGGCGAGGGACAGCGTTCGCAGATCGTCGATCAGCCGTTCGAGTTGACGTGTCTCGGCCTGGACGCGCTCGAGATGCTCGCGATCGGCCGGATAGACACCATCCAGCATCGCTTCGACATTGCCCTGGATCACGGTCAACGGGGTTCGCAGCTCGTGGCTGACGTCGGCCAGCAGTCGTCGTCGCTCACGCTCCGTCGCCGACAGGCGGGCACTCATCGCGTTGAAGGCCCGCGCCAGGCCACGTACTTCGCGGACCCCACGTTCGGTGACCTGCACGTCCAGCTCACCAGCCTCGACACGGCCGGACGCCTCGATCAGATCGGCGACGGGTGCGGCAGTCGATCGGTAGCCACCGAAGAGGATGCGCGCCACGACCAGGAAGACGACGATCACCACGATGGCACCCGCGACGCCGCCCACGCTCGTCCCGGTGATCGAGCCGATCAGCCAGATCAGCCCCGTAACGGCCGCGATCGCTATGGCCAGGGCGATGAGCGCGAAACAACCGGCGCGGCGCATGAAGCCGTAGCGCAGCTGGCGCCAGCCGGCATCGTCCTGGGGCGGCCACGCCTCGTTCTGCGGCCACCACCCGGGTCGGCGCATCGGCCGCCGGCCTCGGTTGCCCTCCCAACCCCATCCCCAGCCCGGGCCTCCGCGGTGTGGTGGCATGGGCGGCGTCAGTCGGCCAGTCGGTAGCCGACGCCGTAAACCGTCAGCAGATAGCGCGGCGAGTGAGGTGCGGGCTCCAGCTTCCGGCGAACGTTCTTGACGTGGGCATCGATTGCCCGCTCGTAGGACTCGAACGCAACGCCGTGGATGGCGTCCAGCAGCTGGGACCGCGTGAATACGCGCCCCGGCTGGCGGGCAAGTGTTTCGAGCAGCGTGAACTCGGTCGCGGTCAGGTCGATGTGCTCGCCCGCCCGCTCGGCGCGCATTCGCGGGACGTCGAGCATGAGGTCACCGACGTTGATGATCTCCGACTGGCCGGCGCCGGCGCGGCGTCGAAGGACGGCCCGCACCCGAGCAACCAGCTCGCGTGGGCTGAACGGCTTGGTGACGTAGTCGTCCGCGCCGAGCTCGAGGCCGATGAGCTTGTCTGTCTCGTCGTCGCGCGCGGTGAGCATGATGATGGGCACATCGGATGCGCGGCGGAGGGTGCGGGTTACGTCGAGACCGTCCATTCCCGGCAGGCCAAGGTCCAGCACGACGAGGTCGGGCGGCTCGTTTGCGGCACGAACCACGGCATCGGTACCGGTTCGTGCCGAATCCGTCGTGAAACCGGCGGCAGACAGGTAATCGACGACGAGCCGGACTATCTCCGGCTCGTCGTCAACGATCAGGATGCGCGCCATTTCGCGGGCATCGTAGATGCGGTTGCCAGGCCGTTCAGCCGCCGCCGGCTGCGGGCGGCGTTGGCGGCATCGGCGGGCGGCCACTGCCCGCGTTGGTCTCACCCGACTCCTCGCGCCGATGAAGCTCGCGGTGGTAGTCGGCGATCTGGTCGCCGCGGCCACCATCTCCCTTGCCACCGTATCCCCAACCGCCGCCGCCGTAATAGCCGCCGCGACCGTAACCCCATCCGCCCGGACCTCCGCGACCCCAGCGGCCGAAGCCGAAGATGGCGCGCAGCAGTCCGATGATCAGGAAGAACCCGATGATCCAGAAGAAGATCCCAAAGAAACCGAAGCCGAAGCCCCAGCCCCAACCGTGATAGACCGGAGCCGGAGCGACGACGACGGGCGTGCCGTCGCCAGTCGTTACCTGCACCGCCTGGTTCACGCCGGTTTGGATCCCCGCGTTGTAGACCGCCACCCCAACGGCACCGAGAACGACAAGCAGCACGACGAGCGCCGCCATTCGGAACCAGAAATATCGTCCGTTCATGTCTTGACTAACACCTCTTGCGCTTGAGTCCCGACTCGTGCCGGGATCTCTTGATGAAGAGGCTGATCTCCAAATGCGGACAAACTGTGAACTTGGCAAGGAACCATCGTGGAGGTGCGTGAGTCTTGGACGGCATGAGAGGAGCGCCACCGATGAGGCTCGTTACGTTCGTGCTGGCCCTGTCGTTCATCTGTGCATGCGGGACCTCCGCCAGCGCGTCACCGGATACCGAGACGCCAACGGCCGTGCCAACGACCACGGTCGCTCCGCCCTCGCCGACACCAACTCCGGCGATAACTCCGGCAGCCACCATCCGCGCCTTTCCCTCCGTCAGCGAGCAGGACCTGGTCCCCGGCCGCTACGACAGCTCGCCGCCCTTCGACCTCGCCTTCACCTTCGAGATCCCTGACGAGGGATGGAACTCGGCGCATATCCACGACGACTTCTTCGACGTCATGCGCTTCGACGGACCGGACCCGGTCGCGCCAACGAGCTGGGTGGCATGGGCGCTTCCGAAAAACATCATCGGCACCACCACCGAGGCGGCCACCGCCCTGACGCCGGCCGCAGCGGCCGGGCTGATGGCTGACCAGTCCGGCGTGGCTGCTTCGGACACAAGCCCATATACGTTCCTCGGTCGCGACGGCGTAGCGTTGGACCTGAGCGCGACCGTGTCAAACACGCCCATCTTCGGCAGCTCGGACGGCAACTTCGGTCTCGATCCGGCGTACGACATGCGGCTCGGAATCGTCGACAACGACCCCGGCCTGCTCTTCGTGCTGTGCCTCACACCCGAGGACGCGCAGTCAACGGGCTGCGGCGATTCGCAACCGATCATCGACAGCGTCGCGCAGTGACTGTCGCCGCCGCGCAAACCAGACGGTTTCCGATACGCGTCGGTCGGCGCTCGAGGCCGCTCTTGCTCTTCTTCGGCGTGCGAGGCGGCAACGCGTATGTCGACCTGAGCGATTGCGTGGCCGTCACGTTTGGCTTCTTTCGCTTCCGGACCGCGCTGTCCAACGTCGTGAGCTGTCGCATCGAGGGCCCGTGGCTCTGGGTCTCGGCAATCGGCGTGCGAATGAGCATCCGCCACCGAGACGTCTCCTTTGATGGTTCACATCTCGGTGGCGTCAGGCTGGACTTCCGTGATCGCGTGCGGTGGGGACCGATCAACGTCCCCGCCATCTACGTCACGGTGGAGGACCTGGAGGGATTCGTCGCGGCACTCGTCGAGCGCGGCATCCCGGGGGAGGACGCGCGCCACTCAACGTAACCACGACTTCCCACCGACTGTCGTCCCCAAAAAGAGGCTTTGGCGCTGATTCGGTCCGACGGGTTCCCGTGGATGTCGGTCCGGGCCGACATTTGGCGGGACGTTGCCGCGGTGTGGAACTCAGACACGGGCCAATCTGCCAATCAGTGAACCAAGCCGACGGCCGTGCGCTCACCGCGCGCGTCGATCGACAGCCTGCCCTCGAGCAGCGCGAATATCGGCAGATCCAGGCCGTTCGGATCTTCGTACGAGATCTCGTCGCGCAGCCAGCCCACCAGTGAGCGATCGGCGTCGAATGGTGCGGCCACCAGCAGGTTGCGCATGGGTGCGATGAGCAGGCGCGGCTCCGGTCCGTAGCGCATCGCCAGCTCATCCTCCAGCAACAAGAGTCCAGAGGCGAGGCCACCACTCGACTGGTACCACCAGAACGGCACGCCATCGACGGTTTCGTACTCCATTTCGAGGTAGCGCTCCGCGGCGACCGACGCGCGGAGGTTCTCCATGGCCCGGTCGAACGCGTCGTCAAGGGTGACGGACCACGACTCGAGCATCCCGCCGCCGACGTACATGAAGGCCGGTCCGATGTCCACGCCCAGCGCCACGTCGACCCCGGGCGGCCGGTGGATGGTGAGCGGCCGCTCGACGCCCGGCGGCAGAGGCCGGCGACGTATGAAAACGGGTCGAAGCCCGCCGGAAAGCGCGTCCCACGTCAGGTCGGTTGGCAGCGCGTCGACCGCCGAGCGGACCTGCTCACGGGAAGGACCGATTATCCCGTTGCCGTAGTCGACGGAGAGCTGTGGCTCTTCCTTGGGGCGGCGTCGCTTCATACCGCCCATGTTCGAAGGCGGCTCTTACCGGGCGATCACTCGCCAGTTATTCGGGAGTTTCGCGAGCGAGGGCAACTGCCTCATCGGTTGAGAGCTTCCTGCCCTCGGCCCAAATCTGCTTCTCAGCGTCGTCGCTCGGCATTTCGGGCAGGCCGTAGTCGAGGAAATCAATAGGGCTGTTGACGATTTCAGCGCCTGTGTCATCGCGCAGGCGTTCAGCGGCACCGCCGAGGCGGAGAAATCGGTCTCTGTAACCCCGGCGATCGGCCACGATGGCGAACAGGGCCAGCACCAGCAGGATGCCCGACTCGTCACGAGATGCGGTGAAGATGTCCAGGGCCTCGTGGAGGTAAAGGTCGACCCCTTCCAGGTGCTCCTGCGTGATCAAGAGTGAGCCGATCATGTAGGCGGCCCAGCCGGCACCGAAATTGTTGCCGATCTCCCGGTAGATCTCTCCGGCCTGCCTGGCGTGGTCGATTGCTTCTTCGAAGTTCTGGTCCAGAGCCACCACACCGAGCGCCAATGCCCAGTGGACGTCGGCGATCCCCTGTCTGTTGCCCAGCTCCTCAAATGTGGCAAGTGCCTCGCGCATGTAACCAGTGCCCACGACGAACATTTCGCGGGTCTGTTCGTCCTGGTCCAGCGGCGCAAAGCTGAAGTTGTAGAGAGACTGGGCGATGAGCAACGCGTCACCCGACCTGCGCGCCGCTTCCAGAGCGCGCTCATAAAAGCGATGCGTGGGCCGTATGTCGCTCTGCCAGTAGGTGATGCCTCCGGCCGCCGCGAAGGCCCGCGACAGTAGCGCGGGAGGCTGTGAATTGAGCCCATCCATTGCCAGGATTGTGTTGGCGCGCAGGCGCGCCTCCGCGAGGTGGCCGCGCGTCTGCCAGAAACGCCACGTCGAGGCGAGGAAGCGCAGCGCGATTTCGACCTCTCCTTGCGCGACAGCCCAATCCAAGGCGGCGCGGATGTTGTCGTGGTCGGTATCAAGCCTCTGCGTGATCTCTGCCGCTCGACTGCCGAGGATGTCCGGCGCGAGGGATTCGACCAACTCGAGGTAGGTATCGGCGTGGCGGCGCTCCAGGACGCGGTGGTCCTCACTGGCATTCAAGCGTTCATGGGCGTAGTCGCGGATCGTCGTGAGCATCAGGAAGCGCGGATCCTCGCTGCCGTTCAAACCGGATTTGACCAGGCTCTTCTCAGCCAGTGACGAGAGGCCGTCCAGCACGTCCTCGCCAAGCTCAGCGGTGGGACCGCAAACGCGATCCGCCTGAGTCAGGTAGGCACCGCCTGCATGGACGGAGAAGCGTTCGAACAACAGCCGATCCGGCCCTTCGAGCAGGTCGTAGCTCCAGTCGATGGCTCCCCGGAGGGTCTGTTGGCGCTGGGGAAGGTCGCGCGCCCCGCCGGTCAGAAGCGAGAGGTGCTGATCGAGCCGTGCGCAAATCGCCGTGACTGGCAGCACGCGCGTCCTGGCCGCGGCCAGCTCGATGGCAAGTGGCAGGCCGTCGAGTCGTTGCACGACCTCGGTTACGGCCGCTGCGTTCTCGTCGGTGAGCGCGAAAGACGGATTGACGGCCATCGCCCGCTCGGTGAAGAGCTGGACGGCCTCATAACCGGCCGCTTCTGACGCTGTAAGCGGCGTCGTTCCCGGGGCCGGCAGACCAAGTGGCGGCACTGGGAACTCCTGCTCGCCGTAGACACGGAGCACGATGCGCGTGGTGACGATCACCTTGACGTCTGGCGCCTCGTGGATCAGCCGCGCCATGTCAGAGGCGGCATCGACGACCTGTTCGAAGTTATCGAGGACGAGCAGGACCTTGCGCTCGCGCAGGTGGTCGATCACCACGTCCATGGGCGGCGTCGTTCCGCCGACGCTCAGTCCGAGCGTCGAAGCGATGACCGAGCCGACGAGCGCGCCATCTCTGATCGAGTCGAGGCCGACGAAGTACACGCCGTCGGTGAATTCGTCGCTTTCCTCCGCCGCGAGCTGCAGGGCCAAGCGAGTCTTGCCGGTTCCACCGGGCCCAGTCAGCGTCAACAATCGAGTTCCGGCCAGCGCTTTTCGTGCCTCCGCGAGCTCGTCTCGGCCGATAAAGCTCGTAACCTGGACGGGAAGGTTGTTGGGCTTGTTGTCGAGCGTCTTCAGCGGCGGGAACTTGTCGGCCAGCCCTTCGCCGACCAGCTGGTAGATCCTCTCGGGCGACGCCAGGTCCTTGAGGCGGCGCTCACCGAGGTCGCGCAGCTCGAGGCCGTCGGGCAGGGATGTCGCCAGGCTGCGTGTTGCTTCGGAGACGAGGATCTGGCCGCCGTGGCCGGCAGCCATGATGCGCGCGACTTGGTGCAGCGCCAGGCCAACGTAGTTTCCGCCCGTGAGCAGCGCCTCACCGGTGTGGATTCCCATTCGAACCCGGATCTCCGAGCCCTCCTCCCAGGGATGCGCGGCGAGCGCACGTTGTGCTGCAGCTCCCGCAGCGATGGCTGACGTAGCCGATGGAAATGCCGCGAACAGGGCGTCGCCTTCCGAGCCGAAAATCCGTCCGCCGTTCGACTCGACGGCCTCGCCGATCAGGTGCCTGTGCACCTCCAGGAGGTCTGCATAGCCGTCGCCCAGCGCCTGGATAAGGCGGGTCGAACCTTCGATGTCTGTGAAAAGGAATGTCGACGTTTGCGCCGTCGGCCGGTCGGTGGCCGTGTCAGAACTCCTCTAGCTGCAGTTCATAACCCTCGCAGGCGATGCCGGCAGCCGTCAGCTCGGCGAGGGCCTCGTTGGCGGCCGGAGTCTTGTTCCCGATCTGCCGGCGCAACCGGCGGGCGTCGCGAATTGCGTCGCGCGACTGGTCGGTGAAGCCTTGCCCATACGCCTCGCCGGCCTGCGCGCCGAGAGTGATCAGCTCAGTGATCGAGTCAACGGCTGGTTGGGCGGGCTCCCACGGTGTCAGCGCCGCCAGCAGCGCGGTCGCATCGGCGGTGACGTTGCGCAGGTCGCGTGCAAGACCGCGCGCATCCTTTGCGTTTTCCTCGGCGATCGCGCGCTCGATGTCGATCACCAGCTCCTGCGCGTCGACGGTGTCAGCGAAGGCGCCGCAGAAGGCATCATCCCACCCAACGGGCAGGCTCAGGAATGTCGGTTCTTCGGTCGGTTCGTCGGTCGATTCCGGCGTAACCGTCGGTTGCGGTGTGAACTCGACTTCGAGCAGCGAGGCGCTGGGACGCAAGCTCGATCGCGGAGAGTCGCAGCCGACGGCCACGAGACCGAGGATCAGGCACACGCTGATCGCCAATCCGCCCCTAGATCGTCGTTTCATTCGGTGATCTCGAAAAAGCCTTCGGACAGCAGGTCGGTGTTGCGCAGGTAGCGCACGACATACAGGCCCGGCCCGTCCAGCGAGGACTGGGCGCGAAGCCGGCGCTGGAAGATCTGAGCGCCGTGGACGATCGGCGTCACCGGTTCGTCGGAGATCAGCGTCTCGCCGCCGATCGCCGTCTCATCCAGCTTGAGGATCTGGATGTTCAGTTGCTCCGAATCGGCGAGCTCGGTCAGGAACGCGCTCCACACGATCCGCTCGTCCAACGCGAAGACAGAGCGCGGGTCGGTGATGCGCAACTGGTTGTCGCTGTGTGTTCCGAACGTGACGTATCCCTCGCCAATCTGCACCAGAGGCGGAACGATCGTGGCCGCGGGCGACGGCACGGTCGTTGGAGGGATCGTACCGGTCGTGGGCAGTGTCGTGGCGGCCGGCGAGGGCGCGCTGCTCTCCAATGGGGCGGATTCGTCGGGCAATCCTGATGCAGCCACCACCGAAAGCGTGCGCGTCGGGGTGGGCGAGCTCCCTGGGAGATTGCCTGTGAAGGCGAGCGCACCAGCGGCGAGCACGCCGATCGTCAGGAGCAGGATCGCGAGGCCCAGGAAGCGCCCGATGAGGACGCCGTTGTCGCTGAAGCGCTCTCGTTCACGCGGTGGGCCGTATCGGATTCCTGGCGCCGCTGCTGACGCCTGTTGTAAGCCACGGGCGGATTGTTGCATCTCGCTCGATCTGGTCAGGTGGACGAGGAGCGCCCGGGTCGGCTAACGTCACCGACCAGGTGGAGAGCACGACGCGAAACACACAGCAGGCTGCCAGGCAACCGGAGCGCGGCGATCGTTCGTCGCTCATGGAGAAGCACGTCGCCGCGCGCGCACGTCGCGACGCCGCGCCGCTGGGGAGCGTGGAATACCAGGAGGCCGCGGAGGAAGTCGGCCGGATCGAGGTCGCGATCGCGAAGCTCGAAGAGCCACCACAAGAGCCACCACCCGCCCCGTCCGCGAATGCGGCGACGAAGCAGGGCTGACTCTCAGTAGGTCGCGATCGACCTGAGCGGCATCCGTGGCGCGCGCCGCGGCTGCTGAAGCCCTCCGTGTTCGATCAACAGCGCCACCCGCCCTCTTTGACCGCGGTACGGCTCCAGAAGCTCGAGCATTCGCTCATCGGTCCCGCGCGACTCCCCGGCGAGTGCCCAACAAACGAGGTGGGGGAGGTGGTAGTCGCCGACGCTCACCGCGTCGGGATCGCCCAGTGCCAGGCGCATGGTTTCCGCGGCGGTCCACGCGCCAATGCCGGGCAGCGACGTAAGGCGTCGCATCCCATCTTCGTG
Source organism: uncultured Chloroflexia bacterium (assembly GCA_963736895.1). Taxonomy (GTDB): domain Bacteria; phylum Chloroflexota; class Limnocylindria; order Limnocylindrales; family CSP1-4; genus JALYGJ01. The sequence goes on from CAVTQU010000007.1 coordinate 77,632, forward strand.
AGACAGCCCAGCGACGCGCTCCAGCTGTGGCGCGACGGCCGCCGCCGCCCGGATCGTGTCGGCTCGCCGTCGCTCCACGCCCAACGGGTGGAAAGCCCAGTACGGGAGTCGAGCGAGTTTCTCGGGCGGCGGCAGCACGCGCAGGCCGAAGGGTCCCGGTGCGTGCTCTCCGTGCCGGCGCAGGAGATCGCTCCACGACCGCCGCTGTTCCTCTCCGGTGATCTTCTGTCCCAGGATCGAGGCGACCAAGGCGTCGATCACGGACCCTGATCGGGTCAGCCTCAGGCCCGGGTTGGTGCGTGCCAGCTCGCTAACGAGGGGGTGGCGGGGCTGGAGGGCCGTCGCGTCGTCGAGTGCACCAATCATGCCTGGTACCAGCTCGAGAGCGGCGCCGGCACCCGGACCCCAGGCTGCGGCAGTCACGCTTCCTCGATTCACCTTTAGCTGAACCGTCGCGAGGCCCGCCGGAGTGCGCATCGCGCGCACCACTTCGCTGCCCACGATCCGCATCTGGGGATCACCCGGACCAAGGCGGAGAACGGCCATGGTCACGAGCGGATTCGCGCCGTTGGCGAGCGCGAATTCCCGTTCCAACGGGACATCGGACGTCTCAATCGGAGCCTTCGACGTTGCCGGCGCGGTCACTCGTCCGAGTCTAGAGGCGGTGCTCGCGTCGCGCGGGGACTAGGACCTCTGGACTGTTTCATGAACCGTCAGTTTCCGCCATGGTCTGCCCATGACCGCACAAAGTCTCGTGGCAGGGCCCGAGACCCCAGTTCGCGATGCCGAAAATGCCACGCCCACGACAGGGGCGACCACCGGCCCAAGGAGCGTCGCATCGACGCTCGGCTCCGCCGCGACGTCGCTTTTGAGCGGTGCCGTTCGCCGCCCGTTCGAAAGCGCATCGCGAGCCCACGCCGGCCAGTCCGTGGCGGCGCGGATCAAGGAATTCACCACAACGCTCGCCGATGACCCGTCGGGAGCTTCGGCTGAAGGCCTGGTGGACGGCGCTGCTCGCGTCGTGGACGCCGACATGGCCATCCTGACCATCGTCGACCCGCACTCCGACCGCCACTTCGTCAGGGCGGTTCATGGTCTCGGGCAATCCGCAATGGGCGTCGAGGTCGTGCCCGGCGTGGGCATCACCGGGCAGGCCCTGAAGGAGCGTCGCCTGCTGGTGGCGACGGCCGACCCGTCGCGCCCCGCGACTACCCCGGCACCGGTCGCAGCCGCGTTGCCGGTCCTCCAGAACAACGTGGTCGTGGCCACGCTTACCGTGCGCAGATCCGACACGAGCCGTCCATTCGACGCCGAGGACAGAGCCGTTCTCGATGTCCTGGGCCCGATCGTGGCTTTGGCTGTTGCGCAGCAGCTCGCCGTCCAGGACTTCCAGGTCGGTTCGTCGCGCGACGATCTGACAGGCCTCTACAACCCCGCTTACCTGGAGGCCTCGTTCGAGCAGATGCTGGTCCTCCGACGTCGAGTGGCGCCGGCCGACAGGCCGCCTCTGTCACTGATCAGGTTCGAGGTCGACGGTTTGGCGGAGCTCGGCCAGGCTTATGGACGCCACGTTGCGGATGAAGCCGTAAGCGCGGTGGCCGCCATCGTTAGACAGCGATTTCGCGCCAGCGACACCGTCGCGCGGGTCGCTCCGGGAGCGTTCTTCGCCGTCCTGAACGGCGTTTCAGCGCAGCTCGCGGCGGATGCCGTGGCTCAAATCCGGCAGCAGGCAGGCCAGGTCATAGTGGCCGGATCACAGGGCGAACCTGTCTCCGTGTCGCTATCGACCGCGTCGGGGCTCTACCGCGACGGCGACCGCGCGGACGTGGCCATCAAAGCCGTGCAGTCGGCGCTCGAAGCAGCGCGTTCCTCGGGTCCCGGAGCGTCAGTCACCATCTGAAGTCACACTGGCCGTGGCGGCGGGCTGCGGCTGGATAGTCGGGCTGAGCGCGGCCTGGCCCAGCGACCACAGGGTCAGCGACGTCAGCGCGACCATCAACGCCGCCAGCGGAAGCTGACGCCGCGGCTCAACCCTTAGCCCTTCCTCGACCAGCGCCGCGTGCCCTGCCCAGGCGCCAACGACGTGGCCGCCCACGACCGCCGCGAGCTGGATGCTCCACACGATTGCCGCCGGAAGGAATGGCTGCGGCTGGTAGAACCCGAGGTCGAAGGGCAGGAGATTGTTGCCGCGCAGCAGGGGATCGTTGAGCGCGGCAACGATGCGCTGGCCGTCTACCAGCAGGTACGTCAGGTAGTGGGCGACCAGGTATCCGACTGCCACCGGCAGCAGGCCCGCCCCGAGAGCGGCCACGCCGAGCCTCCGCGCGATGAACAACACGATCGCGACCAGGCCCCCAAGGAACAGCGCTCCAATCAAGGTATCGCGCAGGATCGGCAGACCGAGGATGTTGATGCCGCTGAAGAGGTCGTAGTACAGCCCTGTCTGGGAGAGCCCATCGAGGATGATCGCGCCGGTGGCCAGGGCGATGATCACGAGCTGATCAGTCGACCAGCTGCCCGACAGCAGGCCTGAGCCAAACGACCGCCGTCGGACCTTGCCGTCCTCTGGTTCGCCGGCCGAGGCGTAGGGCGCCAGTCGTCCGAGGAGTCGGAACCAGACGCTGAAGACCTCGCCGTTGCTGCGCCACGTCTCGCGGCCGTAATAGGCCATGCCGGCCAGGGTGATCAGCGTGTAGGCGATCATCAGGAGGCCAAGTGTGTGACCGCCATCGACGCGTGCGACGAGCTCGACCCAGACAATGGCTACGAACGCGATAGCGGCCGGCCACCGTCCGAGGCGTTCCGGGTACTCGGCAGGCTCCGCGCCGGTCATTCCAACGCGGTCGGCAAGCCACGTCAGCAGCCGGTGGATGGTGCTGAATGGATCGAGCCATGACCAGACAGGGCCGATGAACGCGCTGACGAGCGCCAGGCCCACCCAGCCATAAACCCATAGGAAGAGCGACGCGACGTCGCCCTCGCCCACGCCACCGAACAATGTCTGGGCAACGATCCACAGCCACGCGATGAGGCCGACTGCTCCCAGGAGCCCGCGCAGCCAGCCCGGCACCGTCTTGAGCGGGCCGTCCTCCCTGTCCGAGGGAGGCGGCGGGTTGCGCAACATCACGAAGGCGAACGACATTGCGACGGCGAGGACCGCGCCGCCGATATAGACGACGAGCGGAAGCGGTGCCTGGTATCGCTCAGTTAGCTGGTGGCCCAGTACTGTGGACGGAAAGGCAATAAGCAGGACGCCGACGGCCACGAGGGCCGGGACGAGACGGTGAACGAGCTTCATTGACCGGGCTTCATGACCCCAGAGCGGTGCTCGGCTCCAGCTCAGCTGCGGCGGCGCGGGCGTCCTCGGCAAAGTGGGGCAAAGCGTCGTCGCTGTCGACCGATTTGCGGATCATCCCGATGACCCGTGACAAACCAAGCTGGGCGTATTCGCCCAACAAGTCGGTCCGCTGCTGGCCGGCTCTCGACAGCGATTCCCACCACAGGTGAACCGACACGGTGAGCGACGCCGGGTCGCGTCCGATCTCTTCACAGCGGGCGCGGATGATGGGCAATGCCTGCGCAACCTCCGAGGGCGTCATTCCGTCGACGTTCAGCTCGTCCGCGTAACGTGCCGCGAGGCGCCACGTCACGTTCTGGCCGTTGCCGCCAACCATGATCGGGACGCGTGGCTTCTGCACCGGCTGAGGCTGGTTGATGGCGCCGTCAACCGAGTGGTACTTGCCGCTGTAAACGGCTTTTTCCTGCGTCATCATCGCGTCGATAACTTCGAGCTGATCCTTCAAGATGGCCAGCCGTTCTGGCGCATCCGGAAAGCCGTAGCCGTACCCCAGCCATTCGTCGCGCTTCCAGCCGGCTCCGATCCCGAGCTCCATTCGGCCGTCCGTGATGACATCGAGCGTGGAGATCATCTTTGCCGTGAGAGCCGGGTTGCGATACGCGGCGCACAACACGACATGTCCGAGTCGAACGCGCCGCGTCTCAGGTGCCAATGCAGCGAGCGTCGTAAACGACTCGAAGGTCAGGTCTTGCGATGGCCGCGGAACAGTATGGAAATGATCGAAGACCCAGATCGATTCGAAACCCAACGCTTCCACTTGCGATGCCAGGTCGCGCGTGCGAGCCCACGCATCCGTAGACTGCCAGCCGGCGTATTCACGAGTCCACCCTTGCGGCACGATCACGCCAATTTTCATGCACGCGCTCCTTTGCAGCCAAAGTTAAGATCAGTGTCTGCCGTTATGCAGACTTTCCGTGAAATTGCGGTCATGAGGTGATTTGATGGTCAAGATCCGTCAGGTGGATGTTGAGATGCTCGACAAGCCCAAGGCATCACGCGCCGCGTCACGCGAATTGAGCCCCAAGGCAAAGGCGCGCCTCGCCCAGCAGAAGCAGTTCGAGAGGATGCTAAACCGGATCGGCGATAGGGACACGGTTTTCGAGGTGCGCCTTGACAAGGACGACAAGGCGTTGACCGTCCGCCAGCGACTGATGAAGGCGGCCGAGGCGACAGGCAAGGAGATAGTCGTTCGCAAGTCGGAGAAGGGCTGGCTGGTCGGCCTGTCCACGCCCGACCGGAAGTCGCGTCGCGGCCGCCGCAAGGCGTCCGACAAGGCCTGAGTCCGAAGGCGCCGCCGCCAGAGCTCCACGTCCAGCTCTTCGGCCGGCGCGACTCGCGCGCCACTCAAAAGGCGCTGCGCTTCTTCAAGGAGCGCCGCGTCGAGGTTGCGTTCGTCGATCTCGCGCGCAAGCAGATTGCCGCAACCGAGTTGCGCCGCTTCGCGCAGGGCTTCGGAAGCCAGGCGCTCCTGGATACCGAATCCAAGGTCTTCAAAGACGCCGGCTTGGCCTATCTCTCGATGGACGACGAGGCCGCGTTCGAGCGTGCCCTTTCCGACCAGCGGCTCCTTCTCTTGCCGCTGATCCGTGCGGGCGCCGATCTGACGGTCGGGGTCGACGAACCGTCTTGGGCAGCGTGGGTCGAGAGAGCCAGTCCGCGCCAGCGCTCGTGAGTGAGTCATGGCTTGACGGATGGCTACACTGTCGTGGTCGTCACGTCGAGAGGGGATTTGATGCGCGCACGCGCATGGCTGTTGGTTGTCGCGGTTTTCGTGCTGATGGGCGCCCCGCCGGCGGCCATCGCGGGACAGGCCTCACGACCCAACATCGTCGTGATCTACATGGACGACGTGAGCCCACATGATGGGCGCCTGTGGAGTGATCCCACCCTAACTCCGACTCTCTACAACTACTTTGTTGCGCGTGGGCTCCACTTCCAGAACTCGGTCGGGGAGACACCCCTGTGCTGCCCCGGTCGCGCTGGATTGCTGACAGGTCTCCATACCCACAACCATGGCGTGATCTCCAACAACGCCCTGCTGTTTCATCCCGGGATGAACATCGGCAAGGCGATGAAGGACGCTGGGTACGCGTCGATGTACATCGGAAAGTACCTGAACAAGAACAACCGCTTGAGCGCCGCGCAGTGGACTCAGCATGGCGCGGGATGGACGTACCTGGATGCCATAAAGGGGTGGAACGGCGCGTTCTATAACTACACCGTTCATACCAAGACGGGTAACGTGAGGTACCCGACCACCCATTCGACCCAGATGGTGGCGGAGCGCGCCAAGATGCGCTTCCAGGCGACGCCCGCCGGGACTCCGATCTTCGCGGTGCTTTCCCCGTACAACTTGCACAAGCCGAACGTACCCATGCCGCAGTTCGCCAACGACCATCGTTGTGACTCGATGCCCAGGTACAAGCCGCCGAACTACAACGAGGCGGACGTGTCGGACAAACCCCCGTGGGTTCAATCTCAACCCCTGATGACCGGTGCCAAGGCCACCGGCTGGCCGATGGTGGGGTTCTGCCACGAGATGCTCGGCATCGATTGGTTGGCCAAGCAGGTCATCGACGAGCTGGCAGTGGAAGGTCGACTCGACAACACCTTGCTCGTGTTCACGGCCGACAACGGGATGACCTGGGGCATTCACCGCATCGGTCAGCACAAGCTGACGCCTTACGCGGCGCCTGTCCCGCTTTACATGTCGTGGAAGGCGAAGTGGGGCACCGATCAGCACGAAGTGACCGATGCCGTCTCGAACATCGATCTCGCGCCCACCTTTTGCGCTTTGGCGGGATCCTGCCACCTAGGCCCCTATCCGACTGGCCAGACTGACCCGGACGGCACGAGCCTATTGCCGATCCTCAACGATCCGGGGGGCAGCGGACTTGCGCGAAAAGGAGTGCTGGAAAGCGCGTTCAACGGGGATCGCAAGTGGCACGCAATACGAACGTCGCCTGACAGCGACATCGGCTTCTGGCACTACGTGGAATGGTTCGATGGGTCGCGGGAGCTATACGACCTAAATGCGGATCCGTTCGAGCTGACTAACCAGGCTTCCAATCCCGCCTACGCGACGGTCAAGGCCAGCCTCAAGACGAAGCTTGCCAACCTATGGGCGGAGGGTCGAACAAGCGCGAACCCCGGGGCGTTCTAGAACGCTCGCGCGCCGGCCACCCATGAGGCGTCGTTATCGCCGACCAGCGTGCCACCAGTTGGCGTGACGCGTATCCAGGAGACCTTGTTGGTGTCCTTGCGGAACAGAGCCGCATCCGCGTAGCCATCCGCATCCCCGTGGAACGGCATCATCACGAAGTTGTCGACCGACGCCGAGTTCGATTGCCAAACTGGAACTGCGTCGTTGAAACCGCCAGCAACGTTGGTCCTCGCCACGAGCAGTTTCACGTCGCTGCCGTCCTGCCTGAGCAGGAACAGATCGTCGCGGCCGTCTCGGTTTTCGTCGGCCAGCATGGACTTGACCTGCCCAGGTGACCAGTTCGCTGCTGTCAGCCACAGAGTGGCATCGGCCAGGCCGGTCCCGACTGCAGACGCGGGGCACGGTCCGTAGGCTGATAGGTCAGAGCAGCTGGGGCGAGATAGCGCGACGTTGAAGACTAGCCCTGAGCCAGTGCCTCGATAAACCAGGTCGGCCTTGCCGTCACCGTTCACGTCACCCGCCGTGACACCCTGACTGGCCGGATTTAAAGGCCCAGTCCACCAATCGACCGGCGTTCCCAACGCACCGCCGGCTTGGGCGAACATGACCTCGAGCGTCGCAGTCGCGCCAGATGTCGCGAAGAGACCAACATCGCTTCTGAAGTCGCCGTTGAAGTCGGCAACCACCATCTGATTGCCAACGGCGCCGGCAGCCTGACCAGTTCCGAGTGATCCGTAGCCGCTGCCCGTTGCTTTGGCGACTCTGACTTGCTTGTTGCCGCCGCCAGCGTCGACGAGCACGACCAGATCCGCTCGGTTGTCGCGGTCGACGTCGCCGGCCCCATGAGACAGTACGCTCGTCGGGTCCAGAGCGAATGACCCCGCTGCCGCAGCGCCAAAGCCAGTGGCCAAAGCGGGGAATACCCGCCAGTCCATTGCGCTTCCGTCGGGCGTCAGGAGCCCAACATCTCCTCGCCATGAGCCGCCATCTGACAGGATGTCGTGGTCACGGACATCGACGATTTCCACGACATTCCGTCCGTAGTACTCGCGCTGCACCTCTTCAACGGTCAAACCCTTGGTGATGCAGTCCTTCATGCTTTTTTGCTTGATGCGGAACCCGTCGTCATCCGACGCGCACGGAACCTTTAAGCCCGACCGATAACCGGTGAGGAACATCATGTTCCTCTTCTTCTTGACCATGTACTTCCTGAGGCTCATGTGCCACGTGGCGTCGATGACGGCCTCTTGATCTGGCCTGATGATGTTGATTTTCTCCGGGTTGAATATCTGGTCCGCCGTGCTGTCCGCGACGTCATAGCAGTCGTAACCGGTGGCAGTCTGGAGCTTGCCGCCGCGCCAGTGCATGGCGTAGTACCAGGCATATTGCTTCACTGCGATGGCACCGATCGCATACCAGGCGTCTCGCTGCTCGTTACTGGTGAAGACGGCACCTGAGTACTCCGCCCGCAGGACCGTGGCCACGTACTGTCGAAAGTTCCACGTTTGGACCACGTTGTTTGGCGCGACGTAGGCGGGACCCTTGGTGCGCCGAACTCGGATCGTCTGAGGCGGATGAAACTCGTCGGTCCAATGAGTCGGCTTCGCGCCGGGCGAGCAGATGCTGTCGTCCGCGCCGGCCGGCTGATCTATCGGATCAGCCGCAAGAGCGGGCGTGACGACAAAGGCGGATGCACAGATGAGCGTGGTGATAAGCACCCACGCGGTGCGGCGTGGCTGGGGCATGCGTCGCACCCTATTTACCTCCATAGCGCGTGTCGATGCGCCGATGGGTCCTAATAGCACGGGACCATCGGTCAACGGTCTGAGTAGATATGGCAGGTCGGGTGAAGAACGGCGAGCTCGACCATGCCGTACGCTGAACGGCCGAATGAGCACTCAGATTCCGATTCGCGAGAAGCCAGCGAGCCCCGTGAGCGCCGCCGAAGTGGCGCCCGTGCGCCGTCCCGTTGACCAGGCGCACCTGCTCCCGCCGCGCGTCTTTCACGATCGCGACGTTTTCGAGTTCGAGCAGGAACGCTGGTTCGCCATGACGTGGCTGTGCGTCGGCCGCGAGGAGGACGTCGGCGAACCCGGCACGTACCTGCTGGTCCGAGCCGCCGGAGAGAGTGTCGCGATCATCAGGGACCGCAGCGGAGCCGTTAACGCCTTCCACAACGTGTGCCGCCACCGTGGGTCGACGCTGCTCGACGAGCCGACCGACGGCAGCGGGACCGGCAGGCTGGTGCGCATCCAGTGCCCGTACCACGCCTGGGTGTACGACCTCGACGGATCGCTGCGCCGTGCGCCGCACACCGAAGAGATCCAGGACTTCGTGACCGAGGACCAGGGTCTCGTCCCGGTCCGCCTCGAGATCTGGGCGGGCTTCATCTTCATCAACCTGGACCCGGCCGCCGAGCCGCTTCTGACCTACCTGGCCGACTTGCCTGCCGCCGTGGCTCACTACCCGATCGGCTCGCTTCGCCGCGCGCGGCGCATCGAGTACGACGTCGGCGCCAACTGGAAGGTCATCGGCGAGAACTACTCCGAGTGCCTCCACTGCCCCGGCGTCCACCCGCAGCTCAACCGTCTGAGTCCCTACGACCGCGGCTGGAACCTCGAGTCGAACGGACCATGGGCCGGCGGTTGGATGGAGCTCATCGACGCGGCCGACACGATGTCCACCGACGGCGGTAGCCATGGCAGGCCGCCGCTGGCCGGGATCGGCGATGAGAACACGCGGCGCGTCTACTACATCGTCGTCTGGCCGAACATGCTGCTCAGCCTCCATCCCGACTACGTCATGACACACCAGGTCTGGCCGCTCGACGCGGAGCGATCGCATGTCGTGTGCGAGTGGCTCTTCGATCCCGCGACCATGGCCGAGCCGGGCTTCGACCCGACTGACGCGGTCGATTTCTGGGACCTCACCAATCGGCAGGACTGGGCCGTCTGCGAGCGGCAGCAGGAGGGAACTCGGTCGCGTGCCTACACGCCGGGGCGTTACGCCCTCATGGAAGACATGGTCCACACGTTCGATCTGATGGTTGCCGACCGCTACGCCGATGATGGAGTCACGACCCGGTTTGCGCCACGCCACGACAAGTGGGCGCCCGAGCCGCGTCGTCGAGCCGGCTGACGCCGGACAGAACCTCACTCGATCTCGCTCACGCTCTCGGCGCGCTCGCGGAGCGCCTGGTTGGCTCGCTCGAAGCCATCCCGCGTCCCTCGCAGGCGCAGCCTCGAATAGAAGGGCACAAGGAGGCCGCGAAAGGTCTCTTCCTGGTAAAAGCGGACGCGCGAATTGGAGAGCTGCTCGAGCCGGAACCCGTGCTCGCCGTTGAAGAGACGCCTGGCCAGAATTGTGCCGCGCCAGCGCAACTCGGTTGGCGGCTGCCAGCTCGTGACCACTGGCCGCAGCACGAAAGTCCGGCCACCGGGCGGCCGGCTGTGAATCGTGATTCGTCTGCCCACCGCGGGCTCGCCGCGCACCAATCGGATGTGCGGGTTCCACTGGGGGTACGCAGAGAAGTCCGTCAATATTCGCCACACGGTGTCGAGTGGCGCCCGAATCTCAATCGCGCTGCGAATTGTTCGCGTCGTGCGCAGGTCCACACGCAGAATTCCCTATTGGCTCTCACCGTTCACGGCGTCCTCTCGGAGTGAAAGCCTTCTCCCAATCCAGCCGCTGGGGCAGCCGGATCGGCCACAGTTTAGCCGGGTAGCTGGACCTCTATCACGCCATCCACGATCCGCATCGGGTAGTAGCGCAGCCTTCGGATCCGCGTCAGAGACCGCGCGCGCGCCTTCAGGTCGGTCGGTTCTGGCTTGTCCGGCGTGCCGGGAATGTTCCAGGGCGGGTGATAGCCACCGTCGGCGTCCAGCCCGCCGGTCGTCGGAAACTGGACCACATCGCCCGTCGCCAGGTCGAACGCCCCGCGATGGAGCGGGCAGCCGACCACGCAGCCTGTGAGCGACCCGATGGACAGTGGCGCCGCCATGTGCGGACACCGGTCGTCGCTGACGCAGATGCCCTTGTCGGTGTGGACGAGCAGGAGGTCGAAGTCTGTATGCGTGTAGCGCGCCATCGTGCCTTCAGGCAGCTCGCTCACCGGCCAGATCGGCGTGAACGGCTGGTCGCGCGTACCCACCGCCGTCAGACCGTCCGGTATCGGCATCACCCGCGCTTCCATGTTCGTCAGTGTGACGGCATTCGCGAGGGTCGGTCATCATCCGCTCAACACACGCGGTGGGAGACCCGATGCGCTACGCGTTGATGACCGAGCCCCAGCAGGGCCTGAGCTACGAAGAGATCCGGACCGTGGTGCGAGCCGCGGAAGAGAGCGGTTTCGAGGGCTTCTTTCGATCCGATCACTACGCCAGCTTCCCCGGCGACTCCGGGCAGCCGACCACCGATGCCTGGGCCACGCTGGCCGGTCTCGCTCGTGACACCAGCCGGATAGCGCTTGGCGTGCTCGTCTCCCCGGTCACGTTCCGGGTGCCAGGCAATTTCGCGAAGGTGGTCACGACGGTCGCCGAGATGAGCGGCGGACGGGTCGAGGTGGGACTCGGCGCCGGCTGGAACGAGCTGGAACACCAGCAGCATGGCATCCCGTATCCCGAGACGGGTGTTCGTTTCGAGATGCTGGAGGACCATCTCGCGATCCTGCACGGCCTGTGGACGGAGCCCGATGGATGGAGCTACGAGGGCCGGCACTGGTCCATCGCGGATGCCCGCTTCTATCCCAAACCACCGGCGCCCGAAGGGCGGAGGCACCCCAACCTCATCGTCGGCGGCAGTGGTGGTCCGCGGATGTCGGCGCTCGTCGCACGCTATGCGGACGAGATGAACATCAGCTCCGCGTCACCGGAGCGCGTGGGCGAGGCGTTCCAGCGCCTCGACGCGGCGTGTTCGGCCATCGGTCGCGACCCTGCTGAGGTGACGCGGTCGGCGATGACGGGCGTGCTCGTCGCCGAGAGCGATGACGAGCTGCGAGATCGGATCAGAGTGCTTCTCGAGTCGATCGGCAGCAGTGGCGATCCCGACACCTGGCTTGCCGAGCGTGCCGGGCGCTGGATCATCGGCACGCCGGATCAGGCGCGATCACGGGTCCAGGAGTTCGAAGAGGCCGGCGTCCAACGCATCATGCTGCAGACCTTCCTGCCGCGCGACCTGGACATGGTCCGGTTGCTGGCGCGGATCTTCGTGGCCGGATAAGCCAATCCCAATAAAGAAAACCGGCCGTCCTTTCGGACGACCGGCTCTCTGTGCGATCTAAGTGGCTATTCGGTGGCGGGAAGGTTCTTGGTCGGAACGTCGGCCTTCGCCGACGCCGAGACTGGGACAGCGACCCCGTCCGTATCGGGCTTCTTGGCGGCCATGCTGTCGGCACCAACGGAGCGGCGCAGTGCCACCTCCTTGAGGCCCAGCGTGGCGATCGCGGCAGTGGCCGTGGCAATCATGGCGATCCACATCGTGTCGGCGATGGCCAGCGAAAACGCCTGGTGAATGCCCTGGACGATGGCCGGGATGAACGGCTCGACCACCGCCTTGAACTGATCCGGAATGCCGGCCAGGATCGCCGCGCCCATGTTTCCGACGCTTGTTACTTGATCGAGGTTGAAAGCGGTCGAGCTTCCCAAGCCCGCCTGGAACTGCTGAAGCTGATCCGGCGGGACACCGGCCGCGGTCAGCGACGCGCCAACCTGGATCGGTGCCTGAGTAGCGAGTGTCCGCGCGAATACTGTTCCGGCGATGGCCAAGCCGACCGTTCCGCCGACTTGACGGAAGAAGATCAGGTTGCTTGTCGCCACCCCCAGCTTCTGCCACGGCACGGCGTTCTGGACGATGATCGTGAAGACCGCCAGCGTTGGGCCGATGCCGAGACCAGCGATGAACTGCCAGATGTACAGGACCGGCGTCGGCGTGTCCGCGCGCAGGTTGGTCATCAGGTACAGACCACCTGTGACGGTGAACAGGGCGATCACCGTGAGCCACTTGTAGTGACCCGTGCGGCTGACGTACTGGCCGCTCAGGATCGAGCCGAGGATCAGTCCGGCCAGAAGCGGCAGGAGCTGATATCCCGATTCCGTCGCCGATGAGCCAGCCACGATCTGATACCAGCGCGGCAGGAAGATGATCGCTCCGAAGAACCCGAAGCTGGCCAGGAAGGTCGCGAAGATCGAGATTGAATAGGTGCGGTTGCGGAACAGGTCGAGCGGGACGATCGGCTCCTTGGCTCGCCGCTCGACGAACAGGAACACGATGCCGATCAGGAGACCGAGCACGATCAGGCCGCCAACGAACGGATCGGTCCAGTCGTGGAATTGAGCGTTGGTCAGGCCGATCAAGATCGGTACGAGAGCGAGCGTGAAGACCGACACGCCCACGTAGTCGACCTTTTGAGTCACGCCTGTCTTGACGTGCGCCGGCAGCAGTCGCCCGATGATGTACAGCGCGACAGCGCCGATGGGGATATTGACGAAGAAGATCCAGTGCCAGCTGACCTGATCGGTCAGGAAGCCACCGAGGGCCGGGCCGATGAGCGCTGAGATGCCGAACACGGCGCCGAACAGACCCTGGTACTTGCCCCGCTCCTGGGGCGAGAACAGGTCGCCGATGACAGCGAGCGAGATTGGGAAGATCGCGCCGGCGCCCAGACCCTGGATGCCTCGGAATACGATCAGCTGCTCCATTGACTGGCTCAGGCCGGAGAGTGCGGAGCCGATCAGGAACACGCTGATGCCGAACATGAGCAGGCGCTTGCGTCCGAACTGATCGGACAGCTTGCCGTAGACCGGCCCGCTGATCGTTGAGGTCAGCAGGTAGATGGTGACTACCCAGATGTACAGGCTGTTGCCGTGTAAGTCGGTAGCGATGGTGGGCAGCGCCGTACCGACAATCGTCTGGTCGAGCGCGGACAGGAACAGACCGAGCAGGATCGCGAAGAGGATCTCCATCCGGGCCCGATGGTCGATGTGAATTGTGTGACCGCCCTCTGGCGCTGCGGGAGCGTCCTCGGCGATGGGCATTGCTTCCATGATTAGGCGGGGTCTCCTGCGGCTAGGTTGGTCTGGGACTCTTCCAGGGCGAGTTGTTCGGTGGCGATGCGCATGTCGGTAAACGCCTGGAGCGCGCGATCCTGCTGCTCAGGTGTCAGCCGGTCGATGACCGTGGCCATCTCCTGGCGCTTGATCGTGTCGATCTCGTCGAGGATCTCGCGCCCTGCAGCCGTGATCCTGACCTCGACGACACGTCGGTCGTCCTCCGGCCTCAGCCGTTCCACGAAGCCGCGCTCGACCATCCGTTCGACGATTCCCGTCACGTTCGGCAGGGAGACGTCGAGCTGGTCGGCCAGCTTGCTCATGGGCATCGCCCCTCGGCTGACGAGCATATACAGCACGTGCAGATGCGTGGAGCTGATCTGGCGATAACAGCCCGCCTGAACAAGCGCCTTGCGCTGCCTGGCGATGAGCGGCGCGAGCTGCGCGAGGATGTTCTGGACGAGTTCTGTGGTCTCGGCCTCTGCCTTGGTTTCGGTCGTCTGGACCGGAATCGCCGAGGTCAGCACGATGCTTCGGTAGGTACGAATAGTTTGCTCACGGTTGAGCATTATGAACAAGTGAATTGTTAACGTCAAGCGCACCGAGGCGCTGGGTCGCGCGGTTTAGTCGATCCGACCGAATCGCATCGGCGGCCAGTAGCGCAGCCATGGCCGGCCCAGTACCGCGTCGGCAGGGACGCTGCCGATCGAGCCCGCATCCGCGGCGTGCGCCGGGTGGTCGCCGGCAAGCGTCACGGAGCCGTTCGCCTCGACGGCGATCACGCGCTTGACCAGCACGCGATCCGCCGCGCGAGGGTCGCGTGCCACTACGAGCTCGCCGGCACGCGGTGTCGCTCGCAGGTAAGCGTCGGGATCCACGAGCAGCCAGTCACCGTCGAGGAGCGTCGGCTCCATGCTGTGCCCGACCACCGCGACCCGCGCCTGCCACGACGGCCACAGGCGACGCGCCACGAACGCGGCGCCCACGACAAAGAGAAGCGCCGCCCCGGCCGATGCGGCGAGGCGGCGCACTTGTCGCGTCAGGTTGTTCGAGGGCTAGGCGGCGGCCTGCAGTCTTGTCGTCGCCGGGCCGCCGGTCTCCTTCCACATGTTGTCGATCTTGTCGATCAGGTCGAGCAGCTTCTGTGCCTCGGCGATGTCGGTCGTGCGCTTGACCTGCGACGCCTGCTTCGCGGCCTTCCAGCACACGTCGTGGAGGTCGGGGAACTTCTCGACGTGCTCGGGCTTGAAGTAGTCATGCCACATCACGTCGATATGGTGCTTGGCCAGCTCGGCGCGCTCCTCCTTGACGTCAATGCAGCGCTGTCGGAAGAGCTCGTCCGATGACTCGTTGTACTTCTGGATGATCTTGTAGCAGGACTCGGCCTCGATTCGAGCCTGCTGCGGGTCGTACACCCCGCACGGGATATCGCAATGGGCGTAGGCGTTGGTGCGCGGGGCCAGAGCATTCAGAACACGGGAAAGCATGGTTTGTCGGTTCCCTTTCTCAGAATTTGTGCCCGTACGGCTTGGGCGCTGGGGCGATGCGCTAATTCTGCCCCTAATGGCCAAAGAGGAGCGTTGGCAAGGCCAGGCTGATCGACAGGATGGTGATGGCGATGGTCGCTCTTTCGCGGCCCAGGCGCGAGACCATCATCGCCCCCGGGATCATCGGCGCGATCGAGCCCACGAACAGCGCGGGCACTATCCACCAGTCGGGCACCACGTTCTGGAACGCGGACTGCGCGGTGATGTAGCCCACAACCGCAGCCGCGGCCATGAAGATGCGCGCGAAGAGCGACGACCCGATGGCCTGGCGTGGATCGATGCGCGTCAGGATCAGCAGCTTGACGCCGATCGGACCCCAGCCGGCGCCAGATATGCCCGACGAGAAACCGGCCACCAGACCAATGCCGCCGACCTTCGCGTTGGGAATGTCATCGTCCGATCGAACCTTGCCGAGCCCGCTGAAGCGCAGCGTGGCCAGCACGATGATGCCGACGAAGACAATCATCGCCGCGACCAGCCGGGCGATCACATCCTTGGGGAGCGCGGCCGCGAAGAACGGACCGATGAATGCGCCGATCACGCCGCCGATAACCAGCGGCGTGGCCACGTTTCGTGAGAAGTTGCCCATCCGGATGTGCGACCCCGCCGCGAGCGGGATGACCAGAACCTGCAGGAACAGCGAGAGAACCGCGGCAAAACGAGCGTCCACTCCGAGCAGCAAAAGACCCGGCACGAGTACGCCGCCGTAGACACCGATGGCAGTGGACGAGAGCCCTGCGGCGACGGCGACGATGCTGCCGAAGATGATGAAGCCGCGCTCGCTCTCAGGGGCAATGACAAGGGTTGCGCCGATGACGATGAGCGCGATGATCGGCAGAAGGGTGCCCAGGAAGATCGTTCGACGCGATACTCCGAGCCGCGCCTCCAGGGCGCCCAGCCACGTAGTTGGTGCGTCGTGCTCGCCTTCATCGAGGCCAATGGGAATGCCGCTGTTGAGGCCTGTCTCGACCGGAACAGGCGGCACAACCGGCGTCGCGCCGGTGGAGTCAGTCACGCCGCTATACTAAGTTGTCCCCCACTAAATCGACAATCCCCATCATCATGGTGGTAAATCCCCGTTGTTGAGAGCGTGTTTGCCATGGCCAGTCCACTAGCCACCGTCGATGTGCGCGCCGATCGCGCTGCACCGGCACATTTCACCCATCTGGACGCGCTCGAAGCGGAGTCCGTTTTCATCATGCGCGAGGTCGCCGCGGAGTTCGAGCGACCAGTACTCCTCTTCTCGGGTGGCAAGGACTCCATCGTGCTGCTGCGCCTCGCCGAGAAGGCTTTCCGCCCGGCACGTTTCCCATTCCCGATCATGCACATCGACACGGGCCACAACTTCCCGGAAGTCCTGGACTTCCGAGATCGCCGCGTGGAGGAGCTGGGCGAGCACCTGATCGTCGCCTCGGTGCAGGAATCGATCGACAAGGGACGAGTGAAGGAAGAGCCTGGCAACCCGTCGCGTAACCGCCTCCAGACCACGACGCTCCTCGACGCGATCCTGGAGCACCAGTTCGACTCGGTCTTCGGCGGCGCGCGGCGCGACGAGGAAAAGGCACGGGCCAAGGAGCGCGTCTTCTCGCTGCGTGATGAGTTCGGCCAGTGGGAGCCCAAGGCGCAGCGGCCCGAGCTCTGGAGCCTCTACAACGGCCGCCTCCGCAAGGGCCAGCACATGCGCGTCTTCCCGATCAGCAACTGGACCGAGATGGACGTGTGGCAGTACATCGAGCGCGAGAACCTCGAGGTCCCGTCGATCTACTTCGCACACGAGAGGGACGTGTTCCGCCGCGACAACATGTGGCTGGCCACGAGTGAGTTCCTGCACAACACAGCCGAGGAGCAGGTCCAGCGCATGACCGTTCGCTACCGAACTGTCGGCGACATGACGTGCACCGGCGCGGTCGACTCACCCGCTGCCGACGTCGGCGAGATCATCCTCGAGGTCGCTGCGGCGCGGATCACCGAGCGCGGCGCGACTCGAGCGGACGACGCATTCAGCGAGACGTCGATGGAAGACCGCAAGCGCGAGGGCTACTTTTAATGGATCTGCTGCGGTTCTCAACGGCCGGCTCGGTCGACGACGGCAAGAGCACGCTTATCGGCCGGCTGCTGTTCGATTCGAAGGGCATCTTCGAGGACCAGCTCGCTGCTATTGAAAAGACGAGCCGCCGTCGCGGCTACACCCAGGTGGACCTGGCGCTTCTGACCGACGGCCTGCGCGCCGAGCGCGAACAGGGCATCACCATCGACGTCGCTTATCGCTATTTCGCGACGCCACGCCGCAAGTTCATCATCGCCGACACTCCCGGCCACGTTCAGTACACCCGCAACATGGTCACCGGCGCATCGACGGCCGACCTCGCGATCGTGCTGATCGACGCCCGCAAGGGCGTGCTGGAGCAGAGCAGGCGCCACGCGTTTATCGCCTCGCTGCTGGGCATCCCGCACCTCGTGGTTGCGGTCAACAAGATGGACCTCGTCGGCTATTCCGAAGAGGTCTTCGATCGCATCCAGGAAGACTTCAGCGAGTGGGCTCAGAAGCTGGACGTCCATGACATCCAGTTCATCCCGATCAGCGCGCTGCATGGCGATAACGTCGTCACCCGCTCGCTGTCGATGACCTGGTACCAGGGCCCGTCGCTGCTCTACCACCTGGAGCATGTCTACATCGGCTCGGATCGGAACCTGATCGACGCGCGCTTCCCCGTCCAGTGGGTCATTCGCCCGCAGACCGACGAACACCACGACTACCGCGGCTACGCGGGCCAGGTGGCGGCCGGTGTCTTCAGGGTAGGCGACGACGTCACGATCCTGCCGTCCGGCAAGCGCAGCCGAATCAAGCGCATCGAGACGCAGGACGGCGAGCTGGAGTCGGCGTCGCCGCCGATGTCCGTGTCCATCCTTCTCGAGGACGACATCGACATCTCACGTGGCGACATGATCTGCCGGCCGCACAACCAGCCCACGGTGGCCAACGAGCTGGACGCGATGGTCTGCTGGATGGCCGACGCGCCCTTGCGTGAGGGCGGCCGCTACCTGTTGAAGCACACGACGCGGACCGTGAAGGCGATGGTCGACGACCTGCGCTACCGGATCGACGTCAACTCGCTGCATCGCGACCAGGATGCCGCCGAGCTGGGCCTGAACGAGATCGGCCGCGTGCGGCTGCGGACGAGTGGCCCGTTGCTCCTCGATCCCTACGACCTGTCGCGGACGACGGGCGGATTCATCCTGATCGACGAGACGTCATTCGACACGGTCGGCGCGGGCATGGTCCTGCAGGCCGGGCCCGAGCAACAGCAAGTGCTGGAAGACGAGCAATTCCGGAGGCTGCGGCCGCTTAGAATCCGCGGACATGACACAGCGGGGCGGTCCATTCGACGCGGGACCCAACGCGTGCCCTTTCGTGGCCCTCGAGCTGGATCGCGATCGACGATCCGAGCGGCCCGATTACCGCCACCGCTGCTACGCCGAGCAGGTTCCTGCGCCGCGCACAATTGCGCACCAGGAGCGGTATTGCCTCTCCCCGAACTTTGCGGGCTGCCCCATCTTCCAGGACTGGGCGCTTCGAGCGGCGGCTCGACCCGTGCCACTGCCGCCGGGTTACGAGGGCCGACGCGCCGCGGCAGATCCGCGACAAGGGCACGAGGCCGCCGCAGCCGCTGCCGGAGCCATGGCCGGTGAGGCCGCGCAGGAGTGGCCCGATTCCATGGATGCCGCAGCGCCACCACCGCCCGTTGACGAGCCCGCTTCGACACAGCAGCTGTCCGCCTTCGACGCGCCACCAGCGCCGCCGCCTGCCGACGACGCGCCACCGGAAACCTATGCAGCTCCGATTGCCGCTGCTTCGGCGGCCGCTGCAGCAGCTTCCTCGATGGGCCGTTGTCGGAGGTATAGACGACGAGGGTGTCGTCGGCGACGCCCATCGCGTCGAGCGCGTCGAGGAGCGTGCCGATCGTGTCGTCGTGCTCGATCATCCCGTCGATGTATTCGCTGTCGCCGTGCGGTAGCGGCCGCGATGCTCGGGCCGCACGTGGGTGCGCAGGTGCATGCGCGTGGCGTTGCACCAGCAGAAGAACGGCTTGCCCGCCTCGTGCTGCCGCTTCATGTAGTCGATCGCGGCGGCGGAGGTCTCGTCGTCGATGGTCTCCATCCGCTTCTTGGTCAGCGCCCGGTGTCCTCGATCGTCTGCTTGCCGATCTTGCCGAAGCGGGGGTCGACGGTCGGGTCGTCGACGTCGGTCGCCGTGCACTTCAGCACGCCGCGCGGGCCGAACTTCGCCAGGTATGCCGGATCCTTCGGATAGTCGGGCAGCTCCGGCTCCTCCTCGGCGTTGAGGTGGTAGAGGTTGCCGAAGAACTCGTCGAAGCCGTTGACCGTCGGCAGCGACTCGTTGCGATCGCCGACGTGGTTCTTGCCGAACTGGCCGGTGGCGTAGCCGAGGCTCTTGAGCAGGCCGCCGATCGAGGGATCGAGCTGGCTCATCCCCATCGGCGCGCCGGGGAAGCCCACCTTCGTGAGCCCGGTGCGCATGCCGTGCTGGCCGGTGAGGAACGCGGCGCGGCCGGCGGTGCAGGACTGCTCGCCGTAGTAGTGGAGGAAGCGGAGCCCCTCCTCGGCGATGCGGTCGATGTTGGGCGTGTGCGTAGCCCATGAGGCCGTCGCTGTAGGCGCTGACGTTGGCGATGCCGATGTCGTCGCCGAAGATCACGAGGATGTTCGGCTTGGCCTCCTGCGCGACCGCCGCCATCGGTGCTAACGCACCGGCGGCAAGCAGCATGACACGGAGCGTTCCGCGCATGGATAAGTCCCTCCCGTCGTCTATCAGCTTCCGGTTCGATCCCCCGACGGCGGTTATGTCGCACCCCGGGCGGGTGCGTCAATTCTTGTCCCGGGAGGCGCCTCGGCTCGCCACGGCGAGGGTGGCCGGGGCGGGGCGGCAGGGGAACGGATCGCCTTCGGCCGGCAAACTGGCGTGGCGCGTCAGACCCGGTCCTTGAAGCCCTTGAGCTTAAAGGCGAGCCAGATCAGGTCGATGCCGAAGATGATCGCGAAGGTGGCGATCAGCCAGACCACCGTCAGCGCGCCGGCGGCGGGCTGCAGGAACATCAGGACGCCGAAGACGATCGCGAGGGCGCCGCTCAGGATCAAGAGCCACTCGCCCTCGATCTCCTTGCGCAACTGGATCGCGCCGACGATGGCCATGACGCCGATGGCGATCGCCCAGATCGCGATGAAGATCAGCAGGATCCCGCCGGTCAGGACCGGGGCGAAGAAGGCGATGAGGCCGGCGACGATGCCGAGGACGCCGGTGATCGCCATCCACCAGCGCTGGCCGGTGGTGGCGGCACCCTTGCCCATGATCGCGGCGCCGAGCGAGAAGATGCCGTCGGCGAAGGCGTAGGCGCCCCAGACCAGCACCAGCGACAGGGCGGTGAGGCCGGGCCAGACCAGGGCGACGATGCCAAAGAGCACGGCGGCGATGCCGCGCAGGAGCGTGAGCCACCAGTGTTCGGCCATCGAGCGGAGCAGCGGCCGGCCGGCGAGAGGCGAGGGGGCGTCGGTGGTGGTCATCTTGAGCTTTCCGTTTGTTGGCAAGGGTTTCCGCCGCAGTCTACACGCTTTGCGGCGATCACGCTAGCCAGAGGCGGGGTCCGGCTTGTCGATACGTCTGGCGCGGGTGATCGCCAGGCGCGCGTCGGCGGTTGCCGGCTGGATCAGACGATCAGGTCGGCCGCGTGCAGGTGGACGGTGGTCGCGAACCGTATCGCGAAGTCGGCGATGCCGTCGCCGTCGATGTCGCCCTGCAGCCAGGTGCCGTGGGCGGTGAGGTCGCCGGCGTGGCCGGACAGCGCGGCGGGGCCGATGAAACGGAAGGCCTGGTTTCCCGGGCGGGTGATGTCGGCGTCGATCAGCGCGAGATCGATCCGGTCGTGGCCGGGCGCGAAATCGGTGATGCGGTCGCCGTA
The DNA here is from genome assembly GCA_963736895.1 of uncultured Chloroflexia bacterium. Lineage (GTDB taxonomy): Bacteria > Chloroflexota > Limnocylindria > Limnocylindrales > CSP1-4 > JALYGJ01. The sequence goes on from CAVTQU010000007.1 coordinate 98,718, forward strand.
GGCTCCGCCGGTGGTGCCGAAGCGGAAGAGGTCGTCGCCGCTGCCGCCGGTGAGGAGGTCGCGGCCGCGGCCGCCTTCGATGGTGTCCGCACCGCCGTCGCCGTCGAGCGCGTCCTCGCCGGCGCCGCCGGTCAGCCGGTTGGCCGCCTCGTTGCCGTCGATGGCGTCGTCGCCGGCGCCGCCGCGGCCGTCGATCGCAGCATTGCCGATCAGGACCAGGCGCTCGACGTTGGCGGCGATCGTGGTGCTGACCGTGGAAGGATCGTGTCGGCGCCGGCGTCCCCGGCCTCGACCACAAGGTCTCCGGCCTGGGCGACGAGGTAGGTATCCGAGCCCGAGCCGCCGCGCATTAGATCGAGATCGAGGCCGCCGGCGAGGAAGTCCGCGCCGGGGCCGCCGTCGATCGTGTCGCGATCGCTGCCGCCGAAGAGCTGGTCGTTTCCGGCGCCGCCGCGCAGGATGTCCTCGCCACCGAAGCCGATCAGGTAGTCGCCGCGGTCCGAGCCGACCAACCCGTCGTTGCCGGAGAGCGTGTAGGCGAGAAAGCGGTCGTTGTCCCGCTCGGCCACGATCTCGAAGACGGTCGGGGCGTAGCGCTGAACTCCGGTCGCGGTGAATACGGGCCGGCCGGCGTAGCTCTGCGCGAAGCCGAGCAGCGTGCCGGTGGCTCCCGAAGACAGGAGGTGGAAATCGCCGGTGAGAGTGGTCCGCCCCCTGCCGTCCACGAGGGTCGCAATTCGTGGTGCCGCTGAGAACCGCGGCGTCGCGGAGGATGGTCCGCATGTCGAAGGCGCTGAAAGCGCGAAGCGTCGCCATGAACTGGGGCTCCGGATTGATCGGGAGCATACCACGGTCGAAATGACGAAAATCCGCAGAGTTTCGGGTGGTTATGGTTTATCGTTTATTTCCGGCCGAT
>CAVTQU010000008.1:0-533336 GCA_963736895.1 uncultured Chloroflexia bacterium
GCACCGCGTCCGCGCCGAGGTGCTGGAACGCCTTCTCGGCCGACCGCAGGTTGCCGATCCCGTAGTCGACGACGGCGATCTTCACGGTCACTCATTCCGAGAGCGTTCCCTTGGTCGACGGCACGTCGTCGCCTTCGACCTTCACCGCGTCGCGCAACGCGCGGGCGACGCCCTTGAACGACGCCTCGATCACGTGGTGGCCGTTCTTCCCCGACACGCTGCGCAGGTGCAGCGTGACGCGTGCGCCGTCGACGAAGCCCTTCCAGAATTCCTCGGCGAGCTGCGGGTCGAAGGTGCCGATCCACTCCGCCACCGGGTCGACGTCGTACACGAGGAACGGCCGGCCCGACAGGTCGACCGCGACCTGCACGAGCGCCTCGTCGAGCGGGACGAGCGCGTTCGGCGAACCGGCGCACGCCGCGGCTTGTCGCCGAGCGCCTCGCGCAGCGCGTTGCCGAGCACGATGCCGACGTCTTCGACGGTGTGGTGCAGGTCGACGTCGAGGTCGCCCTGCGCGTCGACCTTCGAGGTCGAAGCCGGCGTGCTTGCCGAGCTGCTCGAGCATGTGGTCGAAGAACGGGATGCCGGTCGCGACCGTCGTCGTGCCCGGCCCGTCGACGTCGACCGTGACGTCGACCGTCGTCTCCTTGGTCTCGCGGTGCAGGCTCGGCAACTCTGCTCATCGGATCGCTTCCGGGATGACCTCGCCGAGCGCGGCGAGGAAGGCGTCGTTCTCGGCGGGGGTGCCGACCGTGACCCGCAGGCAGTCCTCGACGCGCGGCCACGACGAGAAGTCGCGCACGAGGACACCGCGTTGCAGGAGCCGCTCCCACAGCGTCGTGCGCGTCGCCGTCGACGCGGACCAGCAGGAAGTTCGCGCCCGACGGGAACACGTCGAGCTCGGCCGGTCGCGGCGAGCGCCGCGAACAGGCGGCCCCGCTCCTCGACGAGCGCTCGCGACCCGCTGCTCCATCGTCGCGCGGAAGTCGAGCGCGACGGTGCCGGCGAGCTGCGTCGGCACCGAGAGGTTGTACGGCAGCAGGACCTTCTCGAGCTCGTCGATCACCCACGTGGGGCCGACCGCGAAGCCGAGCCGCACCGCGGCCAGCGACCACACCTTCGAGTAGGTGCGGACGACCACGAGCGGGCGGGTCGTCGTCGACGAGCTCGATCGCGCTCCACGGCGCGAACTCGCCGTACGCCTCGTCGACGATCAGCAGCGCACGGGCGTCCGCGGCAAGTCGGATGCAGACGCTCGATCGTGTCGCGCGGGCTCGACGGTGCCGGTCGGGTTGTTCGGACTGCACACGAACACGACCGTCGGGCGCTCGCGACTCGAGCAGCGCGGCCGCGGCGTCGGGGTCGATCGTGAAGTCGGCGCGGCGCTCCCCCGCGATCGACCTCCGTGCCGGTGATCGCGCGCGATGTGCGCGTGCAGCGCGTACGTCGGCTCGAACATCGCGGCCGCCGGCCCGCGCCGCCGTAGGTCAGCAGCAGCGTCTGCAGCACTTCGTTGCTGCCGTTCCCGCAGAAGCAGACGCGCCGGCCGGCTGCCCGAGGAAGCGCCCCGAGCGCGGTCGCGCAGCGCCGTCGCGCCCGCGATCGGGATAGCGGTGCCAGTCGACCGTCGCGCAGCGCGTCGAGCCAGCGCTCGACGAAGGCGTCCGGCGGCGGGTACGGGCTCTCGTTGGTGTTGAGCCGCACGGCGACGTCGACCTGCGGCGAGTGATAGCCCTCGAGCGCGCGCAGGTCGTCGCGCGGCTGCGGACGCGGTCGCTCACGGGAGCCGTCCTCGCTCGCGCAGCCGGACCGCGTCGGCGTGCGCGGCGAGCCCTTCGGCTTCGGCGAGCGACGCGCACGAAGGGCGCGACCCGCACGAGCGCATCGCGGTCGAGCGTGCACGACGTGCACGTGCTTCTGGAAGTCGGCGACGCGGAGCGCGCTGGCGAAGCGCGCGGTGCCGCCGGTCGGCAGCACGTGGTTCGATGCCGGCGACGTAGTCGCCGATCACCGCGGGCGCGTACGACGCCGACGAACACCGCGCCCGCGTTGCGCACGAGCGGCACGAGCAACGCGGCGTCGGCGCACATCAGCTCGAGGTGCTCGGGCGCGATCGCGTTCGACGGCGTCGATCGCCGCGGGCCGCGTCCTCGACGAGCACGACGCGCCCGCCGGCGACGAGCGTCGACTCGGCCTCGGCGCGCCGCGGTGACTCCAGCAGCAGCGTCTTCGAGCGCGAGCGTCGACCCGCTCGGCAACGTCGTCGTCCCAGACGATCAGCGTGACCGCGCCGCCCGGACCGTGCTCGGCCTGCGCGAGCAGGTCGCGGCCACGACCCACCGGGTCGACGGTGTCGTCGGCGACGATCGCGACCTCCGACGGCCCCGCGAGGCCGTCGATGCCGACCACCGCCGACGACCTGGCGCTTCGCTTCGGCGACGTACGCGTTGCCCGGCCCGACGATCACGTCGACCGGGCCGCATCGTCTCGGTGCCGTACGCGAGCGCGGCGATCGCCTGCGCACCGCCGACGCGGTACACCTCGTCGACGCCGGCGAGCGCGGCCGCCGCGAGGATCGCGTCGCGGAACCGGTGCCGTCGGGGCCGGGCGGAACGCACAGCACGACCTCGGGCACGCCCGCGACGCGGGCCGGCAGCGCGGTCATCAGCACCGACGACGGGTAGCGGCGCCCGCCCGCCGGGCACGTAGCAACCGGCCCGGTCGACCGGGACGACGAGCTCGTGCACCTCGATCGCCGAGCGCTCGTGTCGGGCTCCCGCTCGCGCTGCGCCTCGTGCCACGCCACGATCTGGTCGCGGGCGAGCTCGAGCGCGGCCCGCAGCTCGCGGGTCGAGGCGCTCGAGCGCGGCCGCCGATCTCGGCGCGGCGTCGACCGCGAGCTCGTCGAGCGTCGCACCCGTCGAAACGCGCGGTCAGGTCGCGCGACGGCGTCGTCGCCGCCGGCCCGCACGTCGGCGATGATCTCGGCGACGACGCCGCTGACGTCGTCGCCCGCCCGCGATCGGGCGCGGGCGAGCCGGCGCGCAGGTCGCCGGAAATGCCGCGGAGGTCGACACGAGCCAGCATGGACGGATCGACTCGCACGTCCGACTTCCGCCACCGCCCGCCTCGAGTCGTGGCGAGTCCGGCTCCGCGTCGTCACACGGGACACTGATCGTACCGGCGACGCCTCTCAGCCGATCGGGACCACCCGGCGTCGGCCAGCTGGCGCCGTGAGCACGTCGACGCGACCTCGCCGTGCTTGTCGAGCATCGGCACCCAGGTCGACGAGCTCGCCGCCCGGGTCACCGAGCTGGCCGAGCGCTACGGCGCAACACCCGACTCCGCGCGTCGCCACCGAGCTGTTCGCGACCGAACGGGCGCTGCTCGCCGCCCGCCGGTCCTCGACCGCGCCGCCGGCCTCCTCGAAGAGATGACGTAGGCGGCCCGTCGCCAACGCGCCTGCGTGATCAGGTGCGGCCCAGCTTCGGACGCGGCGGCCGGGTGGGCTTGCGGCCCTTGTGCTCGACCTTGCCGGCCGACGGGCAGATGCCGGCGAGCGCGCACACGTCGCAGCGCGGCTTGCGGGCGATCGCAGACCTGCCGGCCGTGCTCGATCAGGCGCAGCGAGAGGCCGCCCCACTCCTCGGGCGGCGACCATCGACGCCGAGATCGTGCTCGATCTTCACCGGATCGGTCTCGTTCGTGAGCTTCAGCCGGCGCGACGAGCCGGGTCACGTGCGTGTCGACCGGCAGGCCCGGCAGCTCGTAGACCACACCGAGCGCACGACGTTGCCGGTCTTGCGCCCGACGCCCGGCAGCGTCACGAGGTCGTCGAGCGCCGATCGGGACCTCGCCGCCGAAGCGCTCCTCGACCGCCTGCGCCATGCCGATGAGGCTCTTCGTCTTCGAGCGGAAGAACCCGGTCGAGTGGATGAGCGCCTCGACGCTCGTCGGGATCGGCGTGCGCGAGATCGGCCGGCGTCGGATACCGCGCGAACAGCGCGGGCGTCACCATGTTGACGCGCTCGTCGGTGGACTGCGCCGACAGGATCGTCGCGACGAGCAGCTCGTACGCATTGCGGTGGTCGAGCGCGCACTGCGCGTCGGGATACACCTCCGCAGCAGGTCGCACGACGTCGTCGGCGCGCGCTTTCGCACCTCGGGGACGGGCCACGGCGGCCACGGTACCCTCGCTCCGGTGTGCACCGAGCCGTCCGTCGCCGCGCGTCGATCCGTGCCGCGTTCGCCGACGTCGCGACGTCGGTCGCCGCGCTCGACGCACGCCGCGCGCGCGGCCGACGGTCACCCGTCGCTCGGCGACGCCGTCTGGCGCGACCTCGACGCATCCGCGCGCCGACTCGGCGGGCTTCCTGCGTCGGACGACGCACGTCGCGTACGCGCACGTCGCCCGCAGCGACAACTTCTCGCCGCGGCACTGGGCGCTCGGCATCGTCGTCGCATCCCGACGCGCGCGACGGCGCGACACGCTCGCACGCTGCTCGACGCGGCGGCGATCGCGCACGTCGCGCGCCCACGGCGGCGGGCGCGGTCGTGCTGTGGTGTTCGGCGCGACCCGAGCGACGACGACGCGCTGCTCGCGCGTCGCGGCTTCGCACCCGGCGCGCGACGCTCTTCGAGATGCGCGTGCCGCTCCCGCTCGCCGAGCAGCCCCGAAGTGGCCCGCCCGGCATCGACGGTGCGCACGTTCGAACCCGGGCGCGACGAAGCACGCGTGGCTCGAGGTCAACAACCGCGCGTTCGCCAATCACCCCGAGCAGGGCGGCTGGATCGCCGACGACGCTCGCAGCGCCGCATGGCCGAGCCCTGGTTCGACCCGTCGCTGTTCCTGCTCGCGTTCGACGCCGACGGCCTCGCCGGCTTCAACTGGCTGAAGATCCACGACGCGCACGGCCGCGACCCGCGCCTCGGCGAGATCTTCGTGATCGGCGTCGACCCGCGCACGCAGGGCACCGGCCTCGGCCGCGCGCTCGCGATCGCCGGGCTCGCACGCGCGTCGCACGAGCGCGGCATCACGACCGGCATGCTCTTCGTCGCCGCCGACAACGCGCCGCGCGCTGCAGCTCTACCGGTCGCTCGGCTTCGACGGTGCACCGCACCGACCGCGCGTACGAGCGCGACGGTCGCAGCCCGCATGACCACCCGCTACGACGCGCGACCGCGCCGAGCTCGACGACGCTCGCTCGCCGAGTCGGCGAGCCGCGCTACCGCGCCCGGCAGCTCTACGACGGGCTGTGCGACGCAGCGCCGGCCGCTCGAGGAGCTCACGAACCTGCCGGCGCGCGCTGCGCGACCGGCTCGCCGACGCGCTGCCGCTCGCGCTCGACGCCGATCACCGATGCAGCACGGCCGACGACGACACGACGGCGAAGTGGCTCTGGCGCGCCGCACGACGGCGCGCAGGTCGAGACCGTGCTCATGCGCTACCCGACCGCGCGACGGTGTGCGTCTCGTCGCAGGCCGGGTGCGCGATGGGCTGCACGTTCTGCGCGACCGGCCAGGCCGGCTTCGAACGCCACCTCGACGTCGGGCGAGATCGTCGAGCAGGTCGTGCGCGCCGCAGCACGCGTCGCCGCAGCGCGTGTCGCAACGTCGTCTTCATGGGCATGGGCGAGCCGCTCGCCAACGTCGACGCGGTGCTCGAGGCGTGTCGAGCGCCTGCACGACGACCTCGGCATCTCGGCCCGCCACCTCACGGTCTCGACCGTCGGCGTCGTGCCCGGGATGCGCCGGCTCGCGCGAGTTCGCGCTGCCGGTCACGCTCGCGGTCTCGCTGCACGCGCCCGACGACGCGCTGCGCGAGCGAGCTCGTGCCGCTGAACCACCGCTACCCGATCGCCGACGTGCTCGACGCCGCGCGCGAGCTACGCCGACCGCAAGGGCCGGCGCGTCACGTTCGAGTACGCGTGCATCGCCGGCGTCAACGACCATCCCGCACCAGGCCGACGCGCTCGCCGGCCGCCTGACCGGGCTTCCGCGGCGGCGCGCACGTGAACCTGATCCCGCTCAACCCGACCGGCGGGTTCCGCCGGCACGGCCGCCGACCACGACGCGGATCGACGACCTTCGCGGAACGCCTGCGGGCCGCCGGCGTCCAGGCGACGCATCCGCCGCAACCGGGGCACCGACATCGACGCCGCCTGCGGCCAGCTGCGCGCCCGGGCAGCCGAACCGGCGCCGCGGCCGTCCGAACGGGGTCCGCGCCGTCCGCGAGAATGGCACCGTGAACGACATCGGTGGGTCAACCCCCACCAGCCGCAGACGCTCTACATCGGCGCGTCATCCTCTGCTACATCGACGCCGTCTTCGGCCTGCTCTTCGGCGTCTCGGCCGCGTCGGTCCTCGTGCATCGTTCATCATCGTCGGCCTCGCCGCCGGCGGCTTCGGCATCGCGAACGAGAAGAAGTGGGGCTACACGCTCGCGGTCGTCGGCCGCGGTCGTCCAGGTCGTGCTGCGCTGTTCGCGCGTTCGGGCTTCGGGCGTCTCACCAACATCAGCGTGCTGATCTCGTTCATGTTCGACGCCGCGCTCGTCGCGCTGCTGCTGCACCCGATGAGCCGCGACTACCAGCGCATCTGGTTCAAGTGAGCGTAGCCTCGGGCGATGACGCGCCGACGACGCTCGTCGCCGAGCTGCGACGGCGCCGCTCCGACCCGCTCGAGACGCGCCGCGAACACGGCGTGGTGGGACGCGGCACGTCGACGCCAGCGACGAGACGAGCACGCGGCGCGCCGACGACGCGACATCGCGCTCTCGGACGCGCTCGCCGACGCCGACGCGTTCGCCGCGGTCCGTGCGGCGCGCGCGCGAGCACCGCGGACTCGATCCGCTCGTCGCGCGCCAGCTCGAGATGCTCGAGCAGACGCGCTACGCGCCGCACCAGGTCGACCGCCGATCTCCGGCGCGCAGATCGTCGAGCTGCAGACCGACGATCGAGTCGCGGTTCGCGCGGCACCGCGGCACGATCGACGGCGCGCCGGTCGACGACAACGACGATCCTCGACGATCCTGCGCGACGAGCGACGACAGCGGCGCAGCGGCGCGCGGCGTGGGAAGCGTCGAAGACCGTCGGCGCCGAGGTCGCGGCCGACGTGCGCGAGCTCGCCCGGCTGCGCAACGACGCCGCCCGCAGCCTCGGCTACCGCGACCACTTCGCGATGACGCTCGCGACGACCGAGTTCGACGAGCACCGCCTGTTCGCGACGCTCGACGAGGTCGACGCGATCACCGCCGCGCCGTTCCGCGCGATGGAAGGCCGAGCTCGACGCCCAGCTCGCGGCCCGCTTCGGCGTCGCGCGTCGACGAGCTGCGGCCGTGGCACTACGACGACCCGTTCTTCCAGGAGCGCGCCCGGCCGATGCGGCGTCGACCTCGACCCGTACTTCGACGACCTCGACCTCGACGCAGCTGACCGCTGCGCACCTTCGACGGCATCGGGCTCGACGTCCGCGCCGTGCTCGACGCGCAGCGACCTCCTCCCGCGCGACGGCAAGGTGCCAGCACGCGTTCTGCATCGACGTCGACCGCGACGGCGACGTGCGCGTGCTCTGCAACAACGCTCCCGACCGAGCGCTGGACCGAGACGATGCTGCACGAGTTCGGGCACGCGCGTCTACTTCGACGGCGTCGACCGCGAGCTGCCGTGGCTCCTGCGCACGATGCACATGTGCCTGCACCGAGGGCGTCGCGATGCGGTGCGGCCGGCTCGTGCACGAGCCGGAGTGGCTCGCGCACGATCGCCGGCGTGCCCGCCGCGACGGTCGACGACGCTCGCGCCGCGACTCGCGCGCCGCGCGCCGGGCGCAGCTGCTCGTCTTCGCCCGCTGGGTGCTCGTGATGACGCACTTCGAGCGCGGCCTGTACGCCGACCCCGACGGCCGACCACGACGCACCGTGGTGGGATCTCGTCGAGCGGTTCCAGCTCGTGCACCGGCCCGACGGGCCGCAACGCGCCCGACTGGGCCGCGAAGATCCACCTCGCGGTCGCGCCCGTCTACTACCAGAACTACCTGTACGGCGAGCTGATCGCGTCGCAACTGTCCGCGACCCTCAACGAGCGGTTCGGGGGAATCGTCGACCGCCCCGAGGCCGGAACGTTCCTGGCGCGAGAGATCTTCACCCCGGGCGCGCGGGCGCGCTGGGACCAGCTCATCGAACAAGCGACCGGCTCACCGTTCACGGCGGAGGTCCTGGCGCACGAGCTCGCGGCGCGGTAGCGGTCAGGCCTCCCGCGGCGGGAGCGGCGCACAGTGCCACTTCCACCGGTCGCGGCGAGGTCGGTCGTCGAGCGCGATGCGACCGTTCGCCCACCGGAGCGTGTCCCAGGGGTCGGCGTCGGCGGGCGCTTCGGGAAAGAGGCGCACCAACGTGCGCCCGCAAAGCGCCCGATCCGGACTGAACGCGAGACCGAGGCCAGCGCGCCGCGTCGTCGGTGTGTACGAGCAGCTCGTCGCAGGCCATCGCCGCGAACCCGGACGGGTCGGCTTGACCGAACGGGTGGAAACCGCGTGCCTCGGGCGGCGCGGCGTCGATGACCGCGGCGAGCAGGCTCGCGGTCGTACCGAGGGTTGCCATCAGGACGTCGGGAGTCGCGGTGGCCTCGATTGCCGGCTGGAAGGCCGCCAGGTCGGCACCGCGCGCGGAGAGGTCGAACGCGTACCAGACGCATGCCTGCGCGGCATGGGCCACGGCCATCGCCACGGTCCACTCCATCTGCGGGATCGGGATCGACCAATCGCGGTCGACCGCCGGCGCGAGCACCCGTTCGCACTCGCGCTGCCGCGGCGCGGACGTCGTCGCCGTTCACCGTCCTGACGCTACCGTCACCGCCGTGTGCGACACCCTTGCGATCCGAACCCGCGACGGGATGCTGTTCGCGAAGAACTCGGACCGGCCGGTGACCGAGGCGCAGGTCGTCGAGTGGCACGACCGCTGCCGGCGACACCGGCGGGTGCCGGCGCGACGGCGTTGCGGACCCAGTACCTCACGCATCCCCGACGCCGGGCGCGCACGCGCTCCTCGGATCGCGGCCGACGTGGCTGTGGGGCTTCGAGCACGGGGTGAACGAGCACGGCGTCGCGATCGGCAACGAGAAGGTCTGGACCATCGACGACGCCGCGCGCCCAGCCGCGCGGCATTGCTCGGCATGGATCTCGTGCGGCTCGGCCTCGAACGTGCCACCACCGCCGACGACGCGCTCGCCGTCGTGACCGCGCTGCTCGAAGCGCACGGGCAGGGCGGATCGGGAGAGCTCGATCACGACGAGCCCTACTTCTCGTCGTTCCTCCTCGCGGACGCGAGTGGCGGGTGGGTCGCTCGAAACCAGCGGACGTACCTGGGCGGCCAAGCCCGATCGCGGCCGGCGCCGTCGATCTCGAACCGGCTCACGCTCTCGACGGACTGGACGCGGTCCTCGGCCGCGATCACGGCCGGCGCCGACTTCCAGCAGTGGCGAGACGCCGAACGCGCCGACGGGCTCGCCGACCATCGACTGGCGGCGACCGCCGCCGTCGTCCGCGCCGGCGAACAGGCGACCCCGCGCGACATCGTGGCGGCGCTCCGTCATCACGGTTCCCGAGCGTGGGGTGCGCCCGGCTCCGATCCCGCCGACGTGGCGCCGCCGCCGACCGACGTCGGCGACGACTGGAGCGGCGTCACGGTCTGCATGCACGTGCGCGACTACCAGGTGACGACGGCTTCGATGATCGCCGAGCTGCGCGCCGACGACGCGCCGCTGCGCGCCTGGGTCGCGCTCGGCAGTCCGTGCGCGAGCGTCTACGTCCCGATGTTCGCACCCGCGGTGGCGCCGCGAGCTCGCCGATGAGCGCAGTGGCACCGGTTCGCGAGTCTGCGCGATCGTGTGGACGCAGACGCCGACGCGCTCGCCGAGATCCGCGCCGTGCTCGCCCCGGTCGAGGCCGAGTTGTGGGAAGAGGCCGACACCGCCTTCGCCAAGGGCAACCGGGCATCGCTCGACGACTTCGCCCACGCGGCCTACACCCCCGTCGCCCACGCCCTCACCCGCCTCGGCGTCTGAGACCCAGGGCGTTACCAGCCCACCAAATGGGTGGGCTGGTAACGCCCGATGCGCCGGTCGCTAGGGTCGGCGGGGTGAACCGGCTGGCGGACGAGACGAGCCCGTACCTGCGCCAGCACGCCGACAATCCGGTCGACTGGTATCCGTGGGGCGAGGAGGCGTTCGCCGCGGCGCGCCGCGACCGAGGACAAGCCGATCTTCCTGTCGGTCGGGTACTCGTCGTGCCACTGGTGCCACGTGATGGCGCACGAGTCGTTCGAGGATCGCCGCGATCGCGGAGGTGATGAACCGGCTGTTCGTGAACGTGAAGGTCGACCGCGAGGAACGGCCCGACGTCGACGCCGTCTACATGCAGGCGGTGCAGGCGCTGACCGGGCGGGGCGGCTGGCCGATGAGCGTGTGGCTCGCGCCCGACGGCCGGCCGTTCTACGGCGGCACGTACTTCCCGAACGACGACCGCCACGGCATGCCCGGCGTTCGTCGACGGTGTGCGAAGCGGTCGCCGAGGCGTGGCGCGACAACCGTCGCCGACGTGCTGGAGCAGGCCAGCAGCTCACCGCGGCGATCGACGAGCAGGTCCTGCGACCCGACGCGCGCCGCAGACGCTCGCGGCCCGAACTGCTCGACGCCGCCTACGCCACGATCCACGCCCAGTTCGAGCCGCGCTTCGGGGGGCTTCGGACGGTGCGCCGAAGTTCCCGCAGGCGATGACGCTCGACTTCCTGTGCCGCGCGTACGTCCGCAACCGGCGCGGACGAAACGCGCGAGATGATCACCACGACGCTCGACGCGATGGCCGCGGGCGGCATCCACGACCAGCTCGGCGGCGGCTTCGCGCGCTACTCCACCGACGACGACTGGCTCGTCCCCCACTTCGAGAAGATGCTCTACGACAACGCGCTGCTCGACCCGCGCGTACCTGCACGGCTTCCTCGTCACCGGCGAGGCGCGCTATCAGCGCGTCGTCGAGGACATCGTCGGCTACGTGCTGCGCGACCTGCGCCACGCCGAGCGGCGGCTTCTTCTCCGCCGAGGACGCCGACTCCGAAGGCATCGAGGGCAAGTTCTACCTGCTGGTCGCTCGCCGAGATCCGCGAGGTGTGCGGTGACGACGCCGACGAGGTCGATCCGCTACTACGGCGTCACCGAGGCGGGGAACTTCGTCGATCCGCACACCGGCTTCCGCGGCAACATCCTGCACGTCGTCGACCCGCAACCGAGGACCGTCGCCCGCGGTCGTGCGTGCGCCGCTGCCGCGCTGCTCGAGCGCCGCGACGCACGGGTGCGGCCCGGTCTCGACGACAAGGTGCTGCTCGGCTGGAACGCGCTGTTCCTCGCGGCGCTCACCGAGGCCGCCGCCGCGCTCGACCGCGACGACTGGATGGACGCCGCCCGCACCAACGCGCGCTTCCTCCTCGCGCGAGCTACGCCGCGACGACGGCGGCTTCCTGCGGTCGTGGCGGGCGCCCGTACCTCGCGTACGCCGAGGACTACGCCGCGCTGCTCGAAGCGCTGCTCACGCTGGCCGAGCTCGACGACATCGTGTGGCTCGCCGAGGCGCGCACGGTCGCCGACGAGCTCGCTGCGGCTGTTCCACGATCGCCGACGGCGGCGGCTTCTTCACGACCGGGCACGACGCCGAGGCGCTCGTCGTGCGCACCGAAGGACGTGTTCGACGACGCGACGCCGTCGGCCAACTCGCTCGCCGCGAACGGGCTGCTGCGCCTCGCCGCGCTCACCGGCGACGACCGCGCTACGCCGAGCCCGCGCTCGCGATCCTCGAGCATGCTCGCCCGGCCGATGGCGTCGCCACCCGACCGCGTTCGCGTACCTGCTCGGCGCGCTCGAACGCGACGCTCACGCCCGCCGATCGAGATCGCGATCGTCGGCGATCCGCCGACGACCCGCGCACGCGCGCGCTCCGGCGCGAGGTCACGCACCGTCTGTTGCCCGCGTCGGTGACGCTCACCGCGCCACCGGGCGCGACGTCGAGCCCGCTCCTCGACGGCGCGACCGCTCGTCGACGGCGCCCCGACCGCGTACGTCTGCGAGCACTACGCGTGCCGCCGCCCGGTCACGCACCGCGACGCGCTGCGCGCCGAGACTCGACGCCGCTGCTGCGTCGGTAGGCAGCGCGGCGGGGTCTACCGACGCACGGGCAGTCAGCGGCCGTCGACTGTAGGAGCCGGCCGCCAGCTCCTCGGCGATCGCCCAGCCGAACGCGATCATCGCCTGGCCGCGCGTCGCGTCGAGGTCACCGACGAGCGACACGATCTTGGCGCCGCCCGATCGCCTTCACCGGGCTCGCGTCGAGCACCGGCACGCACGGGGGCTTGCGACCCTTGACGGCGACGCGTGAACGCACGGTCGTCGAAGTGCGGTTCGAACGCCGAAGCGCTTCGCGAGCCGGCGACCCCACGCGCGGTCCTCGCCGTTCGGCGTGTAGCCCGGGCCGCGGCACGACGTTCGCGTAGCTCTGCGAGCAGCGCGTAGCAGCTCGGCTGCGCAGAGCCGGGTCGCGACGAGCACGTCCTCGTCGGGGAACGAGATCGCGGCCCGGCGCGACAGCTCGCCGGTCATCGACCTTGAGCGTCGCGGCCGGCGCTGCTTGCCCTTGCGCGCGACGCCGAGCCCCCACAGGATCGACGGCGTGCCGCCGATGCGTTCGAGCGAGCCGAGCATGACGCCCTGGAGCTCGCCGTCGAGCATCGCGACGACGGCGAGCGGGAATGCTTCGACCTGGCGGTCGAGCTCCTCGTCGGCCGATCGGCGAGCCCGTTGCCGCGAGCAGGAGTTGACCGAACTCATCGAGCTCTGCGGGCTTCAGCGAGACGGAATCACGGGATTCGACGTTCATCGCCAATAGATTGTGGCCGAAGTGACCCCTCGAGCGAAAGTCGGGCTCGGGTGTTCTGTCCCTCGTCGGTGTCCTCTTTGCCCTGTCGATCGCCGTGTTTGCGATCCGCGCGGTCCTACCGGCCGACCCGATTCGGGCGATGGTCGGTGGCTCGGCACCGGCTGCCGTTGTTGAACGAGTGCGCCACGAGCTGGGATACGACCAACCGCTGCCGGTCCAGTACGTCACGTTCCTGCAGAAGGCAGTGACCGGGGATTTTGGTACGTCGCTGCGGACGCGCCGTCCGGTGCAGCCAGGACATAGCCCAGTTCGGGCCGGCCACGCTGGAGCTGGCCCTCTGGACGGGGCTTCTGGTGTTCGGATTGGCACTGGTCCTGGGCACATGGGCCGCATCGGGACGAGCTGGCTCAGGACCTCTTCGGGTCGTCATGAACGCGCTGGCGTCGGCGCCGACGTTCGCCGTCGCCCTTTTCCTGCTGATAGTGCTGTACAAGCAGCTCGGTCTCTTCCCGCCAGGTGCGCGACTGAGTGATGGGGTCAACCCAGCTGGCCCGACCGGCCTGTACGTATTAGATGGCATCATCCAGCTCGATTTTCAGAAGAGCCTTGACGGCTTTGGCACCTGGTCATTCCGTGCATATGTTTGGCGATCGTGCCGGCAGTGGCAATAGCGCGCGTGCTGCACGGCTCGCTCGAATTCGGTGATGCGAGAAGACTTCGTCAGAACCGCGCGTTCAAAGGGACTGACAGGCCGTGGAGTCGTCCTTAATCACGGACTGCGTAACGCCTCTGGACCCGCACTGTCCATGGCCGGCCTTCAGTTCGGAGCCCTCCTGACGGGCGTCGTGATCATCGAACAGATGCTGTCGTGGCCAGGTCTCGGCAGGTACGCGAGCCAGGCGATCGAGGTTGCCGATTTCCCGGCGATCACAGCCGTGGTTCTAGTCCTCGGCGTGGCCTATGTTCTGGTCAACTTCATCGTTGACTTTCTCCAGCTGGGTGCAGATCCGCGACTTCGGGCCCGCGAGCTGGAGTGCAATCTTGAAATGAGCAGCAACGCCGAGACATCTCCAGCGGGCGAGCCCGTCGCTTCAGTCCGCGACCTGCATATCTCGCTCCGCCGCCAGGATGGCACGCTGCGGGCTCTGCGCGGCGTGTCCCTCGACATTCAGCCTGGCGAGATCGTCGCCCTCGTCGGCGAGTCCGGCTCAGGAAAAAGCGTCCTCTCGCAGGCCATCCTGGGTTTCCTGCCCGACGCGCCCGACGTCACCGTTTCCGGCCAAGTCAGCGTCACCGGCGTCGACATGCTTACCGCTCCTGATTCGCAGCGACGTGCTGTCCGACGCGAGCTCTTGGGGGCAGTCTTTCAGGATCCGTTGATGTCTCTGAATCCGTCGATGCCCATTGGACGGCAGCTGACCGAACGGGGCATCGAGCACGACCTCGCGGTGCAGCACATGGTCGAGGCGGGCGTTCCTGCGGCCGAACGCAGGAGCGGCCAGTTCCCGCACGAGCTGTCGGGAGGTCTCAGGCAAAGGGTCATGATCGCCATGGCGCGCGGCGGATCAGGCGTCATCGAAAAGGACAAAGTTCGCGGTGACGCCTTTGGAGCGCCGCGCCTTATCGTGGCTGACGAGCCGACGACGGCTCTAGACACGAGCGTGCAGGCGCAGATCCTGCTGCTGTTCGATCGACTCCGACGGGACCATGGAACGGCCGTTTTGTTCGTCACCCACGACCTGGCCGTTGCGGCATCGATTGCCGACCGCGTGGCCGTGCTCTACGCCGGACTGATATGCGAATTGGGCACGACAGAAGATGTCCTCTCACACCCCCGACACCCCTACGCCGCGGCATTGCTCGCGGCGAGCCGCGAGCTGCGCGGAGATGGACGCACAACGGAGGTGCCCGATAAGCCGCTTGACCCCATTGCTCTACCGCCAGGCTGCGCCTTCGCGCCCCGCTGCGCCCGACGAACAGCCGAGTGCGAGATCGAGCCACCGCCAGGTCTTGCCTTTGTGGGTCCGGAGCCAGACCACGTAGCCGCGTGTCTGCATCCTCTGCCGACGACGGGCTCGGCGCCCGCGACAGAGATCCCAATGGCGAACAGACCGCAGGACCAAATCGTTGATGCGCCGCCTGCTGCTGGAGCTTCGTAACGTCACCAAGACGTTCGTCAGCGGCGACAAGGCAATCAGGGCTGTCGATGACGTCAGCATTTCCGTGCCGGAGGGTGGCTGCGTCGCGCTCGTCGGCGAGAGCGGCAGCGGCAAGACGACCGTCCTTCGTATGGCCGCCGGGTTGGTAAAGGCTGAAAGTGGTGACGTGCGCTGGGCCGGCCAGCGGCCACAGCTCGTCTACCAGGACGCGACGGCTTCGTTGACGCCCTGGATGAGCATCGGCGACCAGATCGAGGAGCGGTTGTCCCTGCGCGGCGTGCCAAAAACGTCTCGCGCCGGGCTGATTGCCGAATACCTGGACCGCGTGCATCTGGACCACAACGTGGCTCATGCCCGTCCGCGCGAGCTCTCGGGGGGGCAACGCCAGCGCGCGGCGATTGCGCGAGCCCTGAGCTCGGCGCCGCGTGTTCTCCTGTGCGACGAGCCGGTGAGTGCCCTGGACGCAACGCTCACCGTTCGGATCCTGCGTCTACTGAGCGAGATTCGAGTCTCGCTTGGCGTCGCACTGCTCGTGGTCACCCACGACCTAGATGCTGCGCGGGCAATCGCTCAGGACATCTACGTGATGTATCACGGTCGCGTCGTCGAACACTCTCCAACCGAGGATGTCTTCGCCCGGCCACGCCACCCCTACACCCAGGGCCTATTGGCGGCCAGTCCGGGTGCCTCGGCCGGACACCTCGCGCCCACGCTGGAGGGCGAGCCGCCCGACCCGTTTGAGCATCTGGAGGGCTGCGCATTCGCGCCCCGCTGTCCAATCGCCGTGGCGCGCTGTGCTGTCGAGATCCCGGCGCTCCGCAAGCTGGATGAGAAGACCGAAGCCGCCTGCCACCTCGCCTGAGCTCAGGTGGGAGTCGCGATTACCTGATCACCGTCCAGGATCACTGCGCGAACTCCACTTCGTTCGGCGACGGCCTGCGTGTATGCGTCCAGATAGGACGCGCGATTGAGGTCCACCAGCTCGAGCGCGCGCAGTAGCACGACGTCGTCCACGACAGCCACTGTGGGATGGCCGACTATCGCGCGCCCGATCTCGCGCAGCTGACTCCCCTCGATTCCTTCCGCGCGCCGCTCGAGCGTAGTCATGACCTCCGCGAAGGCAACGTCGGTCAGCAGCAGCACCTCGTCGCGCGACAAGAGATCCGTCGCTGCGGCTGCAAGCTGTGGAGGCTGGCCAAGCAGGTGCTGCAACAGCACTCGCGCGCCAAGAAAGGCCGGCAAATCTAGGAGCGAGGGCTGACTGCGTCGACGCTGCGGCTGCGTGCCCGCTTGGCACTCGATGTCGAGGGCGAGATCGCTTTGGCGTGGTCGGAGGCTGCCTTCGCGCCTGACGATCGGACACCGGCACGCAGATCGGCCGCGCCCGAACGAGTTCGGTTCGCGCGGGCACGAGCCACCACGTCATCCCAAGACGTGCCCCGTGTCGGTGCCGGGCCGGCTATTAGTCCTGCCATGTCGAGCAGATTGGGAGTCCGCGCGATGATGGCCCGTTCTCCTTCGACGCGAAAGACGACGTGGTCGCCGTCCTCGACACCGAGCGCCTCGCGGATGATCTTCGGGATGGTGATCTGACCCTTGCATGTCACGCGCGCGGCAGCTTCCATCCGTCCTCCTTACTTTTCAGCCAAGTGCCGACTACAGGATACGCGGAGGGATGGCACCTTCGGAAGCGAAACATGAGGGGTGCACTGGGCGCTACGGCTTATCGCAAGGCATCACGGCCCGAGCCGGACCAGCGAGCTTAGGTCAGGTACTCACCTTCTCGCGAGGCGCGGAATTATGGTCGCGGCTGGCTGCGCACAATTGCTACTGATTCACAGCAGACCTTCACGCGGATGAAACCCTCTTCGAAGCTGCGTGGAATGCTTCGGCACGCGAACCAGGTCCATAGTGGCCAGACGGGCGTCTTTCCGTGCGCCCTGGGCAGACTTTCTGGAGCCTCTCATGATCCGCTTCCGTCCAACCTCACTCTCGCGTCCACCCCTTCTGTTCACCTTGGGAGCCGCCGCGGTACTCCTGGCAGCCGCCTGCACTGGGCCAACGGCCTCACCGTCCCCCTCAGTCGGCGCGCCGGGAACACTACGGCCAACACAGGCGGCAACGACCGCGCCGTCGGTGGCCCTTGAAACAGCTACTGCGCTCGCAACGTCGACTCCTCTGCCCGAAGCATGCACGGTCGTGGCGACCGCGCTGCTGAACCCTCGTGGCATCAGCGTGGCGGCGGACGGAACGCTCTACATTGCCGAGGCCGGCGATGCTGGTACGGAACCCGACTTCCCGAATGCGCCGCCGCCCAGCCCCGGTGCAAGCTCATCAACATCAAGTCCCGCGCCCAGTGCGGCGGGGTCGCCGGCCCCCGTAACGACCCACGGCGAAACAGGTCGCGTATCAAAGGTCACACCGGATGGCACGCAGTCGGTGGTCGTTGACGGCCTGACCTCGTACGGCTTCGGCACCGAGATCGTTGGGCCGGCCGACGTGGTGGTCGCCGACGACGGCACCCTTTATGTGTCGAACGGCGGACCTGGCCCCGCCCTCGGACAGATCATCCCGGCCGGCACCGCCGGCAAGGTCGTGTCGGTCGACAGCACGGGCACGGTGACTGTTGTTGCCGATCTCGGTGAGGCCGAGCGTTCCCAGAACCCCGACCCGAACGCCATTGACAGCGATTTGGGCGGCCTGGCGATCGGTACCGATGGCCTGCTCTACGTGGCAATTCCGGCGGCAACGACATCTACACAGTCGATCCGGCCACCGGGGAGATCAACTTGCTGGCCGTGATACCGGGTCTGCCGTCGGCCGACGGCGCGCCGAATCCAGCTCGCGGGGGAGCCGCCGAAGTCGATCCCGTACCAACTGATGTCGAGGCGGATCCCAATGGGGGCGTCTTCGTCGGTCTCTTGCCCGGTGCAGCCCTCTGGGGAACGCCTGGTTCTGCCAAGGTGATCCACGTCGATCCCGATGGCACGATCACCGACGCCGCGACCGGTCTGAACACCGTGGTCGGCGTGGCCGTGGCTGGCAGATTCGTCTCTGTACGCCAGTCAGCTGTCCGCAAACCTGCTGGCGCAACCGCCGGAGCCGGGCAGCGTGGCCCTCGCCACTGACGCGGCACCGGAGGATGTGGTGATCGGCCTGCCAGGCCCGTATGGCATTGCGTTTGGCCCAGACGGCAGTCTGTACGTCGCCATAAACGCCTCGGCCCCTTCGGGCACGCCGGCGCAGGGTCAGGTCCTGAAGTGCGAAGTCCCGGGTGTCGTCGTGCCTACACCGGCAGCCACGACCCCGCCGGCCTCGCCCAGCGCTGCTGCCACGACTGAGCCTTCGCCGACCGAGCCACCCGCAACCACCGAGCCATCACCGACGGAGCCAACGCCGACTGCGACCGAAGAGCCCTCTGCCAGCCCGATCTCGTCAACCGAGGCCACGAGCTCGCCAGCCGCGTCGTCGACTCCGTAAGAAATTGCCCGCGCTGGGGTTGGGCGCACGCTGGCGCGCCCAATATCAGCGTGGCTGATACGCCGGGGCGTGGGGAGCGTTAAGGACCGTCCTGATCGCCGGCACCGGCTGGATTTGCAGTCAGTTGAGCGTGGACGCGTGCCGTGGTCGGGTGAATTTGGCCACACCGGTCTCGAGGCAAGCCCTGCCTCTGCTACATCAGCGTCGCTGATATCGACGCCGCCGACGAGCCTATTGGCCGGACGATGCCGATGCCATTGGCAAAATGGCAGCAAGTGGGCCCTAAGACTTCCGCCGAGGCGCAAGCCGTTCGGCCGATCGAGCGGACAAGCGTGAAACGGAGCGGCCCTGCGAGCCTTAAGCCTCGATTGAGTCGGATATGCCGATGTGGTCGGCATCCGCTCGCCCCAGCGTGAAAGTCCAAGCGTGGAAGGTGAGGGCGCGGAAGCGCGCAGGAACGGACGAGCGACCTAGGTCAGGTACTCATCTTCTGGAGGGGCGCGGAAGCGGCCCCGCGAGATCCACTCGAAGAAGCGGAACGTCTCGCGCTTGTGCGAGTAGCACCAGCCGATGATCACAAGGATCACGAAGTTCCCGAGGGCTGCAGATCCGGCGACGATGTAGCCCAGCTGCTGCCCGATCTCGCCCTGGATCGATAGGGCCGGGATGGTCACCCCGAACAGCCCGAGCCTGAAGAATGGCAACCTTGGCGCGACGTCGGCGCGCAGGATGGTCGCGTCGAGCGTGTCGCCGCCGGACGAGCCACCGACGATGTAGACGAACTGGCCCAGAACGGCGGCCGTGGCCTCGGCTCGTGGAGCTGGAAGAGTGGTGGCATCGAGCTGATGCCAGCCAGTGATGGTGCCGTCGATCGGGCTCGGATTGGCCCACATATCGGTGTCCACAGCAGCGCCGTTGGCGTCATAGCCGCCAACCACGTGAATCGCACCTGAGTTGGTGAACGTCGCGAAGTCGTAGCGCGGCTCGGGCAGTGCTGCGGCAGCCGACTGCTCGACCGAGACGCCCCAGCCAAACACTCGGCCGGTGTCCGTGTCGATCGCAGGCTGGCCGTGCGTATCGAACTGCAGGAAGAAGACCGAGTTGGCGGCGCCGCCAGGGCCCTGTCCGCCGACGATGTACACCGCGCCACCGGCGCCGATCGCGCCAGCAGATGCGCGCGCCTCAGGAAGCGGCAGCTCGGTGAGCTCGGTGAACGGCTTGAGGGTGGCAGCACCCGACGCCGTTGAAAGCACCGATTGGTATGTCTTGGCCGAGACCGCGTCGTCCGCCGTACGGCCTCCGAATACGTATAGGCCCGCGGTGGTGGATGTGCCACTCAAGTCGCTGAGTGGCTCGGGCAGCGTCACAGCGGCTGGCTGCCAACCGGTGAGGGCGCCGTTGGTGATGATTCCCTGGAAGACCGTGTCCGTGGGTGCCCCGGCAGCGTCTTTTCCGCCGATCACGAAGGGCAGGCCACCCAGGCTGACAACTGCCGCATCCGAGCGCGGCTCGGGCAGGGGCGGAGCTTCGGTCCACTGGGCGAGGTTGCCGTCGAATGTGGTCGTCGTGAGCACGCTGGCCGTCGTTCCCGCCGGAGTGCGGCCGCCGATGATGTAGATGTTCTCGCCGTTCGTAGTGGAGCCGGCGCCGGCCCTGCCGCCACCTGGAAGGGCGAGCTGCTCGGGACTCTGCTCGTAAGGGATGACCGCGCCAGCCGGCGCCGGGCAGGGCAGCGTCTTGTTGTTTGCCGGGCACAGGTTGATGGGGCTGATCGCGTTGTAGCCCAGGTCGACCGTCGGCGCGACGGTGAAGTAATAACCGCGGTCGGGCACGTAGCCCAGCAGGAAGATGATCAGCAGGAACCACCACGTGGCCTTGATCGTTGCCCAGCCCCAGCCGTCGGCATCGAGGAGACCGAACACGGCACGGCGTTTGACAGCGCCGGGCGGCAGCGCGTACTCAGCCATCTACGGCAACGCCGATGGTGCAGGAGACGCTGCAGCCGATGGTGCGGCAGCCGATGGAGCCGGCGACGTCGCGCCCGATGCCGGCGGCGAAGCAGCCCCGGATGCGGTTGGACCGCCTTGCTGGAGGACGATATCGACGTGCATTGTCGTGTAGTGGCCCGGCACCGTGCAGGCGAACTGCGGGCTGGCGGCCGCAAGCTGATTGACGGTCAGCGGGACGTCCTCCGTGGAGCCCGCGGGAAGGTCGACGCCGGGCAGTTCGTTCTCTTGAGGAGCAGCGGCCAGTTCGTCGCTCGATCCAAGGTGGAAGTTGTGGGCCAGCGTCGACGGGTTGGTTACGTGGAACTCGACGGTCTCGCCCTGGAGAACGGCAACTGCCGTAAGCGGCTGCTGGGTGGTTGGATCGACCCACTGCAGATTGGCGGTCGCCTCGATATTGATGACGCGCGGATTCTCGACGGTGCCGGGGCTGGTGATGGGAGCCGGCGTGGCAACAGGTCCACTGGCGGCGGGTGCCCGCCAGCACGCTGGGACAGGAGTTGAGCCCGGCGGAGGCGTGAAGTTCGGGTCGCGCCAACCCTCGACGTCGACATTGGGCGCCTGCGTCGCGCCGCCTTCTGGATGCGGCGGCACGTAGGTGAAGTCGGTGTCCGACGAGGCCGTGATCCACGCGATCAGCTCCGCCACCTGGCGATAGTTGAGCGGCCCGGCTGGGTTGAGCCACGCGGGCATGACGCTGTTCGGATCGCCGCACACGTAGCGACCGCCGACTGAAAGGACATTGTTCAGGTAGTTCGGATTGAGGTGGCCGGTGCCGGGCAGACCCTGGGGAGTAAGCGCGTTGAACAGCTTCATCTGGTCGTTGAGCGGCGGTCCGACTCCGCCTTCGCCGTTGTTTCCATGGCAGCGCGCGCAGTTGGCAAGGAACAGCGCGTAGCCGCGCGACACATCGGTCACGTACTGCTGGTCGGCCTCCTTCTGGAGTCGGCCCTCGATGCCGAGCACCGGCAGGCCGATGTCGTACAGCCAGTAGATGGGGATGAACAGGATGAAGATCAGCACGGCCAGGAACGCGACCATCCGGCCGTTGCTGCTCTGGCGAACGACCTGCGCGGCACGCTCCTCGGTCAGGCCGACGCTGTGCGTCTGCTCGCCGGACGAGAAGCGCTCTGGAAACGATTCTGTCGCAGGTTCGGGTACGGGACGATTCGCGCGGGGCGACGGCGCCTTCCTGCTCTTCCGGACGCGGCGTCAGCTCGCGACCGGTTCGATCCTCTGTCACACGCAGCCCGTTGGTGATCGGGCGGGAATAAGGCCGGGCTGGCCGAGAGCCACCGGGAGCGGGCCAAGCGTCAGGCGCGACGTGTCGACCGTCAGGACGCCGGCTTCAATCGTGTGCGCAAATCGGTCGAGGCTGCGCGGCGCGGGACCGAGCTCCTGGACCTTCGTGCCCAAGCGGTCGTAACGCGACCCGTGGCACGGGCACTCGAACCAGTAGTTGGTCGTGCAGAAGTTGGGCTTGCAGCCCAGGTGCGGGCAGCGCTGATAGAGCGTCCGCACGTTGGTGTTCGCGCCGGATCCGTCGGCGCTCGTGCCGTCCACAAACCCGCGCGCGGGATCGATGAGCTGGACGTAGGTGCGGGCAACCGAGAAGTAGGACGGAGCCCCGTCGGAGAGCGTCACGCCCTGCACCGCGGGGTTGCCCGAAACAACGGCCATGTCACCCAGGGTGAGCGCGCCGCCAAAGCCGCGCGACAGGTTGGGCCACAGGAAGCCGAGGATGCCGCCGGTCAGCTCCAGCAGCCACAGCGAAACGCCGAAGCCGATCGAGCGGCGAATCAGCGTTCGTCGCGACATGCCCGCAGGACGGCCCTGGCGCATCTCGCGCAGGACGTCCCTGGTCAGCGTCCGCGGCTCTTGCCAGCGAGCCAGCTTCCAATTACCCATTTAGAGCGCGAACCACAGTCCGTTCTCCCACGGCACGGTGAAGGCGTAGCCGGGGCCACGGAAGAAGGCGCCAAGGAAGGTGATCACCAGTCCGGCGGCGCAGAACATAGTGAACAGGACTACGCCCAGCTTGCGATCGCGCGGATGAGACGAGCCACCATCGCCGCGTGGCCCGCGGTCGATGTACGGGATCACCATGATCGCCGCGAAGATCGTGACGATCGGGATGGCACCGGCGACCGTCGGGTGGAAGTAGGCCAGCAGCTCCTGGATGCCAACCAGGTACCACGGCGCCTTGGCCACGGCCGGGGTCACGTTCGGATTGGCCAGCTCCTCGAGTGGCGCGTTGACGAACACGCCCATCAGCAGCAGGAAGACGCTCATCACCGCCGCCGCGAAGAACTCGATCGACAGAAGGTGCGGCCAGGTCATGACCGTGTCGTCCGGTTCCTTCTGAACGCGAACCACGGCGTCCTGCTTGACCAGCGCCAGCAGCCGGTATGGCTTGGCGGCCATCGGTACGCGCTGCTTGTCGATCTCGGTCGTTCGCCGCTCCGGCGGCGCGGCTGGAAGCGCTGTCCGGCGCGACGGCGCGGACGGCTCCTCCTTGGTAGTAGTCGGTAGTCGCTGCTCGGGCTTCTTCTCGTCAGTCATCGATCACTCACCTACAGCGGGCCGGAGATGCCGCCGTCCTTCCGGATCCTCCAGAAGTGGACGGCGAGGAACACAGCGACAGTCAGCGGTAAGAGGATCACGTGGAGCACGTAGAAGCGTAAGAGGGTGTTCTGGCTGACCTCGATGCCGCCGAAGATCAGCAGCTGCGACGGCCGCGACAGCAGCGGCACGTACGAGGCGATGTTGTTGCCGATGGTGATCGCCCAGAACGCGATCTGGTCCCACGGCAGCAGGTAGCCGGTGAACGACAGCGCGATCGTGAAGAAGAGCAGCAGCGTGCCGATCACCCAGTTGAACTCGCGCGGCGGCTTGTAGGCCCCGTGGTAGAAGACCCGCATCATGTGCAGGAAGACGAAGAAGACCATCAGGTGGGCGCCCCAGCGATGGATGTTTCGCGTGAGCAGCCCGAATGGAACTTCGGCCTGGATGCGCAGGATGTCGTCGTAGGCGGACGTCGACGATGGGACGTAGAAGAACATCAGGAAGACGCCCGTCACGGTCAGCACCAGGAAGAAGAAGAACGACAGGCCGCCGAGGCAGAACGTGTAGGCGAACTTGACCGCGTGCTGCCGCACCCGCACCGGGTGGATGTGCAGGAACACGTTGTTCATGACCGCGTAGGCACGCGATCGCTCGTCGGCGGGGTATGGCTGCCTGAAAAGCGACCGGAAAAGCGCGCTGCGCCGCAGTGCGGTGTCCACGCGCTCGAGGAAGCTCAACGAACAAATCCTCCAGCCGTCTCGCGGTTACCGATGCCGAGCAGCCCAAGCTGGGTGTCGCGGTAGCTCTCCTTGTAGAGGCGACCGTCGCTGCTTATCTCCTGGAGCTCGAACCGCTCCATGGTAATGGCGTCATACGGGCATCGTTTCACGCACAGTGCGCAACGGATGCAGCGCTCCTCGTCGAGGACCATCGCGGCGCCGTCCGACCAGCCGTAGGCATCGACCAGCTCGGGCAGCGGCCCCTCCGATTTCATCTGGTTGATGTCGATCATGTGGATCACGCCTTCGGGGCACACGTCGGCGCACGCACCGCAGAGCACGCAGCGGAAACCGTCGAACCAGATGTTGTAGTTGCACATCAGACAGCGCGTGCTTTCGGTGACGGCCTGGCTGGTGGTGTAGCCCTTCTCCACGGGAGTGGTGAAGTTGACATGCGGGTCAGTGGACGGCATCCGTGCCTGCACCTGGATCATGGGCACGTGGACGCGCGGCAGGACGTCGTAGAAATCGGGCATCTCGTGGCGCCACGAGCTGACGATGCGGACGTTGGCGTCGACATCGACCTCGCGCCGGCCGGACAGGTAGCGGTCAACGGCATATGCGCACTTCTTGCCGTGGCCCGCGGCCTCGATCAGGGTCGTCGGTCCCGTGACGAAGTCGCCGCATGCGAACACGCCGCGTACGTTGGTGGCGTAGGTGCCCGGGTCGACGCGGACACGGCCGCGGTTGATCTCGAAGCTCGACTCGACGGGCAGGAAGGTGTTGTCGGCGGCCTGGCTGACAGCCGGGATGACCGTGTCGGCCTTGATCTCGAACTCGCTGCCCGGGATGGGCACCGGTGCACGGCGGCCGGTGGCATCGGGCTCGCCAAGGCGGTTGCGGATGAACTTCACGGCCGCGACGTTGCCGTCGTCGTCGCCGATGATCTCGACCGGGCTGACCAGGAACTCCATGTGAACGCCTTCGCGCTCGGTCTCGCCCAGCTCCTCCTCGTCCACGACCAGCTCTGATCGGGTGCGGCGGTAGGCGATGGTCACGTTCTCGGCGCCGTAGCGCAGGCTGGTGCGCGAGCAGTCCATCGCGGTGTAGCCGCCGCCGATGACCACCACGTCGTTGCCGACCGTCAGCGGCTCGCCCAGGTTGGCGATCTTCATGTAGTCGACGCCGTACTGGATGCCCTTCAGGTCGCCCCCGGGCACGTCCAGCGGAACGGCGTCCATCGCTCCGGCGCAGATGGCGATGGCGTCGTAGTCCTCCATCAGCTGCTCGAACGTGATGTCACGCCCGATGCGCACGCCATACCGGAAACGAACGCCCAGCCGCTCCACCAGCTTGAGATCCATCTCGATGGCCTCGCGCGGAAGGCGGAAGGCGGGGACGCCGATGAGCATCGTGCCGCCGCCATAGGGCAGCTCGTCGAAGACCGTGACCTGGTGTCCGGCAGTGGCCAGCTCCCGCGCCACGGCGACGCCAGCAGGGCCGGCGCCCACCACGGCCACGGTCGTGTCGCGGGGCGTGATCTGTGGCATGTCGTCGGGGATGCCGCTCGCCTGGTGCCACTCCACGAGGAAACGCTTCATGGCGCGGATCGCCAGCGGCCGATCGATGTCGCCGCGGCGGCAGGCGCGCTCACAGGGCGCGGAACAGACGTAGGCACACATCGCGGCGACCGGATTCGGCTCGCGCGACAGGATGTAGCCCTCTTCGAATTGGCCTTCGGCCGCAAGGTTCAGGTAACCGCGGCAGTTGGTCCCGACTGGGCACGCTTCCTGGCACTCAATATTGCACTGGAGCCAGGAGGCGTCGACAGGCTGAACCAGGAATTCCTGGTTGGGGTCGATTGCCAAGTGGTCTGACCTCTCAGAAGCGCAGGCTGGGCACGATTTTGGGGCAATTTCAGCGCGATTTGGAGCTTGCGAGGCGCGTTTTTACGGCGCTTTTCGCGAGCACGATCGTATCACCGCAAGCGTCAAGGCCGCAGGCCTGTGGAGGTTGCTGCCGCGTTCTCAGATGCCACTCCATGTAACGCTAGGTCGTGATGCGGGCTCAGTCACGAGCAGATAGGCCGTCGCCCACGCTCAGCCCCATCGAGGAAGTCGGCTTCTGGGTCGATTTCGGGTCGGAAACTCGACTTACCGTTGCGTCCATTGGAATTCGAGAAGAGGCGACCCTCGACGGTCAAGGATTCGAGCCTGGCCCGTGGTACCAGCCGTATGGACGAGGGTCACGTAGACGCGCCATGGGAGCGGACGTAGGCTCGCCTCCCATGTCAAGCGCCGATTTCGAGGTGCCGGACGCTCGACCGAGCGCTGCGCCGGCAGTCAACACGCCCGTGGCGGCGAGCATCGGTGGGCCGTGCGCGCCGGCTCGTGCGGAGGTCGATTCGCGCTGTGCCGCTGCCGATCGCCTTCTCGCAGCCGCCCAGACGCATCAGGTAACGCTGCGCGAGGCGCGACGTCAGCTTTCCGACGCGACGCGCCAGCGCGAGGCCGACTCGTACCTGCGCGACAACAGACGCCAGCGTGACGAAAAGCTCGCCGCGCAGGGCGACTACCACGTTGCCGTCGCAAGAGCCAGCGACGAAGCCGATCTGCGTGACGCGGCGGCGACCTGGATGCACAGGCTCGACCAGTTGAACAGGCAGGCCCGCGACGCGAACAGACGCGCCGAGGGCTTGGCCCAGCGAGTCTCCGAGATCGAGCGGACCCTGCCTGGCCTCGAGCTGGCCGCCGACGCGGCGCGCATCTCGGCCGAGACAGCGGAGGAAGCGTGCCTGACAGCGCGCCGGACCCTCGCGGCATGCGAGGAACAGACGAGCCCACGGCCCGTCGCGGCAACCAACGGATCGCCGGCAACTGCGGCCGCGTACACCGACACGGTCAGCGCGACGCCGACGAGCGATATCGAGGCACGAGCCCGCGCCTGGGCCGAAGCGGACGGTGTGAAGGCGGCGGCTCACGCCCTCATGAGCGGCGACCGTCAGGCCTTGCTCGGTCTTGCGTTGCGTGCCGCCGAGGAAACTGGCATCGAGGCCGGGCGACTTCAACTCCTGCTGATCGAGCTTCGCGAACAGATAAGAACGCGCGCGTTGGAGGACTCGGCGCTGGAGCTGCCGTCCGACCACCCGTTCTGGAGCCAGTTCTCGCCCGCGGCAGTCGGTGAGATCGTCCGCAGCCTGGCATCGATGGGCTATCGCTTCGACGGTGCAGGCGGCTGGGCCGACCACCACGCCCCGCAGACTCGGGACCTCGCGCTTGCCCTGTCGTACTGCGGCTACGACCCGCGCGGGCTGCGGCGTCCTGCCGGCCAGGCGGCGATCGATGCCCTGTGGCAGGGTGCGTCCGTACGGACGGAGGACTACCTCGTGTCGCACGCTCCTGATCTTTCGCTCGAGCAGCTGGTCGAGCTGCTGGGACCCAGCTCGAGTCGCCTATCGGAGCTGTGGGACATCTGGGGACGCTTGCGCCCCCTGTTGATGAAAGCCGGAAACCCGACTTCCTTGTAGCCAGCTTCGCAGCTCGCCTGCGGGCGGCTGCTACGCGTCGACTCGCGACCACGCGAAACGCGGTTGCCGCTTCGTCTCCTTGTTAGCTAGCCGACTTCTAGGTAGCGGAACACCTCAGCCGCGCCGACACCGATCTCCTTGCCGGCCTCGGCCGACCAACCGCGCAGCATCCCCTCGAGCTCCTCGGGCTTGCGCAGCTGGCTGACGTGCTGCTGGAGCGCCTCGATCTTGGTATCGATCGTGTCGGTCACATCCACGAAGGTGTTGGGCACCTCGCAAAAGAAGAGGAAGAGCTGCTTCACCGTGTGGGGTTCGAGGCCCTCGTCGATTACCAGGTGAGGAAACGCCATCGCGTTCCTCGACGCCGGGTAGACCGCGTCGACAGCCGCCATGGCGGCCTGGCGATGGTCGACATGCTGGATGGAGCCGCGTGAATGGACGATCACGCTCGGGTCCATGCACAGGACTGCATCGGGCTTGAACTGACGGATGATCCGAACGAGCTGCTCGCGGAGCGCCAGATCGTTCTCCAACGCCCCGTCCGGTCGATGCAGGAAGTCGACGCCCTCGTAGCCGACCACACGGGCCGCTCCCCGTTGCTCATCCTCACGGCGGCGGGCCAGCTCGAGCGGATCCGTTCGGGCGTCGTCGGCACCGGCGTCGCCGCTGGTGCAGCAGACCATGCGACCGACCGTGCCCTCTCGTATCCACTTGGCCATCGTGCCGGCGACGCCGAAATCGGCGTCATCGGGGTGGGCGACGATCACCAGCGCTCGGTCTGGCCTGTCGGTGTAGGGAGTCTTCTTTTCGGTTGTCTCGGTGGTCGCGTCTTCGTCGGTCATCTCATTGCCATTTCGCGGTTAACAGAGGACACATTTCGGGGCTGAAATACGCATGTAATGTTGCCTTGCACGCACGTAACGAATGTGTATGCTTCGGCCGAGACATCGCTCGTCTCCCCCCACGGGCGATGTCTCAATTTGTGCTCACCGGAACGCGCTCCGAACGCTCCTCATCGAGTGCGGCCAGAACCTCCGCAGCATGCCCTTCGGGCTTCACCTTTGGCCACGCGCGCGCGATCTTTCCATCCGGGTCAATCAGGAAAGTCGAGCGCTTCACGCCCCAGTAAGTGCGGCCATAGTTCTGCTTCTCGACCCACGTCCCGTAACGCTCCGCGACCTCGTGATTCTCGTCGGCGAGGAGCGTGAACGGCAGCCCGAACTTCGCTTTGAACGCAGCCTTGCTGCCCGAGCCCAGGATGCTCACGCCCCACACCTCTGCGTCGCGATCGGCCATGTCCGAGTCACGGTCACGGAACTCGCAAGCTTCAATGGTGCAGCCGGTCGTGTCGTCCTTTGGATAGAAATACAGGACGACCCATTTTCCACGCTCGTCGGCCAGGCGCCGTTCGGTGCCCGTGTCGTCGGGCAGCACCACGTCCGGCGCTGGATCACCCACCTTGGGCATGCCGGGCAATTGTTCGTCCATCGCGCCTCCCATTCACGCTCACTCTACGTCAATGGCAGGAGAACGACGCCCGACGGGTCGACCAACAGACGCACCCGATCACCCACCTTCGGCACGGGCCAGTCGGTGTGGACTTCCAGCGTGGTGGCCGTGTCAGCGGAGGCAGCGGCTTCGTCTGATCCAGCGACGGCGACGCGCATCAGCGTGTAGTCGCCACGAAAGGCGGTCGACATGACCACGGCCTCGACGGCACCGACGTCTTCGTCGGCAGCCGGCCGGAAGGCGTCGGGTCGAATGAGGAGGCGGTGCCGTCCGTCTGTGGCTGGCGGGGGGTTCGTGGCGTCAGCCCCAATAAACGCGAAAGTGCCCAGGGCGGTCTTCGCTCGGCCGTCGACAACGTCCGCATCGAGGATGTTGTTGAGACCCAGGAAACGCGCCACGAATTCGTTGGGCGGCCGCCGCCAAAGCTCCTGCGGCGGCAGGACGGCCTCGACACGTCCGGCATGCATGACGGCCACCCGGTCGCCGATCGCCAGCGCCTCCTCGTGATCGTGCGTGACGTAGACGATCGGCAGGCTGAGCTGCTCGAACAGCCCGTGGAGCTCGTCGAGCAGGCTTCGCCGCAGGGCGCGGTCGAGTGCCCCCAGCGGCTCGTCGAGCATCAGCAGGCGCGGCCGTGGCGCCAGCGCTCGTGCCAAAGCCACGCGCTGCTGCTCGCCACCGGAGAGCTGGCCCGTCAGTCGCGACTCGAAGCCGCGCAGCCCAACGAGTGTTAGGACCTCGGCCACACGCGTGCGACGTTCCGCGTCCGCTTGCGCCCGTCGTGGCCAAGCCGAATCCCACGTTGCCGGCAACGTCGAGATGCGGAAACAGCACGTAGTCCTGGAACATCAGGCCGAACCCGCGGCGGTGGACGGGCACGTCGGCAAGGTCCTGACCGTCCCACGAGATGACGCCGGTGGCGAGTGGCTCCAGGCCGCTGATCGCGCGCAAGAGCGTGGACTTCCCCGAGCCGCTTGGGCCGAGCACGCTGAGCCGCTCGCCGTCGCGAACCTCGAGAGTGACGTCATCCACGGCCGTCGCCGCGCCGAAGCGGACGGTGACGTTGTCGATCCGGAGCGTCACAGCGTTCCCTGCGACGGCAGCCGCACGCGGTCGATGAGGATGGTCGCGACCGCCACGACGAGCATCAACAGAGTGGCCATGGCCATTGCCTGACCAAAGGCCAGGGCACCGGGCTGGCCGAGCAGCCGGAAGATCGCGATGGGCATCGTCGGCGTGTCGGGACGAACGATGAACAGCGTGGCACCGAACTCACCCAGGGAGATGGCGAACGAGAAGCCGGCACCGATCAACACGGCGCGCGAGATGACCGGCAGGTCGAGCGCACGCCACGTGCGGGCGGGCGAGGCGCCCAGGACGGCGGCGGCTTCGTGCATCCGGTGGTCGAGTGAGCGGATGACGGGCAGGACGGCACGGACTACGAACGGCAGGGCGATCAGGGCGTGGGCGATGGGGATGATCCAGGGCGAGACGCGCAGGTCGATGGGCAGCGCGCCGAGCGACACGAGAAGCCCGAAGCCCAGGATCACCGCCGACGTCCCGAGCGGCAGGGTCAGCAGCGTGTCGAAGGCGCGCGCCAGCGGACCACGTCCAGAGGCGATGGCCTGGGCAGCTAGCAGTCCCAGGACAGTGCTGATGGTGGTCGCGATGGTGGCGTAGAGGAGCGAGTTGGCAATCGCCTCCAGTGGCGGCACGAACAGCGCGCTGTTGGGGTCGCTGCGCAGCAACGCGGCGTAGTAGTCGAGGCCAAAACCACTGGGAGTCGTTAGGGATCGCACGATGAGCAGCGCCAACGGCAGCCCGAGCAGCACGGCCATGAAGGCAAGGTTGGCGATTACGACGCCCCGCTCCGTCCGCGTCCTCGGTGCACGCAGTACCAGCCGTGGGGAGACCGGGCGCGTCCGCACCGCACCGCGCTCCTGGAACCGCGAGTAGACGAAGAGCAGAGCCGCCAGCGCGGCCAGCTGTAGCAGCGCCAGGGTGGCCGCCACTTGGAGGTTGAGCAGCTGCGACGCCTGCCGGTAGATCTCCACCTCGAGCGTTGAGTACTGCGGCCCGCCCAAAATCAGGATCACGCCGAACGACGTGAAGGTGAAGAGGAAGACGATCGACGATGCGGACGCGATGGCGGGCCGCAGAAGTGGCAGCGTGACTCCACGGAACGCCTGCCAGCGAGTGGCACCCAGGACGCGCGCGCCGTCCTCGAGCCGCGGGTCGAGCTGGGCCCACACGCCGCCGACGACGCGCAGCACGACCGCGTAGTTGTAGAAAACGTGGGCGATCAGGATGGCCCAGATCGTGTTCTCAAGCCGCAGGCCGAAAGGGCTGCGCGGACCCAGCAACGCCACAAAGGCAGCCGCCACGACGACCGTGGGCAGCACGAACGGGACGAGCGCGACCGCGTTCAACACTCTGCGCCCCGGGAAATCGAACCGCGCAAACACGTACGCCCCGGGGAGTGCCGCGAGCACCGTCAGCACGGTCGAGACGACAGCCAGCCAGATCGTGAACCATGCCACCTTGATGACGAACGGCGTGGTGAGCGTCTCGACGAACCCGGCAAGGTCGAACTCGCCGTTCGGGGCCAGTCCGCGGACGATGATCGTGACGACGGGGTAGACAAAGAACAGCAAAAGGAACGCGAGCGGCGGTGCCGCCAGAAGCAGGAGGCGGACGTTCGTCCGCGGGCGCGGCCTAGTGGAGGACGACGTCAGTCCACTCCTGTACCCAGCGGTCGCGGTTGGCCGCGATCGAGGACCGGATCCATCTGGATCGGATCGGAAACGGTGACCGCGTGCTTGACGAAGACCTCGGGCGCCACCGCCTGGCTGTTCGCTGGGAAGACGTACATGTTCAGCGGGATGTCCTGCTGAAAGTCGACCGAGAGCATGTAGTCGACGAACTCGCGCGCCTTATCGGGCGCCTTGGCACCGTGAAGCACACCCGCGTACTCGACCTGGCGGAAGCAGCCGTCGGTCAGGACACCGGTCGGGGCGTCGGTCACCGGCGGATCGGCGAAGACGACCTCCGCGGCTGGGCTGGTCGCGTATGAGACGACGATCGGTCGGTCGCCCTCCCCTGCGCCACCCGAGAAGGACGTGTAGTAGGCGGTATCCCAGTCGTTGACGACCAGGACGTCGTTGTCTCTGAGGCTCTGCCAGTAGTTCTGCCAGGCGCTGTCCGTCTCACCGAAGCGGTCGATGGTCGCCAGCAGGAAGGCCAGACCGGGGGAAGACGTCGCTGGGTTCTCGACGACGAGCTTGCCCTTGAAGGCCGGGTCGGTCAGGCTCTCAAGAGTTGCGGGTGGGGCGTCACCGGTGAATGCCGACTTGTCGTAATTCAGGCAGACATCGCCATAGTCGATGGGCGTGACCGCACCGTTGGTGCCGGCCTCCAGAGCGTCCGGAACCGAGGCCAGCGCCGGAGACGAATAGGCGTCGAAGATGCCGGCATCCAGGGCTCGCGACAGGAATGTGTTGTCGATGCCGTAGAGCACGTCCGCCAGCGGCGCGTCCTTGGTCAGGATCGCCTTGTTGACCATGACCCCCGCGTCACCGCCCTTGAGTATCTGCACGTCAACGCCGTGTGCTGCTTCGAACTGGGCGAGGACGTCGTCCGAGATGGCGAAGGCGTCGTGCGTCAGAACAATGAGCTGCGTCGGCGGCGTCGGCGGCGCTGGCGAGGGACCGGCACCACCTGAGCAGGCGCCAATCGCCAGCAGCGTTGAAACGATCGTCGCTCCAATTCGGGGCTTATTCATGGGGCACCACTTCCGTTCTTGCCGTGTGAATGACCGCCAGCCGACCGGCGCTGGTGCGAACTCACAGCGCGGGGCGAGCATCTCGTTCGACAGTCCGCGAGTGCCGCCCTGCGGCAGGGTGG
Organism: uncultured Chloroflexia bacterium; assembly: GCA_963736895.1. GTDB lineage: Bacteria > Chloroflexota > Limnocylindria > Limnocylindrales > CSP1-4 > JALYGJ01. The sequence goes on from CAVTQU010000008.1 coordinate 32,783, forward strand.
CGTCGGTCAGTGGGAAGCGCAGGTCCGTGGTCGTCACGCCGCGCACCTCTTCGGTCAGCGGCAGCAGCGAGACGTAGTCGCCCGGAGCGCCGTCCAGCTGCATGACGTCGGGCCAGGTCAGGCCCATCGCCCGGATGGTGCTCGGCCCGTCGACGAGAGCCGCGTCGACGCCCGCGAGAGCAGGCAGCGTCAGCAGCAACAGGTTGGCGACGCTGTGCTCCGCTCGCGCCCCGCCCAGCGCGCCGAGGATCACCAGGTGGGTTGCCCCGCGGGCCAGCGCCTCGCGGACGGCAAGCTCGGTGTCGCTCTCGTCCTTGTCGACCGGGTAGACGATGACCTCGGCGCCGGCGCTGCGAAGCCTCTCGGCAACCTGCGGATCGAGCGAATCGCCATCGCCCACAACCACATCTGGCGTGAGGCCAACTTGCTCGGCTTTCAACGCTCCAGCCGTCCGCGGCGATGATGAGCACCGGCTCGGCCGAACCGGCGTTGGTCGCCCGGCGCAGCGCTTGTTGCACGGCTGCACCGCTTCGGATATCGCCGTCGGCAACGATGATCGCCAGCAAAAGAAAAGCGCCTCCAATGGTCTCGGGACGGAGGCGCGTCGCTCGTGGACTCCCTTCGCTGGTACGAACCAGATCAGGTTCCTAGGGTCTGCGGTCCTGCCGCACTCTCAGCGCCTTCAGTGGCGCTCCCCTGTCCCGGGTATGAATTTGAACCACATTGTAACGGTCGATGCTCTACGGCCCGATCGAGGCCGATGCTATCTTGCGCACCAATGGACGAGATTCCTGCAGGAACCCAGCGCGTACTCGACGCCGCCGAGCGGAAGGGCGTCAAGCTCGAGGTCGTGTACTTCGAGCACTCGACGCATACGGCCGAGGATGCAGCGCGGGCCGTGGGCGCCGATGTCGGACAGATCGTGAAGAGTCTCGTCTTCGTCTCGGACGACGTCGACGGCCTGCAGCCCTACATGGTTCTGGCGAGTGGCGCCAACCAGGTGGACGTCTCGCTGCTCAGCGCCATCCTGACCAACCCGCGGATTCGGCGCGCGACCGCGGACGAGGCACGCGAGCTGACCGGCTTCTCGATCGGCGGCATCCCGCCCTTCGGCCACTCCCAGATGATCAAGACGGTCATGGATCCCGACCTCACCCGGTACGACACGATCTGGGCCGCCGCAGGCACGGCGAACGCGGTGTTCCCGCTGGCGCCCAACACGCTGCGCATCCTTACCGGCGCGGTGGTGACGCCGATCTCCGCCAATCAGTCGGCGCAAGTGGAGCAGGAGCAGCCGGCCAGCGCGTCCACGAACGCGTGACGAACGCCTCGCCCGCCAGTGGCGCGGGACGGTGAGCGCGAATATGGCCGACCCACCTTCCGACCCGCCTTCAGACCCGCCATCGAACCAGCCAGCCAAACCCATTTCCAACTCGCCGGCTGAAGTCGGCCGACTCTCGGTTCAGTACCCCGGCGGTCTCGCGGCTCGTTACCGCTGGGCGGGGAGCGGCCGCGCCGACGAGGTGTTCGCCATCTCCGAGAGCATCGGCACGCTCACCGACTACGGGCCGCTTGGCGGCGAGCCTTACGAGAACCTGTGCCGCGCGGAGCTGCGCGTCGAAGGCCCCGGTGGGTCGTGGACAGCGCGGTTTGCATCGGTCGTGTTCGACGAGCCACAAGGCGTTCTGTGGGATACGCACGGCCTGCTGTTGGTCAAGTACGGATTCAGGGTGCATGCGCTGAACGGGCGGAGCGGCGAGCTCGCCTGGTCCTACGCGTCCGGCACGCCGGCGCTAGCGGTCCTGGCATCTTCGCGACTGGATCACGTGGTGCTCCAAACCGAGCTCGAGACATTTGCGCTGAGGCCCGACGGCGAGGTCGCATGGCGCGCCGCCCATGACGACGTGATCACCGATGCCCAGCTGATCGCCGGACAGCTTGACCTGACCACGTACTCGGGCCAGCACCTCGTCCTCGACGCACGCAGCGGCCAGGCTGCCTGATGCGCCGGCCGGTCGCGGCCGGCGACGCGATGTGGACGTCGTCACAAATTTCCCTTGCAGATGTGGATCAGTGGTGGACATACGCACCGTTGATTACTCGGATTGTGGAAAACCATCCTTGACCGGGTGGTCGGGCCGCCGTTACCGTTCGTCTCAGCCCGGAGGGGCCAGAAGCGAAGCTAGTGACTGCGATCACATCAAGGTCCACGCCTCGTGAAGGTTCCTTCGGGTCTTTGCTTGTCTTGAACCAGGCGGTCCCATGAACCTTGCGGCCGTCTTGGTGGTCGCGGCGGTCGTGCTGCTGTTGGGAGGCGCACTCGTGCTTCGCTCGGTCGGCTCGGGCATGCGCTTCGGCCGGCTTCTCAGCGGCACCCGCCTAGTGCCCATCGAAGAAGCCCTCGAGATCGCAACTTCCGGAGAGGAACGCTACGTCCGCGTGTCCGGCCGAATGAGCAGCGACGAGGAATTTCCTGACGACCAGAACAGGCCGCTGGTATTCCGCCGCACCCGCATCGAGATCGGCGCGCCTGCGGGCCAGTGGACGGCGATCCTGGACGAACGCGAAGCCGTCGCTTTTGGAGTCGAGACACGTTCGGCGTTCATCGGCATCGACGATGTCGCCCTGGGCGAGGGCGTGGTGGTCATACCGCGGGTATCGGCCGGCGTGGTCGGCGAGCTGCCAGCCAACTTCGCCACCGACATTCCCGCTGGCACCGATCCGCAGACGCCGGCCCGCCTGACGATTGACCAGCTCTCGGCCGTCGAGCACGCCACGGTCGTCGGACGGCCGACGCTGCAGGGTGGCAGGGCCGTCATGACCGCCGGCAAGGGGAAGCCGCTGATCGTCACCACGCTCGATCAACCAGCCGCGATGCGCGTCCTGGCGTCCGGCCGGAGAGGCCGGGTGGTCGTGGGAGCCGTGATGCTCAGCGTCGGAATTGGACTACTCGCTGGGGCGCTGATCGCATTTCTCACCGGTGCCTGATCTCACATGCCGCGCGAGCGGTCGGTCGACAGGGCCGTCCGGTGCTAGGCTCGCCGTGGGTGTTCTCGTTACGTGCCGTGACCGTCGCGCTGGCACTCGCGATGTTGTGCCTGGCACTGCTGACCGTCACAGCCTTGGCCGCTGACCCGACTCCTGCCGCATCCGGAGCGTTGATCGATCCGCTCGATCCGCGTGCTGGCGCTGGCGTCAACCGGGTCGGTGCGCCTCTCGTTGCCCTGTTCGCGGTCGTCGGCATCGGCATGGCCACGGCGCTCGTGACCGCGATCTACGTGCGCTTGGCCCGGGCGCGATCGAGATGAGGTTCCAGGCTGGAAAACAGCCCAAGCCGCGCATGATGGCGCGTCCGATCGAGCCGCCACGACGTTCGGATCAGCCTCGTGGACGCGATATCGCGATGCTCGCCGCGGTGGTGGTCGCGATCGCGGTCGCTGGACTCGTGGCGTTCACTGGAATGCTCGCCGGCGGCGCATCGCCCGCCAGCGTGCCGCCCACCCAGCTCGTCGCCGCAGTGGCGACGCCAACGGCGCGGACCGGCGGATCGGCTGGGGCTGGGGCTGGTGGCAGCGCGACACAGACGGCGCGTCCACGGGATTCACGGGTGCCGGATCAGACACCACCTGACGACCAGAGTCCGCAGCCGGCATCGGCGAGCCCCACCCCGACCGACGAACCACCACCAAGCGGACGCTCCGGCGCCCCGACCAGCCCTACTGGCTTCAACCTGGCGGCGCAGGCCATCGACTTCGCGTTTCCGCTGCGCCCCGACACGCGATACCACTACCGCGACAACTTCCTGGATCCGCGTGAGGGTCCGCCCGACGATTACAACCACGTCAGGGTCAACGCGGACGGCACCGTTCATCGACTGCACGACGGCATCGACATCTATGCGGCCGTGGGCGAGCCGCTGGTCGCGACGTTCAGCGGCACGGTCATCAACCCGCGCACCCGATGGCCACCGTGGGAGGCCGACCGCTACGGAAATACGGTCGCCATCGTCAGTGACGAGCCAGCAACAAATGGCTACACCTCGATCTACGTCCACGCCGATCGCGTGTGGGTGCAACCGGGCGATCACGTGACACGCGGGCAGGTCGTGGGCACAGTAGGGCGCACGGGAAACGCCGAAACGCAGAGCGTCCACTCCCATCTGCATTTCGAGATTCGGGCCCCATTCCTGCTCGATTGGTCGGCCGTTGGCGAGGACCGCGTGGTCGACGCGTTCAACCCGTACCCCTCACTGATCGCAGCCGATCCGAAGCGCACATAACCCCTCTCAGCAGGTCGGCAGCGGTCCTAGGGACCTTTGAGTCAGTGGCAGGTGGGGTGCGGTTTTCTAACCTCGCAGTCGTTCGATTTGTGAACAGACACCTACCATTTCCCACCACGGAGGCCGGCCACGAGCGCACTCGCCACAGGCTCTCTCCTAACTGTGAGTGGCGCCGCGGAACTCCTGGGAGTCCACGCCAACACCGTTAGAGCCTGGACAGACCAAGGCCTGCTCACCTGCCTGCGCATCAACACGCGCGGCGATCGCCGCTATCGACGGCAGGACATCGACCGTTTCCTCGGCCAGGCCAACCGCCCCGCGCTGTCTCTCTCGAAGCAGGGACGTGCCCGGGTTGCCGTCGACCGCCCACGCCCCGCCAACGTTGAGCAGTCGCGCCGCACCAACGCGGTGCTCGACGAGGTCGCCCGCATCTCGGCCGACGCCGACGACTTCGACCGATTGGTCACAGATGTTGCCTCTGCGCTGTGCACGGTCGCCGGATACGCAAGCGCCGGACTGGCGGGCAGCAATGGTCGGCTGACTCAGCTCGTCGGTCGAACCAGGGCCGACAGTCGCGTTGTCGATCAAGTCATGCGCACCCGGCTGCCCACGATCACCGCGGTGAGGCGCAGCGACGGCACCTACCGCGCCGGTCTACCCGTGTCGGGCCCCGACGGTTCAATCCAGGTCATGCTTCTGGCCGGCTCGCCCGACACCAGGACTCAAGACGAGGAAGCACTTCTGCGAACAGTCGCGGCACAGCTGGCCACGGCGGCCAAGATGCGCGGCCGGATGGTCAAGGCCGCCGAAGGCTGGCGCCGCGCCGAGCTGCTGATGGCGATCAGCAACGACATCGGCTCGCAGCTCGACATGCCACGCATCCTGCGACAGCTCGTGGAACGCGCGACTGAGCTGTTCAAGGCGGACCACGGCGGCGTCTTCAGCCGGCTGCCGACCGGTCAATATCGGGCCGAGGCGACTCTCAACCTGTCCGCCGAGTTCTGCGACTTCGTGGAGCACGCAACGACGCTCCCCATTGTTGCCGCGGCGCTCGAACGTGGCGGCGTCCAGTGGGCATCCGACGTGCCCAACGACCCGCGGACGTCGGAGCTGCGCCACGCGCTGGTTCGCGAGGGCATCAACACGATCGCTGTCGCGCCATTGCTGTCCGATGGCGAGGCTCTCGGCGCGCTGGCCATCTCGCACGACCGATCCTTCGAGTGGACGCCATCCGATCTCGAGCTGTTCGATCAGCTCGCCAGCCAGGCCTCGATGATGCTGCGCAACGCTCAGAACTACAGCCAGATGGCGACATGGGCGGCGCAGCTCCAATCGATCCAGCAGCTTGGCGCCCGACTCACCCGCCTACGCACTGTGGGCGAGATCGGACACGCCATCTGCACCGAGCTCGACCAGCTGATCGATTTCCACAACGTCCGCGTCTACCGGATCGCCGGCGAGGACTGCATTCCGGTCGCGTGGCGCGGCCAGATCGGCGAGTACGAAGGCGAGGACATGGAGCAGCTCAAGCTCGTTGTCGGTCAAGGCGTGACCGGCTGGGTTGCTCGCTACGGTCTGGCACAAAACGTGGGCGACGCCGCGAACGATCGCCGCGCACAGACCATTCCGGGGACGGAGGACGACCTCGACGAGTCCCTGCTGCTCGCGCCCATGCTGTACGAGGACGAGGTCATCGGCGTCATCGTGCTGGCCAAGCTCGGCTTGAACCAGTTCAGCTCGGACGACCTGCGCCTCCTCGAGATCTATGCCGCGATCGCGGCCCAGGCCATGGCCAACGCCGATGCCTCCGAGCAGCTCCACGCGCAGTCAGAGGCACTCACACGCCAGCTCAACAACCAGCGCGAGCTGCTGCGCGTCACCGAGTCGATCCTCTCGACCCTCGACACCCAGGCGCTGCTCGAGGAGATTGCCGAGCGGCTCAAGGCGCTGCTGACGGTTGACAACATCTACGTCGACGTGCACGACAAGCGCGCCGGTTTGCTGCGGCCGATCTTCGCCCGCGGCGTCCAGGCGCCCGAGTACCTGGCCGCAACCGCGCCCGACGACATGGGTGTCAGCGGGGAGGTCATTCGCACCGGCGAGGCTCAGCTCGTCCAGGATGAGCTCGCCGACGAGCGCGTCTACTTCGGCGACCTCGCACACCAGGCGGGCGCGCTCATCGTCGCCCCGTTGCGCAGCGCCGATCGGGTGCAGGGCGTGCTGACCATCGAACGACTGGGCGCCGAGGCACGCTTCGCGGAGGAGGAGTTCGAGCTCGTCAAGCTGTTCGCGGCGCATGTCTCGATCGCCCTCCAGAACGCCGAGGCCCACCGCGCAGTCGAGCTGCGCGCAGAGACCGACACGCTGACCGGGCTGTGGAACCACGGCGCACTGATCGAGCACATCGATGCCCTCGTCGCCTCGCAGACGAAGTTCTCGATGCTGATGGTCGACCTGGACTTCTTCAAGAAATACAACGACCGTTTCGGCCACCAGGCGGGCAACGTGATGCTCCGCCAGATCGGCGAGGTCTTGCGCGCTTCGTGCCGCGAGTCGGACCAGGTCTTCCGTTATGGCGGCGACGAGTTCGCCTTGCTGCTGCCGAATACGGGCCGCACCGGTGCGCGAACGGTTGCCGAGAAGATCCAGGAGGCCGTCCTGTCGGTCAAGGGCGACCGGCCCGCGCCGGCACCGCTGACATGCTCGATCGGGATCGCCGCTTTCCCCAGGGATGGGGAGGATGGCCAGGCCATCATTCTCGCCGCGGACCGCGCCTGTTATGCCGGCAAGCGGGCCGGTCGAGCCCGGATCGCAACCGCGCTCGAGGGCCTGGCACTGGCCGACGAGTTCCAGCCGACCGCGCCGACGCCCAGCGAGCCATCGCCGCACCAGCAGCCCGCTTCCGAGCCCGTCGAGCGAGCCGAGCTGGCTCCTTCCTACTCTCCGGCCTGACGAGCCTTCCTGGGGGTTCGTCCCGCCCCTGCGCCTGATCGTCGGCGCGAGATCTTCACAACGCTTCCTTCGTCGAGTCCCAGTGTCTGTGCGGCATTGCCCTGGTTCTGGGCGATGCACAGCCGGCCATACGAATCCTCGTAGAGCAGACATTCGGCGGCCGCGACGTCTCCAAAGGTCTGCGCCCACGTCATCTCGGTCTTGTCGACCACCACCCGGTCTCCGTGGCTCAGGGTGGCGAGCGCGGTGTTCAGATCGGCCGTGAGACCGGCAAGTTTCAGGTTGCCGAACGTGTCGCGGTAGATGACGGAGGTCTCGAGCTCGCCGTCGCGCACGACGACACTTGGCCAGTCGAGCGCCACCAGCTCCCCCGGGTCGACTGGCGGACCGAATTCCTGGATTGGCACGCCGAGCGCCAGGTGGGCCGCGGCCGGCGTAAAGAGGTCGCGGCCGTGGAAGGTGGAGCTCAGGACTGGAAGTCGGTACTGCGGGTTATCGAGCTCGTGGACGCGGACGATGCCGCCCACCCTTTCCGCGCCGGGCAGCAGCGAGCCGTTGTCGGGACCGACGAGGAAGTCACCGCGACCCGTCTCGATGGCGATTGGCCGGCGCGCCGTACCGACCCCCGGATCCACCACGCACACGTGCGCGCCGACTGGCAGGAACGGGAGGGCGCACCAAAGCATCAGCGCGCCGTGGCGGATGTTGTACTTGTCGATCTCGTGAGTGATGTCGACGATCAGCGCGTCCGGCGCGATGCCCAGCACCACGCCACGGCAGATTGCCGGTGATGGATCGCGAACGCCCCAGTCCGAGGTGAGACTGACGAACGGACGGCTGGCGTCGCGCCTCGATCTGGCGGCGGCGGGCGTGGTCAGGACGTGAGTGAAGCTTCGGGCCATGATCGACCGATGGTATGCGGAATGCGTTCGGCGTCGTACGCAGGCAGCAGGCACGCTAACTTGATCGCCACATGACCGATGCAAGTGACCGCGGCGGCGCCAAGTGGGACCGCGCGGCGCGTTACCTCAAGATCGCGATGTTGTTGCGCGACCATCCCGACGGCATGACCGCGCAGGGACTGGCCGATCGCATCGGCGTGGCCAAGCGAACGATCTATCGCGACCTGGACGCGATGGACCTCGACGCCGGCCTGCCCATCTGGAACGACAAGGGAAAGTTCGGGCTGGAGGGCGAGGCTTTCCTCCCGCCACTCGCATTGACTTTGCACGAGGCTACGACCCTGTTCCTCGCGGCACGGATGCTGGCCAAGGCAAGCGACGAGCACGACACCGAGCTGATCGGCGCCTTCGTCAAGCTGGCCCAGATCCTGCCGCCGGTGCTTGCCCAGCACATCGAGGAGACGGTTGACGCGTTCGCCACGACGCCGGCGAATGAGCGATTCACGCGGGTTTTCCGGGTGCTCGCCGAGGCTTGGGCACAGCGGCGCGTGGTCGAGATCGAATACGACGCCGGCGTCTACGACCCATCCAAGGGTCCCCGACGAACGCGGGTGCAGCCACTGGCAATCGAGCCGTCAGCGCTGACCCACGCGCTGTACCTGATGGGCTGGGATGAGTCGCGCAAGGCGCGGCGGACATTCAAGGTCGAGCGCATCATCTCCGCGTCCCTGACTCCGGACACGTTCGAGCCACCGCCCGGTGCGGCTACTGCCAAGGACCTGCTCCGCGCCTGGGACGTCATCGCCGACGAGGACCCGGTAAGCGTCGTCATCCGCTTCTCCCCGTCCGTTGCGAAACGGGCGGCCGAGACACGCTGGCATCCCAGCCAGGAGCTGGAGCAACAGGCGGACGGCAGCCTCATCTGGCGCGGCCAGGTCGCGGGAATGCGCGAGATCAAGATCTGGATCCTCGGCTGGGGCGCCGACGCAGAAGTCCTCGAGCCACACGACCTGCGGGCGGACATCGCAGAGGAGCTGGCCAAGGCCGCCGCCCTTTATGCAGCGGGTGACTGAACGGACGGCTCAACCACCCCGGCACGTCCGAAACCGCCCCCACGCCCCCGAATCCGACCTTCGTAAAGGTCTTCAACCGACTTTTCAGTCAGGCCGCGCATGGAATGACGCCCGGACAGCCCTTGGGCGCCTCAGTCGATGCGTCCGTGCGTCAGTTCAGTCACCCGACGCATGACCACAGCGCAATCAGACGTTTCTGGCACGCCATGCGTGTCAACGGATGGCCGAAGCCGCGCCAGATGGGTGATGAGGCCTGTTTGGCGGTCATCTGGCACGCAACTGGTGCCAATCAACGGCTGAAGCCCCGCGGATTGGGGTCGGTGACCCTATTTTTGGGTTTGGGGCAGCCGTTCGTTGCAGTTCGTTCGCCCGTTGGCACGCGGAGAGTGCCAGCGACGGGCGACCTACGCGTGGGCCGGCTGCTTCGCCCTGGCCGCTGCGTGAGCAGCAGCTCGGAAGCGCCGCAGCCAGTAGCGCCACATCTCCTGGTGGAGCTCGACCTGGTCGGGGCGCAGCCCGACCTGCCGGATCGTGACGTGAGTGCGGGACCCGTGATCAATCGCGTCGAACGCGACGACTGACGGCCGTCCCAGCGGCTCCGTCTGCCAGTCCCAGGTGAACGAGATGTGCTGCGGCTCGTCGACCGCAAGAACCTTGCCGGTGGCCACGCCGTCACGTAGCCGGAGCCGCACCGGCGCGCCCACCTTGGCCTCCAGCTCGGCCGAATCCAGCCACGTTGCGAGTCCTTCGGCCGTGCCCAGAAGCGGGTAGATCAGCTCGCGCGGCGCATCGACCTCCGTCTGCAGCTCGACTCGGTCGTTCATGCAGCGTCGGGGTGGGGCCGCGCCGGCCTGAATCGGAAGTACGCCCAGAACAGCACCGAGGCGAGCCCGAACCCGACCAGCAGCACGATCAGCGTGATGAACGACGTCCGAGTCGTGTCGGCGAGGTAGCCGGCGCTGGGGTTGAGCAGCACGTGGGCGAAACCGAACAGGCCAATCGCGATGAGGACCAGCCACACGCGCCGGTTCCAGTTGTAGACCGCCTCGCCCGGCAGGAACCGAAGCGGCAGCATCGCGAACACGGCATTCTCCAGACCGGCGACGACGATCGTGACCGTGGCCGACTGCAGAATCGCGGAGCCCAGGTCGAATTCCCCGTTCTGGCCTCCGCGCAGGAAGCTCAGCGTCACCCAGGCGACGAGCGCCACGACCAGCGACGAGCCGGCGGCAATCGCCTCGGTGCGGCCCTCCTGTTCGCGCGACAGCGCCGAGGCAAAGAAGAAGCCGATCACCAGTCCGTACAGGTATCCCGGCTGGAAGTTGGCGAACCGGCTGACCAGCACGCAGATCAGACCCACGACCAGCGTGATCGGCAGAGCTCTCGTCACGAGTTGGAACTTGGCCGAGCGCGAGAAGACGAACAGCGGCACGCCGTAGGCAAGGAGGACGACGACCAGCCCAATCGCGAGGCCAAGGAACGTCGCCACCGAGCCGATGTTGATACCGAACGTCGGATCGAGGAAGCAGTACAGAAGCGCGCTCAAACCGATGAAGCCGAGTATCCCGAGCGGCGTCCGCCAGACGTCTCGTTGCGTGACGGCGTCACCGCCGAGCTCGGCGCCCAACGGTCGAGCAAGGATTGGCTCCGTGGCCTGGGCCTCGGCTTCGGTCGCCGGCCCGGCGGGCATCAGAACTGGCTCTGGCAGTGGCGGAGCGATCGGTCCACCCGCATCGGTAGTGGACGCACCCGGAGGCTGGGCTGCAGGATCGACCGGCGCAGGCTGGGCTGCACTTTGTGATCGGGCCCGTCGCTCATCTCGTTTTCGCCCGACCCATGCCCGGAAGGCGGCAAACTGCCGCGCCAGCCAGAGGCGGAGTCGGTGCACGCCAGCCATGACCTCGTCGTAGTTCTCCTCGAGCGTGCTGTTGAAGAGCGCCGAGGGGAACGGGACGAGCACGATCACGCCGGCCGTGACCGCGACGCTCTGTGCGATTACCACGGGGTCCAGCGAGATCTGGGTGGGGTCGGGAACGGAATCCTTGAATGGCTCCTGGACGGGGCCGCGGCCCTGTGGCGAGAAGAACGTGTCGTGCGAGATAGTGGTCGTCTGGCCCGGCGCAACACTCACCGGCCAGCTGAGGCCGGCGCCGTTGTCGACCGCCTCGGTGCACAGGCAGGTATCGGGGAATGGTTGCTGAGACTGGATGGCCGCCCAGACCGAGCCGTATTCGCCTTCCATGTAGCGACTGCCGCCGGTGATCGGCGTCCACTGCTCGATGCGCTGGCCAAGCGTTGGATCGACGATGCACGCCGGCGCACCGTTGTCCACGCGGCCGAAGCCGACGTCACTCTCCTGCAGGTAGCAGTCGCCCGCCCGATAGAGGATGCCCGCTATCGCTTGCGCACCGTTGTTGGTGATCGTGACGTCCGTTCGATAGGACTGGGAGCCAGCCGCATAGCTGTCGACCTGCTGGATCTGGATCCCGGTGGCGCCTGCCCCTACAACGGTGGTGATCTGGCCTGACCCAGCCACCTGGCTCACCTGTGTCCAGGGAGTCTGGCCAAAGTCGCCGGAAGGGATGTCGCTGGGCCCATATACGGTGCCGCCGACGGCCAGAAACGTGCCGCAGGCTCCAATCTCGCTTCCGAACAGCTCGAGCTCGGTGTCGTCTCGATGAGCGACCTGGCAGTTCAGGTCGTCGGTGACGATGATCCGTGTCAGCGGCCCCTGCGCTGACGCCATCTCCTCCTGCGCGGCGAGGATCGGCGACGCCACGAGGGCGAGCAGTGCGCCACCACACACCAGGGCTGCAGCAAGCCGGATCTTCCGATGCACGGCGACAGAGTACGTGCGGATCAGGCGCTCGGCTGAGAGATTTGGGTTAGACCTGCTTGACGGCCGCCACGAGCTGGGTCAGGCCCTCGCGCGCGTCGGCGAAGAGCATTCCCGTCTTTGGATTGAGGTACAGCTCGTTATCGATGCCCGCGTAACCCGGCCGCATCGAGCGCTTCATCACGATGATGCTGCGCGCGTGATCCACGTTGAGGATGGGCATCCCGTAGATCGGGCTCTGCGGGTTGGTGCGCGCCGCTGGGTTGGTCACGTCGTTCGCGCCGACCACGAGCGCTACATCGGCTCTGTCGAACTCGGGGTTGATCTCGTCCATCTCCTTGAGCTGCGGGTAGGGCACGTTGGCCTCGGCCAGCAGCACGTTCATGTGGCCGGGCATTCGTCCGGCGACGGGATGGATTGCGTACGAGACCTCGACACCGCGGCCCTCCAGCAGCTCGGCCAGCTCGCGGACGGCGTGCTGCGCCTGGGCAACGGCAAGGCCGTAGCCGGGCACGATGATCACTTTCTGGGCATAGGCGAGCTGGATGGCCGCGTCGTCGAGGCTGACCTCGCGGACGTTGCCGCCCTCGCCGTCGGGACCGGCTGCGCCTGCGGTGGCGTCTCCGCCTCCGAAGCCACCGACCATGATGCTGGCGATCGACCGATTCATGGCGTCGGCCATGAGCTTGGTCAGGATCGCGCCCGAGGCTCCGACCAGGGCGCCGGCGATGATCAGCACCGGGTTGCCGATGACGAAGCCGGCCATCGCCGCGGCCGTGCCGGTGAACGAGTTGAGCAGCGAGATGACGACGGGCATGTCGGCGCCGCCGATCGGCAGCACCATCGTGATGCCGAACACAGCGCGGCAACGACGATCAAGCCGAGGACGATGATCGCGATCTCCGAGGTCAGGGTGACAACCCCGGCGGCGCCGAGGACGAGCAGGACGAAACCGGCCACGGTGCCCAGGGCGAGGACGACAGTCAGCAGACGCGACCCGGGGAAGAAGATGGGCTTGCCGGGGACGATGCCCTGCAGCTTGCCCGAGGCGATCAGCGAACCGCTGAACGTAACCGAGCCAATCACGGCGCCGAGGACCACGAAGATCGCGGTCGAGACTTCCATCTCACCAAGCTGGACGCCGCGGATGTAGTCGTCGATGGCCACCAGCGCGGCTGCGCCGCCGCCGACCGCGTTGAACAGCGAGACGAGCTGGGGCATGGCCGTCATCTGGACCTTGCGGGCGAGGTATAGGCCGATGCCACCGCCGATGATGAAGCCGCCAACGATGATGATCAGCGGCATCGGGCTGTTGCCGAGGCCGCCCGGGCGAAGGATCAGCCATACGAGCGTGGCCAGGACTGCCAGCGTCATGCCACCAGCCGACAGGCGGTTGCCGCCGCGCGCCGTAGCCGGCGAGTTCATCTGGTGCAGGCCAAGCACGAAGGCGGCCGCTCCCGCCAGCCAGGCCAGGAAAACGAAGGTGTAGATCCACTCCTGGCTCATCAGGGCTTGGCCTCTGTCGCGCTCTCGGCCGATTCATCGACCTTGGGCGCCGGGGTCTCGCGCTTGCGGAACATCTGGAGCATCCGGTCGGTGACCACGTAGCCGCCAACGACGTTCGCGGCACCAAAGACGACCGCGACGAACGCGAGCAGGTAGCTCAGCGGGTTGTCGGCCGTGGCCGCGATCAGCATCGCGCCAACCAAGAACAATGCCGTGGATGGAGTTGGCGCCGGACATCAACGGGGTGTGCAGCGTTGCCGGGACCTTCGAGATGACCTCGAAACCGACCAGGATGGCCAGCACGAAGATGGCGATCGAGTTGAGCAGCTCGGGGCTCACTTGGGGGCCTCCTGCTTGTCGGGATCGAGGAGCTTCTTGGTCGCTTCCTGGACCACGGCGCCGTCCTTGGTGATCACGGTCGCAGCGGTGATCTCATCGCTCATGTCGAGGTTCAGCTCACCGTCCTTCAGCAGATGGGCCAGGAAAGTCGAGAGGTTGCGCGCGTAGAACTGGCTTGCCCCGGCGGGCATTGTGGCCGGCAGGTTGGTCGGCGCGAGGACCGTGACGCCGTTGTCGGTGACGACCGTCTCCTCGGGCTTGGACAGCTCCACGTTGCCACCCAGCGCACTGGCCGCCATGTCGACGATCACCGAGCCCGGCTTCATGCCACTGACTGCCTTCGCGGTTACGAGCAGCGGCGGCCGGCGACCGGGCACCTGTGCGGTGGTGATGACGACGTCCATGCGAGCCGATGTGGTCGTTGAGCTCGTTCTGCTGCGCCTCGCGCTCCTCCGCTGTTAGCTCCCGGGCATAGCCGCCGGTGCCACTCGCGTCGGCGACCGACTTCAGAACGATGAACTGGGCGCCCAGCGACTCTGCCTGTTCCCGCGTCTCCGAGCGCACGTCGTAGGCCTTCACGATCGCACCCAATCGGCGTGCCGTGGCGATGGCCTGCAGGCCGGCAACGCCGATCCCCAGTACGAGCACGTTGGCGGGACGAGCCGTGCCCGCGGCGGTGGTCAGAAGCGGGAAGTAGCGGCCGTACGCCTCAGCGGCCATCAGCACGGCGCGGTAGCCGCCGACGTTGGCCTGCGACGAGAGGACGTCCATCGATTGTGCCCGGCTCAGCGTGCGCGGGATCGCGTCAAGGCTGATCGCCGTCACGCCCTTCTTGGCGAGCGTCGCCATGAGCTGCGGATCGATGAGCGGCTGCAGCAACCCGACGACAACCTGGCCCTGGCGCAGCGAGTCGACGTCCGCGTCGTCGGGCTTCTGGACGCGGACGATCGCGTCGGCCTGGCTGTACACCTCGTCGCGCGAAGCCAGCTTGGCGCCGGCATCGGCAAACGCCTGATCCGGAATGGACGCGCCGTCGCCAGCACCGCGCTCGACCAGGACTTCCGCCCCTGCGGCGAGAAGTGGTTTCAGCGCATCCGGCACGAGCGCGACGCGCCGCTCATTGGGCGCGCGCTCTTTTACGAGACCGATTTTCATGAGAGACCCTTGGGCAAATGCTGGGGAAGTGGTCGGAAGAATAGCCTCCCACAAGGAAGCGCGAGCAATCGCTTGAGCGAGGGTTTGCGCTGACGCGTAGCAGCCGCCCGCAGGCGGACTGCGGAGGCCAGCTAAATTCGACTCGGAACGAATCAGGATCAGAGCTGCGCGGCCTCCGCGACCTCGGCATCCGCGCCCATGTGCTGTCGGGCACGCTGCCCATGTCCCGATCGCAGAACAGTGATGAGCGCCGCGCCCGCGAGAGCGACCATTGCCGATACCAGGATCGTCTCGTACCCGAGCTTGTCGATCAGCGGCGAAGTCCCGATGGAGCCAAGCGCGATCGCTCCCGCGAAGCTGGCCGAGAACAGCGCGAATGCGCTGCCGCGATCTTCCTCGTTGCTCCGTCGCGAGAGAACGAGCGTTACCGGGACGGTGATCAGTGCCGCCCCGGCGCCGGTGAGCGCGCCGGCCAGGACGAGAATCGGTGTCGTTGGTGCGGGCAGGACGAGCAGCACACCGGCCGCTGTCAGTGCCAGACCAAGCAGGATCTGCCAGGAGGCCGCGACCCGATCGGCCATCCATCCGGCGGGCAGTCGGAGCGCAAGGACCAGCAGACCGTCGGCGACGAAGAACAGCCCGATGTCCGCTCCGGCCGCTTCCGCGCGTTGGGGCAGGTAGGCGATGATCACGCCCCAGTGGATTACCCACAGAGCGATGATCGACAGCGGCGCGATCCATGACCTGCGGAACGCGAAACCCAGCACGCGTCGCGCCGTGCGAAGGCCGTTCGCTCGTCTGCCGAACGGAATTTGAGCGGCCTCGCGTAGAGCACGGTGAGCGCCGAGATCACGAAAGCGGCGACCAATAACGACACGCCATCCAGGCCTGCGGCGTCGAGAGCGATGATCGAGATCGGCGGCAACAGGACAAGCGTCAGGTTGTGCGAGGCGCTGGCGCTGCCGAGGGCAAAGCCGCGTCGAGCGATCGGAACGAGCAAGGGAGCAATCGATAGCGCGGCCGGCATGACTATGCCGAAACCGAAGCCCTGCAGAACGCGTGCAGCCACGAAAGGGCAGCGCAGAGGTTGCCGGATCCACGCCAGGAAGGACCAGGATCGCGGTCGAGGCGAGATAAGCCAGACCACCAACGGCGATCAACCGCAGGCCACCGAATCGATCGATGAGCACTCCGCCCAGCAAGCGCAGCCGGGATCTGGACGAGCGGCGCGATGCCGACAATGCGCCGATCTCTGCGTTGGTGCGGCCGGCGCGCGACAGGGCCAACGGGATCGAGACGGTGAAGCCGTGGTAAGCCGGCCTGGATCAGGAAGATGACGACCGAGAGGCGCAGCACGCCGCGGATGATCGCGGATGTTCAAGCGATGGGCGTTACGCTGCCCGCGATGGCTGAAATCACGACCACCACCAGCGGCCCGCATCACAAAGTTTGCGAGCGAAGTGCCGGACATGCGCGTCCTGACTGACGCGACCGACGTCGAGTCGTACCGCTTCGACGAGACCGCCTACCTGAAGCGCCGGGCACCCGCTCGCCGTGTGCTTCCCGCGCTCAACGTCGGATGTCCAGGCGATCGTGCGCCTCTGCGGCGAGCACGGCGAACCCGATCGTCGCCCGCGGTGCCGGAACGGGCCTCTCGGGCGGCGCGGTCGCGATCGATGGCGCGGTGACCGTGTCCTTCACCCAGATGAACACGATCCTCGAGATCGACGCGGCGAACCTGACCGTGACCACGCAGCCGGGGATCATCAACGCCGAGCTCAACCGCGCCGTAAGCGAGCACGGCCTGTTCTACCCGCCCGATCCGGCCAGCTTCGAGATGTGCACGATCGGCGGCAATCTCGCCGAGAACTCGGGCGGCCTGCGCTGCGTCAAGTACGGCGTGACACGCGACTGGGTTCTCGGTCTGGAGGTCGTGCTCGCCGACGGCTCGGTCATCCGCACCGGCGGCAAGAACGTCAAGGACGTCGCGGGCTACGACCTGACAGGCATGTTCGTCGGCTCGGAGGGGACGCTCGGCCTGGTCACCGAGGCGACGTTGCGGCTGCTGCCACTGCCGCCGGCCGAAGCTGACGCTGATCGCGTTCTTCCCGACGGTTCGCGGCGGCTGGCGAGGCGGTGTCGCGCATCACCGCGGCGGGCGTGATCCCGGTGACGCTCGAGCTCATGGACGCGTTCACGATCGCGGCGGTCGACGACGTTCACCAGCTTGGACTGGACCGGACGGCCGGGGCGATGCTGATGGTCGAGTCCGATCTTGGCGGCGAGGCTGCCGAGCGGGAGCTGGCGACCGTCGAGGCCGCGTGCGACGCCGGCGGGCGCGACGTCGGTCGTCAGCGCGGCTGACGCACAGGAAGCCGACTGGCTACGCCAGGCGCGGCGCGCGCGCGCATGGCTCGCTCGAGAAGGCCGGGGTGGCGCGCATGGACGACGTCGGCGTGCCGCGCAGCCGCATCCCCGAGATGCTCGACGCGATCGAGCGCATCGCCGCGGCGCATGAGCTGCGAGTCGGCGTCTTCGGCCACGCCGGCGACGGCAATCTCCACCCGACGTACATCCTGGACCGCGACGACCCAAACGCAGAGGAGCGTATCGACGACGACGCGCGACGAGATCTATCGCGCCGCGCTGGAGATGGGCGGCACGGTGACCGGCGAACACGGCACCGGGCTGGCCAAGAAACCGTGGCTGGAGCTGCAGCGCGGCGCGCGTGCCGTGGAGGTGATGCGCTCGATTAAAGCGGCGCTCGATCCGAACGGCCTGCTCAACCCGGGCAAGGTGCTCTAGGCGGAGCCGTTCTAGTTCGTGATCCCGTACTCGATCGTTGCCGAGTACGTCCCCGCGTCCGAGCCGTTGGTCACCGGTGAAGGTGAAGTGCCCTCCCTGGACATCCAGCTCGAAGTCGACCGTAGTCGTCCTCGACGTGCTTGAACATGCTGCCGTTGGGATGAACCACGTAGACGGCGAGCTTTTCGTCGCCCGACCAGTTGACGCGCACGTGGACGTGGCCTCGGATGTAGTACGTCTCGCGATCCCATTGATCGTCGGCGCCCAGCGTTCCACGCCATTCGTAACGTGCCGTGGCTTGGCGTTGGGTCGGGGGTCGGCGTCGGTGTCGGACTCGGCGTTGGGCTCGGTTTCGGAGTCGGTGTCGGCGTTGAAGTCGGCCGCGGCGTCGCCGTGGGGCTTGGTTGCGGCGAAGCCGGGTGGCTTGGGAACCGCAGCGAGAACGGACCTCAGGGCGCGCGCCGCGTCCAGCCGGCCATTTGCCAGGCTGCTGATGCGCACTCGTTGCGTGTTGCAGTCAGCATGGCGGATCAGTCGCGCGCGGCCGAGTCGTGGCGCCGGCTCTTCATCAAGGCGACTGTCCCGGCAACGATCGGCGATGCCAGCGATGTACCGCACAGCCAGGCCCAACGTGGCCGTGGGGACGACCGCTGTACGAACAACCAGGCGCGGCGATGGTCACCCAGCTGCCGCGGTTGGACCAGCTGTACAGGCGATCGGATTGGTTCGTCGCAGCGACGCTGATCACGCCCGGGTATGCCGCCGGGAAGGTTCGATGCGACTGACCCGTCGTTGCCGGCCGCAGCGACGACGACGACGCCCTTGCGAATGGCGTAGGCGACGGCGTCGCGCGAGCACGTTGGTCGGCTCATGCCCGGCGATGCTCATGTTGATCACGTCCGCGCCGTGTTCGGTGGCCCAGACCACGCCCGCGGCGATGTTCGATTGTGTGCCGTGGCCCTGTCCGTTGAGGACCTTGACCGGCATGATCTTGCAGCGCCAGCAGCATGCCGGCGATGCCTACGCGGTCGTTGCCCGGCAGCGAGCCGCGGTGGTGGCGACGGCCGTGCCGTGGCCGTCGTCGTCGTACGGATTCGTGTCGTTGTTGTGGAAGTCCCAGCCCTGACCATGCGGCCGCGCAGGTCGGGATGGTTCGCGTCGACGCCCGTGTCGATGATGGCGATGACCGTGATCCGGCACTCGCCGCGAGTGTGCGTTCCACGCTTCGGGGCACGGATGCCTGGCGCACATTCCACTCCTGGGCCCAGTGCGGATCATCGGCGTGACGGAGGCCGCGACGACCGCGTCGTCCTCGACGGACTGCGACGCGCGGGTCGGACAAGCAACGCTGGCGGGCCATGCCGCGCAGCAGCCACGGCACGCTGACGAGGCGGACGCGGCGTTCTCGCCGACGCTGCCGACCTCCCGGCCATCGACGCGGGACAGGATCTGCGGCAGCGTCCTGCGGCGAGACGTTCCCGAACGACATCGTGACCAGCAGGCATCGTCGACCGTGCCGCTGCCCTTGAAGCGCGGGGTGCGGAAGTGGCGGACGTAGGCCGGATCGGTTGGACGAACGGCAATGCCACGCATGCGGCAGCAATAACGCAGGCCAGGCGAGCCTTGCTGCAGTCGCTCCTGGCGACGGGTACGGCTATACGGCATGGACGTGACGGTTCCCACTCGAATAGTCCGGTGCGACCGATGAAGCGAGCGACTAGAAGGGGCGATGACGACCTATGTCGCGGCGATGATTCCGAGCCGTCATCGTCGAAGCCGACGCCCGTCCGAGGTAAGCGGACAGGCGTCTCATTCGACCGTGACGATGGTCCGGGTCGTGTGCGGCGCGTCAGCATCGGCCGAGTGAGGCAGAATCGTGGATAATGAGCCCAACGAACAAGACCGCAGCGAAGTCCACCGCAAAACCAGTCGAAAGGCCGGCGGCAGGCGGCACCGTCCACGACCCCGGACCCGAAATCTCGGGCGACCGCGGGCCAAGGCGCTGGATGCGGCCGCGCAACCCGATCGACCTACCCGGTGGTGGCGCGACGGTACGGCTCGGAACTGCGTCCTGGACCGACCCGACGATGATCGGCGGGCAACCGTCTTCTACCCACCGGCGCCGACAGCGGCCGAGGAGCGCCTCCAGTACTACGCGAGCGCAGTTCCCGCTGGTCGAGGTCGACTCGACCTACTACGCGCTGCCCTTCCCGCGCATGGCCGAGCTGTGGCGCGATCGAACTCCACCCGATTTCGTCTTCGACGTGAAGGCCCACGCTCTCGATGACCGGCCAGCCGACCGAGGTCAAGCGGCTGCCGAAGTTCAGCTGCGCGAGGAGCTGCCGGCGGAGATCGGCGGACAAGTCACGGATCTACGCGCGCGATCTACCGGCCGAGCTGCGTGACGCGGTTTGGCAGATCGTTCCTGGACGGCCTGGCACCGCTGCGCGAGTCTGGACAGCTGGGCTCGATCCTGCTGCAGTACCCGCGCTGGTTCTTCCCGATCAGCGAGAGTCGCGACGAGATCCTGGAGGCGCAAGCGAGCGGCTGGGCGACACGCTGTTCGCGGTCGAGCTGCGCAACGCGTCGTGGTTCAACGAGAAGAACGTGGAGCGGACGCTGCGCTTCCTGACCGACAACGAGCTGCCGTTCGTGATGGTCGACGAGCCGCAGGGGTACAAGAGCAGCGTGCCGCCGCTCGTGGCGGTTACGTCACCCGAGCCTGGCGATCATGCGCTTCCACGGCCGACGGACCGAGACGTGGGAGGCGAAGAACATCACACCCGCCGAACGGTTTCCGCTACCTGTACGACCGCGACGAGCTGTCACGATTGGGCGCCGCGCTTGCGCGACGCGGGCAAGCAGACGCGCGACCTGCACGTGCTCATGAACAACTGCTACGCCAACTACGGCTCGACGAACGCACGCGAGCTGGCCCGGATCCTGGCCGACCTGAAACCGGACTGATCTCAGGCCGGAGGGGGACGACCGCCTCCGCGACGTCCGTGCCCGTGGCCGGCGTTGCCTCGATCGCGGGCGCGGCCGCGTGCGGCTGCTGAGACTCGGTCCTCACGACAACCGCCACGGCGACCACGATCATGGCCGCGCCGATGACCATCGTCACGTTGATCTCCTCGTTGAGCAGCAACGATCCGAGGATGATCGCCACGACCGGGTTGACGAACGCGTAGGTCGCCACGCGTGACACAGGCGCGTGCTGGAGCAGCCACGTGTATGCCGTGTAGGCGATGACGCTGCCGAAGACGATCAGGTACGCCAGCGCGAGCAGCGAGTCGGTGCTGAAGTTCTCGGGCTTGACCAGTCCATGCTTCGCCGACGAGCAGCCCGACGAGCAGCAATCGCGACACCGCCGACCAAGCATCTGCGCGCCGGTCGAGATCAGGTAGTCGCCGGGCAGGTCGACTCGCTTCGAGTAGAACGTGCCGATCGACCAGCTGAGCGGCGCCAGCAGCAGTAGGACCATGCCACCGATCGCAACGCTGCCGTCGATTCCGCGCGGGATGATGAGAACCGCTACGCCCGACGAAGCCGATCAGCACGCCGAGCACCGTGGCCATGGCGACGCGTTCGCGGAAGATGAACCGCAGCAGGACGACGTAGAGCGGGATCACGGCCACGATCAGAGCCGCTAGGCCACTCGGAACGTCACGCTCACCGAGCATGACCAGGCCGTTGCCGCCAAGCAGCAGCGCCAGGCCGACGAATACCGACGCCGAGCCACTCGCTTGCGCGACAGCTTCAGCGACGAGATGCCGTGCCTGAGCGCGACGTAGCCGAACAGGATGGCCGCGGCGATGACGAAGCGGACCCCGGCCGACAGAAGCGGCGGCATCGTGCCGACGACGACGCGGATGGCGAGGTAGGTCGAGCCCCAGACGATGTAGACGATCAGCAGCGCCAGCCCATATCTGCCACTCGGGTGCTGCCTGTCTGGACGTGCCTGTCTCATGGCTACCTCCTGCTCAGACCATTCCAAGACTGGAACAACGGCGATCGGCGCCTGGTTGCACCCGAGTACGTACTTCGTGCTCCGTACTCGTTTCCGTACGTCCTCGGATACCCGTCCGACCGCGCCGGAGCGCATCGTATGCGCAACAGAACAGTCGAGCTTTGTCGCCACCCTTACACGGCGGGGTGTGCGGACGGAGCGAATTGACAGGAGCCGGATCGGCGCTGGGGCGCGGTCCGGCTCTAGTCTTGTCTGCGGGATGTCATGGATCTGGGAGTCCAAAATTGAGCGACATCGCGAGATGGCAGACGTACCATCGACAGGTGGAACGCCTGCGGGAGAGGCGGGATCGGATCGCGATCCGGCAGCCTCGACCTCGTCCTGCTGGCGACGGCCGCTCGTTCTCATCCTGCTGACGGCCGCGTTCCTGTTCGATCCGTCGTTCAGCTTCGCTCTCGATCGGACCCGCTCGCGACGTCGCGATCAATCGCCTGACCGTGCTCGCCGCCGGCAGTCTCGCCGCCCTGGCTCTTGGCGCGCTATCGCGAATCCGGCCGCCTGTCCGGACTGTTCCAGAGCAGCGCCTTCCTGCTCCTGGCGTGGATGGCTCTGTTCTCGGTCGTGGCCGTGAGCATCTTGCGCAAGGCAAGGCGACGTCGGTCTTTCGGTCGGGCAGCCCAGAGCAGTTGCCGATCTACGTCCTGTCGATCTCTCGACTGGTCGCTGGCGCCATCCTGTTGGTCGGCGGCGCAGCCGCGATCGGCCTGATCAATCGCCAACCGCGTGTTCGTCGGACACTTCTGTCGCCAATTGTTGCCGTCACCGTCGTGACGATCGTGCTGTACGTGCTCCGGGAGCTCTTCAGCCGCGCTGGAAGCACCACGGCATTTAACGATCTCATCCCGCCCTTCATCGGCCCGCTGGGTATCGCCGAGATCCTGAAGGACGACCTGATGCCCGGGGCCGCTGCCGGATGTCAGCGGCTTTGCGCTGGTCATCCAAGCGGCAGCGGCGGCGATCTTCCTGGTCGGGCATGTTTCTGTATCGCCGCTCGTACCTGCGCAATGGCCCGGTCCTCGACGGCTACCTCGCTGTCGGGACTGCTCATCGCCGCCGCTTCGCTGAGATCACCTTCTACCTCTACCCGGCGGATCTATGGCAGCCTCCGTGACGCTCGCCGAGGCGCTGCGGCTCGCGTTTCTTCGTCGTACTGCTGCTGGGGATCAACGCGGAGGCGCGCTCGGACATGCGCGCGCTGCGCAGCGCCTACGCCGCGCTCGATCGCCTGCGCCTCTCCGAAGCCGAACGAGCCACGCTCGAAGAGCGGACACGCGTCGCGCGCGAGCTGCACGACGGCCTGGCGCAGGACCTGTGGTTCGCCAAGCTGAAGCACGAACGTCTGGTGCCATACGTGCCCGGATGAGCAGAAGCCGCTGGCCATCGAGGTCACCGCAGGCGATCGACGCCGCAATCTGCGGAGGCGAAACAGGCAGTGGCGACGATGCGCTCGTCCGAGGAACGGGAGCGAACGCTCGAGGAGCTGATCTCCAGGATCGTCGACGACTTCGCAGGTCGATCGGGTGTTCGGGCAGATCTGTCGGTGGCCGATCTTCCCGATGGCCTCGAGGCACGGACCCAGGTCGAGGTGTTGCGCATCCTGCAGGAGGCGCTCACCAACGTGCGCAAGCACGCCGACGCGACGGTCGTTCGCGTAAACGCTGAGGTCTCCGACAGAACCTTCCGATTGACGATCATCGACAACGGCCGCGGATTCCGGCCGGAGGAGACGAGCGGCGACGGTCTGGGCGTCGTCGGCATGAAGGAACGAGCGCGGCTGATGGGTGGCGATCTCTTCGTTTCGTCTGAGCCCAGCGGTGGCACGGCGGTCCAATTGGACGTTCCCACAACGGCTAACGTGGCAACGTCGTGAGCGAGATCGACGGCAAGCTGCGGGTCATGCTGGTCGACGACCATGCCCTGGTCAGGTCGGCCGTGCGTCAGGCGTTGACCGCTCCGGACGTCGAGTTCGTGGGCGAGGCTGCCAACGCGCAAGAGGCCATGGCTCTCGCGCCTGTGCTGCGACCGGACGTTTTGCTGCTCGACATCGACCTGCCTGGCATGAACGGAATCCAGCTCGTCCAGGAGTTGGCGCCACGCCTTCCCCAGACGAAGATCGTGATGCTCACCGTCTCAGGCTCCGAGCGCGACCTTCTCGAGGCCGTTGCCCGGGGAGCGTCCGGGTATCTGACCAAGGACCTCAGCCCCGAGGCGCTGCTGCGTTCCCTCCGTGGAACGCAGCGCGGCGAGCTGGCCATGTCACGGCGCTTCGCCGCCCGCGCACTGCGATATTTCGCCGATGCGGCGCGGCGCGGGCGATCCGTCTCGGGCACCGAGGGCGAGCTCATGGGCCTCAGCCCGCGCGAGAACGACGTGCTGGCGATGCTGGCCGACGGCCTGACCGACAGAGAGATCGCGAACGCCCTGACGATCTCACCACGCACCGTTGAGACGCACGTCAGCAACATCCTGCACAAGCTCGGCGTCAGGAACCGCGCGGAGGCTGCCCAGCGCTATCGCCAGAGCGCGTAGGACCGTTGGCTGACCACAAGTCATACCCAACGACTTGACGCGTCGGCGATCATGCCCGTTGTGGACGTCGGGCTGAGGTAGCGCCCCAGCCGAGAGCCGCCGCGGCTCCAGATGACCCGCCCGCCTGGCGTCCACCATCTCGATTTGAGGCAAGGACCTGAGTTCGTGCCGCCGCGACCGGCCGCGGACGAACTAACTCATGCGGTGGCGGTTTCCGTGGCTGGCCGGTCGACTGCGCTGAGGAAGTTCCACCAGGCCTCGAGCGCGCGGCCGGTGGCTGTCTCGATGGCGGCATCGTCGACATCCTGTGCCAGCTCGCCGAGCATCTCGCGCTCCGCGCCCGAATGCTCGACATCGAGCACGCCGTGCACCGCGAAGAACGACGTGGTGCGCTTGTCGTGCACGTCGTAGTGCTTGCGGAGGCCATCGATCTTGGAGCCGGATGTCTGCGGGACCTGGCGCTCATAGGCGTAGAGCGCGGCGACACCTTCGGCGGGCGTGGCGTCGAACGCGATCTCGGCGTAGGTGTCGACAAGGGCTTGCGTGGCGGGGTTGTGCTCGGCGGACATCACGTCGTCGCGCGACACGCCGATGCCCTCGGCAAACCGAAGCCACAGCTCAGCGTGATTGCTTCCTGCCGTGCTCCTCGTCCCAAAGATTGTCGAGCAGCTGCTGGCGAGCCTCGGCGCTCTCGGTGCGCGAGTGGATCGCCGACAGGAGCCGCGGCATCGCCGACTCGAACGCGAAGTACTGGCGCGCATACTCCTGCATCGCTTCCTTCGGCAAGGTGCCGGCCGTCCACTTGGTGTAGAACGGGTGCTTGAGCAAGTGGCGCTCGTCGATCATTGCGTCAATGCGATCCAGCAGATCCATGCCTTCAACTCCTCTACGCCCGCTTGATGTCGGCCGAGTCTAACCGGGACGCCCTCAGCAAGCCCACAGCGCGGACGTGAGAGTCGTCGCTTGACAGTCGACGTTGCGATCATCGGGGGCGGCATCATCGGCACGGCGTCGGCGGCGTACCTGGCCGAGGCGGGGCGGTCGGTGGCCCTGTTCGAGCGTTCAGAGATGGCAGCGGGAGCATCTGGCCGGAACTCCGGCGCCATCCAGCATCCCTTCGACGAACACTTCGTGGAGCTGCACTGTCGGTCGCTGGAGCTGTATCGCGACATTACTCTCGAAACGGACGGTTTCGAGCTGACGGAGCGACCGTCGGGCCTGATGCTCGTTTCGTTCGACGAGTCGGCAGTTAGGGCGACGTGGGAAGGACTCACCCGTGACTGGCCGGACTTGTCGCCGACGCTCCTGCCCGCCGGATCGGCCGCATCCGTCGAGCCGTCGCTCCACCCGATGCTCGCCGCGTGCCGCGTGGAGACGGGCTACCCGGTCGCGCCGGCCGCCGCGACGCTCGCGTTCGCTCGTCGTGCGGAGCGGGCCGGCGCGTCGCTCCACACTGGTTCTGCCGCGAACGTGATCTTGCGCGGAGGCCGAGTTTCAGGAGTCGTGCTGGCCGAGGGTGAGATGGTCGAGGCATCGCAGGTGCTCGTCGCGGCCGGCCCATGGACACCGTTCGTGATCCCGGGCTGGGAAACGTCGCCGCCCATCCGCCCTGTCTGGGGAGTAGTGGCGTCGGTGACCCTCGAGACGCCGCCGACCCACGTCCTCGAGGAGATCGGCATCGACCGTCCCGGCGGTCCGCCGGATCGCATGTTCAGCATGGTCGCCTTAGGGAGCGGCACGAGCGTGGGCTCGACCTTCCTGCCCGACGAGCCGGACGCGCGAGCTCTTGCGATCGAGGTCGTGAAACACGGCAAGGACTTTGTCCCAGGGCTCGCCGACAGCGATATCGGCGCGGTCCGGGCGTGCGCCAGACCGGCGGCGTTCGACGGCCGACCGATCATCGGCGCCGTGCCCGGAATCGAGGGGTTGTTCGTGTGCTCCGGCCACGGCCCGTGGGGCATCTCGACCGGACCCGCGTCGGCACGTTTGATCGCCGATCAGATCCTCGGTTTCTCCGAAGAGCTAGAGGAGTTCACTCCCCGGCGAGTGAGGCTGTGACGCAGAGGGTCCTCAGGAGGTAGCTCGGCGGCCTCGGCTCCAGAGACCATCGAGCACCGGATTGCTCGTCGACCAGGGCGATGCGACCGGCTGAGGCTGCGCAGGCTGCCGCTGCTGCGTCTGCACAAACGGCTGAGCTTGCGGCTGCGGCTGCGGCTGCGGCTGCGAAGTTTGTTGTGGCGGGCCCACCCTGTACGCCATGGCCACGCGACCCCGTGGGATCGGCTGCGCACGAATGTCGGCCAGCGGCCAGCCGCGGAGGTCCTGCTCGGGCCAGCCGTCGACGCGCGGCGAACGCGACTGCGCGACGAACGCAGGCTCGGCTGACAGTGCCTCGACTGGCACGGATGCTGCGGGCAGTGGCTCGAGCGGCAATGGCTCTACAGGCAGCGGCCGGAGCGGTGTCAGAGTTGGTGCATCGACCAGGCCGCCGACCGCCTCGGACTTCGCTAGGGGTAGGTAGTAGGAGGGCTCGGCCGGGATGTCGGCCGGTGGAATCGGAGCCAGAACCAGGCTGGCGACCATCTCGGGTTCATGGGCAGCGGTCGTCGACGTCGTCTGGATGGTCACTTCGGTGGCCGAAATCGCCACCGGAGTGCGGTTGAAGCGACGGCCGAGCGGGCCGACGAAAAGCACGCCACCGGTCACTGACCCCACGAAGAGGATCAGCACGGTGAATACCACCGCTGTGTTGCGCTGCGTTTCCACGCCGCTGTCGGCCGCCATAACGGCCGTTGGCCAGAACACCACGGCCAGGAAGAGAATCAGCAGGCCGAACAATCGGCTGGCGATGCTCACCCGGCTGCGGCGGGCTTTAACGGTTACGTCGTATGAGGTCCAGTACTTCATGGCAGGACCAGTTTCTAGGCCTTAGCGCTAGGTACCAGACGCGCTTTCGGGTACCTGGACCGTACCCGAAGGTACTAGACCACTCTCGAGTGGCCCCGACCGCACTTGCGAGGTCGCCACCGCACCTAACATCACCACGTGCCACCTGAGGTTGGGATTTCCAGCTCGCCGGCCGATCTTGCTGCGCTGCTGCCCGCGCCACCGTTCGCGATTGGGCGCGAATCCTGACCCCGCTGGGGGATGGTGGCACGGCGTTCCATGCCGACGGCTTGATGGTCGTCGACAAGAGCGGCCGAATCTCGTCTGTCGGCCCGTGGCCGGACCGAGACCAAAACCAGCCGAGCACGAATAACGCCATCGACCTGCGGCCGCTCCTGCTCCTGCCGGGCATGGTCGACATGCACGCCCACCTCCCGCAGCTCCCCAATGCCGGGCTGGGCGGCGGGCTTGACCTCCTCACCTGGCTTGATCGCTACATCTTTCCGCTGGAGCGTGGCTTCGACGAAGCGGCGGCCAATGTCCTCGCGCCGCAGGCGTTCGCCGCGTTCGCCGCGGCCGGCACGACCACCGCCGTGATGTACGGCGCCGTTTACGAATTCGAGCCTGGATGCCTGTTTCGCGGCCGCCGAAGTCCACGGGATCCGAGTGGTGCTCGGCAAGGTGATGATGGATCGGCTGCGCTACGACCGCAGCATCGGCGACGGGGAGGTGCTCGCTGCATCGCTGCGGCAGTCGCAGAACCTGATCGAGAAATGGCACGGCCGCGATGACGGACGGCTCCAATACGCGGTCACGCCGCGGTTCGCAGTCAGCTGCTCAGCAGAGATGCTGCGCGAGTCGGCTGCTCTCGCCAAGGCCAGCGGGGCGTATTGGCAGACGCACATTGCCGAGGATCACCACGAGATCGACGAGGTCCTGGAGCTCTTTCCCGATGCCGCCGACTACACCGATGTCTACGACCGCGCCGGCGGGCTGGGACCAAAGTCGATCCTCGCCCATGCCATCTACCTGTCGGAGCGCGAGATCGAACGACTCGCCGAGACCGGTTCGCGGATCGCTCACTGCCCGTCGGCCAACCTCTTCCTGGCAAGCGGGTTCATGCCGCTGGCGCGCTACCTCGAGGCGGGCCTCAGCGTCGGGCTGGGCTCAGACGTCGCCGGTGGACCCGATCTGAGCCTC
The DNA here is from genome assembly GCA_963736895.1 of uncultured Chloroflexia bacterium. Classification (GTDB taxonomy): domain Bacteria; phylum Chloroflexota; class Limnocylindria; order Limnocylindrales; family CSP1-4; genus JALYGJ01. The sequence goes on from CAVTQU010000008.1 coordinate 61,275, forward strand.
TTCTCGGTGATGTGCGCGGGCGCCTACACGCAGAGCGGGTTGCGCACGATGCTCGGCGAGATCCGACCTTCTCTGGCACCGCTCGACTGGCTGCGCATGGGCAGCCTCGAAGGCGCCCGCGCTCTCGGGATGGACGATCGCATCGGCTCGCTGGAAGCGGGCAAGGAAGCAGACTTCATCTGTGTCGATGCGCACGCGACGTCGCCGCTTTCCGGCCAGTACACCGACGATCCCGCCGAGCTGATGAGCAGACTCATCTACCGTCAGAGACCGGACATGATCCGCGGCGCGTGGGTCCGCGGTCGCATGCTCCCCACGGGAGGAACGAGCCAATGAATGCCCGATTCGGCCACGTCAACGTGATCGCCGACGACTGGCGCGCCCTGGCCGATTTCTACATCGAGAACTTCGGCTGCGTCCTCATACCGCCCGAGCGCGACTACTCCGGTGCCGACCTGTCAGCCGGAACCGCCGTGGAAAACGCTGCCCTGCGCGGCGCGCACCTGCGCCTGCCCGGCCTGGGTCCGGATGGCCCGACGCTCGAGATCTACCAGTACGCCCACAACGAGCCGCGCGCAGCGGCAGCAGCGGCCAATCGAGTTGGCTTCGGGCACATCGCGTTCGTGGTCGACGATGTCCCAGTAGCGCGCGAACGCGTCATCAGCGCGGGCGGCGCGTCGGTTGGCGAGGTCGTGACGCTACAGACGGCCGACGGCCGGCGCGTCACCTGGTGCTACGTCTCCGATCCCGAAGGCAACTTTGTCGAGCTGCAGGCCTGGAGCGGCTAGGCAACTCAATCGGCCCGTCCTCTCAGCGGTGCGCGTCGGCGCAGATCATCTGGCCCTCGATCGAAACGCCGTCCCACGTCCTGCCCTGGAAGCTGAAGATCACCGAGTCGCCCACGCGGGTAACGTCGATGGTGCCCGATCCACCGTGCTCCGGATCGCTGTTGTCGTTGTCGTACTGCGTCCCGAAGCCGGTCTCGGAAATGAAATCGAGGCTGACTCGGCCGTCGGTGATGTCGGTCACCGCGCCGTCCTCCGTGAGGACATCCTCGAGCGGGACGGTGATGCTGAATCGGTGGATCTTGCCGTCGGGCGCATCGTCATACCAGGCAAGCGCCGTGTAGGTGGGGTCGCTGAAATCGGACGAGCAATAGCTGCCGTCATCGGACAGACCAATGATGTCGTGCGTGCCGTCGCGGTCGCCGCGCGTGTCGTTGGTGATGGTCACGCGCGCAACGACACCGGCGTCGCTCGCTGACGCATCGAGGCTGGAACCCGGCTCAACCGTGGGTACCTCGGTCGCCGATTCGGTAGCTGTGGCGGTCGCGGGAGGTGCCGTCACGGTGGGCGTGGTTGGCTGGACCGAGGCGACCGGGGTCGCGGCCGCTGGCGTAGCCGCCGCCGGCGTTGCTGGTGCACGAGTGGCGGGTGCAAGAGTCGCCGCTCCACCGCCACCGCACGCGAAAACGAGGAGTGCAGTGGTGAGCAGGCCGAATGAGCGCAGGTAGTTCACGTGGTTCCCCTTGGACTTCATGGAAACGCGACCCGATCCCGGGTCGCGAGTTGGTGACAATCAGAGCGGCAGCGAACGCGGAGTTCGGGTTGCCAGCCGGCCGGATTGTATTTCGGATCGCTAGGCTTGCCCGCGATGGAGTCTTGTGACCTTCTGATCGAGGGCGGGACGCTCGTCGACGGCACCGGGGCAGCCGGTCTGGCGGGCTCTATCGCCACCGTCGGGGATCGTCTGCATGTTCTCGCGCCAGGTGATCAGGATCGTCCGTCGCAGGTCGGTCGGGTGATCGATGCCCACGGCAAGGTCGTCGCACCAGGGTTTATCGACCTGCATTCGCACGCCGGGCTGATGGTCCTCGCCGACCCGCGCCACGAACCCAAGGTCCGCCAGGGCGTCACCACCGAGGTGATCGGCGTAGACGGGCTGTCATATGCGCCACTTCCCGGACAGGACGACCTTGATGCCCTGATCGAGATGAACGCCGGCCTCGACGGATCGCCCGACATCCAGCGGGACTGGCAGTCGGTTGCCGGTTACCTGGATCGTTTTGACGGCAAGGTGGCCGTGAATATCGGGTTGTTGATCGGCAACAGCGCGCTACGGATCAGCCGGCTCGGCTGGGACGACGTTCCTGCCGACGAGCCAGCCATCGCCGACATGCGGGCCATGCTTCGCGAGGCGATGGAAGCTGGCGCGCTGGGTGTTTCGAGCGGCCTCGACTACCCGCCGGGCGCCTTTGCCACGACCGCGGAGCTGGCCGCGCTAACGGCGGAGGCAGCCAAGCACGGCGGCTTCTACCACACCCATGTCCGCTATCCGCTTGGCGACCGCTACCTGGATCCGTTCCGTGAGGCAGTCGAGATCGGCCGACAGGGCGACGGTCCGGTTCACATAACCCACTTCTATCACCGCCAGATGCACCCCGGCCCGCCCGAGCGGCTGCTGGCGCTCATCGACGATGCGCGCGCCGAAGGGCTGGACGTCACCTTCGACACATATCCCTACGAGTGGGCGTCGACGCGGCTGCTGATCCAGCTCCCGCAATGGATCCAGGCAGGCGGACCGGCGCCGCTCAAGGAACGTCTGGCGGACACGGCGGCTCGGGAGAAGGTGCGCGTCGAGCTCCGCGAGCGCGGCGCGGCCTACACCTCTCGTGCCGGGTGGGCCGATGTCCGGCTGGGGTACTTCGCCAACCCCGACAATCTCCGCTGGGAGGGACAGACCCTCGCCGAGGTGATGAGCGAGCGCGGCACGGACGCCGTCGACACGATGTGCGACCTGCTCGTCGCCGAGGACCTGCGCGTCAACCAGGTCACCTCAGGCCCGTGGTCCGAGACCCTCCACCATTTCGTGGTTCATCCGGTGGGCATGTTCGGCACGGACTCGACGTTCATTGGCGACAAGCCGTCGCCGCGCACCTACGGGTCGTTCCCGCGCGTCCTGGGCGAGTTCGTCCGCGACCGCGCTCTCCTGGGCCTGGAAGAAGCCGTCCGCAAGATGACGTCAGCGCCCGCGGCGCGACTCGGGCTGACGGATCGCGGACTGCTGCGGGACGGCCTCAATGCCGACATCGTGGTGTTCGACCCAGAGACGGTCCGTACCAACGCGACTTACGAAGAACCGCGCCGCTTCCCGGATGGGATAGATCACGTGATCGTCAACGGCACGCTCGTGGTTGATGGCGGGCAGCACACAGGGGCGCTTCCCGGCCGGGTAGTGCGCCGTTAAAGCGCCGCCTGCGGCCGCCTAGAAGGGCTTCGTCACCATCAGGAAGACGATGACCACGATCAACGCTGCGTTGAACATGCCTGCCATGCGCGCTCGCCGCACCAAGGCCGCGATGTGGGGCGGCGGCCCGGATGGCGGCGGAGCGCCTGGCGCAGGCGGAGGAGGTGGCGTCGAGGTTGCCTCGACCAGCTTGGCAGTAGTCGGGATGAGCACCAGGAATGCGGTGGCGAGCGCAATCAGGTAGAGGACGATCCCAACAAGGAGCCATCCAGTGGCAAAGAGGTTGATGTTGACTTTCCAGATGAGCAGCACACCGGTAACACCCTGGAAGATCGCCAGAGGCAGGATCAGCCGCTTCGAAGTGGCCTCCTGGAAACGCAGGGCGAAGTTCGCGTGAGCGGGTTCACGACCTGTCATCGGGCCGAGGATGATGAACGCGTAAGTCGGCCCGAACGCGATGATCGCCCCCATCACGTGCAGAAACAGAATGAAAAGAAAAACCCAGTCCATGGCCTCCGCCCTCTCTCTGCCGTCGACGCGTGACGTTGCGGGACCGGCCTGCCCACGTTAGCACCGGCACGCCTGTGGTTTCGGCCCTCCGTTCGCGGGTACCATCACTGACCAGATGAGCGTGACTTCTCGGCCGCCGCGCCTGGCCCCGCGCCCCGAGGCGCCGATCGCGCCGGTGCAGGCGCCGCCACCGGGAGATCTGGGCGTCGGCAGCGCGCGCGCATATCCGCTTCGGCGCGAAGGCCCGGCCAAGCTGACCGGAACTGCGCTGTACACCGATGACATGGTTTTTCCCGGAGCCTGGTACGGGCACACGGTCCGCTCGACCGTCCCGCACGCTCGGCTCCTCGGAGTGGAGCTCGACCCCGCCTTCGACTGGTCGAAGGTTGTCGTGATCACTGCCAAAGATCTGACCGGCGACAACGTGGTCAGCCTGATCAAGGACGACCAGCCGATCCTGGTCTCTGACACCATCCGGCATCAGGCCGAGCCTGTGGCACTGCTCGCCGCCCCGGACCGCGACACGCTCCGCGAGGCCAAGCACCGCATCACCCTCAAGACCGAGCTGTTGCCGCCGGTCTTCGATCCGCTCGAGGCGATCCAGGAGTTTGCCCATTTCGCTCTCGCCAAGGGAGACATCGAGGCGGGCTTCGCCGAGGCCGAGCTGGTCATCGAAGGCACGTATCGCGTCGGCCACCAGGAGCAGCTGTACATCGAGAACAACGCGATGATCGCCGTGCCGCGGCCAGACGGCGGCATCACGATCCACGGCTCGATGCAATGCCCGTACTACATCCACAAGGCGATGAAGCGCGCCCTGAAGCTGACCGACGATCAGGCGGTGATCATCCAGGCCGAGACCGGCGGGGGCTTCGGTGGCAAGGAGGAGTACCCGTCGATCATCGCCCTCCACGCTGCCCTTCTCGCGCAGCGCGTCGGCAAGCCCGTGCGGATGATCTACGACCGGCACGAGGACCTGGCGGCGACGACGAAGCGGCACCCGGCCATCGTGACCCACCGCACCGGCGTCACGCGCGACGGCCGTCTCGTGGCACAGGACATAGATGTCGTGATGGACGGTGGCGCCTACTGCACGCTATCGCCGGTCGTGCTGTCGCGCGGCACCCTCCACGCGGGCGGTCCCTATGTCGTGTCCGAACGTGCGCATCACGGGACGTGCCATGGCAACGAACACGCCGCCCAACGGCGCATTCCGCGGGTTCGGCGCGCCGCAAACCGAGTTCGCGGCCGAGATGCAGGTCAATCGCGTCGCCGAGGCGCTGGGCACGTCGCCGCTGGAGCTGCGGCGCCAGTGGGTGTATCGCCTCGGCGACGAGACGCCCAGCGGCCAGATCCTGCGCGAAAGTGTCGCCGGCGAGGAGGTGCTGGAACGGGCAGCCGAGGCGTCCGAGTTCGAGCGCATATACGCCCAGACGAGCCTCGCCCGCCGCGAGCGCAAGTCCGGAGAACGTGTCCGCCCCAGTGTTTCGCAGCTCACCTCGACATCCGACCAAACGGCTCACGGAATTGGCATGGCGCTGGCCTGGCATGGCGCTGGCTTCACGGGCAGCGGCGAGGTCAAGCTGGCCAGCGTCGCCAGCCTGGAGCTCACCGCCGACGGCCGTATCCGGGTACTGACCGCATCGACGGAGATGGGCCAGGGCACCAAGACGATCTTTCCGCAGCTCGCGGCGGAGCATCTTGGCGTCGACGAAAGCGACGTGGAGATGGCTCCCCAGGACACATCGATCGTGCCTGACAGTGGCCCGACGGTTGCGTCGCGCACGGCGATGGTCGTCGGCGGTCTGGTCATCCAGGCCGCGGCGCGGATGCGCGCCCAGGTCGAAGAGGCGACCGGCAAGCCATTCGCTGTTGCCTATGTCGAATACGCGCGCCAGAGCGGCGGCCTGCGTATCGACCAGCAGTTCGAGCCCTATCCCAACGTCGACTTCGACGACGAGACCTACCGCGGCGACGCCTACCCGGCCTATGGCTGGGCGAGTGCCGTTGCCGAAGTAGACGTGGACCTGGACACCGGCGAGACCCACGTGCGCAGCATCGTGTCGGCCGACGACATCGGCCATGCCATCCACCCCGTGCTGGCCGAGGGCCAAGTCGAGGGTGGCACGCTCCAGGGAGTCGGCTACGCCACCATCGAGGAGATCAAGCTCGTCGACGGCCGCTACCTGAACGATCGACTCGCCACGTACCTGATCCCCACGTCGCTCGATGCGCCGCGGATCGAGTCGATCCTTGTCGAGAACCCGTACTCCGGTGCGCCGCATGGCGCCAAGGGAGTCGGGGAGCTGCCCATGGACGTGCCTGCCGCGGCCGTCGTCGCGGCGATCCACGATGCCACTGGTGTGTGGATCCACGATCTGCCAGCGTCGCCCGAGCGGGTGATCGCAGCGATCCACGGCATCGCGCCGCCGCCGCTGCCTGGGATCAGCACGGTGAGCGACCGTTCGACTACGCCTCAGCCATCGGCCGAGGACGCGGGCGCACCGGAGGAAGGCCTTGATCCCCGACCTGACGCGCCCACCGACCCGCAACCCCTACGCGGACCGCATCCGTGACCTACAGCTTCACGGTCAACGGCGAGGACGTGGCGCTTGATGCCCCGGGTATGCGCCGCCTGCTCGACGCGCTGCGCGAGGATCTGGGCCTGACGGGCACAAAGGAGGGCTGCGGCGAGGGCGAGTGCGGCGCCTGCTCGGTGCTGCTCGAGGGTCAGGTCGTGGACAGTTGCCTGGTGCCGCTGTCGCAGGTCGAAGGAAAATCGGTCCTGACTGTCGAGGGACTCGCTCCTGCCGGTGGCCTGGACACTCTGCAGCAGGCATTCCTCGAGCTTGGCGGAGCTCAGTGCGGCATCTGCACACCGGGCATGCTGATGGCGGCCCGCGCCTACCTCGACGAAGGCGGCACGCCTGTCGCCGAAGAGATCCGCGTGGCGATCGCCGGCAACCTCTGCCGCTGCACCGGCTACACCAAGATCATCGACGCCATCGCCGCCGCGGCGACTGCGACGGCACCCTCAGCGATTTAGCGATTTCATGCCGGTCGAGCCACCGCTCGAGTCGCCTACCAGCCTGGCGGAGGCCTATGGCTTGCTGTCGTCGAGCGATGGCTGGCGACCGATCGCCGGAGGCACCGACCTCATGGTCCAGATCACCGGTGAGCTGGCTGCGCCACCCGAGCGCGTCCTCGACCTGTGGCGGTTGGACGAGCTGCGCGGGATAACTATCCACGACGGCGACCTGGTGCTCGGAGCTCTGACCACCTACACCGACATTCGGCGCTCCGACCTGTGCCAGGAGCATCTGCCGGCCTTGCTCGAGGCTGCGGCGACGATCGGCGCGGCGCAGATCCAGAACCGCGGCACGATCGGCGGCAACATCGTCAATGCGTCCCCAGCGGGCGACACTCTGCCCGTGCTATTGGCAACCGATGCGCAGATCGTGCTTGGGAGCGCCGCCGGCGAACGAACAGTCGCCGCGGCCGACTTCTGGCCGGGTTATCGTCAGACCGCGCGGCGCGACGACGAGCTCGTTCTCCGTGCGCGCATTCCGCTGCCCCAGGGCCGCCAGGTCCGTTTCAGGAAGGTCGGCACGCGCCGCGCCCAGGCAATCTCGAAGGTCGTGGTGTGCCTGTCCTGGCGTCCCGATGGCGGCGTATGGCGGGACGTCCGCCTGGCGTTCGGCTCCGTTGCCGCCACTCCCATCCGCGCCACCGAGACCGAACGGGTCCTTGATGGCGCGGCGCCGCGCTCCGAGACTGCTGATCACGCCTCCTCGACGCTGGCCGCTGAGATCCATCCGATCGACGACGTGCGATCGACCGCCGAATACCGACGCGTAGTTGCCGCGCGAGTGCTGCACCGACTGCTGCGCGAGGCTGGCGGCTGGTAGACATGGATCGCTCGGCGCCTGATCGGTCGAGCGGGGCACCCACGGCTTGCCCCACGTGCGGCGCGGCGGTAGCGGCCGACGCCCGCTTCTGCGCGAACTGCGGGACGTCGCTGAACTCGTCGACCACAAATCCCGCTGAAGAAAGGAAGATCGCGACCATCCTGTTCGCCGACGTGATCGGGTCGACAGACCTCGGCGAGCAGCTCGATCCCGAACGTCTCCGCGCCCTGCTCCAGGATTACTTCGCAGCGATGGCGCGAGTCATCGAGGGCTGGGCAGGCACTGTCGAGAAGTACATCGGCGACGCGATCCTCGCCGTGTTCGGGGTGCCGGTCGCGCGCGAGGACGACCCCATCCGCGCCCTGAGCGCGGCGACCGAGATGCTCACCGAGATCGAGCGTCTGAACGACGAGTTCGAAGCCCGCCATGGAGTCCGGCTGAGCGTTCGAATAGGCGTCAACACGGGCGAGGTCCTGGCGCCGGTTGGTGCCCGGGCCGGCGGTCAGTTCCTCGTCTCGGGCGATCCCGTGAACGTCGCCTCGCGCCTGCAGGTTGCGGCCGAGCCGGACACGATCCTGGTGGGCGATAGGACATGGGCGGCAGCGCGAAACGTCTTTGCCTTTGAGGATCCGGTCGAACTTGTCGTCAAGGGCAAGCGTGAACCGGTCACAGCTCGGCGACTGGGTTCCCAAACCGCGTACGACTCGCGCGGCGTTCGTTTCCAGGCGCCCATGGTCGGCCGCGAGCGGGAGCTCGAGACGCTGCTGGGCCTCCTGGATCAATCCATCGAGACAGGTCAGCCGCGCCTGGTGGTCCTGAGCGGCTCGGCCGGCATCGGCAAGAGCCGGATGCTGCGCGAGGTCATCGCCGCGGCTGCCGGCCGCCACGAGGATGTGCTTGTGCTGCGCGGCAGATGCCTCGCAGCCGGCCAGGGCGTCACCTTCTGGGCGCTCGGCGAGATCCTTCGGGCGGCCTGTGGAATCTCGCTCGATGAGCCGGTCGACAACGCCGTCGAGAAGCTCAGACAAACCGTCGAGCTGGCGCTCCAGCCGATCGGAATCGGCGCCGGCGAACGCGAGGCCACCTTCTTCGCGCTGGCTACCAGCGCCAACCTGCCGGTGCCGAACAACCCGCTCGACCAGATCGAGCCTGAGGGAGTGGGCGAGGAGATGGCGCGTGCCTGGCCACGTTTCTTGTCCGCGCTTGCGGCCCGCCAGCCTGCGGTAATCGTGCTCGAGGATCTGCACTGGGCGGACGAACGGCTGGTCGGGATGATCGAGTCGATGGCCACCAGGTCGACCGGGCCGCTGATGATGATCGGCACCGCGCGGCCGGAATTTCTCGAGAGACATGCCGGCTTCGGATCAGGCGGAGAGGTCACTGTCATCGGCTTGCGGCCACTTACCGAGGCGCAGAGCGAGCGGCTGGTCACAGAGCTGCTGGGCGACAGCGATCCTCTGCGGGCGCTGCTTATCGATGTACGCCAGAAAGCGGAGGGCAATCCCTTCTTCCTTGAAGAGATCCTCCAGCGGCTGATCGACGAGGGCGCCATCGTGCGTGAGGGCGGCCGCTGGGTCGCCACCGAGCGTGCCCAGACGGTGCAGCTACCCGACACGATTCACGCCCTCCTTGCCGCGCGGATCGACGCGCTTCCTGCGGGCGAGAAGGGACTGCTCCAGCAGGCCGCGGTGGTGGGTCGCATCTTCTGGCCGGGCTCCTTGGCGGCCGCCTCCGAGGGCAATGACCCTGCGGAGCTGCTCCGCTCCCTGGAACGGCGCGGCCTCGTCTCGGCGCGGACCAGCTCAACCATCGAGGGTCAGCCCGAGTTCATCTTCCGCCATGTTCTGATTCGCGACGTCGCGTACGCCAGTGTCCCCAAGGCTCGCCGAGCCCGCGCGCACGCCGAGACCGCCGAGTGGATCGAAGCCCTGGCAGCGGATCGTGTCGAGGAATTCGGCGAGCTGCTCGCCTACCACTACGCAGCGGCAGCAGCGGGCGAGGACGCGGACCTGGCCTGGGCGGCTGAGCCTCAACGACACGCCGAGCTGCGTGCAACTGCGGTCAGGGCGCTCGTCAACGCCGGCAACGCCGCTCGACGCCGGTTTGCGGTCGACAAGGCAATTGAGCTTCACGAACAGGCACTGGCGATCGCAAACAGTGACGCCGAACGTGCGGTGGCGCAGGAGGGACTCGGCGATGACCAGGAGTCGCTCTTCCACATGGACGAGGCGCTGGTCGCGTATCTCGCGGCAATCGACGGCTATCGGCTGAGTGGCGATGACGCCGAGACGGTCGGGCACGTGGTTTCGAAGGTCGCGACGCTGGCTCGCCGGTGGGGCGCCTTCCGCCAGGTCCCCGACCACGCCCTTATCTACAACCTCGTACACGACAGTTTGGACCGCGAGATCAGCGACGAGTTGCGCGCCGAGCTGCTGATCGGATCGGGGCTGGTGGCGAAGTCGGGCACGCAGACGACCAGTCGGACGCCCCTGGCCAGCGAGGACAAGGCCGAGCTCCCGCGTCACATCGCGGACGTCGAGGGCGGCCTAAAGCTAGCCCTTGAGATCGACGATCCGACGCTGCTGCACCGCGCCTACGGAGTACTGACGCTCCTGTACTGGCACGCCGGTCAGATCGACAAGTACCGCGAGGCGAATGAACGGGACGTCGAGCTGCTCGACCGACTGCCGTCACGCCGCGACCGCGTCGACCTCCTGACCGGATACGCGGCAGTCCGCATGGACACGGGGGACTACCTGACGGCTCTCGAAATCGCCGAGCAGGCGTTCGAGCAATCCGACGGCCTCAGCCTGCATGAGCGGATGCATGCGACTTTCCAACTCATCTGGGCGGCTCATTCGGCCGGTGAATGGGATCGCGCGCTGGCAGTTTGGCCATGGCACCTCGATGCGGCGAATCGAGAGCCCGACGTGAACTGCCCGTACGTGCGCGGAGGACCGCCGTTAGGCGCCAGCCTGATGGCATGGCGTGGAGACCTGGAAAGAGCGCTGGAGCTTGTGCCGCTACCGAGTGAAGCGCCACAGCGCGACTCGATGTTCGACCGGGCAATCATCGCCAACTACGCGCAGCTGGCCGGTCGAAGTGACGTCGCCACGGCTATCGTCGATGCGATGGCGGCCGATCCGGATCGACTTGTCTTCCCCGACGGCATCGACTTCTTCCTGGATGCGCTCCTCCAACTGGAACGCAATGAACAGGTATCCAAAACTCTGCCGGCGGTTCGCCGCATGGCGCCTACGACGGCCCTGCTGGGCCCGCTCGCAGATCGCGCTGAGGCTGTTCTGGCTATCCGGGATGGCGACGTGGCCAGGGCGCGCGTACTCCTTGAAAGCGCCCGTGAGGGGATCGACAAGTTGGACGTGCCTTGGGAGTCGGCGAGGACATACGAGCTGCTGGCGAGCGTCGTCGACGAAGCGGAACGCCCTGACCTGCTCAAACGTGCCCTTGCCGGGTATGAGCGCGTGGGAGCCAAACCGTCGGTCGTCCGCGTCCGCGCCTTGATGGCAGCCTAAGATCGGCCACGTGACCAGCGCTGCGAGCGTCCGAGGAGAGCCCGTTGCGGGCATCGAGCGCGTCCTAACACCCGACGCTCTCGAATTCATCGGCCGACTCCATCGTGAGTTCGAGCCTCGCCGCCAGGAGATCCTCGCTGCACGGCGCGATCGGGCAGCGCGGATGGCCGCCGGTGAGTCGCTGGACTTCCTGTCCGAGACCGCGTCTGTCCGTGACTCGGAATGGTCCGTCGCACCGGCGCCGCCAGGATCTCGACGACCGACGCGTCGAGATCACAGGCCCGGCGGAGGCCAAGATGACGATCAACGCGCTCAATTCGGGCGCCAAGGTCTTCATGGCCGACTTCGAGGATGCCCTTTCACCGACCTGGGCGAACGTGGTCGGCGGCCAGGCGGCCCTGCAGGACGCAGTGCGTCGAACGTTGACTTTCAGCTCTCCCGAGGGAAAGGAATATCGCCTTGGGCGAGTCGCTCGCCACGCTCGTGGTGCGGCCGCGTGGCTGGCACCTCGTCGAGCGTCATCTCGAGGTCGACGGCGCGCCGATGTCCGGGCTCGCTTTTCGACTTCGGTCTGTACCTGCTTCACAACGGTGCCGAGTCGCTGTCGCGAGGGTCGGGGCCCTACTTCTACCTGCCGAAGACTGCAGAGCCACCTCGAGGCGCGACTCTGGAACGACGTGTTCGTGTGGGCACAGGACGTCGTCGGCGTGCCGCGCGGCTCGATTCGCGCCACCGTGCTGATCGAGACCATCTGGGCCGCGTTCGAGATGGACGAGATCCTGTACGAGCTGCGCGAGCACGCCGCGGGGCTCAACGCCGGCCGCTGGGACTACATCTTCAGCATCATCAAGGCGTTCGCGGCGCGACCCTCGCTGGTGCTGCCTGATCGCGCGCAGGTGACCATGGCCGTGCCGTTCATGCGCGCCTACACGCAGCTCCTGGTGAAGACGTGCCATCGCCGTGGCGCGCATGCGATGGGCGGCATGTCGGCGTTCATCCCCAATCGTCGCGAGCCAGAGGTGACGGACAACGCCCTGGCCAAGGTCACCGAGGACAAGGAGCGCGAGGCGACCGACGGTTTCGACGGCACCTGGGTTGCCCACCCGGACCTGGTGCCGGTGGCGATGGGCGTCTTCGACAAGGCACTCGGCGAGCATCCCAATCAGAAATACCGCCAGCGTCACGACGTGTCCGTCGACGCGGCCCAGCTGCTGGACTTCGCGATCCCTGGCGGGCAGGTGACCGAGGCCGGACTGGCGGCGAACGTGTCCGTCGGTGTTCGTTACATCGACTCCTGGCTGCATGGCGTCGGCGCGGCCGCCATTGACAACCTGATGGAGGACGCGGCGACGGCCGAGATCTCACGGTCCCAGGTCTGGCAGTGGGTGAGCGAAGGCCGATTTGACGCCGGTCGAGTCGAGGCGGAGATCGACGCCCTGCGGGTGGAACACCAAGCGGCGGCCGACCTTTTCGAGCAGGTCGCACTTAGCGATGAGTTCGTGGAGTTCCTGACGCTGCCCGCCTACGAGCGCCTCGAGGACTAGTCAGGCGGGCGAGACCACCGGCAATCGGTGCGCGCGGGCCGCATCCGCCAGGCGCGCGTCATAGGTTATGAACGCATCGAGCTCGGCCCGTAGTTCGAGGCCAGTCGCGAGGTGAATCGCGTCGAGTGTCCTCAATCCCGCAGGCCGCAATCGCCCAGCCGCGGCAGCAATGCCACGATCGATCTCCCGAACCAGCAGATCCTCGAACAGGGCATCGAACTCCGGCTGAACCGCAAACTGGTGGCGCCGAATCGCCCTTTCGACCTCGATTTCCGCGAGACGGCTGGACAGCAGGCTCGCACCATCGCCGAGGTAAAGCCGGAGGGCTGATGACGATGCCTCAGCGATGAGCAGTTTGATCAACGCCGAACTGTCCATGTACGCGCGCATGAATCAGTAGGTCTCTTCGTCGCGCATCTGCAGAAGTGTTTCCGTGACGGACGGCACCCCCGGTGGAAGCGGGACCGGTTCGGGCCAGTCGTGGACGATTTTGGTTGCTGGCGTGATTCGGCCATCCGCAATCATCTGGTCGATCAAGGATCCACGCTCGCGAACTACTGGGCCGAGCTCGGCCGACGACCTGGCCGTGCTCGGTTACCTCGAGGGTTTCGCCTTCCTTCACGCGGTCGATGTAGATCGACAGGTTCTGGCGCAGCTCCCTGATGCCTACACGTGCTCGCTCGTTTGTCTCGGCCATGTAGCACATGGTAGCACACTGCTGGCTCGAGATGATCGTTGCGTCGCGTGTAGCACTATGTAGCACAACGACTGACTAGTGATCGGAGTTCGCGCTCCTGGAACTTGCCGAAGCCGCGTTGACCGACGAAATGGGTGTCCCGGATCACGAATTCGCCTCGTACGAGCACGGATCGGACGAAGCCGGCCATCTCCATGCCCTCGTAGGGCGAGTAGTCGCTGGTGTGATGAAGCTCCGTGGCATGAAGGGTGCGCCGCTCGGTTGGGTCGAACAGGACCAGGTCGGCGTCCTTGCCGACCTCGATCGCTCCCTTCGAGTCGAGCCCGAACAGCCGCGCCGGGGTCGTGGACAGCACATCGACCATCCGCTCGACCGTGATGCGGTCCTCCATGACGCCCTTGCTGTACACGACAGCGAGCAGCGTCTCGATGCCCGGGCCGCCGTTGCTGATGCGATCGAACGACTCACGCCAGGTCTGCTTCTCCACCGCGACACTGTCCGGAACGTGGTCCGTGGCGACGAGCAGAGAGCGTCCCGTCGGCCAAGCCGTCCCAGAGCGCGTCGCGGTCCGCCGGCGCCCGCAACGGCGGCGAGATGACGTACTTCGCCGCCTCCTCGTCCGGGCAGCTCGTAGCGCGACTCGTCGAGCGCCAGGTAGTGCGGGCACGTCTCGGCAAAGACACGGCATACCCTCGGCGCGGGCGCCAGCGCACCTCGTCCAGAGCAGCGGCGCACGAAAGATGAACGACGTAGAGCGGCGCGCCGGCGTCTGCGCGCGATCTCGATGGCCTTGCCGCGTGCCGTCGGCCTCCACGTAGGGCGGACGCGACTCAGCGTGGTAGCGCGGCGCGACCTTGCCCTCGGCAAGCAACCGCGCGGTGTTCGCTTCGAGCTCGGCCCGGTCCTCGCAGTGCACTTCGAGCATGCCGCCGACCGCGCGGCGATGGCATCGACAGTGCGACGCAAGCACACGATCCGACGACACCGAAGTCGTAGACCATGAACGCCTTGAACGTCGGAACGCCGGCGTCGATCAGCCGCCGGCAGCTCGCCGACCGGATCGTGGTGCGTCGGCTGACAGAACCGCGCTCAACCGCGTAGTCGACTGCCGAGTCGTACGTCGGTGCGCGAGCGCCACTGTCGATCTCGCGATCAGCGATCAGCGACCGTGCAGGGTCGATGCCCGTGCCCGGATTGTTGAAACACAGGAACGTGGTCGTGCCGCCGTACGCGGCCGCTATCGAAATCCTGGAAGAAACGGTCGGGCTCGGCATCGCTCGCGACACGCGTGTGGGTGTGGACGTCGATCGACGCCAGGAAGAACCAGCAGGCCCGTCGCGTCGATCTCACGGGCGTCGGCCGACTCCGATAGCCGATCCTCGACCGCGACGATGCGCCCGCCCGCTACGGCAACATCCGCTTGGCGCCGGCCGCTGGCCGTGACGACCGTCCCGCCACGGACGATCAGGTCGAAGGCCACGCGTAGTGCTCGATGATGTCGTCCCACTCGGCCATGGGCAGCTCGAGCTGGATCTCATCGCGCATGGGTATGCCGAACGAACCCACGAGCGGAATGTCCGGCTTGACCGATTCGCGAACCTTGTTGACGGCACCGGGATGGATGGCGATCAGATGGAAGCCGCGTCGCTGGTAGAAGCGCAGCGCATCGAGGTTGTCGTTCGTGGTGATGAGCCAGATCCGCGACAGGCCAGTGTCCCTGGCGAGTCGGGCGCAGGCCGCAACAAGCGCAGAGCCGGCGCCGCTCCGTTCAGACGTGGTACCGATCCACACGATTTCCAGCGTCTCACCTTCGATCAGGTACGCAACGTGTCCGACCCAGTTCCCGTCCGACTCCGCGACGAATCCGGGCAAGTCCGGGATTTTGAAAAGCTGACCATGGCCCGCCATCTGGGCCGTGCCCCAGGTCTGCGTCATGAACTCGGTGAGGCGGGCGCGATCGGACTCGCCCAGCGCTCGAACCGAGCCCGTGCTGGGCACGCTTATGGCATCTCCTCGATCACGATGTCCTGGGCGCCGTCCCACAGCACGCGACGACCCATCTCCCTGAGCTGGTCGTGACGGACGTCCTCCGCGGGCTCGGTGATCGTTGCGAAGTGGTTGCCGGCGAGCTGGCCTAGCTTCGACGAGAAGTCCACCGCGCCGTAGGCGATGAGGATCTCGCCCTCCGAGATGTCGCCCGTGTAGACGATGATCTCGCCCGGCGCCGGGTGGCTGGTGTGGTTCTCGTAGCCCACGCCGAGCTTCATGTCGCCGAACGGGATCCAGCACCCCTCCCCACTCCAACGGCAGTGGATGAGCTTGCTACGAAGAGGCAGCAGTCCGCGAATGGCATCCTGCGTAAGGGGTGCGTCGGCCTCCCAGCGGGCAGTAAAGTTCAGGTCGCCGACGCGAATCGACAGGTCGCTCACGCCGGCAAGGTTACCGCGCACGCGATCGATGGAGGGCGCATTGGCCGACCGACCGCAGATCTCGACTCACGTCCTCGACACACACGAGGGTCAACCGGCGCAGGGAGTCATCGTGGACGTCTACCGCTTGCTCGGAGACATCGAGAGCGCGCGTCGGCGGCGGCTCGACCGATGAGGACGGGCGGATACGCGAGTTGCTGGACGACGACCTGGAGCCAGGCACGTACCGGATCACGTTCGAGGTGTACGGGCCGTTCTTTCGCCAGGCCAGCATGACGTTCGTGGTCGACGATCCGAGCCGCAGCTACCACGTGCCGTTGCTGCTGGCGCCGTACTCGCTGACGACCTACCGCGGGAGCTGATGCGCCCCTCACCAGCCGTGCTCGCCACGTCTATTCGAGAACGCGCCGCGCTTCACGCGCTGGCTCAGCAACGAGGAGTGCTCCTCGTACGAGGAGCTCATCGATCGTGCCGAGCAGATTGCCGGCGGATGCCGGAGGCGACTCAGCTCGAGCTGATCGACGGCCATCCACGTATCGGCGCTCAGCCGACCACCGTCTCGGCCTCGTCCTTCCTGAGCAGGGCTACGACAAACCGCCGAGCCTTCCTGACGATGTGCTGGCGGACGCCTCGAGAAGCTCAACGACGAGTACGAACAGCGGTTCGGCTTTCGGTTCTGCGTGTTCGTCGCCGGCCGGTCGCGCGCGGACATCGCCGACGAAATGGAGATGCGACTCGACGCGGACGCGCGAGGAGGAGCTTGCCCGCGCTCTCACGGATGTGTTCGCGATTGCCCGAAGTCGGCTTGCGACGCTGGTCCAACCCGTGGAGGAGGCTCGATGAAGGCTGAGATCTACTACGGCAAGGCCGACGTTCCACGTACCGCACCTACGGCACGCCGCTCGAGGGCATGACCGCGATCCCGGAGTCGAGCTTCAACGGGCGGTCGAACATCCTCATGGCGGCCACGATCGAGGTTCAGGTGCTGGGCACGGCCTTCATGGCCGCCTACACGGAGGGCGACAACCGCCTCGTCGTGGCGACCGACACGATGAAGAACTTCATCCACCGCGAGTCGCTGGCGTTCGACGGCGCGACGCTGGAGGAGTGGCTGTTCTTCATCGGCCAGCGTTTCCTCGAGACGTACCCGCACATGGAGCGGCTGCGCGTCAGCGGGGTCGAGATTCCCTTCGAGCCGGCCTCGGCACCCGCTGATGACGGCGACGGATTCGAGGCCAGCGAGGTCCTCTTCGGCCGCGAGCACGGCGACCGTTCGAACGCCTGGCTCCTCCTGGAGCGCATCGGCGAGCGGCGTGACAGTGACCGAGCTCGGCTGCCGGGCGGCAGGGCCTGCAGCTGATGAAGGTCACCGGGTCAGCCTTTCGCCGACTTCGCGCGGGACGAGTACACGACACTGCCCGAACGGCGCGACAGGCCGCTGTACGTCCACATGGACGTGGGTTGGAAGTATTCGGACCCGTCGATGGCTCTCGACAGCTCTCATCGCTCCTACGTCGCCGGAGAGCAGGTGGCCGACCTGTGCGGCACCGTCTTCCATCGCTTCGTCAGCCTGTCGATCCAGCACCTGGTCAACGAGATCGGGCCACGCCATGCTCGATCGCTGGCCACAGCTGTCCGAGGTGTCGTTCGAGGCTCAGAACCGCCTGTGGGATCTGTCGGTGACCTCCGAGACGGACGAGCGACTGAAGGTCTATACGGATCCGCGCCCGCCCTACGGCAAGATCGGCCTCATCCTCACGCGGGACTGAGGTCGTCCGGCGAATCGATGTCCGGATTGCGGCCGGGCACGTCGACGTGGCGGACGAGCTCGGGATGACGCTTGAAAAGCTGCGACATTCCGCGATCGCCCTCTACGGCTGCGGCGTAGCGCGAACGCTGCTCGCTCCAGCAGCACTGGATTGCCTGGCTTGCCGTTCGCGTAGCGCGGCACAATGATCGGACGCATGATCGGTCTCGCAGCGGTGATCGAGCGACGATCTGATCAACGGCTCAGGAACGGCTGGTCGCCGAGCAGCACGAGCACGCGCTCCTCTCGGCGAGCGCCTCGAGTCCCAGGGTGACGGAGCTCGATATGCCTCGCCCAGGGTCCGGATTCCGCAGCAGGAGCTCGTGGCGCCAGTCGAGAGCTGCCTCGATGTCGTCGGCGTCCTCGCCGAGAACCACCACCACCGGCTCGAGCTCGGCTCCATCGGCGAGATCAAGCACCTACTGGAGCATCGGTCGTCCGTCGAACCGAGGCAAGCATCTTGCGGCCGCCAAATCGAGTGCCGAGCCCCGCGGCGAGGATCAGCCCGGCCGTCACCGCTTTCGGCTGAGCGGCGCAGCGCTGGCGTCGTTGCGCTCGGCAACGATCTCGGCCAGGATCGCCAGCGCCATCTCGCCCGGCTCCCGTCCACCAAGATCGAGGCCGATCGGGCCGTGCAGGCGCGCCAGGTCATCCTCGGTCAGTCCTTCGGCCAGCAGTCGCTCTCGACGGCCGGCCTGGGTGCGGCGACTGCCCATCGCGCCGATATAGCGGCACCCGGCCGGAATGCCTCAATGATCGCCGGCTCGTCCAGCTTCGGGTCGTGGCTCATGACCACGACCGCATCGTCAGGTGAGAGGCGCCACCTGGCCGGCAGACTTCATCCGGCCAGCCGACGAGCAACTCGTCTGCGTGCGGGAAGCGTTCGCGCGACGCAAACGCCGCGCGCGCGTCGGCGTAACGGCAGTGCGCCAGCCCATTTCCTGGGCCATCCGTACGAGCGGTATCGCGGCCTGCACCGCACCAAAGACGACGAGTCGTGGCGGGGGCGCAAACGTCTCGATGAAGTACTGCTCGCCTCTCGAGCGCCACGGTTCCTGAACGCCGGCGGTCGACCAACCTGGCCGCGATGTCGCCGAGCTCTCCGGGCGTCGCCGTCGCCAGCCGGTTTGATGATCTCACATCGGCCGCCATCGGTCCAATCGCCATCGGCTGCGCTCCGCCATCGCTCGTCGGTGAATCCAGCGGCAGCGGTATGACGATCGGCAGCACCCGCCGCCTCACGAGCAGCCGCCTCGACCTCAGGCCGCAGCTCGGGCTCGATCAACACGTCGATCGTGCTGCCGCACGCGAGACCGACGCCCCACGCCTGCTCGTCGCTGATGCCGAAGCGAATGACGCGCGCACAGCCGTCGCGGCGCGCCGGGCGATCTCCTCGGCCGCTGCACCCTCGACACAGCCACCGCTCACCGAACCCGCGATTGAGCCATCGTCGGCGACCAGCAGACGTCGCGCCCTCGGGACGCGGTCCGTTGCCGAAGACGCGGATCAGGACGGCCCGGCCGAACCCTCGGCCGTCGAGCCCGCCAGGCGTCAATCGTCGGAAAGCAGCTCCCTCATCGGCCGATCCTAGGCCGAAACAAAGAGAGCGGCCCCCGAGCCGGTCATCTCGGGGGCCGCATTTCTCGCGATCGGAACCCGTCCTTACCGATCGCGTATGTGTTGCTGACTGCCACCCCCGCGGAGGGAGCGGACTGCCTCATGGGGCAGCCAGCTCGGAATAGTCACGTCCATGTACTCGGGACAGAAGTAGCGTGCTCTCGTACTCGGTGGAGGTGTCGATTTCTGCACGGCACGGAAGGCATCGATGCGTCCGTGGCCGAAGCACTTGTCGACGCCCTTCTTGCCGATGTCGATCGGCCGTGCGCGACAAGCTTGCTCGCGACCTTGTCGGGTGCCATGAGTCCCAGCGACCGTTCGCCCGGTGCCGAACTGGCTGACGATCAGCGCCGCCACTCCAGTCGTGTGCGGTGACGCCATCGACGTGCCCTGGAAGCAGCCGTACAGCGTTGCCGGGAAGGGTCGAGAGGACCTCGGTCGGCAGTCGGCGTCGCCAGCTGCTCGTTGCCACCGGGCGCGGCGACATCGGCGTAGCCCGTGCCCCAGCTGGAGTAGACGGACTTCTCGCTGTTCGGGCCAGAGCGACCGTGCCGGTGACGCCCGGGCGACATGGCGGGAACGGTCTTGCAGTTCGCGCCGCCTGGTGCGGTGCGGCGAGGTCGCGTCCGAGTTGCCCAGTGCCGCAATCAGCGACACGCCCTCGCTACGCGCGTAGGTGAGGGCGCGCTCGATCGCCTCGCGATAGGCACGCTGGGTGTCGTTGCTCTGGCACTTGAACTCGGTCGACTCGTTGGAAGTCGTCGTCGTCGACGAAGAAGCTCATGTTGATCACGTTCGAGCTTCAGGTCGCCGGCGTAGGTGATGCCCTGCGACCGCGTCGCTGACGTAGCAGTGGCCGTTCGCGTCGCAGATCTTGATGGGACGAGAGTCACGTTCGGAGCGACACCGACGACGCCGATGCCGTTTCGCCGCGCGGCGATGATGCCGGCCACGTGCGTGCCGTGGAAGTTGTTGTCGACGCACGCGAGTGGGTTGCCGATGCCGGGGCCCGTCAGAGGTGAAGTCCGCGCCATGCTGACAGTCGACGTTCGAGACTTGCCGTTCTTGACTGAAGTCCTGGTGGTTGCCGTCGATGCCGCGAGTCGACGACGCCGACGCGGACCTTCGACTTGCCCGACTGTACGGCCTGCGCCGCACGGGCACGGATCTGCTTCATGCTCCATTGCTGGTCTTCGAGCGGGTCCTTGCCCGGACGGCACCTCGACGTCCGCGTTGGCGCCAGATCGAGCTGTCCGGAGCTGAGCGCCTCGGAGCTAGGCTCGGGAACTGCTTCGACGCGAAGTCCTTGCCGACGTCTGGATCAGGGCGTATTGCCTCGAGGATCTGGGCAAAGTGCCGTGTTCCGCGACTCGACGACCATCATGCCGATCTGCTTCGTCAGGTCGGCCGTGACCGTCCCGCCGGCATCGCTGATGACGTACAGGGCGTAGTCGCGCGCCAGGGCGTAGTTGTCGCCGAGCGCGTATCATCGAGCAGCGCGTAGCTGCCGCCGAGGGCGTAGCCGACCGCGTCGTCGGCTAGGGCGTACGTGGGGTTGAGCGCGTACGAGCCGGTAGTCGCGGCGAGCGCATAACCCTGTCCCAGCGCGTAGTCACGAGCGAGCGCGTAGCCCGAGTTCAGGGCGTACTCGCCGAACAGTGCGTAGTTGTGGCTCTGCGCGTACTGGCTGGTCAGTGCGTACTGATCGAGCAGTGCATAGGTCCGATCGAGCGCGTAGAGCGCGTACTGGCGACCCAGCGCGTAGGTGCCAGTCGAGCGCGTAGCTGGATTTCTGACCGACCAGTGCATACCCCTGGCCGAGCGCATAAGAGCCGTCGAGGGCGTAGCCGCCCTTCATGACCACCATGTAGCTCTGCTTGGCGCCGATGGCGCCCATAACTGAGGCCGGAACAAGGGCGGCGAGCACGAACAAAGCGCCACAGATGGAGATGACGACCTTGCGCCGGATCTGGGGTCGGACTCGTGTCATGCGGACGGGGCCTCCTCACGGACGTGACACCACGCATAGTGGTTCACATCGCCTGCAGGGAGGCAACACTGCCCGCGATGGCACGTTTCAGAATCGTGACAGTCGATTCTTCGCACGCCGTGGCGTGCGTACCGTCAGGCGGTGGCGGCCTTCTTGACGACCAGCAGGTCGTGCGCCTGGTCGAACGTAAGACCTGACGCCCAGATCGCATCGAAGGCAGTCTTCAGGACCTTCGCCAGCGACTGATGCTCGACCACGACAATCGTCAGCTCGGAGCTGCCTGCGACAGGATCCTCCATGCCGAACATCACGATGGTCTCGTCGATGATCACCAGCTTGAGCGGCAGGCTGGGCACGAAGCGCGCCTGCTCACCAGCCTCCACGAAACGCTGCACGCCGCGCATGACCTGCGGGATCGTCGAAGATCGAGAACTCGTACAGCGAGCGCGCCTCGTGAGTCTGGATGACCTCCAGCCCTTCGACGTTCTCCTGCGGCGGAGTTGCGTACGGCGGCTTGGTAAAGACGAGGATCTCGCTCTTGACCGCGGCCTGTAGCTCGGCGAAACGCTCGTTGATCGCGCGTCGATCGCGCAGGACCTCGATGTACTCGAGTGGATCGGTGTGGGTCTGGCCGGCCTCGAACGCGGGTTTCAGGTCGTTGACCATGGTCCGCGCGTCACGCTCCATCCGCGACAGCTCGTCGCGATGCGATGTGAGCAGCAGGTCGATTGCCAATTCAGGCGGAGTCGCTGCGTACTTCACGACGTTGCCCGGACGCGCGACCGCGAGACCTTTCTGGACGAGGCTGCCCAGGACGTCGTAGATGCGCTGCCGCGGGAGGCCTGACTGTCGCGCCACCTGGGCCGCGGTAAAGGAGTCCCGCCTGATCAGCGTCAGGTAGGCCTTCGCCTCGTAGCTCGTCAGTCCGAGCCGCGTCAGCTGTGCAACAAGCTCGCCGCTCTCCACGACCGCATCTTAGCGTCACTACCCACTCGTGGTGGTGACACTCCCTGACTATTCGCTTACGGGCGTATTTTGAGATCAGATTCGGTCGCGCAGGCGTATCACCAGTCTCAGTGACGTGTGCGTCTCTGAGAAGGACACGACCTTGTTGTCGACCAGGCCCGCGTCAAGCGCGGCGGAGATGACCTCGACGTCGCGCAAGGTCGCTGCCTTGCCCTTTCGCGACACGACCCATATTGCTCCGTTCTGCTGAATGCGGCCGCGCATCTCCGGAAGCGCGGCCAGCTCCGCGCGCGAGTCAGCGAGGAGGAAGATCAGGTCGACGGGTTCAGTGGGCGTGCTCTCAGCGATGAACGCGGCGCGTTGGAGGAGCAGGACGCGAAACCAGTCCGGGAACTCGCCGATGAGCGCAATTCGCGAATCGGGCTTGACGCCGAGCTTGTCGAGCAGCGGACGCGATGACGTCGTTTCATCCCTGTTGGGCGTGTCTTCATTGTCTGGAGGGCCCATAAGCGGCATCACTGTACGATCGAGACATGGGTGAGAGCGAGCTGCGGCACACCAACCGGCTCGCGGCGGAGACCAGCCCCTACCTGCTCCAGCACGCCCACAACCCGGTCGATTGGTACCCGTGGGGCCCCGAGGCGCTCGGTCGCGCGCGCGAGCTGGGACCGGCCGATCTTCCTGTCGATCGGCTACGCCGCGTGCCACTGGTGCCACGTGATGGAGCGCGAGTCGTTCGAGAACGAGGCGACGGCGCGCTTGCTCAACGACTGCTTCGTTGCGATCAAGGTCGATCGCGAGGAGCGGCCCGACCTCGACTCGATCTACATGGACGCCGTGCAGCAGATGACCGGCCAGGGCGGCTGGCCGATGAGCGTGTTCCTCACGCCCGATGGCAAGCCGTTCTACGGCGGCACCTACTTCCCGGACACGGCGCGCCACGGGCTGCCGTCGTTCAGCGACGTGCTGCGCGGCGTCACCGAGGCGTGGCGCGAGAGGCGCGCCGAGGTGGAAGACGCCGGAACGACGCTCGCGCGGCGCAATCTCCGCCCGCGTTTCAGCGCCGCCGGCAGGGGCGGATGCTGCGCCAGCGACTGGGGCACAGGGTTGGATGCTCGATGCCGCGCTCGTCGCGTTGGAGCGTGAATTCGACGCCCGCAACGGCGGCTGGGGCGGCGCGCCCAAGTTTCCGCAGCCGATGACGATCGAGTTCCTGCTGCGCATGCACGTAAGGACTGGCGACGAACGACCATTGGCGATGGCTCGGCGAACGCTCGACGCGATGGCCGCAGGGCGGCATCTACGACCACCTCGGCGGCGGCTTCGCGCGCTACGCGACCGACTCGGTGTGGCTGGTGCCGCACTTCGAGAAGATGCTCTACGACAACGCACAGCTCGCGCGCGTCTACACGCACGCCTGGCAGATCACCCGGGAGTCGCGCTACCGCGGAGGTGGTCGAGGAGACGCTCGAGTTCGTGATCCGCGAGCTTCGGACAGCCGATGGTGGATTCGCCGCCAGCCTCGACGCCGACACGGAAGGCGAGGAGGGCGCGACCTACGTCTGGACCAAGGAGGAGGTCGATCGCGGTCCTTGGGCCGGATGCGGAAGCCTTCGATTCCGCGTACGACGTGACGGCCAACGGCAATTGGGAAGGCACCAACATCCTGTCGCCGCATCGGCGGCGAGGATGAAGATCTTCTACGCGGCCTGCCGAGGAATCCTTCGGTCGCGGCGTGAGATCCGGCCTCAACCCGCGCGCGACGACAAGGTTCTGGTCGCCTGGAACGGTCTGATGATCGCTGCGTTCGCCGAAGCAGGCTCGGTCATGTCGCGGCCCGACTGGATCGTCATCGCCGAAGATTTCAGCCGAACTACTGCTGACGCAGGCACGAGATTCCGACGGGCGGCTGCGGAGGTCGTGGAAGGACGGTCGCGCACTTCATTCGGGCGACGCTGGAGGACTACGCGAACCTCGCGGAAGGACTGCTCGCGCTGTACCAGGCAACGTTCGACGAGCGCTGGTTCGTGGCCGCGCGCGATCTCGGCGACAAGATCCTGGAGCATTTCACGGATCCCGCCGGTGGCTTCTTCGACACGGCCGACGACCATGAGTCGCTCATCACTCGGCCCAAGGGCCTGCAGGACAACGCTGTGCCTTCCGGAAACGCGATGGCGGTCACGGTTCTGCAGAAGCTGGCCGCGCTCACCGGGGAGTCGCGTTGTGCCGATGCCGCCGCGGGAGCGCTGGCGCTGGTGACTTCGTTCGCGCATCGCTACCCAACGTCGTTCGCGCAGTGGCTGAGCGCCGCCGCATTCGAGTTGGGCGACGCGACCGAGATTGCGATCGTGGGCGATCAGGGAGCGGACGACACGCGGGCGATGCGGGATGTCGTGGGCGCCGCCTATCGGCCCTTCAGCGTGGTGGCTGTTGGCCATTCGGACGCGACTGCGGTGCCGCTCCTCCTCGACCGCCCACACGTCGACGGGCGTGCCACCGCCTATGTGTGTCGGCACTTCGCCTGCCGCGCCCCGACCACCGATCCTGCCGAACTCGCTTCGCAGTTAGCATCGAACGCATGAACCGCACCATCCGCAGCGCATCTGTCGCTGCCATGTTTCTGCTGCTGCTGTCCGTCTCGGGCGTCGCCGCGCACGCCGAGCTCGTGTCGTCCGATCCGACCGATGGCGCGACGATCGAGACGCCCTACACGCTGACTGCGACCTTCAGCGAGGAATTCTCCGATGACCCAGACCTGAGCTTCATTCGGGTTCAGGACGACAGGGGCACCGTGCTTGCGAGTGGTGGCCAGGACCCTGACAACCCGACGATGATGACCGTCGATGTGCCGGCGCTTGACCCTGGCGAATACACGGTTCGCTGGCAAACGACCACCGCGGACGACAACGGCACCGAGCGCGGCGACTTCACGTTCACCGTCGCCACGGCTGCGACGGCAGCGCCCACTGCGACAACGAAAGCTTCCGTGCCGCCTGTCGCGACCGCCGCGCCGGGGCCAACGGCAACGCCGGGTGGCTCGAGCGGCTCGGCCACCGGCAGCAACAACGACGTGCTGCTCGCGCTGGTGATTGGCGTGGTCATAGTCGGCGTCCTGGCGTTCGTCCTGGTCCGTCGATCCAGAACATGACGCGGCTCTCGGAGCTGCCCGATCCGAAAGCCGTGCTCTTCGACCTCGACGGCACGCTCGTGGATACGGTTGAGACGCGCATCCGCGCATGGATGGACACATTCGCTGGGGCCGGCATCGCAGCCGATCGCGACCGTGTGGCGCGACTCATCGGCGCCGACGGCAAGAAGCTTGCCAAAGAGGTCGCTTCAGCAGCCGGCGAGGAAATGGACGACGAACGCGCCGAGGAGATCGACAAACGCTCGGGCGAGGTCTATGACGAGCTGAACACGGATCCCCGTCCGATCCCGGGCGCCAGGGAGCTCCTGCTTCTCCTGGGCAAATCAACCCTTCCATGGGCGATTGCCACCTCGAGTCGCCGCGAGCAGACGCGAACGTCAGTTGGCGCCTTGCAGCTCCCATCGGAGCCGAAGATCGTCGATGGCAGTCACGTTCAACATGCCAAGCCAGCGCCCGACCTGCTGCTGCTGGCGGCGAAGGAGCTGAAGGTCGACGCCCGTCACTGCTGGTACGTGGGCGATTCGACCTGGGACATGCTTGCCTCGGCCGCGGCCGAGATGGTCAGCGTTGGCGTGCCGTATGGCGCCGCTACGGAGATGGAGCTGGTTGACGCCGGCGCTCAGGTCGTTACGTCGTTCGACGATCTGCGCGCGGACCTTCAGCGGCGAGGATTGGTCGCGGCCTGATCTACTGCCCGCCGGCTACTTGGGCGGGCAGCGCGTCCCTGTGCCGGGGCCCTCGGGCTCGGGCTCAGGCTCGCTGAAGATGTTCGCCACCTTGTCGCGAACGGCCTGCATGCTGCCCAGCTGATCCAGCTTGTTGGGCGCGAAGTCGTAGCGGTAGATCCTGTCCGCATCGATGCGCGTGGCAACCTGCGCGAGGGCTGGGATATCCGAGTCCTGGAAGGTCAGGAACAGGTTCTGCTGGGCTACCTGGAGGAGGGCTGGAATGTTGGGCAACATCGCCAGCGGATCGAGCTGCTTGCGGATCTGGGTCAGGACGTACTGCTGGCGCCTTGCCCGGTCGTAGTCGGACGTCTCGTGGCGTGCTCGCGAGTAGGCCAGCGCCATCTCGCCGTCGAAGTACTGACAACCCTTGGGAATGTCGACCACGATCGCCTCCTGCTGGGAGGTGTGGTACGTGTCGTCGTGCACGGCGTCCGGGACGTCGATCCACACGCCGCCATAGCAGTTGGCGTTGGTCAGCGCCATACGTTCGTCGGCCGACGGGCACTGGGAAGGCAGGTTGTCGACCAGCGACGTGAAGCCCTTCAGGTTTACCGCGACGATCCCGTCGATCGGCTGGCCTGTGAACTCCTGGATGGTTCCGGTGAGAGCGCGCCATCCGCGGTTGCAGTCGAACTCGGTCTGGCACTCGGGCCCGATCCCCTCTGAGCCGGGAAAGATGTCCGGATTCTGGGCTGCATAGCGCCACAACGAGTTCATCAGGCTGTAGCCGGAGGGCAGGCCGCTGTAGTTGCCATCCGGGAACTGCGCCTGCCCGGCAGGAGTCTGAGCTGCCTCAGGAGACAGCGGGATCCTCATCCAGTCGGGATAGCGCGTGCCCTCGCCGCAGCTGCCGTCCGTAGCCGTGCACATGTTGCGCGGGAAGCTGAACAGCGCGGTCTTGCCCGTCTGGATGTCCATGGTCATGAGAAGCATGGTGTCGGTGCGGATGCTGTTGTCGTCGACGCCGGTGTCCGACCGCGAGTCAGTGCCCGCGACAAGCACCGTCAGCTTGCAGTCCTGGCCCCATGCAGGCAGCGTCGAACAGTCGATCGGCTGCAAGGGCGCACGAGTCGGTGCGGGGGTCTGAACTCCCGGGGAGCCGCTGGGGCCCGTGCCCGGGGTGCTGCTCGAACCCGCTGTCTGGGTTGGATTCGGCGTGGGTGTGGTGACCGGCGTTGGCGTCTGTGGACCTGGGGTTATCGGAACGAAGCTTGGAATTGAGTTGCCGGGATCGTTGTCGAGGAGCGCCGTCATCGTCTCGTGGACCTTGAACCCGTACACCTCGGGCAGGCCGTGCAACACGAGGGTCAGCGACACCAGGATCGCCAGGACGATCGGCGCAGCCGATGCTCGGCCGGTGCTGCCGAACGATCGGGCGCGCTCGCCCTGGGCGACGCCATACGCGTCGAGCATCGCCGCCAGGTGGTAGAGGAAGAAGGCGAAGTTCAGCGCCAGGAGCGCCAGGCGCTTCTCGGGGCTGCTGACCAGGCTGAGCATGGCCGATGTGCCACCGAACAGCAGCAGCACGACCGCGACCACGAATATGAACATCGGGATCGCCCAGATCAGACCTTTGCGGGTCTCCCCGGCATAGACCTGCCCGGCACCCGGAAACAGGAACGAAAGAAGCGCGGCGACAGCCGGTGACGGATTGGACGACATGTGACTAGGTCAGTTCCCCGAGCGGTAGATTGGTCGATCGACCACTCCGACTCTGCCGGAGCATCGATTGATCCCGCTTACCTGGGCACGACCGCGGGACGAGAAGTTTACGCCAGAAGGACGATTGAACCCGCCTCCGTGGTGCGCGACGTCTTATTGGACGTGAAGCGTGCCCGTCATTGCTGCCTGGTGAACGTCGCACCAGAAGAAGTAATCGCCCGGCGTCGCAGGCGTTGTGAAGGTCACCGACTCGGGCGCGTTTGGCCCTGTGGCCTGCGCGGAAGCCCCAAGCGAAGGCGCCGTCTGATCGGGCCCGTTGAAGAAGTTGATGTTGTGCGGTACTGCGCTGTTGTTGAGGTAGTTGACGGTCACGGATGTATTGGCGGGCGCATCGAGGCTGTTCGGATTGAAGACCAACGGAGCGTCGTTGGTCGTTTCAACGCTCAGCACAGGTCCCGAAGGAGACCCGGCCGGCGAGCCACCCGGCGTCGGCTCTGCGGTCGTTCCCGGAACGGCGTGGGGCCGAGCGGTGCGTAGGTCCAGGCAGCTCCGGCAGACGAGCCGCAGGCCGCGATGGCGAGTACGGCGATGGACGCGCACGCAGCGCGCGCGAATTGGGCGAGCTTGTCGGTGTGCATGCCTGAATTCTGGCCGATCGGAACGACTGCCGTGTAAGAGCTTCGACGGCCTATCAGGCGTTGGCCGTTCGGGGAGTCGCCGACGCGCGCGATCCCCGCGTGACACGGGGATCGTCCGGCACGAGCCCCAGCCGAATCGCCATGCCCGCGGCCTCGGTTCGGCCGCCGACGCCCAGCTTCGCCAGGATGCGGCGAACGTGGACCGCGACCGTGCGCTCGCTGATGAAGAGCCGCTCGGCGATCTCGCGGTTGGTACGCCCCTCGACGAGCACGAGCAGGACCGAGTTCTCGCGCGGGCTCAACCCGAATTGAGCCTCGGCGGGCGAAAGCGCCGGCGCACCGGACACGCGCACACCCAGGTCGACGACGTTGGCTGCGCCGGGGCCGACCGGCACAAGCTCCTTGGCCTCGGCGTGAATCGGGATCGCGATGAGCTCCTGTCCGGCAGCGTGATCCGGCCACGGAATGACGAGATCACGCAGCGCTCGCAGCAGTGGCTCTGCACGGTAGATCGCGGGCAATGCTCCACGAGTCCTGGAGCGCCTTGCGTGCCTCGGCGCGCTGGGCACGGATCGGGCAGCGCGGCCTGCGTCTGCCACCAGCGCGCCTTCGCGGCCTGGTACGGGATCTGGCACTTTGGCCCACTCGTCGGCAAGCGAGCCCACTTGTCCGACGTGGTCCTGCGCTTCGCGCGACTCGCGCGGCATGGGCCTCGCGCGGTGGCGAGATGCAGCTCGGCTTCGCGTCGCGCGCCGACGGTTCGTGGCAGGTCCCATTCGCGCGACCGGCCTTCTCGGCCGCCGGCAGCACGCGCGCTGCGAGCTCGCCCGCGTCGGCGACCTCCGAGTAATCCCGCTTGAGGCGGCCGCGCTCGGAGGACGCCGCGCACGCCTCGAGGACGGTCGACGCGGCGTAGGCGATCTGGGCGGGATCTTGCGTCTCCAGGACGCGCTGCCAGCCCTGCTCGGCGGCGTTTCGCGCGTCCGCCAGCTCGCCGCGCCACAACGCGTCGCTCACCGCGGTCCGCAGCAGGAGCGCAGACCATTGCCCGGCGGGCACTGTGTCTCAGCTGCAGGAGCGTCTGACCAACCAGCCGGCCCGTTTCTTCGTCCGCTCGAGATTCGACGAGGACCAGGCCCAGATAGAGCATCGGGCTGAACCAGGCGACGCCGGCCGGCGGAAACTCCATGGCCGCGCGGCACTCGGCTTCCGATTCGGTCCAGCGACCGAGCTGGAACAGGATGTCCGCGGCGTTGCCGCGCAGGAACGCTCCGTAGGTCAGGCCGAGCCCGCCTTGACTCGCCTCGGCGATGCCCTCCTTGACCACGGCCAGCGCCTCTTCACGCCGCGAATCGAGGTCGAGCAGCGTGGTCCGGTTGGCGTAGCAGCGCATGACCTCGTCGAGGCGGCCGACTTGCCGCGCCGTCGCCATGGCCTCATCCAGCCGCGACAGCCCACCGTCGATGTCACCCATCCAACCCAGGTCGACCGCCAGCGTGTCGGTGGCGTGGGCCAGCGCCGTCAGGCCGTCCGAGCCGGCTTCGACCGCGGTCATCCGCGCCTTCTCGGCGACCTCCGCGCTGTCCTCGAACCTGGCCGTCAAGCATCAGGCTCTGCGCCAGCGATGCGAGTGCCCGCGCGCGAATCGCCTCCGCTCCGGGCGGCGCCAGTTCAACCGCCATCTCGAACGCCGTTGGGCGCCAACGGGGTCGCCGCCGCCGCGACGGTAGTGACCGAGCTGGTCGCTGAGCTCGGCGGCGACTTCGCGCGCATCGGCGCCAACAGCGGCATCGCGCTTTCCGGCCGAGGTGGTCAACAACCGTTCGACGCGTCCGCCCGCGACCTTGCGCAGCGCCTGTTCGACGTACGCGGCGGCGCGCCTGAACGCGACCGCTGCTGCCGCGGCCGTGGCAGCCGACGTCAACAGCGAGAGGTCCGCTTCCTCGTCTGCATCGGTCAGCTCCGTGTCTGTCAGCTCCAGCGCCGCGGCGTAGTGGTCGAGAGCCGTCTCGCCGGGCTCCACCTCCTCGGCCATCTCGCCGGCGGCTACGTGCGCCATGCGGGCCTGGGCGGGACGAGCGGCGCGTTCCCAGTGCCACGCGGCCTCGGCCGGCTCGTCGAACGTCAATTCGGCCAGTGCCGCGTGGATCGCATGCCGTTCGCTGGGCAGCAGCGAGCGATCGATGGCCTCGGCGCACAGGTCGTGCACAACGGCGAGTCCCGAGCTATCGGAGACGGCGAGTCCGCTGGCAAGCGCCGCCGGAGCCGCGTTGCGCGGTAGATGGCCGTCCGGCAACCGCAAGCTCAGCCAGCTCGGCCTCGGTGATCGGCCGTCGCGCCGCGGCAAGAACCCGCAACGCACGGACCGCCGGCTGGTCCAGCTGGGCGACACGCGCCATCAGGATCTCGTCGAATGGATCGGAAAGCCGCAGTCCGGCCAGCTCGGCCTCGGCCGCGACGAGCTGCTCGGCCAGCAGCGGATTGCCGCGCGAACCCTCCATGACCGCAGCCACGAAGCCGATCGTCGGGCGCTCACCCTGCAGACTCTCGACCATGGCCGCCATCTCATCGCGGGTGAACGGCGCGAGCTCGAGGCGCTCCACAACCGGACTCTCTTCGATCTCGCGCACCAGTCGCAGCGCCGGGTGGCCGCGTGGCAGCTCGTCGGTGTGGTAGCCGACGATCAGCGCGAGTGGCAGTCGGCGGCTGACGCGAAGCAGCGCACTGACGAAGTCACGCGTGCCGGGACCGCTGTATTCGAGATCCTCGACGATCAGGACGAGCAGCTTCTCTGAGGCGAGACGCGCAATCAGGCCGAACAGGCTCTCGCGGACCCTTGCGCCACGTTGGTCGGTCGCGTCCAGAGCGAGGTGGCCTGATGGCAACGTCGAGTCGCTCCAGTCGATCCGCGAGAGACGGGATCACCGTGGCGATGTCGTGGGCACCCGAGCCAAGCAACCTGGGCCAGGCGATCGTCGGGCACGTCGTCGAGGACCTGCTCGAGCGCGTCTCGTAGCGCGCCATACGGAAGACCGGCCGTTGGAGCGTGGCAACGGACCCGGCAGATCGTCACTCCGTTGGTGCGACCGACGCGCTCAATAAGCTCGTCGATCAGGCGTGAAACGCCGATCCCAAGCGGGCCCGAGAGTGCGACGCGGGTTGGGTCCCCCTCCGCGGCTATCTGTAGGGCGTTGCCCAGCGCCTCCAACTCGCGTTCACGACCAATGAACGCCATGGGCCGAAGGATAGCGGTGGTCTTGTGGATACTGGACGGGTGAGGAGGGTACTAAGCAGCCTGGAGCCAAAAGTTCGGTGCATCCCGACAACACGCTCAACGAGCTTTCGGGCGAGGAATGGCTCTACTTCACGAAATCGCTGTGGACGACCGCCTATCCATCCGAGCTCGGTCACGCGGCCCGAAAGGCACACGGCGCGAACAAGCCGCCACGTCTGATGGCCAAGCTCATCGAGTTCTTCACCAAGCCGGGCGAGCTGGTGCTGGACCCGTTCGCGGGCGTTGGCGGCACGCTGCTGGGTGCCTCGATCTGCCGCTCTCCGCGGCGCGCGCTTGGTTTCGAGATCGAGCCGCGCTGGGAGACGGTCTACGAGTCAGTGGTCGCCGATCAGCCTCGCTCGCAGAACGGCGACGCGTCGTGGCTCGCCGACCTGGGCACTTCCGATCCGGGCGGGCCGCGGTCACTTCGATCCGTCGGACGTCCAAGTTCGTGGTCGGCGACGCGGTGGCAGCTGTTGGCCGGGCTGGAGCGAGGAGTCAGTCGACTTCGTGGCGACCGATCCGCCGTACAACCCGCAGCTCAAGCTGACGATGGCCGGCGGCGACTGGCCGAAGCAGTTCGCCAACCGACGCACCGACTACGCGATGGTCACGTCCGATCCGGCCGACCTCGCGAACAGCGCCACATACGAGGAGTACCTCGACCGGATGGAAGGGCGTGCTCGGCCGGACTACGACGCGTGCTGCGCGAAGAGCGGTACGCTACGTGATCGTGCGCGACGCGTACCAGGAAGGTCGCTACCGCTTCACCGGCGCCGACCTCTGCCGCGCGCGCGAGAAAGTCGGCTTCGTCACCAAGGGCGATCTCGATCTGGTACCAGGCCGGGCGCGACTACGGCCGTACGGCTATCCGCGCGGCTTCGTGCCGAACATCGTGCACCAGCACATCCTGGTGCTGCGCGCCGAGTGCCAGCCGCGGTTCATCCATCCAAGCAGATGGCGCGCTCGTCAGCGGTTGAGGAGTCGCTCCCGCACGCCGTGGGTCGGCGCAGCGTCGATCGCCGTCCAGGCGAGCGCGATCGCACCGTCGAGGATTGCCTGGTCGGCAGCCGGCGTACGCGGCCGCGGCGGTGAACTCGGGCTGGTGGTTGACGGCCGGCGCGGAGTCGATGCCGATGATCGGGTGGATCGACGGCACGGCGTACGAGACGTTGCCCATGTCGGTCGAGAAGCGCGTCATCAGCAGCGTTCCGGGCAGTGGCACCTGGCCACCGATGTCGATGAACTTGCGTCCCAGCGGCCTCGGCATTGGCGCGGTAGAGCCGCGTCAGATCGTCGTCGTGGATCATGTCGGCGTAGACCGATGCTGCTTCACCTCCAGGGAAGCGCTCCGCTCGCCAAGGCGCCTGCCTCGAAGCAGCGCATCACCTTCTCGCGCAGCTCGTCCAGACGAGCGACCGTCGCGGCGCGGATCATCCAGTGGCCCTCGGTGCGCGCCGGGATGATGTTCGGTGCCTCGCCGCCGACGGACACGATGCCGTGGACTCGGTCTGTCGGCAGCAATCGACTGGCGGAGCAGCCCGATGGCGACCTGGGCCACGACCAGCGCGTCGGCGGCGTTGACGCCTCGCTCGGGAAACGCGCCGGCGTGCGATGGCACACCCGTGTAGGTCACGTCGATCGACTGCGCGGCCAGGACCTCGGGCAGCAGCTGGTCGTTCGGCCCGGGATGGATCATCAGCGCAGAAGTGCACGCCTTCGAACGCACCCGCGTCCAGGAGGAGCTGCTTGCCGGCGCCACCCTCTTCCGCCGGAGTGCCGATCACGGTGACGCGAAGCCCGAGCTGTTCAGCCACGGCCGCCAGCGCGATGGCCGCCCCAACTGAAGAGGCAGCGATCACGTTGTGGCCGCAGGCGTGCCCCACCTCTGGAAGCGCGTCGTACTCAATGAGCAGCGCCACGTTCAGCGGCCCGGGCCCGAGGACGCCCATCACTGCCGTCTCCAGCCCGCCGACGCCACGCGTCAACGTCAAAACCGGCCTTCTCGAGCCAGTCGGCAACCCACCCGCATGCCCGATGCTCTTCGTAGTCGAGCTCGGGTTGGCGTGAATCCAGTGGCTACAGCCCGATCAGCGCCTCGTGCGCTAGCTCCACCCGCTCCCGGGCAAGATTCTTTGCCTGTGTCGTCTTCATCGGGCGGAATGGTAGGGGAGCCTGGATTCGAACCAGGGACCGGACGGATATAAGCCGTCTGCTCTAACCACTGAGCTACTCCCCCGCCGCAAGATCGTACATCTATCGCCCGTCACGCTACCGTCCGCCGGCAATAGCACCTGGAAGAGGACGACGAGTACCAGGTAGCAGATCGGGACCGATGCGAAAAAGCCGAGGATGCCCGCCCAGGCCGATCGGCGGCGGACGCCCGATGCACCCGTTGGCAGCTCCACCCACAGGTATGTCAGCAGGCTGCCGGCGACGATCACGACGAGGATGAATAGCACGACGAGTGGCGTCAGATCCGCGCCCGGGTTCAACGTGGCGTAGATGAACAGCAACAGCCCGCCGACGGCGGCGATGGCCAGGTTGCCCAGCACCGCTCGCAGGACCGGTGGCGGCGGGT
The DNA here is from genome assembly GCA_963736895.1 of uncultured Chloroflexia bacterium. Lineage (GTDB taxonomy): Bacteria > Chloroflexota > Limnocylindria > Limnocylindrales > CSP1-4 > JALYGJ01. Next base: position 95,553 of record CAVTQU010000008.1, read on the forward strand.
TGCGCAGCTTGCGCCACTGGATCTCGAACCACGAGCGCTCGTGCGGCGTTGGCTCGCTCAATGGACAACCAGCGATGGCCTGCGCGGCAGCGTTTCCGGCGTGTATCGGGCGATCTCCGCGACGGCCGCCGCGAAACGGTCGATCTCCTCTTCGGTGTTGAACCACGCCACAGACGCGCGCAGTGCCGCGCCATCAGGTGTCGTGCCGATGATCGCGAAGACGCGCCGGCGCAACTCGTCAAGGGCAGCGTCCGTCGGCCAGGTCGCAAGCCGAAACACCACGATCGTCGCCAGTTCGTCCGCGGGAGTGACGACTTCCACCCCGTCGGCTGCCGTCAAAGCTGCATGCAGACGTCGAGTCAGGTACGCGCCGCGCTCGTAGATCCAGTCCAGGCCCACGTACATCTCGAGCCAGCCGACGCTGCGAGCCAATCCCAGCGTCGCCGTTCTTGGTACATCGTGATCCCGGAAGATTTGGTCGAGCCCCGTAGCGGGCTTGGACCAGATCGCTCCGGTGCCTTCAGGGCCCAGCAGCCATCGGTCGCCGGCGAAGAAGACGGCATCCGCACCGAGAGAAGCGACGTCGATCGGAACGGCGCCAACGGCGAGGGTTGCTTCGACGAGAGCACCTCGCCGAGGTTTTGTGAACGCGCCGGTGAGGGGATCAACGAGGGGCTCGCCCGGCCACTGGTTCATCGGCCCGGTCAGCGTTATCTCGTCTGGATCGGCACCGATCAGGGCTGCAAGGACCGCGCGTGCTTCGTCACGTCGCTGGGCGACGTCTTCCTCGCGGCCTTCAGCCGCACGACCAACGCGCAGCTCCCAGTCGTCCGCCTCGCGCATCGCCGCCGCGGTCTCCGCGGGAATAGGCCCGCGATAGGCGGTGTCCAGGTAGATGCCGGCGCCGGTGGCCGGAATCAGCTCGCGGAGCTGCGGCAACCTTCTCGTCATCGGGATCGCTCATGCCGGCGGCGCGGCCCCGGCCTTGGTCTGCACGCTGAACCGCCGGCCGGATTCGAGGCGCTTGAACAGCACCTCGACATTCGAGAGTGTGTCGATCTCGCGGACGTCCTTGTCCGGGCCGTAGCTGGAAGATGCGCGGGAAACGGAGTGCGAAACCGGAGTCGTGGCGGTTCGAGCGGTGGATGACGTCGAATGCGATCTCGACGACGACCGTTGGCTCCACGACGTGGAAGCGGCCCAGCTGCTGCAGCGTGTGCTCCTGGAAGAACACGGTCATCTCGGCGATCTCCTTGTCGGTCAGACCGCTGTAGGCCTTGCCGATCGTTACCAGTCGATCGTCGGAGCCTGGTCGGTCGTCGCGCACCGCAAACGTGTAGTCGGACAGAACGCCGTGACGCTTGCCGTGGCCGACCTCGACGCCAACGACCACGCAGTCGAGCGTGGCCAGCGGTCGCTTGAGCTTCATCCACCCGTAGCCGCGCCGCCCGGGCGTGTAGATCGAATCGGGATCCTTGACCATCAGGCCCTCGTTGCCACGCTCCTGCGCGGCATCGAAGATCGTCTGCAGCTCCTCGCTCGTCGAGGCAGTGAGCAGGTTGGCGGTCGCCATGCCGGGCACATTTGGCAGGTCGAGGGCGTCTAAGAGCTGGCGCCGCTCGCGCAGTGACAGACGCACAGTCGGCTCTACGGCGGCGCCGCCACCTTCGCCGTGGGCCAGGATGTCGAACGCGACGTAGATGACGGGGATTTGAGCCTGCATCTCCACCGATGGGTTCTTCCGACCCAGCCGTGCCTGCAACTGAATGAAGGGCATCGCCATGCCATCGCGGAAGGCGAGCAGCTCACCGTCGAGGATGCCGTCCCACTTGACGGTCGTTGCGGTCGCGACAACCTCGGGGTAGCCATCGCTGATGTCGTGAAGATCGCGGCTGTACAGCTTGACCACGTCGCCCTGCTTGTGCAGCTGGGCGCGGATGCCGTCGTACTTGTCCTCTGTCCACACCGGCGTACCGAGTCGTGTCAGCACCTCGGCCTCGTCGGCGACGGGATAGGCGAGCATCGATTTCAGGGGCCGGAACATCGCGAGCTCGGCCGTGGCCAGATGATCGTCCCGCGCCAGCTCGGCGGTGTGACCGATATCACCGGTGAGCATGCCCGCCCACTGTACGTCGGCGAGCTCCCGGCCGAACGCCGAGGCGATGGCCGCCTCGAGATGTCCCTCGCGCAAGCCGATGCGAAGGTCGCCGCTGAGGATCTTGACGACCGATTTGGCGGTCATCGAATCGCAGCGCTCCAACAGCGCGCGCAACGGCGCCTGCTTCGCTTGCCCTCGTGCCGCGGCGATCTCGGTGAACGCAGCGTCGGCGTCCATCAGTGTTGGCGGGTCGCCCGTTGGTTCGTGCTCCTGCTCAGCGAACAGGTCACCGACTGCCTGGCCGAGGTCTGACGACTGGTTGTATGCCGCTCCCAGCGCTCCGGGACCTGCGTCCACGATCTGCTCGGCCGCCGCGGCGATGGCTGCCCAGCCGATCCCTGTCGTCCGCGGGTCGCGTTCGGGGAAGGGGCGACCGGTCAGATACGTGACGGCAAGAGGCAGCTCCTCGGGCGTGATGGAGCGCAGGTACTCGGCCAGGGTCGAGACCTTCTCAGTCGTGCGTGACGTGGCCGCGATTCGGGCGGCGACCTCGCTCCAGCGACGCATCCGGCTCGATGGTAGCCCGGCAAGCCGCGCGACCTGAGTTAGGGCAAAGCCGGGGACTCCGCTGCTGCCAGGCAACTCCGGATAGCGGCGGGTATACGATCGCCGCCGTGACAGATGAAGCCGTGCAGCACAGCGACGCGTACGTCGATCGCGACCTGTGGCACCCGCCACAGATCGTCGGCAAGCTGGTCGCGCTCAGGCGGCCCCAGCCAGACGATTTGCCCGCCGTCGTGCGCTGGTACCAGGATCGCGAGGTTGCGCGGCTGACGCGTTACCAGGCGCGACCCATGAACGCGATCGAGGTCGAGCGCTTCTTCGAGCACCGGATGCTGGCACCAGATGCGCTCGCCTACTCCATCGTCGAGCTGCCCGATTGGCGGCTGGTCGGCTTCACCACGTTCAGCTCGCTCGATGGCGACAACGGGTCAGTGATGTTCCACATTACGATCGGTGAGCGAGACGCCTGGGGACGCGGCCTGGGGACGGAGGTGACGGAGCTGATGCTCAGCCACGCGTTCGAGCGGCTGGGTCTGCATCGCGTCGGTCTTTCGGTCTTTTCTTTCAACCTGCGTGCCATCAAGGCGTACGAGAAGGCCGGTTTTCGTATCGAGGGCCGCCTGCGCGAAGCAATCCTGCGCGACGGCCGCTACTGGGACGAGATCCAGATGGGCGCCGTAGCCGGGGAATGGCTCGAGCGTCAATACGGACGCGCTGACATCGCTCAGGAGGTCGTCACCGGTTGACGAGCACCGGCCCGGCAGCAGAAGCCGCGCGGCGTGAGTTCAACGAGATCATCCACCAGAAGGGCCATGCGGTCGACAACGCGCGTGCAGCCCTTTTGCGGCTGGACGTTGCGTTCGCCGAGGGGACGCTTGTGCGCACACCTGAGATCGACCAAACGTTGGCCGACTTGCAGATCGCGCTGGAGCAGGACGACGGTCAGAAGCTCGGCGGCAAGAGCGCCGAGGCAGCCAGGTTCATCACCCGCGCGTTATCGCGGCAGATCGAGGACGCCTGAAACGATGGACGAGATTGGCGCTCGCTTTCTTACGCCGTGAGCAAGTGGTCATACACTCAACGCCGTGAGCAACTTTATCGGCCGGCCGCGTGTCAGCGAAGAGCAGAAGAAGCGCATCCCGCCCGGCCAGTACTTCACCGAGAAGTGGCCCGTCCTCCATTACGGTTCGGTGCCGCGGGTCGACCTCAAGACCTGGGACTTCAAGATCTGGGGAGAGGTCGACAACCCGTTCGAACTCAGCTGGGCCGAGTTCAAGGAGCTGCCGCGCAAGCCGCTGCACACCGACATTCACTGCGTCACCCGCTGGTCGCGCCTCGACATGGACTTCGAGGGAGTGCCCATCCAGACGATCCTGGAGCGGGCGAAGTTGCGGCCGACAGCACGATTCGTGGTTGTCCACGCCGAGCAGGGTTACACAACCAACCTTCCCCTTGACGTGCTCGATGACGACGACGTCATCCTGGCCGACATCGCGGATGGCGCCCCGCTGACGCCCGACCACGGCTTCCCGCTCCGACTCGTCGTGCCCAAGCGCTACTTCTGGAAGAGCGCCAAGTGGGTTCGAGGCCTGCAGTTCACCCAGGTGGACAAGCCGGGCTTCTGGGAACGCTACGGCTACAACAACAACGCCGACCCCTGGAAGGAAGAGCGCTTCAGCGACGGCTGAAGGAGCCCGACGGACGTCCGATAGGAGAAAGAGTCAATGGATGAGCAGCGTGCGCGAGAGCTCGTGGCGCGCGAGCGTAGTCGTATCGAGGCTGCACTCGGCCCCCTAGCTGGCGACGAGCAGGACGAGGATGCGTCTCACTTCGACCAGACCGGGGAGGCCGCGGAAGCCGGCTCCGCGATCCAGCAGGAGATGGTCGACCAGGCCGTTGCTGAATCCTTGCGGAACGAGCTGGCGGCGGTGGTGCGTGCCGAGGCGCGGATCGCGGAAGGCACGTATGGACTCTCGGTAGAAAGCGGAGAACGTATCCCCGACGACCGCCTGGAAGCCTCGCCTCTCGCCGAGCGTACCGTCGAGGAGCAGTCGCGATTCGAGCGAACCGGGCAGTAGGCCGAGAGGGTGTCGAGAAGTCGACGGCGGCTCCGTCTTTGGGGGTGAACGGGCCAAACTGAGCCCGCACCAAGAATGCGAGGACGGACATGACCAAGTACCTGTTGATCGTCGATTTCCAGCCGGGCGTCTCGGAGTCGCCAATGGAGGACTGGAAGCCGGAAGAGGTCGAGGCGCATCTCAACTACTACCGAGCCCTGAACCGCGAGCTGACTGCGAGCGGTGAGCTGGTCGACGTCACGATCCTCATGGGACCGGACCTGGCAAAGGTCGTGACATCGGACGGCACTGGCGTGCCTGTCGTCACCGATGGCCCATTCCAGGAATTCAAGGAATGGGTCGCGGGGTTCCAGGTCGTTGACGTGGACACGGAAGCGCGAGCCCTGGAGATCGCGGCGATGTACTCGGCCGTTCCCGGCGAGGGTGGTGTGCCGATCCAGCAACCAATCCAGGTGCGCCAGATCATGGAGGACTCACCTTCCAGCTCGGCAGAGATGGAGGGCTACCTGGAAACCGCCACGGGCGGAGCTCGCTGAATTCTCGCTCCCGACCTCGAGAACCTGCTGCGCGACCTGGCTCCGCGCGTCCTCGGCTCGTTGACTCGCCGATTCGGTGACTTCGACGAAGCCGAGGACGCCGTCCAGGAAGCTCTGATTGCCGCTGCGGACCATTGGCCGAAGGAGGGCGTCCCGACGAATCCCCACGCCTGGCTGATGCGGACAGGCGAGCGCCGACTCATCGACCAGCGGCGGAGCGACCACGCCCGCACAAACCGCGAGATTCTGGTTTCCGAACGCGTCGTCGCAACGAGCGGCGCGACCCAGAAGGACGACACGCTGACCGTGCTCTTCATGTGCTGTCACCCGTCGCTGACCCCGGCCTCGGCCATCGCGCTGACGCTTCGCGCCTTCGGCGGCCTGACCACCGATCAGATCGCGCGCGCCTTCCTCGTGCCCGAGGCAACCATGGCTCAGCGCATCTCGCGGGCGAAACGGACCATCAGGGAGTCCGGCGTGCCGTTCCAGATGCCGGACGACGTGGACATGGCGACGCGGATGCCAACGGTCCTTCGTGTCCTCTACCTGATCTACAACGAGGGCTACACGGCGAGCGCGGGCACTGACGTTCACCGAGTTGATCTGTCCGATGAAGCGATCCGATTGACACGCATGACGCGCAAGCAGCTCCCCGACCAACGGGAGGTGGCCGGCCTGCTGGCCTTGATGCTGCTCCTCGATGCTCGGCGACCGGCACGGACGACTGAGGACGGCGATTTGATCCCACTGGCCGAGCAGGATCGTTCTCTGTGGGATCGCGGTTTGGTCGATGAGGGAACCAGGCTCCTCGATGCCACGCTCGGCGAGAGTGGGGTCGGCGAATACCGACTGCAGGCGGCGATAGCCGCGATCCACGATCGGGCCAAGCGAGCCGCGGACACCGATTGGTCGCAGATCGCGGCGCTGTACGAACTGCTCGAGCAGACCACAGGCAACCCGGTCGTGAGGCTCAATCGCGCCGTCGCCGTTGGGATGGCCGATGGTCCGGCCGCTGGCTTGGCGATTCTCGATGGCCTCGACGACTCGCTGGCTGGCAACCACCGCCTCGCCGCGGTGCGCGCATATCTGCTCGAGATGGCCGGCGATACGGCCGGCGCGATCGAGCAGTACCGAATCGCGGCCAGAACGACGCCGAACCTACCCGAGCAGCGCTACCTCACGTCGCAAATTGCAAAGCTGAGAGCCGCGAGCTGCTAGACGCCGGATGCGGCCGTGGACCGCGAACCCTCGGTGACTTCGGGCTTGTGCGCGGCGAAGGCGGCAAGGACCTCCCCGGTCTCCTTGGCCGGGACGTTGAAATGCTCCAGGCTGCGCTTGAGCTCGGCTGCCACCTCGTCAAACTCAGCCGGGGTGATCCGGAGGTCAGCGTGGGCGACCTCCAGGCCCACCGGCGTTGATCCCTCTTCGGTCGCAACGTATTTCTGCGGGCCACCGGAGATGTCACATACCCAGAGCGTCCTCATGAACTTCAGTCCAGGTAGTCGATCAAGCTGCCGAGTGCTCCATTCACTCAGCTGAGGGTTTTCCGACCCTTGACCAACCTTCGGATTCTTGACGACCTCGTCGCTGAAGTGGTCAATGACGGCAGCGATAGCGAACACGCCGCCAAGTCGCTCGTAAAGACTCTTCTCGATCATGACCGGCCTCCTGCTGCTTGGGTTCCGCGATGGTTCTATAAATAGTAGGCGCTATGTAAAGACCCTAACCAGAAGCCAAGAAAATCGACCGGGAATCAAAAACGGCGAGCCTTTCGGCTCGCCGTTCTTCAGGTCGAGTAGGAGGTCAGTGGCTGCAGCCGCCCGGGCTGCCCTCTGAGTCCGCCGTTCGGAACGAGCTGCCGCAACCGCATGCCGAGACGGCGTTCGGGTTGTTCACGGTGAAGCCGGCGCCCATAAGGGTGTCGAGGTAATCGATCTCCGAGCCCAGCAGGTACTGCGTGCTCTGGCGGTCGACGTAGACCTTGATGCCCTTGCTCTCGACTGTGACGTCCTCAGAGCTGGGCTGGTCTTCAAGCATCATTCCGTAGCGGAAGCCTGAGCAACCGCCGCTGTACACGTAAACACGCAGACCCATATCGGGGTTCTGCTCGGCCGTGACGAGCTCTTGGAGCTTGCCTGCAGCCGCGTCGCTGAGCACGACGAGCGGCTCAGAGCTGATGTGGATTTCTGGCGCAACCTGCGGTTCGGTGTTCAGCATGCCTGAGAGTCTAGCGCAGGATCGACGTCATGAGCTGAATGAACACGAGAACGAGCACGATGACGAGGATTGCCATCCCGATCGTCAGACCCGCCGTCAGGACCGACGACGACTGCTTGGCCGTCTCGGCGGTGGCGGTCGTGACGTCAACGGCTTCGGCCGTTTCCTGGGGTTCGGTCGACAGGAACCACAGATCGTTCTGTTCCACGGCCGCTGGTGCGGCGAGGGTGGCGGCTGCGGCGGCCACTGGTGCCTGTTGTGCAGTCTGGGGAGCGAGAGGCTCGAACGCGGTCGGCTGGCCCCAGTCGGGCTCGGCGGGCGCAGCCCACGGATCGACGAGCTGCTGGGCAACGGCCTGAGGCTCGATCGACGGGGGGGGTGCGAATACCGGCTCGGAAACTGATTGCATCGGTGGTGGAGCGGCGGCCGGCGCAAAGGCCGCCATGAGTGCCTCGGTGGTTTGGGCCGCGACCGTTGGTTGCGGCGCGGGCTCCCACGGTGAGGGCACGGGCTCAGGCGTCGGCGCGGCGGCTTCGGGTGCGGCGAGAGGCGTTAGTGCCGCGGGCAGCGGCCGGGCCTGCTCGGCAGGTGCGGGCTCGGTCGGGAACGGCTCAGCGACCTCGCTAAAGGCGGCCGCTGCAACGGCAGGCTTCGCTTCCCAGGGCGCCGGGCCCTCTGATGGCGGCGGGATCGTTGGCTCGACGGCCTCGACGGGCTCTGGCTCGGCTTCGAACTCCGGCTCGGGTTCAGGCTCGGTCGCAACCGGTGTGGCGAACTCGACAGCCTGTGGCTCGACCTCAACGACCTCCGTCGTGACGTCGAGGTCATCGAGCTTGACTTCGGAAGGCGGCGTGCTGACTACCTTGAGCTGGTCGTCGACCAGGGCAAGCTCAATGCGCAGCACCAGCTGTTGCGGGGCTGGGTGTGCGTGATGAACCTCGGCCGGTGCCACGTCAACGGCGGGATCGGTTTCCAGGAGCAGCGGCACGAGGGCGGCCTCTGCTTCGCGATCCGGCTCGCCAGGTGCCTCTTCGTCCGAGGCGGCCTCGGAAGTTGAGGGCCACGGAGCATCTACCGGCTCCGGCTCGGGCGTGGGCATGAAGAACAAGTCAGCAGGAGGCGTGGGTCCGACACCCCGCTCGGCGTAGTCGGCAGGTTCGACCGGCTCGGCGGTCCAGTCAGACGACGACTGCGCAGGCATCTCGTCGTCGGTTGCGGTGGCTGTCGGCTCGATCCAGCTCGACTCCTTGGCTGCCGCCGGCTCTTCCCAGTCGAGATCCGACTCGGCGGGCTCGGTCCAGGTCGATTCTGACTCTTCGGGCGCCAATGGGTGAACGAAAGGCTCGACTGCAGGATCGGCGACGTAGTCGACTGTCGATCCGCCAGGCGAGAGAACAAACGGTTCCGCGGTGACGGTGCTGCCGTTGCGGCTGACGTCGTGGCCGTTCGTCTCGGGCCATGCGCGCGCGGTGGCGGCTGGAACATCGCCGAGCACCGGGGCGTAGGCATCGTCAGGATCGGCTGCGGCCTCTTCTTCGGGAGTCTCGGCTTCCGCGACGGCCTCAGTCTCGACGGGAGCGCTGGCGACCTCGGCGGCGACAGCCGTAGCGACGGCGGCCCCGGACCACGCGGGAAAGTCAAAGTCCGAGCCCCGGCCGTTGGGCGAAGGCATGTATGGCGGCGTGCTGTCCTCGGCATCTTCAGCGTCAGCCCAGGATTCCGCGGCGGGCTTGTCCCACGCCGGCTCGTCAAAGGCAAGCTGCCCAACGACGGCTGTGTCGGTCGGCTGCTCATAGTCGTCAGGTCGATCCCACGGGACGTCGTTCCGTGCCTCGGGGGCGCTCCACGCCGGCGTTTCGGGAGTCGTCTCAGGCTCGGCGGCCAGCTGAACATCAGCGGGCGCCTCGGCTTCAGTGTGAGCCTGGGGAACGTCCGGCTCTTTGGCTCCGAACACCGAGGCGAAGGCGTTGGCGAACTGCGCGGCGGCGGCTCGGGCAAATAGGTCGTGGTCGAATTCGGGCGCGTCCTCAAATGCGGGCGCGTCCTCGGTTGCGGCGGCGTCCGCCGGGAGCACGACGTCAGCATGTGGCTCGACGTACGTGTCGGGCTCGGCATATGCCTTTTGTTCCGCGTAAGCCTCAACACTGTCCGCGTGGTCGCTGGTCGGCGCGTAGCCGAAGGCGTCTGCGAAGGGAGGCGTCTCCGGCAGAGCCGGGGCTTCGGGGAACGTGGTCGATTCAGGGAACAGGGGGTCTTCAGGGAACACGGGGGCCTCCGGGAGGGCGGGAGCATCTGGGAAGACGGCCGCCTCGGCAGAAGCCGGCGCGTCGGGATAGTTGGTGGCGTCGGGATAGTTGGGCGCATCCTGGGCAGTGGCGGCCCACGGGGCATCGACTTCGCCCTGGCTCAGCGCCGGCGGGTCCCATGCGTCGGCGCTCTCGTCCGTCACCGCATCGGTGGACGGCCCGGCGAGCTGCCAATTCCGGGCAACCTGGCTCTTCACATCGAACGGATCGAGCGGATTCGTGGGCTCGGACGGCGGGCGCAGGCGGCGTGCCATCAAATCGTTATCCATCAGGCTGGAACCTCGTCGCCAATACGCTCGATGATCGTGGCGATCCCCTGGCCGACGCCGATGCACATCGTCGCGAGGCCGTATCGCTTGCCGGTTCGCTCGAGCTCGTGGCTGAGCATCGTGATCAGACGGGCGCCGCTCATCCCCAACGGATGGCCGAGGGCGATCGCGCCGCCGTTGACGTTGACCTTGTCGGGATCGAGACCCAGCTCGCGCATCACCACGATCGACTGGCTGGCAAAGGCTTCGTTGAGCTCGATCAGGTCCATGTCATCCACCTGGAGGCCGGCACGATCGAGCGCCTTGCGCGAAGCGGGAATGGGGCCGAGGCCCATGACGGCGGGGTCGACGCCCGCGACAGCGGTCGCTACGACGCGCGCCAGCGGCTTGAGGCCCTCGCGCTCGGCGAATTCCTGGGAGACGACCACTGTGGCAGACGCGCCATCGTTGATCCCCGACGAGTTGCCCGCCGTGACTGACCCGTCCTCTCGGAACGCCGGGCGGAGACGACCCAGCGCCTCCATGCTCGTGTCGGCGCGCGGATGCTCGTCGCGATCCACAGTGACCGACTCGCCCTTGGGCTGCGGCACCATGACCGGCACGATCTGGTTCATGAAGCGGCCTTCCTCGATGGCCGCGACCGCGCGCCTGTGGGATCGCAGGGCGAACTCGTCCTGCTCCTCGCGCGTCACGCCGCACCGCTCGGCGACGTTCTCGCCAGTCTCGCCCATCGAGTACGGGTAGTGCATCTCAGCCAAGCGCGGGTTGGTGAAGCGCCAGCCGAGGGTCGTGTCGTAAACCTGGCGCGGACCGCGCTCGTAGGCGGACTCGGCCTTGGCCATGACGTAGGGGGCTCGGGTCATGGACTCGACGCCACCGGCAACGAAAGCGTCGCCGTCGCCTGCCATGACCGCGTGGGCGGCGGTGTTGATTGCCTGGAGGCCGGAGCCGCACAGCCGATTTACGGTCTGGCCTGCGATCTCGACCGGCAGACCCGCTAGCAGCGCGGCCATTCGGGCAACGTTTCGGTTGTCCTCGCCGGCCTGGTTGGCGCAGCCCAGGATCACGTCCTCGAACTCGCTCGGCTCGACGCCCGATCGCTCGACCGCGCCCTTGATCGCGGTCGCGGCAAGGTCGTCAGGCCGGACACGCGCGAGGGCACCGCCGTAGCGGCCAACTGGCGTTCGTACGGCACTCACAATCCATGCTTCGCGAGTACGTCGATCGAGGGCTCGGGTCATGCGCAGATTGTAGGAGCGGTGCCCATTTGCACCGGCATGGCCCAATGGTCACGGAAGCGAAACGTTGAGACCCGTACCGCTGGTGTCGTTACGTCCTGAAACAGTCTCGGTTACAGCGTTCGGCGAACCCTAGATCGAAGCGATCTGCCAGAGACTCGGCGCGACACTGAATCGCTCTCCGTGGCGCAGTTCGAGCCGCGCAAGTCCGTCGATCACGGCACGCAGACCCAGCTGCCCGGCGCGCTCGAACGGCCCGTACGGATGGCTTGCGCCGAGCTTCAGGGCACGATCGATGTCCGGTGGCGTCGCCACTCCCTCACCAGCGGCGTGGTAGGCCTCGTTGATGATCGCGAGCTCGATGCGCGCGACGATTTCTTCGTCATCGATTGCGTCGGCCGCGATGTCCTGGACGCCCGCTTCTGCCAGCGAGGACGACAGTCCGATCGATCGGCCGTCCTCGTAGCGATAGAAGCCTCCGCCGGTCTTTCGACCGAGATGACCTTCGGCGACCAGGGCGCGCTGGATCCGCGATGGGGTGAATCGGGCGGCTTCGTGGAAACCCTCCCAAAGGGCAGTGGCGACGGCGAGGTTGACGTCGATGCCCACGAGGTCCATCAACGTCAGCGGACCCATCGGATAGCCGGCCGACTTGACCGCCCGATCGATTTGCTCCACACCCGCCTCGCCGGCCTCAAGCATGCGCAGCGCCTCGAGGGTGAACGGCCGATTGACGCGGTTGACGATGAAACCAGGCGAGTCGGCGCTGACGATGGGCTCCTTGCCCAGGCCCTCCACGAAGGCCATAGCACGCCTGACCACGCCGCTTGCCGTGTCGGGTGTCGCCACAACCTCAACGAGTGGCATCAGAGGGGCCGGGTTGAAGAAGTGCAGGCCCAGGACGCGGTCCGGCACGCCGCTCGACTCGGCGATGTCCGTGACGCTCAGCGCGCTGGTGTTCGTGGCCAGGATCGTGTCGTTTTCGGCCGCGTCGCCCAGGGCGCGGAAGATCGTCTGCTTGAGCCCCAAGTCCTCGATGGCGGCCTCGATGACGATGTCCGTCTCGAGTGCCAGACCGCCGAGCGAGTGAGCATCGTGGAGCGAATCGAGCATCTGCTGGCGGTCGTAGGGCGTCAGCTTCGATTTGTCGACCAGCTTCTGTAGCCCATCCGCGATCCGGGCGCGGCCGCGCTCGATCGCGGCATGGTCAACGTCGTGTAGCTGAACTTCGTGACCGGCCTGCAGACATACCTGGGCGATACCCGCGCCCATGGTTCCCGCCCCAATGACGCCCACGTTGAGCGCTCGAGCCTCTGTTTCAGCCATTCGAACCGAAGCCGTGCTCGGCGATCACGTGCTTGGTCGGACCGAGCAGGATCTCCTGGTCTTCGGGGTCCAGCCCGTCTGCCGCGACGATCGCGACGACCGCGTCCATCAATGGTGCTATTGCGCCGCGCCGGACCTCTCCAGCATCCATCCCCGAACCAGAGCTCGTCGGAAAGCCGGCATACGGTCCGGCCATGCCGGTGTGGTAGTTGGCAATCCAGCGGGTGATGCCGGACTGGGCTTCATCGACAAGGTCCATGCGTTTTTCGCGATCGATCGTCTCACGACCGCGCTCATATGCCCGGCGGCGGTCGAACTGATTCTCCGACTCCCAGAGGAGGCGAATGGCCCGGATCTCGGGATCGGTGAGACGAAAGAGATCCGAGAACAGCTTTTCGAGCCGATCCTCGATCTGTTTGCGGGTGGTCGCGGTCACTCGCCGGTGAAGCGCGCTGTCCGCTTCTCGACGAACGCGGCGACGCCCTCCATGTGGTCATTGGAGCGACCGGCCACCGACTGGAGCTGCGCCTCGTAGTCGAGCGCCTCCTCGAGGTTCATGTCGTAGGTCCGATTCAGCGCTCGCTTTGACAGTGCAAGGGCAATGGGCGCGGACTTCGCGAGCCGCGCGGCCAGGGATGTCGCCTCGTCCATCAGCTGGTCGGCGGGAACCACGCGGTTGATCAGACCGATGCGTTCGGCAGTCGCGGCGTCGATCGGGTCGGCGGTGAACATCATCTCAGCCGCCCTGGCACGTCCGACGAGACGAGGTAGGAACCATGTCGAGCCCGTGTCCGGAACGAGTCCGACACGGCCGAACGCCTCGATGAACGTCGCGTTGTCGGCGGCGAGGATGATGTCGCAGGCGAGTGCGATCGAGATCCCAGCGCCCGCAGCGACGCCGTTGATCGCGCCGACGATCGGCTTCTCCAGCCGGCGCATGGCGAGGATGATCGGGTTGTAGCGGAGCCGGAGCTCTGTGCCGAGGTCCGCCACGTCAGCGCCCTGGCGCTCCTTGAGATCCTGACCCGCCGAAAAGGCCCGACCGGCGCCCGTCAGGACGATCGCACGCACGTCCTTGTCTCTGGCCGCTTCCTTCAGCGCGCCAGCCAGCGCTTCCTTCATTTCGACCGTGAACGAGTTGAGTGCCTCCGGCCGGTTGAGCGTGATCGTCAGAACGCCGTCCGCGGTTTCGCGCAGAACCGTCTTGTCAGCCACGGTCAGCGGCCCTTCCACGTGGGTTTGCGCTTCTCGATGAACGCGGCCATCCCTTCCTTTTGATCCTCCGAGGAGAACAGCAGGAAGAAGTTGCGGCGCTCGAACTCGAGACCGGCTTCAAGCGACAGTTCGTAGGCGCGGTTGACGGCTTCCTTCGCGGCACGGACGGCGAGCGGCGGCATGGACGCGACTTCCGCGGCGAGTTTCAACGCCTCGGGAACGGTTTCCTCGCGCGCCACGACCTCTGAAACGAGACCGCGCTCCAGGGCCTCGGTAGCCGACATATTGCGGCCGGTGAGGATCATCTCCATCGCCTTTGCCTTGCCCACGGCACGCGTCAGACGCTGAGTTCCGCCGGCGCCGGGCATGATTCCGATCTTGATCTCGGGCTGGCCGAACGTCGCGTCGTCGCCGGCAATGACCAAGTCGCACGCCATGGCCAGCTCGTTGCCGCCACCGAGGGCGAAGCCGCGCACGGCGGCAATCAACGGAACTTGGATACGCCGCAGCCGCTCCCAGCGCGCAAAGTTGTTCGCCCTGGTCAGCGTCACGGGCGTGGCGTCGGCCATCTCCTTGATGTCGGCGCCGGCGGCGAAAGCTCGGTCGCCAGCCCCGGTGATGACTACGCAGCGGACCAATTCGTCGACATCCAGCGCCTCAAGCGCCTCGACCAGCTCGCCCAGCGTCCTGTAGTCGAGGGCGTTCAGCACCTCCGGTCGATCGAGCGTCACCAGGGCGACGCCGTCGTAGCCGGCTGGTCGATCGACCTTTATCCGTGGCTTGTCGTCGGTCACGTCATCGAGTCTAGTCAATGGCCTGCCGCTGGGACGATCGAGTCATCGACCCGACTGGTGCGAGAAGGCGAAACTCGGCCAATGGGACCTCGGTTGTGGGCAACGATCGGCAACATCTTCAAGATCTATGCGGCATTTGGATTGCTCGCGGCCGCGCTGTCCGGCTATCGCGCGATCGAGGCCAGCCGGCTGGGAGTGACGAGCGAATATGTGATCCCGCTCGCCATCTTGACGGTCGTAGGTTTCGCCTTTGCCCTCCTGTTTTGGAATATCAAAGGGCCGCTGATCCGCGGAAACCCGATCGCCAGGATCCTGTTTGGTGGCTACACGCTGCTCTGGGTCATCTTCAGCCTGGGCTTCGCGCTGATCTTCATCGGCATCGTCTGGCTGTTCACGGGAGAGCCGGCCGCCTACGACTATTACGGCTTCCGCGGCAAGGCCAAAGAGCCGCCGCCGCGCTTCAAGACACCGACCGACTGGCAGGCCACCGGGCAAGTTGGGCCGAGCGGGGCGACGCTCTATAAGGGCCCGGTCTCCGAGGAGCCGGACGGCTACTTCAATTCCTGGACGCCGGTCCAGGTCGTGGAAAGTCAGAACGGTTTCGCCCAGGTCGTAGCCGAAACCGGTCAGCGTGGCTGGATTGACGTACGCACCCTGACAGCGGCTTAGGGGTTGCCCGCTTCCTCGATCTCTTTGCGTAGCTTCTCGAAGTCGGGTGGCCGCTTCTCGTGGAACGAGGCGAGGCCCTCGGCGACCTCCGAGGACGCGGCGTGGATGGTCAGCCACTCACGCGCCATGTGCACGGTCATCGCCCAGGACAGGTCCTTCCAGAAGTTGAGCTGGACACGCGTGGCACGGACGATCTCGGGCATCTTCCCGAGCAGCTCCTCGCAGTAGTCGGCCACGGCCGAGTCCAGCTCGGCACGCGGAACGACGCGGTTCACCCAGCCCCAATCGAGCGCCTGAGCGGCGGGAATCGGCCGATTGAGCAGCAGCACTTCCCGGGCCCGGCGATCCCCAATCAACAGTGGCATCCACTGCGTCGCGCCACCGGCGGGCAATGAGCCGCGCGTCGGACCAACGTGGCGGAATACGACATCGTCCGCCGCAACAGCCAGGTCGCACGAGATGTTCAGCTCGTTGCCGCCCCCGACGACCATGCCGTTCAGCCTCGCCACGACGGGCTTGGCGCAATCCTTGATCGCCTCGATGGCCTCGATGAAGCGGCCCATCCAGTCCCAGTAGTCGTTGGGCCGAGCGAGGAACGCCTCCTGTTCGTTCAGGTCGGCGCCGGTGGAGAACGCACGATCGCCCGTTCCGGTGAGCACGACCACACCTATGTGGTGGTCCGCCGATGGCTTTGCGAAAGGAGTCACGAATTCCCTCGAGCGTCGGTCGATCCAGGGCGTTGAAGACCTCCGGCCGATCGATCCGAACTGTTGCGACGCGACGATCCACCTCGTAGTGGACGGTCACTCGGCGGCCTCGTCGATGGCCAACAGTGTCAACAGTCCGGGCGCAATCTCGCGCAGGTTGCGGCCGGCGACGCGCATCTCGTCGCTGGCCATGCCCGCATCCAGAGCCGCGCGGTCGTCGAACGTCATGCGCGTCACGACCACGACATCGTCACCGGCGAAGTGGCCGGTGACACGTTCCACCTTGGTGACTCGGAGGCCCGGCACCTCCTCGATCAGCGGCAGGTGATCGTTGTCGTAGCGCTGGAGAAACTCCTCCAGCTCGTCGTCACCGCCCTCCGGGCGCTTGAAGATGGCGAGCAGCGTCGCGGCCATCGGTCTCTCCTCCTACCAGGTGCTGAAAGGATCGCTTGGGTCGCTGCCGGCCGCCACTGCGGCCGCAGCTGGGTCAAGGGCATCGGCGCCATCGCCATCGAATTCTCGGCGAGAGCTGTTCGGCTCCCTGTTCGGCCCGTTTGCGAGCCACGTGCTCGGTTGACCGGTAGAAGTTACCGGCCGCGAGGTTGAAAAGTGCAGGTTGGCTGACCATCGCCTGGTGCGGGCTGTTGGGGCAGATGAACAGCCGCGAATCGGGCAGCTGCTTGTGGATCGCCACCGCATGGTCGGCAGGAACGAACACGTCGCGGTCACCGTAGACCAGCTGGACCGGCAGGCGAATGCGCCGCAGCTCCTCGTGAGTGAGGAGCTTGGCAGTGGCAACATCGTCGGCGATCGCTGGCAAGAGTCGCTGCCATGCGCCAGCGCCCTGTACCGGTCCGTGGCGCTTCTCGAGCTGCGCGGCCCACTCGGGTTCCTCACGCAGGATGCGTTCCGGATCCATCAGCCGTTTGGCGACACTGGCACGCGGCTCACGGACGATGTCTATGCCGCAGATCATCGCCGTGCGCAGCCGCTCGGGGTAGCGGGTGGCGAACGTCAGCGCGGTCATGGCGCCCATCGAGAAGCCGACGACATGGAACGTGGCGAGATTGAGCGCGTCCACGAACGCGAACAGGTCGTCGACCAGAAGGTCGCGATTGAAGCCGTCGGCGACGTCCCATTTCGTCCCGCCGTGACCACGCGCGTCCACGAGGTACAGCCGGAACGCCTTGCGGAAGAGCGGCCGTTGCGCCGACCAATCCTCGGCCGATGTCGAGGTGGCGCCATGGAGCATCACGACTGGAGGGCCAGCGCCCTCGACGGTGTACGAAACTTCTAGGCCGTTGGCGCGGACTGTAGGCACAGGTGGCTTGGGCTACCGAAGGGTGTCGGGCTTGCCGCGCAGGTCAGGCGTGGCGGCCCGTTCAATGCTCAGGTAGCGCCGTCGGAAATAGAGCAGCGGCCAGCCGATATCGTCGCGACAGCCCGTCTCGACGACGCGCCCGAGGTACATCGTGTGGTCGCCAGCCTCGATGACACGTTCGACCTCGCAGGACAGATAGGCAATGGCGGCGTCCAGCACGGGCAGGCCGGTTTCGCCCAGAACGTAGTCCGCGTTGCAGAACGCCTCCCGCGGCAGCGACGAAGGCGCGCCGGCGAAGCAGTCGGATAGCGCCTGCGAATCCTCGCCCAGGATGTTCACGCTGAAGCGCTTGGTGCGCTCGATGATCGGATGGATCGACCGCTCCTGGCCGATGGCGACCATCACCAGCGGTGGCTCGAGCGAGATGCCGGTGAACGAGTTGACGGTGGTGCCCCACGGCTGCGGCCCGTCGACGCTCTCTTCCAGCGTGGTAACGACCGTCACGCCGGTCGCGAACCTCGTGAGAACGTCGCGATACGACTGCTCGTCGATGCCCTGTGGGTCGGCGCTGTGAAGGCGCCCGATAGTCGGCGACTCGGCCATTTCCCTCCGAGTCTAGCCCCGATCGACCAGAGGCTTGACCTCGCCCATCAGCCGCGCCAGCGTCTCGTCGTCGTACGGCGCGGCTATCTCGGGAATGAACGTGTTAATGCCGATGTCGCGGTAGGCCAGCAGGCGCTCGACCGTTCGTTCGGGCGTGTCGATCCAGAAGGTGTCGTCGTCCTCAACGTCGGCCATCCGCGTCCTGTTCAGCGCCATCGTTTCCACCCAGAGCTTGTGCGCCTCGGCCTCGCTGTCGCGAAGGAAGAGCTTGCACGATATCGTGCGTTCGATCGCTGCCGGGTCACGACCGACGTCGGCACAGTGCTGATCGAGAACGGCCATCTTGTGAGTTACCCGCTCCACCGTGCCGGACATGTTCCACATGTCGGCGTACTTCGCCACCGTGCGCAGTGTCTTCCGTTCGCCCGAGCCGCCGATCATGATCGGCAGGTGCGGCTGGATCGGCAGTGGCTCCTGGCGCAGCCGGGTGAATGAGTAGTGGGCGTCGAGCTCCGAGGTCGCGACGCCGCCGTCGAGGACCGTGCGAACTGCCGCAGCAGCCTCATCCAGCCAGGCCAGGCGTTGGCCGGGGCTTCGGCCGAACTGGATGCCGTGGGCCGTGTGCTCGTAGTCGAACCATGCCCCACCCAGGCCGAGGATGGCTCGGCCGTCGCTGATGTGATCAAGCGTGGTGGCCATCTTGGCGACGAGCCCAGGATTGCGGAACGTGTTGGCACCGACCAACAGCCCCAGCCTGACTCGTGAAGTCACCTTCGCCCACGCCGCCAGCGACATCCAGCCGTCGAACACCGGCTGCTGTGGCTCGCCGAAGATCGCGTGCAGGTGGTCCCACGTCCACAGATGGTCGTAGCCGAGCTCATCGACGCGCCTGGCGGCGCGCTCGAACGTTTGCCAGTCGGGCGTCATGTTCCAGAGAAGGACGCCCATCGCCATGCCGGTGTTCGTAGTCATCGGTTGTCTCCGTTACTTGTTTGCGCTGAATGATTGGGCCAGGCGGCTCGCGATCGCGCGTGAGGCGCGTCCATCGGTGGCGAGGCGGTCCAGCGCCAGTAGCGCCGCACCGCCGACCGGCGGGATCAACGGCCTGACCAGCCGCGCCTGGGGCGCCACCCCGACGATCTGCTCGGTCAGCTGCCGGTAGAAGGCCGGGTCCGTGGCGTTGAAGACGCCCCCAGCGAGCACCACGTCGACTGGTTGGCGAGTGAGATGAAGCCGCCTGATCAGGGCACTGGCCATCCCCGCGAGCTCGGCGGCGAGTCGATCGATCAACGAGCGAGCCACGGCGTCGCCCGCCGCCGCCTCCCGAAATACGGCCGGGGCAAGCTCGTTGCGCCGCGCAGCCGGCAGTCGCTCCTCATACATGGCCAGCATGACGGCCTCTGGCGTGCGACGGCCGAAATGCGCGGCCACGGCGCGTTCCAAGCTCGTGCGCGGCCCGCGGCCATCGCCAGCACGTATCGCCGCGGCAAGCGCGGCCTCGCCAAGTCCGCCGCCTCCGCCCCAATCCCCCGCCAGATCGCCGATGCCCGCGAAACGCAGCGTCCGTCCGTTGGGCCCGATGGCGGCCCCGTTGATGCCCTGGCCGCAGATCAGGACAACGCCCCAACCCTTGTCGGCGCCGGCGCGAAGCGCGGCGAAGCAGTCGTTCAGCACCACGTCTTCTTTGGCGAGACCGTGGCGGTCGAGCTCGCGGCGGATCAAGCGAACGTCCGACGGGAAGTCAGCCCCGGCGAGGCAGTAGACACCGAGCACCGGCTGCTTCGCGTTCGCCATGCCGGCCTGCCCGCGTGCCTTCGCCACGAGACCAGCCAGCCGCTCGCCACCGGCGCGCGCTCCCACGGCCTGGTGCGACACGGTTGGTCCGCGTACGCGCGCCAGCACCTCGCCTGAGCGCGCCACGAGCGCGACGTCCGTCTTGGAGTTGCCGCCGTCCACGGCCAGGACGACGTCAGTGGCTATTTGTCGACCCCGGTGATGACGATGCCGCGAGTGAACACACGTTGGAAGATGACATAGATCACGACCGGCACCACGAGAGTCATCAACGTGCCCGCCTGCAGGAGTGACGGTTCGCGGCTGTGGATTCCGTTGAAGCGCTGCAAGCCCACCGCCAGAGGCTGGAGCTCGGGTTGGGTCGTGAGGTAGATCAGTGGCTCGAAAAAGTCGTTCCATGCATAGACGAAATGGAAGATACCGACCGCGATGATTGCCGGCCAAGCCTGGGGCAGGATCACGTAGATGAGGGTCCGTAACGGCCCGGCACCGTCCATCGCTGCAGCCTCATCGAGCTCGCGGGGCAGCGTCATGAAGTATTGGCGCAACAGGAAGACGTCAAAGGCGTTGGCGAAGAACGTTGGCACCAAGAGCGGCGCCCAGGCGAGGATCGGATTGGACGACCCGACGACGCCCAGCTTCACCCACATGGCGTATGTCGGGATGACGGTCACGATCGAAGGCAGAAAGATGGTCGAAATGAGCAGCAGGAACAGGAAGTTGCGGCCGGGAAAGCGAAACCGCGCAAAGCCGTATGCAACCAGCGTGCACGAAACGAGCACGCCCACCATCCCGACCGTGGCAATGAAGACTGTGTTGAACAACAGTCGCGGGTAGTCCAGCAGCGACCAGGCGATGCCGAAGTTCTCGGTGTGAGCGTTGAAGGTCCACGACCGGTTGAGGGAGCGAAAAGAGCCTTCCCAGCTGATCAAGCCCGCGTCCGGATTCGCTGGGTCAATGAACTCGGACGACCGCCGTCCAGGAGTAACCAGCGCGAGAGACCTCAGGGTGCCGTCGATCGGCACCTGGTAAACGTCGTAGGTTCGCCCCTGGTACTCGAACGTGACCGGATCGGCTGGATACAGCGGGGCACCAAGCTGGGTGATCTGCTCGCGATCCTTCAGCGAGATGGCGACTGACCGCAGGAGAGGCGACACGAAGGCCGCCACGAAGCAGACTGCGATCAGAGTTATGACGAACGTGCCAGTGCGGCCCTTGCCGGGAGGAGAGAATCTCCGTCTCGGCCGCGTAGCGGCTGCCCCGGGGATCGGGATGGACGGCGCCGCCACTCAGCGCTCTCCCGCGTAGTAGACCCATCGACGGGCCGTTGCGAAGAGCAACAGCGTGATCACCATCGTGATCAGGAAGAGGACCCACGCCAGCGTTGCGCCGTACGACATGTGCTGGAACGTGAAGAAGTTCTTGTAGATGTAGAGGTTGTAAAAGAGCGTCGTCCCGCCCGGCTCGCCCGTGCCGTTCTTGAGGATGAAGGGCACCAGGAAGAACTGCAACACACCGACGACGCCCAATGTCAGCGAGTAGAAGATGACCGGGGAGACCATGGGCAGCGTGATGTGGCGCATCTGCGCCCAGGAGCCCGCGCCGTCGATCTTGGCGGCGTCGTACAGCTCGGTCGGCACACCGTTGATTCCGGCCAGATTGACGATGACCGCGCTGCCGATTGTCCAGATCGAAACAATGACCATGCCCGGGTAGATCCAGGTCGGGTCCTGCAGCCAGTCCGGTGGGTTGGACCAACCGATGGCGCGCAGGAACTCGTTCACCCACCCGGTATCGGCCAGCAACATGCTTTGCCAGATGAGAACTCCGGCGACCACCGGGACCACATAGGGCAAAAAGATCAGGATTCTGAAGAAGCTGGAGCCGCGCAGCCGAGGGCTGTTCAGCAGCACCGCGAGAAAGAACGGCGCCGCGATCGTCACCGGCAGCCAGATCGCTGCGAACACAAACGTGACGGTCAGGGAGCGCCACACGTCCGCGTCGGCAAAAAGCTTTTGGTAGTTGTCGAGGCCCACGAACCGGATCGGCTCGCTGCCGGTCAGCTCGACGTTCGTGAACGAGAAGGTCAGCGCTGCCAGCGTCGGCAAGAGCGTGAAGATGAGGAAGCCGACCAGCCACGGTGAGATGAAGAGCAACCCCTGGAACGCCTCGCGACGCTCCAGAGGTGTCAGATGCGGACGGCGCAGGAGCCGCGGCAGCGATACCGCGGTCCTGCGTCGGACAGGGAGTGTCTCCTCGGTCACTCGTCCCAGATCGCCTGGAGCTCGTCCGTCAGCGATTGGATCTGCTGGTCCATGTCGACATCAAATTCGTGGCCCCACCTGGACCCGAACTCGGTGAACTTGTCGACCGACTCCTGGTAATGGGGCATGTCCAATTCGAAGTTCGGGATGTCGGGATAACCTGCGCCTTCCGCTACGACGTTCCAGTCAACGGGCTGGAGCGTGTCGAACTGTGAACCAAGGTTCTCGAGGAATGCAGCCTGGTTCTCTGACCGGGCGGGCAAGGCGCCATAGATGGTCGACAGCGGCTCGGATGCATCGCCGAACAGGTATTCGAGCACCTGGAACGCCTCGTCTGGGTGCGGCGTGCTCTTCCAGATGCGGAACGTATCGGCGTTGAAGGCACCCGTCTGAGTGCCCTGATACGCGGGGACGGCTGCCACATCCCAGTTATCTCCGGCTGAACTGAGGCAATACGTCGCCCAAAGGAAGTTGATTGCCATCGCGACGTGGCCGTTGCAGAACGGGACACCGTCGGGGTTCCAGTCGCTGCTCTCGTAAGTCGGTCCAGGAACGATGAAGTGATCCGTGTACATGCCGGCGTGGTACCACTTCCAGGCCGTCTTCCAGGCATCAGGGATCACGACGGTGTGGCCATCAGGTCCCGCCACCTGGCCGGCCGCCCAGGACGCCGCTAAGCCGCGCATGTCATCACGCTGGGGCTCATACCCGTACTGAACGATGCTGGCCGGATCGAACTCTGCCTGGGTCGCGTCGTTGCCGTTGGCATCCACGGTCAGCAGCATGGCCAGCGTGCGGACTGTGTCGTAGTCCCACGGGACATGCGTACCCTCGGCGACACCAAAGGCAGCCGTCCCGAGCTCACCCTGGACGACATAGTCGTCGCCGTAATGGTGTGGCGGCTCGGCGAGGCCAATTTCCTCGAACATGCCCTTCTGGTAGTAGACCGCCGAGGGATAAAGGCCGAAGGGCAGGCCAACCTGCGTGTCGCCGACCTTGAAGAAGTCAACCTGCTCGCTTTCCCACTGCGACGTGTCGTAGTTGTTTGAATTCGATCAATGGCTGGAGGTCGAGCCATTGCTCCGGAAAGGCGTTCGCTCCGCCGTAGCCAACGGGCCCCACGATATCGGGTGGATTGCCGCCGGCCACCTCGGCAGCCAGGGTGTCATAGGCCTGCGCATAGAGCACGAACTCGCCGGCGATCTTGATGTCGTCGTGGGTAGAGTTCCAATCCTCGATCACCTGCTTCTCGACCTCGACAGCCTCGGGCGCATCGCCAGCACCCAGGCAGCAGTACCAGCGAATGACGGCGGCACCGGCCGGAACGTCACCCGGATCGATGACAACGGGTGTCGGGATGGGCGTCGCTTCTGGGGAGCCTTCGGCGCTCGGCTCGGCCGAAGTGGCTTCGACACTCGTCCCTGAGGGTGTGCCGGGAGCGGCGGGAGTGCTGTGGACCGACGCCCCGGGCCCGGCCACGCTCGCGCCGGGCCCGGCAGGGGTTGTCGCGGGTGAGCCGCACGCCGCCACGATCACCGTGACCGTGGCAAGGGCGGCAAGAAACCGGCTTGCTTGGCTATGACCAATCCCTCGTGTCACGTCCTCTTCCTCCTCCTGTTCCTGGTTAGCTGGCGCCGGCCAATACCGGCTCTGGTTGTCGGTCGGACGCACGCGCTCCTTCGCGCACGACGACCCTTTCGACGAAGTAGCGGGTTCGATCCCCGCGGACGAAGGTGCGGCTGAACTCAACCGGCACTCCAGAAGCTGTGTAAGCCACGCCCTCGACGAGCAACGCCGGACTCCGTGCCTTCTGGCCAAGGAGCCGCGCCTCCCGCGCCTTGAGCAACACCGGCTCGAGCGTCTCTCTGGCCGTCGCAATCTCGGTGGTGTAGCGCGCGGTGAGCAGCTCGTACAGCGAGCCGTTTTCGAGGTCCGAGGCGAGCAGGCCGGGAAACTGCTCGGCCGGCAGATGCACCATCTCCAGCAGCAGCGGCTCGTTCGAGGCGAGACGCAAACGCTCCAGGTAAAGCGTGGGATCCCCCGGCTGTAACTGGAGTGCCCGTGCAACCGCCTCGCCCGCGGCTTCGGGCCGCGCGGCGAGCACCTGCGTCTCCGCGACGAGACCCAGCCGCGTCATCTCCTGCGCGAAGCTGTTCGTGTCGGCGAGGTCGCGGTCGATGCGTGGCCGCAAGACGTGCGTCCCGCGGCCGCGGGTGCGTTCGATCCGCTTCTCACGCGTCAGCTCGTCGAGCGCGCGACGGACAGTAATGAGGCTGCAGCCGTAGTGGCGCGCCAGGTCACGCTCGGGAGGGAGGCGATCGCCGGGCGGATACGTGCCTTGATCGAGTGCCGCCTTGAGGTCAAGGTAGACCTGATGGTGCAGCGGAACGGGGCCGGGTCGGAGCAAGAAGGGTGCTCTCGCCAAGTGGCTCCCCAGGCTACGAATGCCGATGATGCCGACCGGGATTCGGGGTTGTCAGGCCCGCGATTGCTGATAACGTTATAAGCAATGTCAAGCCCATCGGCAGCCACTCCGGCGGCGTCGATAAAGGTCGCGGTGATCGGCGGCGGCAGCACCTATACGCCCGAGCTCATCGAGGGCATCGCGCATCGCAACGACCGCCTTCCGGTGGACGAGCTGGTCCTCATGGATCTGAACGCGGAGCGTCTCGAACTGATTGGCGGCCTGTCTCGGCGGATCATGAGCCGACTCGGTTGGCAGGGCCGCATCACGACCACCCTGTCGCGCGACGAGGCAATCGACGGCGCGACATTCGTACTCGTGCAGCTGCGGATTGGCGGCCAGCAGGCAAGACTGACCGACGAGACGGTCCCTCCCCAATTCGGCACGATCGGGCAGGAAACCACCGGCGCCGGCGGCTTCGCCAAGGCGCTGCGGACCGTGCAGCCCGTCCTGGAGCTGGGCGAGCTGACTGGTAGACGAGGCGCGCCCGGAGCTTGGCTGGTCGACTTCACCAACCCCGTTGGGATCATCACCCAGGCGCTGCTGGATGCCGGCCACCGGGCCGTGGGTCTGTGCAACGTGGCAATCGGCCTCCAGCGCCGACTGGCCGCCCGCTTCGGAGTCGAGCCCGAGGACGTCCAGCTTGGCCACGTTGGCCTGAACCACCTGACGTGGGTTCGCCACGTGTGGGTGGACGGCGAGGACCGGCTACCAGCTTTGCTCGACGAGGCCGCCGAAGACATGGCCGATGAAGCCGGCGGCATGCCCGTTGAGCTGGTTCGCATCCTGAAAGCCGTCCCTTCGTCCTACCTTCGTTACTACTACTGCTTCAACGATGTCCTGCGCGAGCAGCAGGCGGGCGAGCAGACGCGCGCCAACGCGGTGATGGACATCGAGAACCAGCTGCTCGAGCTGTACAAGGACCCGAACCTCGATACGAAGCCAGCCTTGCTGGAGAACCGCGGCGGCGCCTTCTACAGCGAGGCAGCCGCGCAGCTCATGGCGTCACTGCACGATGGACGCGGCGACGTCCAGGTGGTCGACACGCGAAACGACGGCGCGATCGCCGACCTGCCCGACGACGCTGTGGTCGAAGTCCCGGCACGCATCGACCGGGACGGACCGCACCCGCTGCCCGCCGCCGAGCTGACCCCCGAGATGCGCGGCCTCGTCCAGCACGCCAAGGCCTACGAACAACTGGCGGTTGAGGCGGCCGTGACCGGAGACAGGGACGTGGCCCTGCGGGCGCTCATGGCGAACCCGCTCGTGGGCCGATATGACATCGCGCGGCCACTCCTCGATGAGCTGCTGCGCATCAACGAGGCTTACCTGCCGCAGTTCAACCGCTGAGCCGGTTGCGGCCGTGGCCACGAACGGTTAGGCGACGACTCCTATGGCGAAGTTGGCTGCGTAGCCGCTCCCTGCGCGTGCTGGCGCGAGCACGAGCTCGCTGCTGAAGACGCCGTCGTTGGCGTTGGTGGTGTCCTGCGTTCCCCGCCCCGAGTAGGGCGTCTGGGCGAGCTAGACCCCGCCTGTGAATCGCGATTAAAGAAGCGAGCCGAACAACCTCTCGTTGACCATCACCGCGTAGCGGTCGGTCATGCCCGCGACGTAGTCCACCACCTGGGTTGTCAGGTCGGCTTCGCTGTCGCGGTAGGTCGTGGGCAGCTCGTCGGGGTGATCCAGGTGGTAGTCGACCAATCGCCTGATCAAGGCGACCGCGGGCTCGGTGTGGATGCGCTGCTCCGGCGAGAGATAGACGCGCTCGAACATGAACTGGCGCAGCTCGATCATCACCTCGAGAGTCGGCGGATCCATCCGCACCTCGCCCGTTCTCAGGCTCTCGTCGATGACGGCGGTGATCATCTCTTCGATCCACTCTCGCCCTGGAGGTCCGAACCGCTCCAGCGCTCGCGATGGAAAGTCACCTGGTGAAAGGACACCGGCGCGCAGCGCGTCAAGCGCGTCGTGGGTGAGGTACGCGATGCGATCGCCGTAACGGACGGTCATCGCCTCGGGCGTGGCCGGCGGAGGCTTGACCTTCCACGAATGGGCTCGAATCCCGTCGCGCACCTCCCAGGTCAGGTTGAGGTTCTCGAGGATGTCGAAGATGCGCACGCTCTGGGCGGCGTGGTGCCAGCCGATCCCCGGGAAGTACGGGGACAGCGCCTCTTCGCCGGTGTGCCCAAACGGCGAGTGCCCGACGTCGTGGCCGAGCGCGATTGCCTCTGACAGCGACTCATTGAGGCTCAGCGC
Source organism: uncultured Chloroflexia bacterium (assembly GCA_963736895.1). Lineage (GTDB taxonomy): Bacteria > Chloroflexota > Limnocylindria > Limnocylindrales > CSP1-4 > JALYGJ01. The sequence continues at coordinate 122,272 of CAVTQU010000008.1, forward strand.
GGCGGCGATCGATCTTGAGATCTGCGTGACCTGCAGGGTGTGCGATAGCCGGGTAATGAAGTGATCGCCGTCGGGGTTGATGAAGACCTGCGTCTTGTGCTTCAACCGGCGGAACGCCTTCGAGTGGAGGATGCGGTCACGGTCGCGCTCGAACGCGGTTCGAAACTCATCCGGTACCTCGGGCCGGGCACGGCCGCGTGAGCTTGCGGAGCGCGTCGCAGCGGGTGCCAGACGCTCTTCCTCTGCTTCGCGCGCGAGCCGGTCGCGACGCACCAGGTTCGCCGTCTTCGGCGGCGATTGAACTCCCATCAGGAGCACATTCTCGGCGTCCGGGCTTACCCGTGGGTTACTCGTCGGTAATCCGTTGCACGACGCGGAAGTACTCACACAGGATCAGCGTCTCGTCGATGATCTCGTGCTCCGACCAGAAACGCTCGTGGGCGGCGCGCCAATCGGCGACCGATTCGAAGCCCTCGCCCTCGTCGCGCGCGAACTGCAGGCTCACGTCTCCGGCCGGAACCAGCTTGGCGCTCGTTGTTTCGACGACCGCGACTGGTTCGTCGTCATAGCCCAGCATCATCCAGCGATCGCCGGCCTTGGGCAGCGGCTCTTCCGTGTGCGGGGCGAACTCGCTAGCCAGACCTGCCGTGGCGATCTTGTCGCCGCGCAGGACGGCCTCGACAAGCTTCCGTCGCAGGTCGGTTCGCGGATAGCCCAGGCCGAACGGCGGGAGCTCGGGAATTGGCGGCCGCTTGGGCGGCCGGTCGTCGGTCACGCGCCGGTCATGTCCAACTTCGTGGCGACGATGTAGCAGCGCTGGCTCTGGAATTCGATGTCCGGGTATGGCGGTCGGACCACCGATGACTCGATCTGGAATCCTGCGGCCCCCAACAGACGCGTGATCAGGTCGGCCTCCAGGAACCGAAAGTCGAGCACGACTGGCATTTCCCACCACTGTTCGCGACGCAACACCTCGTCGCCGACGTGGAAAGCGAGCGCCAGGCGGCCGTCGTGGCGCAGAACGCGGGCCATCTCTGCGAAGGCGGTCGCGAGCTGCGCATCGTCGAAATGGATGATCGAGTAGAAGGCGATCACACCGCCCAGGCTTCCGTCGGCGAAGGGCAACGCCAGCATGTCGCCGACGACGACCTTGACCGTCGGGAAGAGACGGCGGGCCTGCTCGACCATCTGCGGCGAGAGATCGAGGCCGCTGATGTCGACGCCGCGACTGGCGATGTACGCAGCCACGTGAGCCGGGCCGCAGCCGAGCTCCACGATATGACCCTTGCCCATGACCGACTCCGCGAAGTTCTCCAGGAACTGGCGGTCGAACGGCTTGTTGTCCAGCTCGTTGGCGATCTCGTCGGCGTATTTGCGCGCAACGGTGTCATACGTGGCGCGCGTGTCTTCTTCGCGGAAAGTAATGGTCAGCCTCCGCCGCCGACTGGGCCCGTCGGGCGCTTGTAGCCCTCCGGCATACGCGGCTCGAACTTGAAGCCGCCGGCCACGCCAGGCTCGGTGAGCTCGTGTGGGTCGAGGATCTGGTTGACCTCATCCTCGGTGAAGACGCCGCGCTCAACGACCAGCTGGCGAATCGTCTTGCCGGTGGCGACTGCTTCCTTGGCGATGTCGGCGGCGAGGGCATAGCCGATGTAGGGCGCCAGCGGCGTCGCCATGGCCGAGGACTGCTCGAGCAGCCACGCCGACCTCTCGACATCGGCTTCGATACCGGCCACGCATTCGCGTGCGAACTGGCGGCAGCCTGTGGTCAGGATCGTCAGCGACTCGAGCACCTCGTGGGCCATGATCGGCATCATCACGTTGAGCTCCAGCTGGCCGCGCGAGGCGGCCCAGGCGACAGTCGTGTCGGCGCCGATCACGTGGTACGAGATCATTGCCAGGTTCTCGACCATCACCGGGTTCACTTTGCCGGGCATGATCGACGAGCCCGGCTGGCGAGCCGGCAGCTTGATCTCGGCAAAGCCGGTGCGCGGTCCGGAGGACATGAGAAGCAGGTCCTCGCAGATCTTCGCCAGGTCCACAGCCAGCCCGCGAAGCGCGGCGGAAACGGCGAGCATCGGGGCCATCGATTGCGTGGCATGGACGAGTTGCTCCGCCGGTCGAAGCTGGTGGCCCGTCTGTTCGGACAGTATCTGGACGACCAGTCGGATGTACTCGGGTTCGGCATTCAGGCCCGTCCCGACGGCCGTCGCGCCGATGTTCTGTTCCAGCAGTCCGTCCGCGGCCGCGCCAATCGCGTTGCGAGCGCGGCGAATGGTCAGCGCGTAGGCGCTGAACTCCTGTCCCAGCCGGATCGGCACCGCGTCCTGCATGTGCGTGCGGCCCGACTTGAGGACGTTGTCGAATGCCACGCCGCGCTCCGCGAACGCATCCGCGAGCTCGTCCAGAACGGGGAGCAGCTCCTCAACGCGATCCAGAGTCGCGATGCGCATGGCTGTCGGGAACGTGTCGTTCGTCGACTGGGCCATGTTCACGTGGTCGTTGGGGTTCACGACCGAGTAATCGCCGCGCTGCCCGCTGCCGAAGCCGGAGCTGGCAAGAATCTCGATCGCCCGGTTGGCCAGCACCTCGTTGGTGTTCATGTTGTGGCTGACACCAGCGCCGGCCTGGAAGGGATCGACGCGAAAGTTGTCGATCAGTGTGGCCTGTCGGACCCGGCCTTCATCGGTGGTCGAATCGAGCGCCAAACCAAGGATTTCGTCCGCCGCCTGGATAATCGCTGCGGCAATGTGCGGCTCCAGCCGTCCCGTCTGGCCGTTAGCCCGCGCGGCGGCTTTCTTGACCTGCACTGCGGCGCGGACCAGCGCGATGTCCGGCCGCCGGCCGCTGATCGGGAAGTTGTTGATCGCCCGCTGCGTCTGGACGCCGAAAAAGGCGTCAGCCGGAACCTCGAGCGGGCCAAGAGGATCCTTTTCAGTTCGTGTGCCCTCACTCATCCATTCGAGTGTACGGCGCAGACTCAGGCCTCAGTTGGCAGGCTCGACCGCGTACCACAGCTCACGCGGCTGACTGTCGCCGTCTCCCACACCGAACAAGATATGTGGTCGCCCGTGTGTAGCTACGGCCAGGGAGAGCGGGACGTAGGGATAGTTCGGCGCGGAGGAAACCTGATCTGACACGAAGCTCCCTGAGGCATTCGACCAGTGCCAGACCCCATCGACTCCAACGGATGCCAAGTGGATCGTCCCGTCCGCAGCCGCAGCGATTTCTCGGGGATTTTGGTCCTCCACGAGTTCAATCGGCTCAATCCATCCGTTTGCGTCACGCGTCGAAATGAATAAATCACTAACCTCAAGGATGTCGTCGTAGTTGTGATACAGGACGTGGGACCGTCCCGTTGCATCGGTTGCCAGGTCATCAAGGTAGTCGTAGTTTGCCTTCGTACCCGGAACCGGCTCGAGCGCGAAATCCTCTTTTCGGCTCGCGAGATGGATGCCGGTTTCGCCTAGCAGCCCGCACTGATCGTTGGCCGCAATCAATGGCGTCCCGTCCGCTGCCAGAGCAAGGTCGAAGTTCTCACTGCTTCGTACTGCTCTGGACTTGATCCACTCACCCGTCTCGTTCGTTGCATAGGCAACCGGGCTGAACTCGTCGCATGCCGTGTCGTCCCCCTCGAAGTCGGCGTATGCCACGTGGAACACGCCGTGCCGATAGGCGAGCTGAGGATTAAGCCCCGGGCCGATGCCTACCGGTACCTCCCAGGCCGCGGAGGTGTAGCGCGCGACGTAGATTTCGATGCCGTAACAGCCCATGATGCTGCACCCGGCGCGCGAAAAAGCCACGGCCACGGACCCAGAATCATCGATCGCGATCGATGGACCGCCATCCTTGATGCTTCCCTCGGGAGGGATGCCGAATCGCTCGCGCGTCCACTTTCCAGTCGCATTGGTCAGGTAAACGAGTCCGCGATTGTCGCTCAGGACGGCGTGAACGCTGCCCTCCGGGTCGACCGCCATCGAAACGGTGTTGAAGCTTCGATCCCAGACCTGAGTGAGCTCCCACAAGGACGTGGCCGTTTGGGTCGGGATCGAACTCGGCGAAGTACTCGGAGTCGCGCCCAGGGACACGGTCGGACTTGGCGAAGCGGTCTGGGTAGGGCTGACCGTCGCCGTTTCGATGGGAGGTGCACTCTGGAACGCGCTCGGCGTGGCTGTCAGTGAGGCAGTTGGTTGACTCGTTGACTGTGCGACGGGTGTTCCCGTGGCGGGTGGTGCTGGAGTCGTTGAGATCGGCGGCGTGCCGACAGGCGCGGCACAGCCGACGATTAGGACGGCGACGAACGCAAAGGCGTGCATCACAGCGGCGGCCCGACGAGATACCACAACCCTTCCTCTCCCTCGTCATACGGCGTGGAGAAGAAGACGTGCGGCCGCCCGAGATGGTCAACGGTGATCACCTGCGGCGGACTCGGTGCGTCATAGGCGAAACGAGCAGAGTCGTCCAGGTGACGCGAATCGGAAGCCTCATTCGAGAGGCTCGCATACCAGAGCCCTTCATCGGAGAACTTCTCCAGCTCATGCAGCTCGTACACGACATGCAGGGCGCCAGATGGACCGAACGCGGCGTCATCCAGGTTGCTGTCGGCGACTTGCTCCGGAGAACTCCATTCGGGCCCTTCAAGGCGAATCGCGTATGCGCGGTACCCATGTCGTTCCTCCCACTGGTCGAAGATCACCACCGGGCGGTCGAGAGGATCGATCAAGAAGGCATCGATGCCGCCGTCGGTGTCCATATCCAGCGGTACTTCTGCCGTGCTGAGCTCATCTCCCTGTGGTGATGAGATGAATGCGCCGCCAAGGTCACCGCCATAAGCAATCCACGGAGTTCCATCCGACGCTACCTCGATCCCCGACGGGTTACCGCTTCCAATGTCGTGGATCGTCCACTGGTCAGATGGATTCGTTGCGTAGTACAGAGACGTCTCCTGTCGAGCGCGATCGAACGTACTGAAGGCCGCGTGCAGTACGCCGTCATGAACTGCGAGCAACGAACCTTGTCCCATCGGGTCGGGGAGCTTCACGGGATCTGACCAGGAACCGCCGACATTGTTGGTCACGTACTGGCCGTCATATCGACTGTGCGGCCGAGGACATTCGAATCCGCAGGGGTTGTAGAACGACCAGCGCGTGTAGGAGAACCAGAGAGAACCATCTGTGTCGACGCCGGCCCATACGAGTCCATCGGTTCCCTCGGCGGGTGGCTGGGTAAGTTGGTCTTCGCTCCAGGTTCCGCCCGAATTCGTCAGATGAACGATTCCCTCACCGCGATGGTCTGTCGAACCGAAGAGCTGCAGATTTCCCGTGGTGTCCACGATCGCCACCATTCCCCACGGAACGGTGTCGGAGATCCGGACCGCGTCTGACCACTTTGCTGTCAGTGCAGGGGTGGCTGTTGGCGGTACGGGTGTCTCAATTGGTTCTGGCGTAGGGATGGGCGTCGGGTCGGGTGTTGAGGTACGAATTGGCGGTTCAGGAGTGGCCGAGGAGCTCGGTGTAGCCACGACAGCGCCGACCGTGGCCGTAGCTACCGGCGTGGCAGTTGCCGGCGCGACTGATTCAGCGGCGGGGCTGATTGTCGTAGTCGGTGTCGGTGTCTGTGACGGCGCCGATCCGATTGCGCAGCCCGTGAATGCAAGCGCGAGGATCAACAGTACGGACTTGTGACGGTCGCCTCGTGTGGGCACTCGAGTGTTCTCCTGCGGCCCCCCAAACCCCGGGCGATCGTAGCCGGGCTGGCCCGATTTCCATTACTGATTCGATTACTGATTCAGCTACTGAGTGCGGGAGTGGAAACGCGTGATGAGGCCCGCCCCTTGCGGGACGAGCCTCTCGGAGGTGACCGACGGGGGGCGTCAGTCAGCGCTCAAAGCAGAAGTACTGCATCGCCTGGCCGGGGTTCGCCTGCTTGCCGTCGGGATGCGCCCAACCCCAGGTCGAGTTGGGGCCACCCATCGGATCGTCGGTCACCGATGCCACGAATTTGACGACCGGCCCGACGCTCCCTTCGCACTGGCCTGGCGACGCTGTGGCAAAACCGGGAACCATGGCCGCGGTCAGCATGCCGGCAGCAAGGGCGATAGAAAATCGCTTCTTCGAGATCCTCGAGAACATGCCCGTCTCCTTTGATTGCTGGTCGAATGTGTTGTGGGTGGGTGATCAGAGACCAAGGGCCTCGATCATGATCTGGCAGTAGAGATCCGTTTCCGACACCAGGAACGGATGCGGTCCGCCAATTACTACGACATCGGTGCCGAGGTAGTTGTCGCTGGCGTCGAAGTGGTCGTAGAAAGCGACTCGACCCACGTCGTGGCCAAGCAGGCCGCCGCCGACCTGCCGCAGCTGCAGGGGCTGACCAACCCGAAAAGTAACGATGGTGTACGCACCATTGCCATCGTCGATGAACGCGAGCTTGCCACCGCCGGAGAAGCTCTCGACGACGCCGGCGCCGTTGACGGGGTTCGTCCACGTTCTGGCGATGTGGCCGAATGCCCTGTCGTCCCACCCGTTGAGGACGCCTTTGAACGTTACATCGACAGCCTCACCGGTGCCGCAAAAGTTTGGATCTGTGTCGGTTCCATTGAGCGTTTGGTGATCGGGGCCTGCAGCGAGGACCGATCCGACGCCCAGCGTTAGCACAAGAACGGCGCCGAGGGCGAGCGAAATCAACGAGCGCATGCGGACAGCTCCTTCCAATTGGTGAGTCAGATTTGGGTAGACGGAGTGGAGCCTGCTTACTCAGCCGGCGACGCTCGCGCGCAGTTGGTGACGTTCATTTCGGCAACGGGCGCCAGTTGGCGGTGCCCGAAATCGAGATTGGCAGCGTCGCGGCCGACTCCGGATTTTCCAGCGGAATGACCACGAGGTGGTCGCAGCTATTGGCCGATCCGCCGTACAGCTCCGCACCGTCTGACGACCAATCGACCCAGCAGCTTGCAATTGATCCGAGGTCTCTGACCGCACCGTCGTAAGGCGGAAGCGAAGGGTCGAAGTCAGCCACGATCACGTCCCCGTCGGCCGAGAGAAAAGCAATCTGCAATCCATCTGGCGATAGCGAGACGCCCCAGTCGGGCACGCCTCCGACACCGTCGGACCAAATCGAGTTGCCATGCCCTGTCCCAGCGTCAAGGACAACCTGGCTCGGCGTGCCAAAACCCGGCTGCATGGCATATCCGATTTCCTGGTCGAAGTCAGGGTCCGGGAAGAAACGGGGTTGCGAGAAGTGAGCATCGGGCGCTATCAGGCCGGCGCGCTCCACATCGTTCGTCCCATCCGGGGTTATCGGATAAATCGTGTGCAGGTCTGTGTGGATTCCATCCTTATCGGTGGAGCGGTACACGATCGTCTGGCTGTCGGGAGACCATTCGGGCAGGTCCGCCTTGGACGGACCGCTGGTGATGGGCTCGATTGCTCCGCCGTCGGCGTCATCGTCAGCTATGAAGATCCTGGAGACACCCTGATCCTCGGCCGCGAAGGCGATCCTGGAGCTGTCGCCAGACCACGAGAAGTTGGGGACATCTGTCGCCATCACTGCCTTGCCCTGGCTGGCCTGCACCCGTTGTGACGTCCCGTCGACCGACTCGATCATCAGCCGCCCTACACCGGCGCCCGGACCATCCAAGGCCAGGTACGCAACGCGCGTCCCGTCCGGCGAGAACACAGGTGTCGTGGCATACGACCCGGTTGTGCTCACCTGTTTGGGGTCCGATCCGTCCGGCTGCGCGACGTAGATCACGCCGCCGTCCGCAAAAGCGATCACGTCGTCAGATGGCGCGAGGACCAGCGGGGGATGCCAGATGCGTCCTCCAAAGGCAACGGCCAAAACCACCAGAGCGAGGAGCGTCAGGACCAGCAGCAAAGCCAGAGCGGCCTGTCGCGGAATCCGCACATCAACATCAGCAGCGGGTCCTGGCAACCACCGCTGAGGGAAGCGCCATGCAGCCTTCTGCTCGACCTTATGAACAGCCGCCAGCGCGCGGTTGCGTCCGTGCTCCGATCCCCGCTCCGGACCGTCGCCGAGCCATTGCGCGATAACCGGGTCAAGTTGCATGTCGTTCATCGCGATCGTTCCCCGAGCGCGTCGACTGGCGCCACCGGCGTTGACTTCAGCGCGGCTCGCATCGCACGGATACCGCGGTGCAGCCGCGAATAGACAGTTCCAATCGGTATGCCGAGTGCCTGACTCACCTCCGGTGCGGACATTCCCACGTAGTGCGTGAGAACCAGGACGGCACGTTGCTCCACAGGCAGTTGCAGGAATCCCCGCTCGAGCTCATCAACGTTCACCACCGTTGCGTAGTCGTCGGCGGGATCGCTGTGATCTGCCGAGATATCCGCCACCTCAACCTCGAAGCGTCGGCCCTTCCTGGATTGGTCGTGGCACGCGTTGACGAGAAGCCGGTAAATCCAGGCCTCGAATCGCTCGGGGTCTCTCAGCGAGCGGAGATCTCGCCAGCCGCGAATCAAGTGCTTCCTGGACCACGTCCTCGGCCGCATATCCGTCGCGGAGGATTCGTCGCCCGATCGCGTACAGGCGGTCGTACATGCCGATCGCCAAAGCGTCGAAGGCGTCTCGGTCCCCTGCCTGAGCGCGCTGGACGAGATCCGTCCTCACAGGTCCCCTTGGTGATACGCGGGCCGGATGCCCCCGCCTATGAAGTATGGCGTCGAGGACAGGCCGAATCCTTCCCGGTCACGGAAAGGGCGCCCGGGGGGAACCGGGCGCCCTGCAAGGAGGAGTTCTGGGCGTTAGACGCCAAGTTCGAACGCCGTTGCCTCCACGACGAGCGTCATCGAATCCCCGAACCAGGTGAAGCCAAACCAGGCCTCAGGTCCGTGTGCCATGGCACCCGCCACCACGCTGTTTGGATACTCCTCGTAGGTCGGCACGACCGCGTTGTAGCCGTTCGCCTGGAGGGTGTACGAACCCCATTGCTGCGCGGCCGCAGTCGCTGGGCCGTCGGGAGCAACACAACCGGGCGTTGCCAAGAACGTGTTCAGGGCAATCAGGATCATCGAGCACATGGCTATCTCCTTTAACAAGGCTTGCGAGAGCAGGCTTGATAGGCATGGCGCCGTCGGGCAGTACAGGGCAGCGCCAGGCAGGTCTCGGCGAGAGCGCCAAGACGGCGGATCAAGACGTTGGGATATGGATGTCGGACGAGTGGCCGGCGGGGGCTAGCCGGGAGGTGACCTCGGGCTGGCGCGCGCGCAGTTCACCGCGGGCGAGCTCATGGCTGGGAAGCCTCCGGTGGCTGCGACTCCCCGGGTGGCCGGGACGCCTCCGGCTGGGATCGCCAGCTTGCAGCGCCGGTGATGATCATCGGCAGGGTTTCGGCAGCCGTGGGATTGGCGAGCGAAACCACAACGATGTGGTCGCAGGAGCCAGGCGAGCCGCCGTACAGGCTCTGGCCATCCGGTGACCATGCCACCCAGCACTCGATCACCTTTCCGAGGTGCGGAGCATCGCCGTTGTAAGGGTGAGCAGATGAAGTGAAGCCAGAGTCGAATTCAGCAACGACCACGCCATCGTCCGTGAGCATCGCCACCAGGCTCTTGTCCGGCGACCAGGGAATTCCCTGTTCGTTGTCGCTGACGACACCGGTATCTGGCAGCGCGCCTTGAGGTCCGGTGCCCGTGTCGAGGAAAGCCTCCGTATCGGCGCCGAACCCGACATTCAGCGCATAGGAAAGGACCGTCGTCCCCACGTACGCCGGCAACATCACGGGCCCCCACAGAGGTCGTGAGATGCTGCCGTCGGCCGCGACGATTCCGGTCCTCACCACGTCGCCGGTGCCGAGGTTATCTGCCACTCCTGCGTCCGGGTGGATCTGGCGGATATCGGTGTGAAGGCCGTCGTCGTTTCTCCGTCGGTATGCGATCAGGGTCCCGTCCGCGCTCCAGTCGGGCAGGTCGGCTGACACGGAACCGTCAGTGACTGGCTCGAGCGAGCCGCCGCCAGCGGCGACGATGAACAGCTGTGCCGCTCCGTCCTTCGTGGCGGAGAAGACAAGACGAGTGCTGTCCCCGGACCACGAGAACTGATTGGTTTCAGACGGCGTGAGAACCAGGCCGCCGCTGACGTTGATCGGCGGCGCTGAGCCGTCGAAAGGTACGACCATGAGTAGACCGTCCAGCGAGCCAGCAGCGGCGGGCGCCGTGAAGGCGATCATCTTGCCGTCAGGCGAGAAGACGGGCGTGCGGCCAAACGGAACGCCGCCACTCACCTTACGCTGCCTCCGATCCGTCGCGCGCCGCGACGGTGATCGAGTCTTCATCCTGGATAGACGAAGACGTCACCAGATGGCCCAACTGGAAGCAGGTTGCGACGCGAGCCGACAAACGCCACCGCCAGAGCCAGCAGCAACAGAAGCGTTAGTGCCACCAGGACGCCGATGCGAGCCACGGTCGACGGTCGTCCATCCAGGCCAACCAATGGGCTGGGCAGCCAGCGCTCCGGGAACGTCCAACCGGGCCGTTGCGACACGGACTCTGCGGCGACCAATGCGTTGGCCAAGCCCTCGCGAGGCGCGGCTTCCACATCATCGTTGAGCCAGGCCATCACCACGGGATCGAGGCGATCGCTAGTCATCGAACGTTCTCCGGTACAGGTGATTCCGGCTATGTCGAGTTCTGAATTGGACAGCGCGGTGCGCATGCTGCGGACGCCGTAGTGGAGCCGCGAATAGACGGTCCCAACGGGAATGCCCAGGATCTGACCCACCTCGCTGGCCGGCAGGCCGACGTAATGAGTCAGGACCAGGACCGCGCGATGCCCTACGGGGAGCTTGAGGAAGGCTCTTTCCAGCTCGTCACGTTGTGCGACGCGCGCGTAGTCGTCTGAGGGATCAGGTCGATCAACATCGATCTCCCGCACCTCGACGGCGAAGCGACGACTGCTCCGCGACTGGTCGTGACACGAGTGGACCAGCAAGCGATGAAGCCAGGCGTCAAATCGAGCTGGGTCGCGCAGGGAGCGCATGTCTCGCCAGCTGCGGATCAGGGTTTCCTGGACAGCGTCCTCCGCCAAGTGGCTGTCCCGCAGGATGCGACGTGCGATGCCGTACAGGCGCTCATAGGCAGCTGTCGCGAGCGCCTCGAAGGCCTCCCGATCACCTGACTGAGCCCGTACGACGAGTTCGGACGTCACTGCCGATCCTCACGTCTGCGCGGGTATCTCCCACGCTCACTGAGTATGGCGTTCGGCTCAGGCCCAATCCTTCAGGCCGTCGGAACAATGACCGCTGCGCATCTACAATCGGCCGCGATGCACGAGGCACCCGTACAACCTCAGCTCCCCGCCCTGCGGCCGCCGGATCAGCCGACCCTGTCCACGAGCGAGCCTGAGATCAAGGAGCTGTTCCGCTTCATGACCGAGGCGGAGCTGCGCGTCGAAACGCTGCGTATGCGGATCGTCGACCGGCGAACGACCACCCACGGCGACGAGGTGGAGACGCACGACGTGTCGCTTCGTCACCCCGGGCTCGCGAAAGTGATCAGCACTCGCGGTCAACCGATGGATCACGACTACGACGTGTGGGTTTCGGAGGGTGAGTCGGTTCACACCTACGACGCCAAGGGCAACACGGCGACCAACAGGCGACTTCCTGTTCGCCCGGTTGGGGCGGACGCTCCCGATCTGCCGTGGTTCGCCAAGATCTACGTCCCGGTGACCACTCTGCCGGCTGAAACGCTTGCCGACACGTTCGTCCACCCGAACGGCTTCTGCCGCAACGTGCTGTTGACCGGTGTCGTGACCCGCCGCGGCACGCAGGAGCTGGCCAACGGTCGCGAAGCCATCCTGCTGCGCTGCGACCATCCGCGGACCAGCCACGTGCTTACCGACCGTCCCGACCACTGGCTGGAGGTTGGCGTCGACACGCAGACGGGCATCATCACGTTGCTGGCCGAGCACATTGGCGACCAGACGACTCGCCACGCCGAGGCAGTAACCATGGCCATCGACGAGACGATCCCCGACGACGTGTTCCGGCTGCACATCTCGAGTGACACCCGCGTCCTCTATTGAGCGGGGAGGAAGCCGAATGACGATCGAAGCACCAGCAGCGGCAAAGCCGCGCGACGCAAAGATGCTCATCGGCGGCGAGCAGGTCGACGCCCTGGACGGCCAGACGTTCGAGGTTCACAACCCGGCCACTGGCGAGGTCATCGCCAACGTCCCATTGGGCGGCAAGGCCGATGTCGATCGCGCCGTGGAAGCCGCCCAGAAGGCGTTCGAAGGCCCGTACTCGAAATGGTCGGCAGCAAAGCGCGGGCGGACGCTCCAGAAGTTCGCCGACCTGGTCAAGAAGAACGTCGAGGAGCTCGCCCAGATCGACCGCGAGAACGTGGGCAAGCCCATCTCGGCGTCGCGTGGCGAGTCTTTCGCGGTGAGCCTCGTGCTCGAGTACTACGCCGGCGCGGCGAACAAGCACTTTGGCGAGACCATCCCGACCTCAGCCCCGGGCTTCGACTTCACGCTGCGCGAACCGATCGGCGTAGTGGGCATGATCGTGCCCTGGAACTTTCCGCAGAACATGGCCGCCTGGAAGCTCGGTCCAGCGCTGGCGACGGGCAACACGTGCATCCTCAAGCCGGCGTCATGGACGCCGCTCTCCGGAATACGGCTCGCCGAGCTGGCGCTCGAGGCGGGTTTTCCGCCGGGCGTCGTGAACGTCGTGACGGGCCCAGGAGGCAGTGCCGGTGCAGCCCTGGCGGCGCATCCGGGCGTGGGCAAGATCGCGTTCACCGGCGAAACGGCGACGGGCCAGGAGATCATGCGGCTGGCCGCGAACAACGTGAAGAAGATCTCGCTCGAGCTCGGCGGCAAGAGCCCCAACATCGTCTTCGCCGATGCCGACCTGGAGAAGTTCGCAGCAGCGGCGCCCATGTCAGTGTTCGACAACGCCGGCCAGAACTGCACGGCGAGGAGCCGGATCCTGGTCGAGCGGTCGGTGCACGACCGTGTGGTGGAGCTGTTCGCACAGCAGACCGCGGGCCTCGTGGTCGGCGACCCGAGCGATGACAAGACGCAGGTCGGCAGCCTGGTGCACATGCGCCAGCTCGAGCGAGTGCAGGAGTTCATCGAGTCGGCCCAGGAGGAAGGCGCGCACCTGGTTCAGGGCGGCCGGCCGCCAGACGATCAGACGCTGGCCGGCGGAGCGTTCCTGATGCCGACGATCTTCGACGGCGCCAAGACGGACATGCGCTTCATCCGCGAGGAGATCTTCGGGCCTGTCGTCGGCATCATTCCCTTCGACACCGAAGAAGAAGCCGTGCGGCTCGCCAACGACACGCCGTACGGGCTGGCCGGAAGCGTCTGGACGCGCGACATCGGCCGAGCAATCCGCGTTGCCAGGGGTGTCAGTGCGGGCACGATCGCGATCAACAGCAACGACTCGATCCACACCGAGGCGCCATTCGGCGGCTACAAGATGTCCGGAACGGGCCGCGAGCTGGGCATGCACGCCCTTGACCTCTACACCGAGGTCAAGAATGTTTACGTCGACCTGTCCTGAGCTCTCCACTCCCCGCGCCTGAGGTCATCACAGACCTCGCTGAGGTCGAGAAGCTGCTGCCCGAGTGGCGTGAGTTGGCTGCCTCATCGGCGCGCTCGGCATTGGATGCTCCCGATTGGTTGCTGCCACTGGCGCGCCGCTACCTGGGTAGCTACGACGTCCGCGTACTCGTCTGGCGCGACGGCAACGAACTGGTTGGGGTGGCGCCGTTCAGCATGGTCGCTGAGAAACCACCAGTACGGCCGTTGCACCAGCTCTCCCTCTGGGGAACTATTGGCCCGCGCCTGCGAGGTCTCGTAGACGTAGTTGCGCGCGATGAACGACGCGAGATGGTGCTCGACAGCTTTTGCGGCTGGCTCGATGGACGCGGTGACTGGGATCTTTTGCGGATCGTGCGACCGCAGGTGGGCTCGCCGACGCCGGCCCGAGTGAGGACAGAGGCGTCGCGCGCTGGCTGGAAATATTTCGATTACACCAATGTGCGCTCCACAACCTTCCAGCTCGATTTGCCCGATTCAACCGAGGGCTGGGAGAAGCACCTCGGCTCGAAGTCGCGCAAGGTGATGCGCTGGGAGATGCGCAAGTTCGCGGAACATGGCAACGGCCGGCTCGAGATGGCCACCGGCGACGAGGCCGTTCACGAGGCATTGGACGCGGTTGAGCGGCTGCTCCACGAGCGCTGGGGAGAGGGCGAGATCTACTTTGCCAACGACCCAGAGTTCAGGGGTTTCGTTCACGAAGCGGTGCCGGCAATGGTCGCGCACGACGGCGGCTGGATCACCGTTGCGCGCACTGACGAGGGCATCCAGGGCGTGCTCGTGTCGCTCACTCAGAACGGATACGCCATGGCGCTCACCATCGCCATGACGACCAACCCCGATTACAAGCCGTTCTCGCTGGGCAAGCACCTTTTCGACGCGGGCCTTGCCGAGGCCGTACGGCGCGGCTGTCGTAACTACGACTTCCTGTGGGTCGGTGGCTACAAGGAATTGTTCTGGCACGCCACGCCGCGCCACCTCGAGAGCGCGATGGTCGGCCGCGGAATGATCGGCAAGCTGGCCGCCCGGGTGCTCGCCAGCCGCGCCTAGGCCTCGACGCCACACCAAATCGGCGCATCGGTGCCCGCAGTCAACGGCGATGGGGCCTACACCCTCGACATGTCGCCCTACCGTCAGTGAGAATCAATCCCCCAGACGTACTAGGTCGACGCAGGAACGGAGTAAGTGCCACAAGCGGTTGCCCTCGCCGTCCTGGCCCTCGCTCACTTTTTTGACTACGCCTCGTTCCTGGTAATGATCGACCGTCATGGTCTGTCGGCCGAGGCCAACCCCATCGTTGTTCAGCTGGCCAACGTATCGGGCCTGCCCGGCTTGACCCTGGCCAAGGTTGCGACCGTTGGCCTCGCCGCCCTGCTCATGGTGCTGATCGCGCCACGGCGGAAGAAGCTGGCGATGGGGCTGCTGATGTTCGGCGTCGCAGCGGGATTGCTCGGAGGCATCTCGAACATCGCGTCCATCTGACCCTCGTCCTCGTCCGCGGTGCGTCTGCGGACCTTGTCCCGTGACGGGATCACGAGCCAGATGAACATCCCGAGCAGCAGCAGGTTGCGCACGTTCAGGATGTCCACCGCAAGCGGCTGGATCCGGCGCAGGTCGTCGAAGAGCAGCGGGTAGACGGTCGTCGTCAGGAGACAGATCGCGAGCAGCAACGCCGTCTTACGCCACGGCAGCAGCGCCCCAAACGGCAGCAGCCAGGCGACGTACTGCGGCGACAGGACCTTGTTCGCCAGCATGACCAGCAGCAGCGTCGCCAGCAGGAAGTTGATCAGGGTCATCGGCAGAACCGTGCCGTAGCGTCGCCAATCGCGGTCGAAGCTGAAGGCGAGGCAGACTGCAAGCAGCGTTCCGAGGCCGAGCATCAGGACCGCATTCGGGCCTATCAACGTGGCGTATGACCGGCGACTCAACCTCGAACGAGCCGAAGCCGAACGTCACGAGCGCTCGCGTGTGGAACAGGTTGTGCGAAAGCATCGCCAATCCTGCAACGACACTCTCGATCTCGAAGCCACGGTCTTCCTGGTAGGACAGGAATGTGAAGGCATCCCGTCCGGCGATGAAGATCAGCAGCGCACCAAGCGCAACCATCAGTGCGGCAAAGCCGAAAACGACCATCGCCGAGCTTCGCCAGCGCCGGCCGAACGCGTAGTACGCAAACAGCACGGGCACCAGGAATGCCGGGTACAGCTTCGTCGCGGCCCCCAGTGCCAGCGCGAAACCCGCCCAGCCCGGGCGACCCGACGCAACGGCGATGAGAGCCAGGGCGGTGAACAGGGCGGCGAAGATGTCGAAGCGCCACAACACCTGTGGTGCGGCGGCGAAGAAGAGAGCCGCGAAGGCGATGATCGATCCGTTGCGCGACAGAGCCGACCACCCGTGGCCAGCCAGCCAAGCCACGGCCGCACCAGTCGCCAGGGTGGTGCCGATGGCAAAAATGGTGAATGGAATGGTGAAAGCGCTCTCGGATGACCCGCTGACCAGGCGTGGGAAGACCAGTGGGACGAGGGCAAACGGCGGGTATTCGAGGACAAAGTCGCGGTACGGGACCAGCCCTGACGCAACCTTGTCGGCCATCTCGAAGAAGACCGACGGGCCTCCGTCGCGGGGCCGGGCAAGGGTCACGAACACTGCCATGGCCATGCCGACGACCAGCGCGGCGACGGGGAACAGACGGCCACGGACCGAGTCCGCTGTGACCGGCGCTGCGCTCATGCCGTCATGAGCAGGTAGACCCCCACGATGCCGGCCACGAACGTGACCGCCAGCACAGCAGCCCACACGAAACGTGCGAGCCCGCGCGGCTTATCGATCGGCAGCCAGGCCCATGCGGAGCGCCAGGCACGGAGACACGCGTCGGCCGATAGCGGGATCAGCAGGCCGATCGCAATGAGAGCGGGAAAGCGGACGATGGCCGACGTGGGCGTCGCCCCGAAGTTCAGGGCCGTGATCGCGATCACGCCACACACGAGCACCACGATCGAGAGATAGATGAACCAGTCGCCAAGCACTGCCGGATTCGACTCGGGAACGCGTTGCGGCGGTTCTGGCTTCGAGCCGGCATGTCTTGGGATTTCCTGACGATCGAGATCCACGGCCCGAGTCTACCTAGGGTTGGCTTGGAAACCCCTGAGAGCGCCTGGGCTGACGGACGCCTTGGCCCTACTGGTTGGTTGGGTCTTCCTCGATCTGTCGGCGAGCCTCGGCGCGATGGTCGGCCACGGCCGTGGCGACCGCTTCGTCCGAAAGGCCCAGCATCTGCGCGGCGAGGATGGCGGCGTTCTCCGCCTGTCCGATCCCAACCGTGGCGACCGGAATGCCCTTGGGCATCTGCACGATGGAGAGCAGCGCGTCGAGGCCGCCGGCGACCTGGCCGGGCATCGGCAGTCCGATCACCGGCAGCGTGGTCTTGGAGGCCACGACACCCGGCAAATGCGCCGCGAGGCCGGCGGCGCAGATGAATACCTGTGCTCCCCGGTTGAGTGCGTCCGCGACGTACGACTCGAGCAGGTCCGGCGCGCGATGGGCCGAGATGACGCGCAGCTCGTTCGCCACGCCCAGCTTGGTCAGGGTGTCGGCCGCTTTCTGCACAACCTCCAGGTCGGACCGGCTGCCGACGATGATCGCGACGAACCTGTTGTCTGGCATCGTCACGATTGCCAGTACGGGCCGGTGAGGCCGAGAGACGCGAAGTGAGCACGCAATTGGTCAATGCCCGGACGCTCGTAGTCGATCGAGAGCTTCCGTTCGTACAGCGGCGTGCCCAACACGTGTACCTCGTCGGGCGTGAGCGAGGCCGCCGAATCAGGCGGAGCGTTCGCGGTCAGATCGGATGCGTCTCGATGTTCGGGTGAGGCAAAAAAGACCATCGTGTTGGAGCAGGTCGTGATGATGTCCTCCCACCATTGCGTCGGCTTGAGCGCAAGGTAGACGATCGTCTGCTCCGGCTCGATCTAGCGTGGCGCGGCCGTCGTTCATCTCGATGTGAATTGGCTGGCGCGCAGTGATGGCAGAACGAGTCGATCGCGATGGGCACGTCGAGCATCGAATGGAACGCAACGGCGTCCCAGGCACAGTTGGCGAAGTAGTCGCGTCCGTTGGCAGTGACTCGAAACGGCGTGGCGATCGCAGAGAACGGGAACGCCATCAGGATCCGCGCCGTGCCTTCGACGAGGGCGATGTGGCGCGCATCGGCGAGCTCTCGGAGCACGCCCGTCGTCTCAGCACGGCTCAGTCCGAACTCGACCATCAGTTCCTCAACGACGGACGGGCTGCCCGTTTCGACGAGCTGCTCGAAGATGTGGAGGCGGACGCGCTGGCTGAGTGTCGGCTCGTTCACGGCCGGAGCGTAGCGGTATGGTCGGGTAGTGAGCGACGAACGCGGACCGATTGCGCTGGTTTCGGCACTCCCCCAGGAGCTCGAGCTGCTCCGCGACGCCACTATCGAAGAGGAGGTGCTCGAGCCGGCGCCGGGCGTGCACATCTGGCAGGGAATCGCTCGATGGTCATCGGGTCGTTCTCGCCGAGGCGGGGATCGGCAAGGTCGCCGCCGCGATGCTGACGACGGCACTCGTCCTCGCCACGAGGCCGCGCGTGCTCGTCTTCACTGGAGTCGCCGGCGGACTGGATCCCAACCTGGACGTCGGCGATGTGGTGCTCGGATCGCGGCTCATCCAGCACGACGCGGGCGTAGCACGGGTCGGCGGATTGGAGCGCTACCAGGCCGGCCACCTGCCGTTTTTCGATCCCACGGAACGGTTCGGCTTCGAGCCGCCGGCCGAATCTGCTGCGCGCCGCGGAGAGGCCGACTGGAAGGCATCGAGCTGCAATCGATCGGTGAGGTCCCGCCGCGCATCGTCGTGGGCACGATCCTGACGGGTGACGTCTTCGTCGACTCGAAGCCGTTGCGTCACCAGCTGGCGGCCGAGTTGGGCGGGCAGGCAGTCGAGATGGAGGGTGGCGCGGTCGCCCAGGTCGCCGAACGTCTTGGCGTGCCGTTCCTGGTGGTGCGCGCCCTGTCGGATCTGGCCGGCGAGAACGCCCATTCGCCCGAGGTCTTCGAGCGCTTCCTCGATCATCGCCTCGGACAATAGCGCACGCGTCGTTCGCCACCTGTTGCCTATCCTCTAGCCCTGAACACCGAACGAACCCGGCTGATCATCGATGTCGATACGGGCATCGATGATTCGCTCGCCCTGCTCTACGCCTGCGCCTCCCCCGAGGCCGAGATCCTGGCAGTGACGTGCTGCTCCGGCAACGTCGTCGCTCAGCAGGTCGCGGTGAACACCCGTGCGGTGCTCGAGCTGGCCGGTCGACCGGACATCGAGGTTGCGCTGGGGCGCGAAGTGCCCCTCGTCAGGCCGCTGATGACCGCACCGGAGACGCACGGACCACGGGGCATCGGCTATGCCGAACTGCCCGAACCGTCGCAGGGTTTGAGCGAGCGCCACGCCGCGGACCTGATGATCGCTGAGGCCCGCGGCCGGCCGGGCGAGGTGACGCTGATCACGGTCGGGCCACTGACCAACCTCGCAGTCGCGCTCGTGCGCGAGCCGGAACTGCCGCGACTGCTCAAGGGACTGGTGATGATGGCCGGGGCCTATCGATCACCAGGCAACACGGCACCAACCAGCGAGTGGAACGTTGCTGTGGACCCAGAGGCGATGGCGATCGTGCTCGCCGGCTGGGAGGCTCACCCCGACGTACCGCGGCCGGTTGCGCTTGGGCCTGGACGTGACCGAGCGCGCGAAGATGACGCCCGATCATCTCGCCGAGCTCCACCACCGCGCCGGCGACCGCGAAGAATCGGCGGTCCTGCGGTTCATCGACGACGCGCTGCGCTTCTACATGGAGTTCCACAGCCGCTACGACGGTTTTTATGGCGCTTTCATTCACGACGCCCTGGCCGTGGCCTCGGCGCTCGATCCGACCTTGCTCAGGACCGAATTGCTGGCCGTTCAGGTGGAGCTGGGCGGCATGTTTACGAGCGGCGAGACCGTCACCGACTGGCGCCGCGTTTGGGGTCGCGAGCCAAATCTGGACGTCGCGGTCGCAGGCGGACGTGGACGCATTCTTCGAGCGTTTCATCGATCGTGTCGGAAAGCTCGCCGCGCAGCGTTCGGACGTGTCAATCTGACACCTCCGGGGAGGTAGAAGAGGAGAGAGCATGGGCTGGATCTCGGGACAGTTCACGACGCGGGTCATCGTGCTTATGCCGGTGGCGATCGCGATCAACATCGTCCTCGGCTACACCATCCAGACGGTGCTCAAGGTGCCGATCTACATGGATTCGATCGGCACGATCTTCGTTGGCGTCCTCGCCGGACCGCTCGCCGGTGCCCTGACGGGCATCCTGACCAACCTGATCTGGCAGTACGCGCCGGTCATCGGCGGCGGAACGATCGGCCCGTTCGCCATTACCGCCGGCGTGATTGGCTTGCTGGCAGGGCTCTGGGGTTACCTGGGCGTGTATCGACCTCGCCCCGCCACGGGCACGCAGCTGTTCGTGGGTGCGCTAGTCGCCGCGGCCATCGTGGTCCTGGTCGCAATCCCTATCTTCAACAACCCCGCCTACACGGATCCGAACATCGGCAACTATCCAGACTGGGTGTTTACCGCCGCCATCGTGATCGCATTGGTCGCAGCAATCGGCGTAGCAGCCTTTATCTACATCAAGCGCGACATGGCTGGTCTGTGGGTGGCCATTTCCGGAGTTGTGACCGGCATCGTCGCAGCGTTCGTTTCCGCCCCAATCGCGGCAATCGTCTTCGGGGGTGTGACCGGGTCGGGTACCGACCTGCTCGTGGCGGCATTACGTCAAGGCGGCTCGGACGTGTTCGCGGCATCGCTCGGGCAGGGCCTGTTCAGCGACCCGATCGACAAGCTGATCACCAGCTTCATCGTGTACATCATCCTGTCGAGCCTGTCGGTCCGCGTCCTTGCCCGCTACCCGCTGGGTGATCGACTCACTCGTCCCGTGACTTCCGACAAGTCGCCGGAGACGCCGCAGACGCCGACACCCCCGGCTCCGCCGGCACCCGATTCACCCGCGGTATCCGACACGTAGGCACGACCTCAGGGCTGACCCAGCAGCCAGGGCTCCCCGATTTCGTAGCCCAGCCGCAGCACGGGCTCTACCGCAGCCTCAACCCGACCACCAAGCTGGTCATCGCGTTGACCAGCGCGATCATCGCTCTCAGCGTTCGGGGCTGGACCGCGCCGCTGATCGTGTTGGTCGTTTCGTTCGCACTAATCGTCGCGGTGGGCGTGGTGCGGCAATACATCCCGTACCTGCTCGCGACCTCGTTGTTGCTCATCTCGATCCTGCTCATCAACACGTTCCTCTATCCGGGGGCCACCGACACGATCTTCGTGCTGGGTCCCTTTACGGCCACGGGAACGGGCCTGATCGCGGCTTCGCAGGCGGCGCTGCGCGTGCTCGCCTTTGCCACGTCCGTCGCCCTGTTCGCGTTGACAACTCGAACTGACGAGTTGGTCGACGACCTCGAACGACGCGGACTCGGACGTCGAGGTGCCTTCATCCTCACGACCGCTATCGGGACCGTGCCTCAGATGACCCAACGTGCCCGTGAGATCGTGGATTCGCAGCGTTCGAGAGGCCTCGATACGCAGGGCGGCATCCTCGCGAGGATCAGAGGTCTCTTGCCGTTGGCCGGGCCGCTCGTCCTCAGTGCCTTCACGGAAGTGGAGCACCGAACCATGGCCCTGGAGGCACGCGCGTTCGCGGCACCGGGGCGGCGCACAGTGCTGCGCGCCTACCGGGACACCGCACTGCAACGGACTCTGCGATGGGTGCTCGTGCTCGGAACGATCGCGCTGGTTGTGGCGGAGGTGGGTGGCCTTCTTGGGTGGATCCCGTGAGCTTGAACCTCGACAAGGTCGACTATCGCTACGCCGGTGCTACCGAAGCGACGCTGCACGGAATTGATTTAACGCTCGAGCCGGGGCGGGTCATCGGAGTGGTAGGCGCGAATGGCGCCGGCAAATCGACGATGTGCCTGTGCGCGGTTGGGCTTGCCCCCAACGTGATCGGCGGGGAGCTCAAGGGCAAGGTGGCGATAGATGACCTCGACACCTCCGGCAGCCCGATGCACAAGCTTGCCCAGCGCGCGGGCATCCTCTTCCAGGAATCGCAGACCCAGATAACCAGCGGCACGCCGACCGTTTGGGAAGAGGTCGCGTTCGGGCCGCGCAACCTGTCGCTGAGCCTGGACGAGGTCGTGGAGCGCACGTGGTCCGCGATCCACGCCATGAGGCTGGAGGGCATCGTCGATCGGGATCCAAGCCGTCTTTCGGGCGGGCAGGCGCAGCTCGTCGCCCTGGCGGCGGTCCTGGCGCTCGGCCCGCGGTATCTCGTCCTTGACGAACCGACATCTCAGCTGGACCCGCTGGGCACCCGCCTGGTCGGCGAAACGCTGGCGCATACGGCACGCGAGACGAACGTCGGCATCCTGATTGCCGAACACAAGACCGATCTCCTCGCCGAGCTCTGCGACGAGATTGTCGTCATCGACAAGGGACAGCTCGTGGCGCGCGGGACAGTTGAAGACGTTCTGCGTCACCCCAGCCTGGGTAAATGGGGCGTCGCCGCACCTGCCGACGTTCGATTGGAGCGCGCCGTCAGCGACGCGGGTCTGGCTTGGCAGGGCGAATGGGCGCAGGAGTGACTGCGGCATCGGGCATCGCGCTGGCGACGCGAGGCATCGGCTTCGTCTACCCGGACGGCACGCGGGCGCTTTCCAACGTGAGCTTGGACATCCAGGCGGGATCGCGCGTCGCAATCGTTGGCCAGAACGGTTCGGGCAAGTCGACTCTGATCAGACACTTCAACGGCCTGCTGCGCGCCACGGAGGGTGAGGTGCAGATTGCCGGCGAGCAGGTCGGAGATCGTCACGTCGCCGAGCTGGCCCGGCTGGTGGGAATCTCCTTCCAGAACCCGGATCGGCAGATCTTCTCGTCGAGGGTCAAGTCGGAGGTCGCATTTGGACCGCGCAACATCGGGTTGCGTGGCGACGAGCTCCAACGTCGGCTATCGGGTTCCCTGACCCAGGTCGGGCTTGCAGATCAGGCCGATACAAACCCCTACGACCTCGGCTTCTCCGAGCGCAAGCTCCTGGCCTTGGCCTCGGTCGTCGCCATGGATACGCCGGCAATCGTGCTGGATGAGCCGACGACGGGTCAGGACGCGAACGGCGTCCAGAAAGTCATGGAGATCGTCGCGGACCTGGCGAAGGACGGCCGAACCGTGGTCGCTGT
This sequence comes from uncultured Chloroflexia bacterium, assembly GCA_963736895.1. Lineage (GTDB taxonomy): Bacteria > Chloroflexota > Limnocylindria > Limnocylindrales > CSP1-4 > JALYGJ01. Next base: position 145,135 of record CAVTQU010000008.1, read on the forward strand.
CAGTCACGACATGACCTTTGTCGCAGAGGCGTTCGAACGCGTCCTCGTCCTGCGCGAGGGCCGATTGGTGCTAGATGGCGCGGTGGACGACGTGTTTGCCGAAGCGAATTGGCCAGTCCTCGAGTCGACCTTCCTGGAGCCGCCGTTCCCGGCAAGGCTCGGCGCGCGACTCGGCTTCGGGTCGACGCCGACCAACGCAGCGTTCGTCGAAGCTCTCGTTGCGCGATCCAGGGACGTGCAATAGCCTGCGCATCTAGTGATCGACCCGAATCGGATCTGCAGCTGCATCTGTAGCTAGGCGGGAGGAACCTCTCGCCGTAGCGAGCGCTACGCGCCGCGTCCGACCCACGGGGGTCCTCCTTCCGCCGAATCACCGGCTCTCCAGCCGATTTCCGTGCGCCCGATTTGACCGGACGCCTTTCTCCAATTCGACCGAGGTTGACCTTCGATGGCCGACGCTATTCCCGCCTCTTCCGCCCGACTCAGACCAAGAACCGCCGACCCATATCGCGACCTTGGCGTCATCGACAGCCGAGCGCCACGCTTCAACCAGGTCGTGGTCGGCACTGTCTCACTGCTGGCCGTCATCACCGGTTGGTGGCCGCTGCTCACGCTCCTCGCGCTTCAGTTGGGTATCGGCCTGCGCTTCGGCCGCCAGTTCTGTCTTCCGTGCGTGGCCTATTTCGAGCTGATCCAGCCGCGCTTCGGCCAGGGCGATCTCGAGGACAGCCGTCCACCAAGGTTCGCCAACAAGGTTGGCTTCGTCTTCCTGGGCGCAGCCACTGTTGCCTACGTGCTCGGGTTCGGGCTGGTCGGCGCCGCATTGGGGCTCATCGTTGCGTCGCTCGCGCTGCTCGCCGCGGTCACCGGTTTCTGCACCGGTTGCTGGATGTACAAGACCGCGGCCCCGTTCCTGGGTATCCACGTCCGGCACATCGATGCGTCTGCGATCTGCACCGAGTGCGCGATCGACGCTCGCGACCCTGAGGCCGGCTGCTGACGAGACACAACCGCGTGGCCCCTACGATTGCGTGAATGCGCATCGCGGTCGTCGTAAGCCTCTGGCTGTTCGTCGCCTGTGGCGGACCAACTCCCGCGCCGAGCGTCGGTCCCGTTGTCTCGACCTTCGAAGACGCCACAATGTCCTTCGAATACCCCAGCAACTGGAACGCCCTGGTTCCCGAATCCGGGGATCCGGCCCTGGTCGTCCTTTCGACCGAACCACTGGCCACGACTGAGCCCCGCATCGCGAAGCTACAGAGGGACGGCGTTTACCTGGCTTGGACGACGCTGACCACGGCGCCTGCAACAACCCCCGATCCCAGCTTCAGCTCCGAAGTGACCGTTGGCGGCCGGCCGGCAACGGCGTCTCAGCAGCTTGCGCAGGGCGATTGCGCAGCGCTCGACGGAACCGAGCTGCTGACGGTAGTCGTCGAGTCACCCGGCTCAGCGCAGGACGTCCAAATGCAGGCGTGTGTCCAGGGACCAAACGTGGAGCTCACGGGCGCCACAATCGCCGGCATGCTGGCCAGCGTCCACTGGAAGAACTAGGTCGCAGCCTCGTCAATTCCGACTTCGGTGACGGCCAGCTGGACCTCTGTGACCTGGCCGTCGCGGATGGACCACGCCCGAACAGTGGGCATCTCTTCCATGAGCGAGCAGACGAGGTAGAGGCTCTCCGGGAAGAAGGCGAGCCCAATGTCCGTCACCGACGGTACAGCGGGTGAGGCCACGTGCGAATGGACGATCCCCCATGGCACTTCCCCGGCGTCTTCGAGCTCCAGCCAGACCTTGAGCTGTTCCTGTGGGTCGATCACGTAGCGATACGGCGACTCTGCCGCGTTCCGAAGTGGGACGTAGCGCGTTGGAGCGCCGCCATCGCCCGCGTAGGTGGGGCCGACGAGCAGCCCGCATGCCTCGTTGGGCAGGCCCTGGCGTGCGGCATCGATGATCGATTGCACCAGCTCAGCCGAGACTGACGCGTTCGTCGCCTCGAGGCTCGGCGCAGCGTCTGACGCGGCGTCGCGGGCGGCCGTGCCGGTCTGAGCAGCCTCCGCCCACTCATCGGACGTGGGAAGGCCTTTCGACTCTTCCTTCACCACAGGTTGAGCGCCTCCAGCTCGTCGTCGGATGGATCTCTCCGCCAGAGATCCTCGGATAGGTATTTCCACCCACCGTCCGCCAAAAGGGCAACAAGAGTTCCACTCTCCATCGTTTCAGCTATGCGCGAAGCGATGGCCATCACGCCACCCGACGACACGCCGGCAAAGATTCCTTCGGTCGCGGTCAGGCGTCGCATCGCCTCGATCGACTCCTCGGTCGATACGAGGAAACGGCCATCGAGTGCGGACTCATCAAGAATCTCGGGCACGAACCCCTCCTCCAGCGAGCGCAGGCCTTGTACCTGTTCTCCGGGAATGGGCTCGGCCGCGTAGACGCGCACATTGGGGTTGTGCTCGCGCAGGCGGCGGCCAACGCCCATGAGCGTGCCGCCCGTCCCCAGACCAGCCACGAACACGTCTACCTGACCGGCGTCAGCGAGGATCTCCACACCCGTCGCTTCGTAGTGGGCGCGCGGATTGTCTTGGTTGGCGTACTGGTCGGGCATAACGTAGCGCGGATCGTCGGCCGCCATGCTTCGCGCCAACGCAACCGCGCCGTTGGAACCCAACGCCCCGGGTGAGTCGATGATGGAAGCGCCGTACATCTCCAGCAGCTGGCGCCGTTCGCGGGTGACGTTGTCGGGCATCACGACGGTCAGCCGATATCCGCGGACCTGGCAGATCATTGCCAGCGAGATGCCCGTGTTGCCTGACGATGGCTCCAGGATCACCGAGTCCTCGCGCAGGCGCCCGTCTCGCTCGAGCCCTTGGACCAGCGAACGAGCCACGCGGTCCTTGACCGAGCCGGTCGGGTTGAAGCCCTCCAGTTTGACCAGCATCGCCACGCGCGGATTTGGATTGAAGCGCGCGACTTCCACCATGGGCGTGTGCCCGATGGCGTCAATCAGGGACGGGTACTCGCCCCGAACCTGCGTCAGTGACCGCCCGCCATGGCTGGCAGGATGATCACCGCGTCGTTGTCCTTGACCGGCGTGCCGAGTTCGTCCATGTAGCGCACGTCCTGGCCGTTGAGGTACACGTTGACGAAACGGTGCAACGAGCCGTCTCCGGCGAACAGCTGCTCCCCCAGACCGGGATAGCTCGCCACGAGATCGGTCAGCAGCTCGCCGACGTTCGCGCCGCTCGCATTGACTTCCTTCTGGCCGTCAACCTGGGTGCGGAGGACCGGTGGGATCCGGACGCTGCTCAACCCGCGACCGCCAGCGTTGCGGCCGGCTCCGACGACGACGCAATCGGCATCGTGCCGTCGCCACAGGCCGGGCAGTGCGGGTCGCGACGGAGGGCCACCTCGCTGAACGTGCCGTCCAGGGCGTCCCAAATCAGGAGTCGCCCAATTAGCGGATCACCGAGCTTGAGCAGCACCTTGATCGCCTCGGTCGCCTGGAGCAGGCCCATGACGCCCGGTACGACGCCCAGGACGCCAGCAACGGAACAGCCAGGCGCGAGCTCGGGTGGCGGCGGCGTGGGATACAGGCAGCGGTAGCACGGCCCCTGGTAGGGCACGAACACCGACAGCTGGCCTTCAAACCTGAACACCGACGCGTGGATGACTGGGATGGCCGCGCGAACGGCAGCGTCGTTGAGCGTGTACCGCGTCTCGAACGTGTCGGTGCCGTCGATCACGACGTCGTAGCCCGCGATCAGTCGATCGACGTTCTCCTCGGTCAGCATCTCCTCGTGGGCGACAACCTTGACCTCGGGGTTGAGCGCCCTGATCGAGATGGCGGCCGACTGGGTCTTCTTCATGCCGATCCGGTCTTCGGTATGGACGACCTGGCGCTGCAGGTTGGAAAGGTCGACGACATCGAAGTCGACGATGCCCAGCGTGCCGACTCCCGCCGCTGCGAGGTAGAGCAGGCCTGGTGAGCCGAGCCCCCCAGCGCCGATGAACAGCACTTTCGACTGCTGGAGCTTGGCCTGTCCTTCGGGCCCGACCTCGGGCATGACGAGGTGGCGCGCGTAGCGCGGGTTGCGTGCGACAGCCGGCGTGTCGTCAGGCAGCTCGACCGGCCGACCCTGGGCCTTCCAGACACCGATCCCGCCGGCCATGGAGGCGACGTTCTGGTAGCCGAGGCTCGCCATCTGCAGCGCGGCGCGCATCGAACGGGCGCCGGCGGCGCAATAGACGACGACCTGCTTCGACTTGTCGGGTGCGACCTGCTCGATGCGGTCCAGCACCTGGATCGGTGGTATCAGCGTCGCTCCGGCAAGGTGGCCGGCCTTCCACTCGTGTTCCTCACGCGTGTCGACGAGGACCGCGCCCTGCGCAATGAGATCAGCCGCCTCTGCCGGGGTTACCTCGCGAACGGGACCGCGCGCCATGGGCAGCTCTTGATCAGGCCTCATCCAGCGAACCCTGCCAGGCGACACGGTCGCCTACCGCCAGCTTGAGAGTTTCCAGCGACAGCATCGCGCACTTCATACGTGCCGGGCTGATATCGATCGCCAGGTTGTCCAGGACGTCGACCTTGCCGAGGGTTGCGATCTCGGTCAATGGCTTGCCCTTGATCTCGTCCGTCAGCATGCTCGCCGACGCCTGGCTGATGGCACAGCCGCGGCCGGTGAACTTGACGTCAGACACGTTGCCCGCGTCATCGATGTCGAGCATCAGGGTGATGCGGTCGCCGCACAGCGGGTTGGCACCCTCCTTGACTGCGGTTGGGTCTTCGAGAGTGCCGAAGTTATGCGGGTTTCGGTAGTGCTCGAGAATCTCGTCTCGATATAAGTCGTCCATGATTCCTTTAGTTGGTTACAGCGGCGGTCGGGCGCGCGAACAGCCTCTCGACTTTGTTTAGCGCCTCGGCCAGGCGGTCGATGTCATCGCGATCGGTGTAGATGTAGAAGCTGGCGCGGGCACTTGCCTCCTCGCCGAGTCGCTGGTGGAGCGGCATCGTGCAGTGGTGGCCGGCGCGGACCGCGATTGCTTCGCGGTCGAGGAGCGTGGCCACGTCATGTGGGTGGGCGTCTGCGAGATTGAAGGTGACGATGCCGGCACGGTCGCTCGCAGATAGCGGACCATGGATGCGGATGCTGGGCACTTCGCGCGGCAGCATCTCCAGCGCGTATTCGATGAGATCGTGCTCGTGGGCACGGACGTGCTCCATGCCGATGTCCGTCAGGTAGTCCAGCGCCGCGCCCAAGGCCGATGGCCGCAGCGATGTCCGGCGTGCCTGCCTCGAACTTGTAGGGCACCTCGTTGTACGTCGTGTGCCGCAGGTGTACCTCGCGGATCATCTCGCCACCGCCCATGAACGGCGGCATCTCCTCGAGGATCTCGCGGCGCGCCCAGAGCGCGCCTGAGCCTGGCGGTCCCAGCGTCTTGTGGCCGGAGAATACGAAGAAGTCGCAGTCCAGGTCCTGGACGTTGACCGGCTGATGAGGCGCCGCCTGGGCGCCGTCGACGAGCACCAGAGCGCCAGCCGCATGCGCCTTGGCGACCATCTCCTTGACCGGATTGATCGTGCCGATGCCGTTGCTCACGGCGGTGAAGGCGACCAACTTGGGCTTCGTACGCAGCAGGGCCTCAAAGCTGTCCTGGTTGAGCCGCCCGTCCTCGTCGAACGAGATGAACTCGAGGTCCGCGTCCTTCTCCTGGGTGAGCATCTGCCACGGAATGATGTTGGAGTGGTGCTCCATCTCGGTGGTCACAATGGTGTCGGCCTTGCCGATGTTGCGGCGTCCCCACGCGTAGGCAACGAGATTGATTGCCTCGGTCGCGTTGCGCACCATGATGATCTCGCGTGCGTCGCTGGCGCCCAGGAACGTGGCGATCTTGGAGCGAGCGCCCTCGTAGGCGGCCGTGGCTTCCTCGCCGATCTCGTAGATCCCGCGATGGACGTTGGCGCTGTAGCGGTTCATGTACTCGCTCATCGCCTCGGCAACGACGCGCGGCTTCAGTGCCGTTGCGGCGCTGTCGAGGTAGGCCATCTTGCGGCCGTTGAAGTCGCGGTCGTAGATCGCGAAGTCCGCGCGGGTCGCGACGGGGTCCAGCGCCGGGACGATGGCCATCAGCTGCTCGCTCCTTGTACCTGGCTCAGTGGGCTTCCGCTTCGGGGGGCTCGGGCGCATCGGGCTCGTCTTCGAAGGCAAGCTCCAGACCTGCCTCTTTCAGGATCGGAGCGTAGCCCTCTTCCTCGAGTCGGACCGCCAGCTCGCGTCCTCCGGACGCCACGATCTGGCCCTGCGCCAGGACGTGCACGACGTCAGGGGTTATGTAGTTGAGGATGCGCTGGTAGTGGGTGATCAGCAAGACCCCCAACTCGGGGCTGAGCTGGGCGTTCACGCCCTCGGCGACGATGCGCAGCGCGTCGATATCCAGGCCGCTGTCCGTTTCGTCGAGGATCGCGATCTCCGGCTGCAGCACGGCCATCTGGAGCATCTCGAGGCGCTTCTTCTCGCCACCCGAGAAACCCTCGTTGACGTAGCGGGCGGCAAAGCTGTCGTCGAGCTTGAGTAGCGCCATCTTCTCGCGGAGCAGCCGGCGGTAGTCGCCCATCGAGATGCCGCCGCGGGTCATGTCCGACGGGTCGATATCGGTGTTGACCGGCTTGTCGAGCGGGCGCATCCGTGCGTTGAGGGCGGTGCGCAGGAAACTGGCGACGCTCAGCCCGGGGATGGCCGTCGGGTATTGGAACGCCAGGAAGATGCCGGAGCGACCGCGCTTGTCGGGGCTCAGCTTGAGCAGGTCGCGGCCCTTCCACAGGACCTCGCCGTGCGTTACCTCGTAGGCCGGGTGACCCATCAGCGCATAGGCGAGAGTCGTCTTACCTGAGCCGTTGCGACCCATGATCGCGTGGACCTCGCCCTTGCGGACGGTGAGGTTGATGCCGCGCAGGATCTCGCGTTTTCGGTCAGCGACCGGAACCACGTGCAGGTCCTTGATGACCAGCTCACGGTCGTCGTCTGATTCGCTCGTCGTGGCGTTGGCTGGTGCGTCGATTGTCTGGGTCATGAGTCCTTGGTGGGTGCGAGATGGGAGGTGGCCACCAGTGCCTCGATCGGCATTGGGGCTGAGTGGTAGGGGTGCTGGGCTCGGGGAGCGGCCAAGTCGGCGAGAGTGATCGAGTCGAGTGCGGTGATGATCGCGTTGCGCACGGTGGTCCAGAGGTGGTTCACGTTGCAGAAGCCCATCCGCTCGCAGATGCCGGCGTGAGCGGGATCCTCACTGGCACAGACCATGGGCGCGATCGGGCCTTCGAGGGCTCTCAGCACCTCACCCATTCGAATGTCGCTCGGCTCGCGCGTCAGCTCGTAGCCGCCATGTGCGCCGCGCGTGCTGGTGACGAGACCCGCTTCGCGAAGGCTCACGACGAGCTGCTCGAGGTAAGGGCGGGGCAGCGACTCGTGGTCCGCCATCTCGGTCAGCGAGATGGGGCCGGCGCCGGAATGCCGCGCGAGCTCGACCATCATCCGCACGCCGTACTCGCCGCGCGTGCTGAAATGCACGGCGCCGGTGCCGGGGAAGATGCTGCGCGGCCGCCTGGCCGACGCCGTAGCTGGCGCCGTTGCCGGCTCCGTCACGGACGCCGTATCAGGCTCTGAATTCCGAGTGATCACGTCAGGATTGAGTCTAGCCGAGGCCCGATTTACCCGCAATCGCCGTCTCTTTGGCCGGCACTGTTCTCCCCCTGAGAAGTAACGGCCAACTTGACAGGTTCCACAAGGCTCAAACGCCTTCTCCCGGTCCGCCTGTTCGCTCGTGGCGAACAAACGGCCAAACAACGGCGGCGAGCTTGGCTTCTTGGCCGGTACTTCTCCCCCGGAGAACGGCCGCAGCTTCCGCGCACGTCCGGATTCCAAGTCTTGGAAGTACCGGACAACTGCCGGGAGATTTCGCGCCCAAATTGGCATTGGTTTCCACCTGACGGAATCCGTGGCCATTTCGAGGGCGATCGAGGACTCTATTTAGCCGTTACGTACAAGGCTTGGAATCGGAGTCGGTTTCGCTGCGGCGCTAACCTCGGGGCAATGCGGCAGACCGACGTGATCGCCCTGTTCGAATACAACTATTGGGCGAACTGGACGGTCCTCGGAGCCACCACCAAGGCGTCAGTCGAGCAATTCACCGCTCGAAAGACCGTCACGTGGCGAAATCTTCGCGGAACTCTGGTGCACACGCTGGACGTCGAGCAGAGCTGGCGCCGGCGACTTCAGGGCGAGCCGAAGTCGATCTGGGACGCCGAGCTGGCGGCCAAGAAGTTCGAGACCGTCGAACGGCTCGAAGCGTATTGGCGAACAGATGCCGCAGAAATGCTCGACTGGCTGCGGAGCCTGAGCGACGATCAGTTGGCGGCCGTCATCGACCTTGGCCCGAAGGATCGGTTCCCGCTGTGGTTCTTCCTGGTCCACATCGTGACCCACGGGACAGAGCAGCGTCGCGATGTCTCCATCCTGCTCAAGAACCTGGGCCTGGAAGCACCCGAGCTCGAATTTCTCTGGTACGCCGACTCGCTCGCAGGCAAATGAACGCTCGCTAACCTCGCGCCATGGAATTCAGCGAAGTTGTCCGGCGGCGGCGCATGGTGCGTAACTACGACCCGGAGCGGCCTGTTTCGCGAGAGGCTCTGGAGCGAATCGCCGCCGCGGCGCAGCGCGCGCCAAGCGCCGGCTTCAGCCAGGGACAGCGGCTCGTGGTCATCACGGATCCGGAGCGGCGCCGACGCGTGGCCGGACTGTGTGACGAGCCTGAATACGTTGAGGCCGGCTTCGATCCGTGGATCAGCCGGGCCCCGGCGCTGTTCGTGCCGTGCGTCAGCGAGGAGATCTACCACGCCCGATACAACGAGCCGGACAAGCGTCCGCCCGGCGAGCCGGAGATCGATTGGCCAGTTCCGTACTGGTTCATCGACGTGGGCGCCACGGTGATGCTGATCCTGCTCGCGGCGGTCGATGAGGGCCTCGCCGCTGGCTTCCTCGGCACGCACCGCTTCCCTGAGCTGTCCGCGGAGCTGGGCCTCCCGTCCGATCAACAGCCGGTCGGCGTGATCACCGTTGGATACCCACGCCCCGACCGACGATCCGGGTCGCTGAAGCGCGGCTGGGTCAAAGCGGACGATTTCGTCCACTGGGAGCGCTGGTGACAGACGAAACGCCCCAGCCGCCCCGACTGGGGCCGGTCGGGTTTCGGATTTCGGCCACCGGCGGCGTCGGGCTCACTTGGCACAGGCTCGACGCAACCTGGGCCATCTGTGGCGAGCAGGAGGTTTTCTCGGCGGGCTGGCTGAGCGACCACCTGTCCGACGCGGGCCGCGAGCGCGGCGGCGCCGCGTTCGAGGCATTCACCACGGCGGCAGCGCTGGCTCATCGCGTCCCCCGCAAGTGGATCGGCCTGGCCGTGGCTGCGAACACATTTCGCCATCCGTCCGTGCTGGCGAAGCAGGCGACCATGATGGACATCGTTACGGGCGGCCGTTTCATCCTGGGTGTCGGGGCAGGCTGGCACATTGGCGAGCACGAGGCGTTCGGCATCGAATTGCCCGAGCCGCGCGAGCGGTTCGATCGCTATGAATCGTCGCTGCAGGTTCTGTCCGCACTCTTCAGCGAGGCGGCGCGCCAGCCGCCTGGCGTCACCCTGAGTGACGAAATCTACTCACTGGACCGCGCGACCAACGAGCCGCCGCCCGTCTCACCCACTGGTCCGCCACTGTGGCTCGGCGGCCAACGCCGCCGGGGAATCGAGCTGATCGCGCGCTACGCCTCGGGCTGGCCGCTGCCGGGCAACCGCGCCGGTGACGTCGACTACTTCGTCCAGATGCGCGACAGGATCAGAAAGGAGCTTGAGTCGGCCGGCCGCGATCCGGACGCATTCACTTTTGCCGCCCAGGTCGACTGCGGAAGCTCAGCCAGCGACAGAAAGGCGGCTCTCAAGGCGGCTCGGCGCTTCCAGAAACAGGGAGCCGACCACGTCATCCTCGGAATACCGGGCTCCGCAGCACCAAACGCTGCCTTACCGATGGCCCACGAAGTGGCTGAGCCCATTCGAGAGGGCGCCCTCAGCAGCTAGCGGATGCCGGTGTCGTAGTTGATTTCGACGTCCACGAAGTCACCCGCCGCGACCGTGACTGAGACCGGCTGCGCGATCGGATACGGATCGGTACCTGGCACGGGAGTTACGACATAGTCGCCAGGGGCGAGGTCAACCTGGAACTTGCCATCATTGCCGGACGTGATGCTCTGGACGCGGCCGCCTTCCGAGTCGAGGATCACCAGGCTCGCTGCATACGGCGTGAGGCAGGGCACAGGGTCATCCGCACCGGGGTCGGTGCTGCCTGGGCAGGTCGGCCCAAGGACGACTGTTCCGCGAATGCCCGACGGCGGCGTCGCTGTAGGAATCTGGATCCCGATCTCCGAGCAACCGATCACGAACATCGTCAGGCAGCCGAGCGCCAACAGCAGCGCCGACGAAGACTTCGACTTCATGCTTCGCGCATCCTCGCCGGTGTGGCGGCGGCCTGCTCGGCCTGTTCGGCAGCACGCGCCAGAACCCACAACAGATCGGCCAGTCGATTCACGTATGGCCCGACCCACGGACTGCCCAGCTCGACAGCCCGATCCAGGGCGACGATCCGCCGCTCGGCGCGTCGGAGAACGGTCCGCGCCACCTCGAGCTCCGCGGACGCCCATGTCTCGCCCGGCACGATGAACTCGCGAGGCATCTCGACGGTTGCCTCCCATCGGGCGAGATCGGCTTCGACTCCATTCAGCATCTCTTCGGAAACACGCGTGACACCATCCTGAAGTCGATCGACAGCCGTTGGATTTGTCGCCAGCTCCGCACCCACAACGAACAGCTCGCGCTGGTAACGCAGCACGATCTCCGATAGTTCCGTCAAGGCGGCCTGTGTCAACGCGACCCTGGCAACGCCGAGTACCGCAACGGCTTCGTCAACCGCTCCGTAAGCGTCGGTCCGAGGGTCGTCCTTGCCGATTCGGCCGCCATACAGAAGGCCGGTCGTCCCATCGTCGCCTTTACCTGTGGCGACTGCGCTATTCGCTATCGAAGGTCGGCGAGCTACCACACCAGGCCGGCGTCGCGCGGGTCCCAGCGCTCTGCCAAAAGGGTGACTTTGACCTCGTTCTCGACGACGCTCTCGACCTGCTCCTTCACCTGCTGGATCATCGATCCGGCGTAGGGGCAGAACGGCGTCGTCAGGATCATCTTGACCTCGGTCTGCTCCGGGCTCTGGATGATCTGCTTGATGAGCGCCAGCTCGACGACATTCATGCCGATCTCGGGGTCGACCACGGCGCGCAGCGCGTCAAGGATCGCCAGCTCGGTCGCACGCGCCTGCGGGTCGATCGTGACCGCGGGTGCAGCAGTCGTCGCGGGCGCGGACGGCGCTGGATCGGTGGTCGTTGGTGTCTCGGTCGAAATCTGATCAGCCATGTCGGATATCCATCATACCGCCGCGTCGCCGAAGCCCTGCTGAGCGCAGGATGAGCTTAAGCGCCGACTGGCTCCGTGGTCACGACTCCCGGCAGGGTTCGCAGGTGCTCCGGAAAGCCTGACGTTTCCTCTTCGCTGAACCCGGGGCCGCGGAGAGAACCGTCGGCCTCGAAGAAGTCCGCGTAGCGCGCCTTGTTCTCGGACGCGAACTTGAACGCCTCGGCAATTCCGACCCGGCGCAACTCTGGGTTGTCGGCCAGGATCGCCGCGGGCGTCAACCCGTTCGAACGCATCTCGAGCACGTTGCGCACCGAAAGCCGCGTGGCGTAGCAGAACGGCTCGCCGTTCATGACCAGCGGGTCCACCTTGACCCATTTGATCGTCATCGAATCACCACAACACTCAGATCCACTTGTCGTCGCCGACTCCGGCGCCCTTCCAGAAGAAGCGGATGACGGAGTTGCCCTTGTGATCGCCGGCCAGGCGCTGGTGCCTGCGCAGCACCATGACCCACTTCTCGAACAGGTCGTCGGACACGCGCTTCTCGTCCGGCGACATGACAGTGGCCGCGGCAGCTTGAAGTCCAGCGAGCAACGCGAGGACATCCGCACTCGGCACCTTGCGTCGGCGGTAGACCGGTACGAGCCACTCCGCGTAGCTCGTCACGTAGTAGTCCTTACCCGTGGCCAGGGCCTTCGCCAGCTGTTGGACATGACGTTCGAGGTCACGCAGGAAGAGCCGGAGCGCCTCGTCGTCATAGCGCTCGGCGAATCCGTTGGCGTCGCGAACGGTTGTCTGCAGGCTGAGACGGGCGATCCGGTCACGGTTCGTCTGCAATCGCTCGGCTGCCTCTGGCAGACCTGCGGTCACATCGTGCGGCGGCAGACCAAGGGTTGGGTGGGGCATCCGGCGACCTAGTCTATCGGTTGTGGAATCGCCGCCTGCAAGTCCGCGGATGTCCAGGGCCGCACTTTTCGGCCTGGGCGCGGCCGTGCCCGTCGCCATGGTCTACGGAATCCTTGCCGATCCATTCGGGCTGAGCTGGGGCCTCATCGCCATCGGCCTCGTCGGCGGGGCGCTGATCGGCATGGCCGTCGGCCAGGGAGCGTTCGATGGACGCTTCCATCTGGTCGTGCCGCGGGTCAGGTGGCTGTCCGCGTTGATCGCAGTTTTCGCATGGATCGCGGCCGCAGTCGTGTCCTACGTTGCGAGCCAGGTCTTCTACCAGGCCGCCAGCACGCCGCTTAGCGACCGGCTCTCGCTCGCCGGGTTCGCCGACTATTTCAACGGAACGGTCTTCAGCCCGAGCATCCTTGGACTGGCGGTGATGGCCTTCATGGCTTGGCGCGGGGCGCGATGATGGGCTGGCGACGGCTCAAGACCGATCGCAGAGGAGAAGTGTGCCCAAGCTTCTGATCGCCGTCGTCCACGCCCAGGATGCGAGCCAGCTCGTTGAGGCGCTGCGCGGCGCCGAGCTGCGCGTGACCGAGGTCCTGTCACGCGGCGGCTTTCTGCAGGCACGCAACGCGATGCTGTACATCGGCGTCGAGGACGAGCAGGTCCCGGTCGCGATGGCGCTGATCGAGGAGAACTGCCGGTCACGCACCGAGGAAGTACCGGCGGAGCCGCTCGGTGGCATCGATGCGAACTGGCTGCCCACCGAGGTGACGCATGGTGGCGCCACGGTCTTCGTTGTTCCGCTGGACGAGATCCGCCGGATATAAAAGCGACGGTTGGACCTCGGCGGTACGCCGAGAGCCAAGCGCTTCGCGCGTAGCTGGCCGCAGGCCAGCGAAGGAGGATCAGCCCTCTCCCAGGAAGGGCATGTTCTGCTCCTCCACTGCCTTGAGGCTCATCCGGAGCGCAGCCGTCTTCTGTGTCGCGACGTCGCGCACGTAGGCTTCTTCCTCCTCGGCGGTCATAGCCCGCCCGCGGGCCGTTTCACTCCGGCCGACCATCAGCCAGGCGAGGTGGTAGCGATCCATCTTTCCCCACGCCCGACTGAGCAGATCGTCGGACAGCTGCAGCCATACGCGCAGCGCTGAAACGCTCGGCGCAACCTGCAGCCGCTCGCCCTCGGCGATGAGCTGGCGTGTGTCGGTGATGAGCTCAGAGCGTTTCATGCGATTGCCGATTATCGTCAGCACGTGGCGGCCACCGCTCCCAGCACGTCTGCCGATGCCTCACCGCCATCAGCCGCGCTGCGCCGCGATCCATCGAAGCTTGACGGCGTCTACGCACGCCTCCGCGAACGAGTGGGGTCAAAGACGCTGCCTGCCGCGGCCCTGGCAGTCGGTGACGCGGACGGGGAGATTCGCAGCGAGACCTTCGCGGCCAAAGGTGCGATCCGGACGGACAGCCTCTTCTTTCTGGCGTCAGTAACCAAACCGATCTTCGCCACGGCATTCATGCAGCTCGTGGAGTCGGGGGCGATCTCCCTCGATGCGCCGATCGTCCGTTACATCCCGGAGTTCGCCAACGCCCCGGGTAAGGCCGACGTGACCTCCGTGCACCTGCTTACTCACTCGTCCGGAGTGCCCGACTACCCCGTGGATCGCATTCGGCGCGATCGGCCGTCGGCGGCGGCAATGACTCAGAACGCGATCGACTCGCCCCTCAAGTTCATGCCGGGAACGCATTACGAATACTGCTCATCGTCCTTCTATCTGCTGGCCCGAATGATCGAGCAGGCATCCGGTCAGCGATATGCCGACTACCTGCGCAATCGCGTCCTCGAGCCGCTGGGAATGGTGGCCACCTTCGACCCGCGGAAATCGCGCAGACCGATCGTGACTGTGCACGGAGTCGGCGTCGATAACGTGCTGACGCGCTTCGTCGTCCTGCGCTACCTGGCAGCAACCGCGGTGCCGGGCGGCGGCCTCTTCGGAACGCTGGACGACCTGTTGCGCTTCGGCGCCGCAACCTTGCGCCCGATTCGCGATGGCGATCGCTACATCCCGCTCATGCCGGCCTCGATCGAGCTCATGCGCCAGGATCACCTGGGCGGCGTTCCGGGCCTTGTCGACGGCGAGGAAAAGCCGGTTCACTTCGGGCTGGGCTGGGGCAAACCAACATTGATGCACGACATTCCCGGCTCGAAGAGCGTCGTCTCGCATGGCGGAGCGGTGGGAACTCGAATCTGGGTCGACCACGACGCCGAACTGGTCATCGTGTTCTTCAGCAACCAGTGGTCCGGCGAGCGCGGACCGGAGAACGAGGCGATCGCCGGTGTCTACGAGGCGCTGGGCTCTCCCTAGGGAACGCCGCCCTCGTCGCGCGCAAATGCAAGCAGCCGGTCTGTGCACTGCTCGGCACAACGCTCCACCTGGCGGACCAGCCACGGTTCGATCCTGGCGCTGTCCTCGAGCGTCATCTCCTCGCCGGCCTGACCCTCTGACACCTCGAAGCCGCTCTGTGTTCGGAAGTCCGCGTTCCAGTTGGCCTGTAGCTGAACGAGGACCGCGGCCACGACCGGTCGCGCGAAGGACCAGTCGAGATAGTCGGCATTGAGGCGATCGACCATGTCACGCAGTCGGACCGGCGTGCCACGCGGCACGCGTGCGACGAGGTGCGCCACCCGGAGAGCCGCAAAAGGGTCGCCCGACTCGGCAACGGTGGGCGGCCGGATGTTCGGGTCGGGCAGATTCGGAACTTCGCGCAGATCCAGCGCCATCAGCGCGTCATCAGGGTGTCGTCAACGCGGTTCGAGGCGCATCGTGAATGGCAGGACGTTGTCCGTGACCATCGACGCTGTGGACATGCTGTTGCGGTATTTGGACTCGAGCCCACGTGTGCAGCGCTCGATCGAGTCCTCGTCCGTCACGTGGACTGCCCGCACGGGTATGGAGCGTCCGCCAACATGGAGCGTCACCTGGTCTGGCCGCTCCAGCGCGTGGTGATACCACCACCCACGGTCGGCCAGCCACGAACGCACGAAGGCAGCATGTGCGTCCACGACGACCCAGATGATCGTGCGCTTGGGGCTGCCATCCTTGCGGACCGTCTCGATCTCGACCTCGCGCTCCCGGTCGAGCAGGTCGAGCGTCTCCCGATCGAACGTCGGCAGGCCGTCGGTGGAGGTCAGTAGAGAGCCTGCAGGCCGAGGACGTCGCCCCGACCCAGCGTCGAGGCCGCGTCGTTGCATGGGCCGTCGCTCTGGGTGCTCATCGTCATCAGCGGATGACGCTTCTCGCCCACATGACCCAGCCCAAAGACGTGCCCAACCTCGTGAGTGATCGTCGGCTCGATGAGCTCCTGGTTGAAGCAGCCTGCAACCGTGGCCGCCCAGTCAAAACGGGTGCTGATACGGATATCGGCCTCGACTATGAAGCCACCGAAAGCGCGCGTGCACGTCACCGCGAGGACGCCTGGAGGCAATCGGCCGAAGCCAACCTCGTTCTTGCCATCGGAGCCGGCACACTGGGCGGACTTGTTGATGTTGGGGGCGCGAGCGGCGCGCCCGTCATACACGTTCTTGGCATCGACCTTGTCGGGCATCCCACAGTCGTTGCGGGCGGTGGTGATGTTGTTGAATGACTTGACCAACGCGGCCTCAGCGGCCGCCACGGTCAGGCCGGTGGGCGTTGAGGCGCTGTCGAACGTCCAGTGGACAGCATGGCCCCATCTGCCGCCGATAAACGAGAAGGCGCGGTCCTCGCAGACCGGTTTTACAGCCGCCGCGGAAGCTGCGATGCGAGCCGAGTCGGTGGAGAGCTGTTGGGCAGCCGCGACAGGTGCGGCGACCGCCGAGGCGGCGAGCAGCAACGTGGCCAGCGTGAGCGACGTCGTGCGCCGAAGGTCGATGTGCATCAGTAGGTTGCCTCTAGCCCCAGGATGTCGCCCTTGCCCAGCGTTGACTCACTGTTCTGACACGGCCCGTCAACGACTGGGCTCATTGTCAGCCGGCCGTGCTTTCTTTCTCCGACGTGATTGAGGCCGAAGACGTGGCCGGCCTCGTGGGTCATCGTGGCCTCGAGCATCACTTCCCTGAAACAGCCATTCAACGACAGCGTCCAGCTTGCCTGCGTGTTGATCTGGATGTCGGCCTCCACCATGTGTGCATTCTTGGTCCAGTAGCAGGTGACCGCCAGCACTCCAAGCGGCAGGCGATGAAAGCCAACCACATTGTGCATGTCTCGCCTGGCGCAGCTCGTGGCGGTGTCCGTTGTGCCCAGGAAGGTATGCGTTGCGGACACCTTGTCGGCCATGCCGCAGTTGTTGTGGGCAGTCGTGATGTTCGAGAACGACTCGTTCAGGACGTTACGGACGCCATTCTTGCTGAGGTAGCCGGGGGTTGACGAGGAGTTGAACGACCACGAGTAATGGTCGTTCGCCCAGGGTCCGGAGATCTGGTGGAATGCCGGGTCCGCACAGGCAGCCGGCGCGACACCTGCGTCGCGCGCGAACGGCGACCCGTGAGCGTCAGACGCCATTCGCAGCTCGTCAATGTGAAGTGTTGCCGCATCTGCAGGCGGTGTCGCGAGGATCAGGACGGCCATCGCGGCGACGAGAGCGGGCAGGCGCCAAAAAGTCGACTTCATGGCTCCCCGATTTGAATTTTCACGAGCGGCTGGGGCTCGCGGAAAGGATAGGCGGGGTCTCGATTTGTCGCCCTCGCAGCGATCGGGAGTCAGTGGTCCAGCGTAAATACTACGGTACCGTAGTATTTCCACATGAGATCGATGGCACCACTCCTGGTATTCGTGGCCGTCGTGAGCGGTGCCTGCGGTGCCACGACACCCACGCCAGCATCGCAAGCGCCGACGCCCCCGCCGACTACCACCTCGACGTTCTCGCCGACGGCCTCGCCGGCGCTGCAGCCGCCTTCGACGAGTCCTTCTGCAACCACCCCCGCGACGCCAGCCGTTTCGCGGACAACAGGGTGGCAAAGCGATATCGCCGCGCTCGTGCCCGGAATGGATGCCCTCCACCCAGAGCTCGACCACGGCGTGTCGCTCAACGATCTGAACTCAGCTGCAGCCGACCTGATCACCCGGGTCCCAACCGCAACCGACGACGAGCTGATGGCCGGCGTGCTGCGGATCGTGGCGATGGTCAGTCGCGAGGGTTGTGAGGCTCACACCGGCGCATACCTGTGGGGCAGCGAAAGCTACCCCGTCCACAGCCTGCCGCTACGACTCTGGCTGTTCGGCGATGACGTCTACGTGGTCGACGCACTGCCGCCGTATGAGGACCTGGTGGGCCAGCGAATCGATTCCGTCAACGGCCACGTGATGGCTGACATGTTCACAACCTTGGAGCCCCTCATCCCGCGCGACAACGACCAGACGGTGCGGTTGCTGATGCCGCGGTTCCTTCTGACCACCGAGATCCTGCATGGCGCAGGCCTCATCGAAAACGTCGATTCCGTCGATCTCTTGTATGGCACGTCGACGCGTAATCCGCTGCAGGTGACGGTGAATGCGATCCCGATGTCCCACTACAACGCGTGGGCTGGCCAGTACGGGCTGCACCTGCCGGAGAATCCTGACGTTCCGTATCTGTCCGACATCGATGGGCTGCTCTGGCACAGCGGGCCAGACGAGAACGGAACGTTGTACGTGCAGTACAACCGCGTTGATCCGCTCGGTCCCAATGCGCTCAGCGATTGGCTGGAAGACCCTGCCACCAAGACTCTTGTCCTGGACATCCGACACAACTTTGGCGGCGAGCTGTCCGCCCTCGAGCCTGTCGTGTTCGCGGTGGACACGTTCGCGGCCGCTCATCCGGCGAGCACCTATGTGATCACGGGTCGCAACACCTTCTCGGCCGGCAGCATGTTGGTTGGACGCCTCAAGGCGGAGACGGACGCTCTGGTCGTCGGTGAAGGGATGGGCGGCTGTCCCGCGCCGTGGGCTGATCCCGGGCAGCTTCAGTTGCTTTACAGCGGCATTGCCGTGAGCGTCGCGACGCTCCACGAGCTGGGCGCGATCCCGAACGACACGCGCCTGACCATCTCGCCCGACATTCCCGCTGAGCTGACAGTGGACGAATGGGCACAGGGCATCGACCCGGCCATGGTCGCCATTGACCAGGCCCAGGTCGCCCAGTGACCGGACCACCCGACGGGCCGTCCTCTCCGTCGGTGTTCTTCGAGGCCTATGCCTTGAACCAGTCGATTCGGCGCCTGCTGGCGGTGGCCATGGCCGACAGCCCGCTGACGCCCGAGCAATACGCGATCTACAGCGCGATATTCGAGGACGAGCAGATCACTCCGACCCGAATGGCGGAGCGGCTGGGAACGCCGCTCACCACCGTGATGGACCACGTCGCGCGGCTGGAGCGGCTTGGGCACGCACGCAGGACCGTTGATCCCCGCGATCGACGAGCGACCCTCATCACACTGACCGCCAGCGGTCTCGCCGCGCACCGCGATGCGAATCACTACTTCGAGCGCGCCTACGCCG
Source organism: uncultured Chloroflexia bacterium (assembly GCA_963736895.1). Classification (GTDB taxonomy): domain Bacteria; phylum Chloroflexota; class Limnocylindria; order Limnocylindrales; family CSP1-4; genus JALYGJ01. Next base: position 164,049 of record CAVTQU010000008.1, read on the forward strand.
ATTTCGCCAGCGCGCTTCCGGTCGACGAGGCGACCGCGACGCGTTGGTTGGGCGTGATCAGGGAAGCCGTCGAGTCGGCCGTGGCCGGAGAGTCAGTCGCGTCGCAGCAGGTTGCCGTAGATGACGGCATAGGCGGCGTCGCGATCCTCCACGGAGGCGAACGTCAGGGTTAGATCGCCCGAGGCGGGACGTACGACCAGCGCCGGGTCCGAGCGCGAAAGTCGCCGCAGCTCGCCGACCGCCACGCTGGAGTGGGCCGAGTGGAGGAACAAAACTTGCGGCTCATGGCCCGGCACGCGGAGCTCGGCCGATTCTCGGGGCTTGACGGCAAGCTCTGCGGGGATCACCTCGGGGCTGGATCGCGGCCCGTCCGGCACGACCCAAACTGGCAGAACCACGGAGCGTTCAGCGGGAATGATCGGAACGGCCTGGGCGAAGAACACCGGATAAGACGTCCTGGCGCCGAGGCCAATGAACACCGCGGCACCCAGCACGGTGATTGCGATCCATGGCGGATCCGGCTCTCTGGCGAGTGCCGGATCGGCGCGCAGCTGGCCGATCCACGCAAATCCCTCGTGAGCGCGGCTTGTGCCGCCCACCAGGATCCCGCTGACTGTTGTCTGCCCCAGCGGCAGAGGGGCGTCGCTGGTGACGATCAGCTTCGCGTCCGGAACTGCAGGGTCGGTCATCGCATATTGATGACCCGCTGAGGTGGCGCCTTCCTCGCGAACATCGCCGGTCACGATGATCCATGTCTGCAGACGCGACAGGTCCCCCGCGACAAGCCCGGACATGCTGATTCGCTGCGGTGTCCTTTGGCTCCCCCAGACCGTGAATGCAATCACGGCGACGAAAACCAGCAGCAGTCCGATCCAGAACGACCGGCGCTCGATTTGGAGCATGCCCGGAATCCGACGCAGCTGGTCGATGAGGAACGCGAAAGCAACCCTTGGATAGCGCACGATTGCCAGAAGTTTGGCGTCCGCCGCGCCAACTCACCCAAACGGCCGATCTCGGGGCTAGAGCAGCTCCCCGTGGGCCGAACCGGTCGGCTCGCCATCGCGTGGCCGCGGCTCCTCGCCGGGCGGGTAGGTCTTCCCGTTCGTTGCACTGCCGCCGTTTGCCGCCTCGGCCGGCAGAACCGGCAGGACCGGCAACGCCGGACGGGCCGAGCCCTCGATCGCGCCGACGCCGTATGGCGTCCACTTGTCCGATTGCTGGAGTCGGTGCGGCTCGACATTGCCGCGCGAGTGGACCTCCGCGAAGTTGGTTGGCTCGATCCACATTCGCTCGCCGTTGAGCAGGCCGAGCACGCCTGACTGGCCGGGCTCGGGTCGCGCAGACTGGCACGACTTGCAGCGCGACTTGTCGTGCTGCTCGTAGGTCAGCGGCTCTTCGTACGTAGTGATGTAGCCCTCGTAGTTCCGGAGCACGACCTTGTGGTCGGAATAGCTGATCAGGTAGTTGGGCATCACCGGGATCTTGCCGCCACCACCGGGCGCATCGACGACGTACGTCGGAACGGCATAGCCGGATGTGTGGCCGCGCAGCCCTTCCATGATCTCGAGACCCTTGCCGACTGGCGTCCGGAAGTGGCCCGAGCCCTCGACCAGGTCGCACTGGTAGATGTAGTAGGGCCGGACGCGCATCTCGACCAGGCGGTGGACGAGGTCGCGCTGGATGTTGACGCAATCGTTGACGCCCGCCAGCAGGACCGACTGGTTGCCCACCGGGATGCCCGCGCGGGTGAGCTTGTCGACGGCTCGCGCGACCTCGGGCGTGATCTCGTTGGGGTGGTTGAAGTGCAGGTTCATCCAGATCGGGTGGTACTTGGCGAGCATCTCGCACATCTCGTCGTCAACGCGCTGGGGCATGAACACCGGCACCCGCGAGCCGATCCGGATGATCTCGATGTGCGGGATCTCGCGCAGGCCGCGGATGATCGTTTCGAATAGCTTGGGCGCGAGCGTCAGGCCGTCGCCGCCACTGATGAGGACGTCACGTACCTGCGGCGTACGACGGAGGTAGTCGAGCTGCGCCTCGTGCTCGGCGCGGTTGAAGTTCTGGGTTGGGTCGCCAACGATGCGCGACCGGGTGCAATAGCGGCAGTAGCTGGCGCACTGAGTAGTGACGAGCATCAGCACGCGGTCCGGGTAGCGGTGAACGAGGCCCGGCACCGGGGAGTGACGATCCTCGGCCAGCGAGTCCTCCATCATCCCGGTGAACGCGGTGTGCTCGCGGCCCAGCGGGATCACCTGGCGACGGATCGGGTCGTCGGGATCGTCAGGGTCCATGAGGCTGATGAAGTAGGGCGTGATATCGACGCGGAACTTGTCCGGCGCCGAGAGGCCCTCGCGCTCCTCATCGGTCAGGTTGAGGATCTGCTCAATCTCGGCGAGATCGTTGACTCGATGGGACAGCTGCCATCGCCAGTCGTTCCACTTCTCGTCAGGAACGTCCGCCCACAGCGACGCGCGGCGGCTGACCTGCGGCAGGCCGTCCGGGCCAAGCCGCCGCGCCGGATCGCGCTGGTTCACAAAGGTGTCTTCGCCGACCGTTACTTCCAAGCTTGCACGCCTCACGCGAAACGGATTTGGCTTCGCAGTCGGCCTGCGGGCCGCTGCTGCGCGTCGATCGCGAGCCTCCGCACGCGCGGATGCTCGCATCCTCCTTGCGACTGCATATTCCTTATGCAGGCTGGATAGAAACGAGATCATACCGCGAGCGATAACGCAACTAGCCCTTCTGTCGTGGGTACGTGCCTTTGCTAGACTCGCGCTCGATGACGGTGCAGCGTTTGGCGACTATCGGGATCCTCGTTGCCCTCGCCACGACTGGCGTGGTGCTGATCAGTCTTTTTGCCGGCTTCCAGCGCCTGCTCGGCCAGCCGTTCGCGTTCATCGGCTCCGTTGGGCTGGCCGCGATCGTGGTCCTGTTGATCCTCAAGGTGGCCCTCGTACCGGCACAGCGCTATACCGGTTGGGCGAAGTCCATCACCGGACCAAACGGCCGCTGGTTTTTTCTTTTCCTGATCCTGCTGTGGATCATTTTCATGAGCCTTCTGGCTTTTTCTGGCCAGGCTGCGCTCGTGGTCGGCGCGATCGCGTTCCTTGGATTGCTGGTCGGCGTGTTCCTGTTCATGGGCTTCATCTGGGCTGTGATCGGCGAGTAACGTCCGCCGCTCTGCAGGTGAGCGCCAAATGAGAACCGTCACTGTTTCATGGGATAAGCAACAGGAACGATTTGTCGCGCTCGGCACGCACCGCGGGCGCGAGATCGTTATCAACGCGCCGGGTGAACCAGGCAGCGGCCGTGCGCCGACCGGTTTCAGCGCCACCGAGCTCCTGCTCGCGGGTGCGGGTGCATGCGCCGCATGGGACGTGGTCGAGATCCTGCGCAAGCGACGCGCCCAGGTTGCGAGCCTCGCCGTGACAGTGGAGGGCGATCAGCAGCCCGATCCGCCGTGGACCTACAACCGAGTTGCGCTCCACTTCCGAGTCGAGTGCCAGGACATGCAGCTGCCGGTCCTTGCGCGCGTGATCCGGCTCAGCATGGTGCGTTACTGCTCGGTAATCACGACCATCTCCGGCGTCGCATCCATTGAGGCGACCGTTGAGCTGGTCAAGCCCGACGGTTCCACCAGCGGCCGACAGCCCATCGAGCTGGCCATTCCCGCAGTGCCTCCGGCCGCCATCGCGGCCAAGGACGCCGCTGTCCTGGGCCTTGCCGAGCCGGCCGCCGACGAGGACGGGCCGGCGCTCGGCTGACCTGCGGCTGCCAAACCCAATAATCCCGATACCCAGACCTAACGAGTAATCTTCGCTACGTGAACCTTTTCCACCGCCTCGGCTTCTTCTGCGCGCGTCACCGATGGGCTGTCATCACGGTGTGGGCGGTTCTCCTGTTGGCGGCCATTCCGTTCGCGCCGCGGCTACCCGGTGAGTTGCGCTCGGGCGGCTTCTCGCTCAACGACCTCGAGGCTTCGCGGGCGCGGCAGCTCCTCGAGAGCGGCCTCAACGTTCCGCCGTCGGCGATGGTCATCCTGATCCAGAGCCAGACCGACGCTCGTGCCGGCGATCCGGCGTTCGAGGCGGCGGCCGCGCAGGCATTGGCACGCGTCCCCACAGCCGAACACGTGGCCGGCCTGCTGACTCACCAGCTGGCACCGCGCCAGATCAGCGCCGACGGCAAGACGGTCTACGAGATCGTGGCGCTCGACCTTCCGCCCGATGATTCGCCACTCGCCCTTGATCCGGTGCGTGACGCGATCACGCAGGTTCCCGGCTACCAGGTCTACCTCGCCGGCGGTCCGGCGTTCTACGGCGACATCCAGGTGCTCTCCGAGCACGACCTGCAACGGAGCGAGTTCATCTCGCTGCCGCTTGCAGCTCTCGCGCTGCTGCTCGTCTTCGGCAGCCTGATCGCCGCCGGCGTGCCCATCGTCGTCGGTGGGTCGGCCGTCCTCGTCGCCCTCGGGGCACTCTTCTTCGTGGCCGAGCGGACCCCGTTGAGCATCTTCGTGCTCAACCTGGCGACGTTGCTCGGGCTGGGCCTGGGAGTCGACTACGCCCTGTTGTTGACCAGCAGGTTCCGGGAGGAGCTTGGCGCGCGTGCCGGCGGCCGCACTCCTGATGGGGCCGTCGACCAGCAGGCGGTCAACGAGGCCGTGGCCGCGACGGTCGCCACCGCTGGCAGAGCGGTCTTCTTCAGCGGCCTGACCGTCCTCCTCGGGTTGATCGGGCTAATCCTCTTCGAGTTCATGGTCCTGCGGTCGGTAGGCATTGCCGGTGCGGCCGTTGTTGCGGTCGCTGTCGCGGCTGCGATCACGCTGCAGCCCGCCGTCCTTGCGGCTCTTGGTCCGAGGGTCAATTCGTACCGGATTCGACTTCGACGCCGCAAACCCGACACGCCGCAGGGGCAAACCAGCGGCGCCTGGGCTCGCCTGGCAAATCGGGTGATGGATCGGCCGCTGCTGTTCTTCATCCCCACGCTGGGATTGCTGCTCGTGCTCGGATCGCCATTCCTGCACGTTCGCTTCAACGCTCCCGACGCGTCGATCCTGCCGCCCAACGTCCCCTCGCGCCAGGCGTACGACCTGCTGGTCAACGACTTTGGCGAGGGCGAGTTCGCGCCGCTGCTGGTGGCCATACGAACGGACGGGCCGGCCACGGACCCGGCGAATGTCGGGGCGCTGTACGACTACTCACGTCGCCTGGCCGCGGATCCGCGAGTCGGCCGCGTGGAGGGGATGGTCGATGTCGATCCGCGGCTGGGCCGCGACCAGTACCAGCTGCTCTACTCCGCGCCGGGCGGACCGGCCGACAGATTCGTCGCTGACGCGCTGCGGCGCTCGACCAACGGCGACCTGACGGCTTTCACCGTCTACACGCCGTACGGCCCCAACCGAGCCGAGGCCCAGGCGCTGGTCCGCGACATGCGGAACCCGGCGTCGGGGATCGCGCCGCCGGCCGGCATGACCGTCCTCGTCGGCGGCGGGGCGGCCGAGGTGAGCGACGTCGTGACGCGCATCGGCCAGGACTTCCCACGCTCGGCGTTGTTCATCCTCGTCTCTACGTACCTGGTCCTCTTCGTGCTGCTCCGGTCGGTCGTCCTGCCGGCAAAGGCGCTGATCGTCAATGCGCTGTCGATCACCGCGTCGTTCGGAGCACTGGTCTGGATCTTCCAGGACGGCAACCTGTCGGCACTCTTCAACTTCCTGCCGCTGGGCTTCGTGGAAACGACCCTGCCGGTAATCCTGTTCTGCGTCCTCTTTGGGCTGTCCATGGACTACGAGGTCTTCCTCCTGTCGCGCATGAAGGAGGTCTACGACCAGACGCACGACAACCGCCTGGCAGTGGCCCGGGGCATGGAGCGCAGCGGTCGCATCGTGACCTCGGCGGCACTGATCGTGGTCGTCGTGGCGGGGTCCTTCGCGTTCGCCGACATCGTGTTGATCAAGGCACTCGGCCTGGGCGTGGCCATCGCGGTGGCGCTCGACGCGACCGTTGTTCGGGCCCTGCTGGTGCCATCGACGATGCGCTTGCTGGGCGACCTCAACTGGTGGATGCCTGAGCGACTTCGGCGCGTCCTCCCACCTGTCGTGGCTTGTCTCTTCCTGGTCGGCTGCACTGCAAACGGCCGCATCTTGAGCAACGAGCCGACGCCAAGACCAACCCTGCCACCTGCCACGGCGGCGCCGGCGCCCGTTGCGGATCCTGTGCCGATCGTCTTTCCGCGCGACGAGGCAACGCACGACCGACTGACCGAGTGGTGGTACTACACCGGCCACCTTCAAGCAGACGACGGTCAGAAGTTCGGCTTCGAGTTCGTCGTGTTCCGCGCCGAACGCGGCGCCTTCCCGGTCAGCTGGGCTTCGCACCTTGCCCTGACCGATGAGAGCGGGCAGCGATTCCTGTACGACCAGCGATCGGAAGTTGGGCCACAGGTGAGCCAGCTGTTTCCAACGGACACCGAGCGTGGCTTCGACTTGGCCATTCGAGGTGGGTTCGATCCGACAGGCTCAGGGGCAGAGGGCGAGCCCGGCCTGCCGTGGACCATGAGCGGCGTGGGCGGTCATGACACGCTCTCCGCAGCCACGGACGGGTTCGCGCTCGACCTGTCGCTGACGGACACCCGAACTCAACCCGTGCTTCACGATGACGACGGCTGGGTCGATTTCGGACCGGCTGGTGGCTCGTACTACTACTCGCGGCCGCGAATGGACGCGACGGGCTCGCTGACGCTCGACGGAAACGCGATGACGGTCACTGGCACGGCATGGTTCGACCACCAGTGGGGGGACTTCATCGCAGTGGGCGGCGGTGGCTGGGACTGGTTCGCGGTGAACCTCGCTGACGGGACGGATCTGACGATGTCGCTCGTACGCGCCGCCGACGGCAGCTACCCGTTGGTGTACGGCACGCTCGTCCACGCCGACGGCACCTTCGAGCACCTCACCTCAGACGCGTTCCAGATCACGCCGACCGGCTCGTGGACCAGCCCGCACACGGGCGCCACGTACCCATCGGGCTGGACGGTGAACGTTCCCGGACAGGACCTCACGATCCAACTCATGCCAACGTTGCAGGACCAGGAGCTGGACACGCGTGCGTCGACGGGCGTCGTCTACTGGGAAGGGTCACAGGTGGTCGAGGCGACCAGGGGCGGCCAGCCGGTGGAGGGTGAGGCGTATGTGGAGCTGACCGGCTACCCGACTACGAATTGAGCAGGAAGAGCGCCAGCAGAACAGCGGCCGCGACAACGACAACGACCATCCCCAGGTGCAGCCCGACCGATGAGCGAAACGAGCCCGTCGACAGCTGCCGTCGCGTGCTGACGTACGAGTAGCCACCGGCGATCGCGACGATGCCACCGAGCAGAACGAGGAGGATCCCGGCGTAGGCGTAAAAGTCGCTGGTCTGGCCTTGCGCCGCGAATCGGTCGATCAGGAAACCCAGGCCCATCAGCGTCAGGGCAGTGCGAATCCAGGCGAGCAGCGTGCGCTCGTTGGCAAGGTGGTCGCGCACCGACGGCGGCGCGACCGGATCCTGAGGTGATGCCGGTTCGGTCATGACCTCGTCCTCCGCTAGTAGTCGAGCAGCCCCTGCGAACCGTCACGCATCTGGTCGATGACGAACTGCCCGCCATCGGCGATCGAAACGAGGTTCGGCTGCGAGTCGATGATCAGCGTGGTGTGGAAATCGATCTGCACCAGCTGGCTGCCGTTGAACGTCAGCTCGGGGATCACGCTCATCATCGTCGACTGGCGGAAGTCCTGGTCGAAGATCAGGTTGCCCAGCGAGTACATGACGACGTGGCCGTCGATGTCCTCCATCGCCCCGGCGATGTGCGAATGGGCGCCGATCACCATGTCCGCACCTGCCGCGATCCACTCGTTGGCGAGATCGCGCTGGTAGCTCGCCGGTGTGGGCTTGTACTCGATCCCCCAATGCGGGAATACGATGACGACGTCTGCCGTCTCCTTGACCCGGCGAACTTGGCCGGCGATGTCGCTCTGCTTGCAGTTGTTTGTGCCGACCTCGTCGGGCCCTTTAACGGTCCAGCCAGGCCTGATCGCATCGCACGAGATGATCGCCACGCTTGTGCCATTGACCTCGAAACGGCCCGGCTGCGACGCGTCGTTGCCCTTGCCGCCGCCGCTGTGTTCGATTCCGCGCAGGTCGAGTTGTTCCTCCGCGGTGAGGATGCCGCGGCCACCGGCGTTGCGAACGTGGTTGTTGGCCAGCGACATGAAATCCAGTCCTGCCTTGTGAACGGAATCGAGCAGCGACGCGTCTGCTGTAAAGGTCAGGCCGCCCGCATGGTAGGGCGCGTCGACCAGTACGGCCGACTCGAGGTTGGCCATGGCGATGTCGCCGCCGGAGAGAAGGTCGCGCAATGCTGCCGCCGTTCCCGGTGCGGTCCGTGGTGGGATACGGATAGCCGAAGTAGGAACAGCACTTGATGCCGGTCACCCTGGCCGTGCCGCCATCGAACAGGTAATCGCCGCTCTGGCCGTGATTCTTGACGGCCAGCGCTACGCCACGATCCATCATCACGTCACCGGCGGCAACCAGGGTCCACAGCGTGGACTGATCCCAGGCGGTGTCCGAGAGAACCTGCGCGGTGAGCGGCCATTCGCTCACGTCCGCCACGCGGTCGTTCCCGAACAGGTAAGTGCCGTCGACCGCCAGGGCGTTCATCTGTTTGTCGACTTGCGTGGCCCTCACAACGCCCAGGGCCCCGTCCTTGACGGCCGCGGCGAGCTCATCGGCCGAGACCTGGTCGAGCTCGGTCCCGCCGAGGAGTCCACCGATGACGTCGGCATCCTCCGGCGAGACGACAACGCGTGGGTAATGGTCGTGGCTGCCCGATGCCGCGGCGCGAAGGTCGGCCATGGAGATCGAAGACGTGGTCGACCAGAAGTCAACGACCGGCACGAACGGCATCTCGACCGCGGACGGCGGAACCGGCGTTGGGGAAGGGGTTGGGGTGGGAGTCGCCGATGCAGGTGTGGCGGGATTCGAGCTTGGCTCGGTCGCCCTGGGTTGTTCGCTTGAATCTGGGTTGCTCGTGGTCATCGAATTCGCGGGTGATGGACGCGCCGCAACGATGGTTGCCGTAGCTGAGGCGGCGGGCGCGGCGGGCTTGTTGAAGAACGCGACGAAACCGACGAGCGCGATCAGCGCAACAGCGACCGCTGCGACTAGAAGCCCCCGGTTAGCAGACACCTGGTGTCCCCTCTCGGCACGCGCTCAACGGGCGGCATCACGTAGTTTCTGGCGGACCCGACCGGATTCGAACCGGCGATCTCCAGCGTGACAGGCTGGCATGTTGGGCCGCTACACCACGGGTCCGTGCAGCGATGCGAAAGGATACCAGCGCCGACTCGCGGAACCGGAAATCCCAGCGGTCAGCGCGCCTCCAGCAATCCGACCATGCCGTACGCCTCGTGACCGGGGAGGTGGCAGATGTACTGCCAGCTGACCTCCGGAAACGTGATCGTCGTCTCCACGGTCGAGAGCGCCGGGATCGACACCTCGGTCGGCCGGCTGCCGTGGTGAGCTTCAGTTCCTGTCCGGTGAACCTCGTGCATCGCGGCATCGCCGACCAGCCACTCGTGCTCGATCGGATCCTCGTTGATCAGCACGATCGTCACAGGGCGACCGTGGGGGACAGTGACCAGGCTGGGGTAGTAATGCGAGTAGCGGATCCGAATCTCGACCCGGGCCGGCGCCGCCAGCGCCGGGTCGACCGCGAGCAGGCTGATGCCTGCGACGAACACGCCCACGAAAGCGCCGACGGCAATCACGTCCGCCAGCCGACCGCGATTTATGCCGGGCTGGCCGGACCGAACCTCCGACGACCAACCGCAAACGCCGTGATCCACGCCGTCACTACGATCGCGGCCCCGCCCACGAAGAGCCAGCCGATGGTCTTGTCAGTGAGCGTCGGCGCATGAACAGTGCCGGATACGCCGGCGCGCATCGCTGACGGCTGGCCAGTGCCCGCGGCATCGATGGCCAGGTCCATGCGAATGTCGGCGGCGGTACCGTCGATACGCACCTTGCTCAGCCACGCAGACTCGGGCACCCATTCCATCCCCTTGTCGCTGCGCAGGTCGCTGAGAAGCGAGTCGCTTGCGCCGGCCGAGTGCTGGAGGAACATGCCTGTGGCAGTCACCGGGTTGGGCAGCATCCGCGGCGCGGTATCGGTCAGCACGTACACGTCTGCCTGGACCGGCTCCTGCGCTGTCTTGCCCAGGGCGAGAATGCGCAGCGGCACCCACGGGTTGTCGGTTGGGATCGTGACGTGGACCGGCGTGCCGTCGCCGACTGCCTGTCCGCGTTCGCTAGCTGCGTCGGCATCGAAGACTGCAGCCAGGAAGATCGGACTGCGGCTGGCGTAGAAATCGAGCATCTCGGGCGCGTCAGGCGGCAGTCGGAAGCCGTGATCGGTCGCCCATGCGCCGACGTCGTTGGCGCCTCCGCGAAGGACCGTGATGTCGAGAGCATCGATACGGACCTGGAGGATCACCTCGGCACCTGCGGATTGCGGCGCAGCTGCGTCAAACGCGAAGTCCTCGAGGACCGGATCTGTCTCGCGTACCAGGCGCTGGAGTGTCCAGTCGCCGCCACGCTCCACTGATGTCGGCACGCCCGGCAACGGCACGATGGAGCCAAACTCGCCACCGCCACCTGCGAACTGGAAAGCTGTCACGTAGTGCTCGACGCCGTCGTGGTAGCCGGCGAGAGTCGTGGTTCGCAGAAGGTTGACGGCGCCGTTTGGTCCGATGAGGCCGCCACAGGCAAATGTAGGCCCGGCAACGATGGTCAGGGCAACAAGGGCGCCGAGCAGAGCAAGCACGGGACGCCCGATTCGACGCGTTCTCAAGTGTCACCTCGATCGGTCGATTGACCCGTCTGGGTCGCAGGGCGCTAAGACTCACCAACTCCCGATTCGGTTCCGCGGATAGCCGATTCGGTTCCGTGGAAGCCTCCGACCTATACTCGGCCTCCTCCATGGCCGACCAACTGATCGACCTCCGTTCCGACACGGTCACCCACCCGACGCCTGAGATGCGCCGGGCGATGGCCGATGCCGAGCTGGGCGACGACGTCTTTGGCGACGACCCAACGGTCATCGCTCTCGAGGAGCGCGCCGCCGAGCTGACCGGCAAGCAGGCGGGCCTGTTCGTCGCCAGCGGCACGATGGGCAACCTCGTCAGCCTCATGGCGCAGGTGCCGCGCGGCGGAGAGGTGATCGCCGGTGAGGGCGCGCACTCGTTCGCTCACGAGGCGGCCAACTACGCGGTCGTGGTCGGAACATCGATGAAGCTCCTGCCCTGGAACGACCAGGGAAAGATGGAGCTCGACGCCATCAAGCGAGCGTTCCGCAACCCGGACGACGTTCACGACCCGATCACGTCGCTGGTGATGCTCGAGAACACGCATTCAGATTCGATGGCCCAGCCACTTCCCGCCGAGTACGTCGAGGACGTGGGAAAGGTGGCCCACGACAGACACGTGCCGCTCCACGTGGACGGGGCTCGAATTTGGAACGCATCGGTGGCGCTGGGCACGCCTGCACGCAAGCTGCTGGGCCCGGCCGACTCGGCCACTTTCTGTCTTTCGAAGGGCCTCGCCTGTCCGGTGGGCTCCGTCGTGGTCGGCACGACCGACTTCATCAAGCAGGCCCGACGCGCTCGGAAGCTGCTGGGCGGCGGGATGCGCCAGGCGGGCGTACTCGCCGCGGCCGGGCTGATCGCGCTGCGCGACGGATCCGACGGCATGATCGACCGCCTCGCCGAGGATCACACCAACGCGCGTCGACTCGCCGGCGGGCTGGCGGACCTCCCCGGGATCCTGGCCCTGGAGCCGGAGCGCGTACGGACCAACTTCGTGTTCTTCGAGCTGGCCAAGGCGGAGCAGCGCATGAAGTTCCTCGACGCGCTCAAGGACGAGGGCGTCCTGATGATCGATTACCCGGGTGGGGAGAGGATTCGCGCCGTCACTCATTACGGAATCAGCGCCGCGGACGTGGACGCTGCGATTAGCGGCGTGCGCAAGGCACTACATGCAGTTGGGCTGGCGCCTGCTCCCGCGGCCGCCACTGCAGCCACAGCGGCGTGACGGTCCAGGGGCAGCCAGTTCAGCAAGAGGCCCTGGTCGCCGCGGTCGTACCGCCGGCAACCACGCCGGCCGAGATCGAGCTCGAGACTCTGATCAAGGATCGTTTCGAGTCGCTGATGCGGCGCTTTCCGAACTTCGCCACCTACCTCGGAGTTGACGCGTACGACGGCGAGCTGTCGGACGGCACGCGCGACGCGATCCAGGCGGAAATCGACGCTGCCCACGCTTTCGAAAGCGCGCTCGAAGCGATGGACGGCAACCAGCTTTCCGAGTACCACGCCGTTGAGCGCGACCTCGTCCTGTACGCGACCCGCCGCGCGATCTTCGACGAGGAGGTGCATCGCGTCTGGGAGCGGCGGGTCAATGCAGCCGACGAGATCGGCGACGGCATATTCCTCGTCTACGCCCGCGGGACACGGCCGCTGGAGGAGCGGCTATCGTCGATAGCGTCGCGTCTCGAGGCGGCGCCGCGCCACATCGAGCAGCAGAAGACGCGGCTGGGCACCGAGCCACCGGTGCTGCTGTGGAACGAGATGGAGCTCGAATCGGTCGAGTCGCTGCCGACGCTGTTCGAGGAGATCGTCAACGCGGCGAAACGGCACCTTGGTGAGGATCACGCCGAGACGAAGCGGCTGGCGTCGGCGGCCGCCACCACGTCCGAGGCACTTGACGGATACGCGTCGTGGGTCCGCGAGCGGCTGACCGCGGCCGACAACAACTACGCACTGGGCTCAGACCGCTACGACACGCTCGTCGGGCTGCGCGCCTTCGATGGTCTCGACACTGACGCCATCCTCGCCATCGGCGAGGAGCAGCTGGCGCTGAACAAGGACGCCCGTCGGCGCATCGCGCTTCAGATCGACGCCAGCGCTACGGAGCTGGAGGTGCTCGATCGGATCAAGTCGGACCACCCACAGGACTTCGAGGGTGCGCTGGAGGGCTACCGCAGCGCGATGGACGAAGCGCGGCGGTTCGTTATCGAGCACGGGATCGCCTCCCTGGCGCAGGGCGAGGAGATATCGGTCATCGAAACACCCGAATTCCTGCGCAATGTGCTTCCGTTCGCTGCCTACTTCCCGCCGCCCAAGTTCGGGACGGGCAGCTCGCCCAAGGGCCTGTACGTCGTCACGCCCTCAATCAGCGGCGAGGCCGGCGCGATGCGTGAGCACAATCACGCGGCGATCTACAACACCAGCATCCACGAGGCGTATCCGGGCCACCATCAGCAGCTGGCCGCGGCGATCACTCATCCCAGCCTGGGTCGGCTTCTCGTGGACGCTCCCGAGTTTGTCGAGGGCTGGGCGATGTATTGCGAGCAGATGGTGCGCGAGGAGGGCTTCGATACCCAGCCCGAACACGTCCTGATGATGCACACCGATGCCATCTGGCGGGCCTGCCGGATCATCCTCGATGTCAAGCTGCATCGCGGCCAGGTCAACCTGCAGGAGGCGACCGAGTTCCTGATCGAACAGACCGGCTTCGAGCGTGCCAACGCCGCCGCCGAGGTCCATCGTTACACCTACACGCCGACCTACCAGATGAGCTATCTGCTGGGAAAGGTCATGCTCCTGCGGCTGCGCGAGGACGAGAAGCGGCGGCTCGGGGAGCGGTTCTCGTTGCGCGGCTTCCATGACGCGATGCTGCGCGAAGGCAACCTGCCGATCAGCTTCCATCGCCGGCTTCTCGAGTCCAGCCCCAGCTGAATTCGACTGACGCATGCTCATCGTTCCCAGCCTCGACCTGAAGACCGGGCGCTCGCGGCTGGTCTTCTGGCCCGGTGCGGCGAGCGGCACTGGGACGCCGACGGATCGTCCTGAGGTCATCGCCCGCTCGTTCGTGGAGCTCGGCGCCCGGCTGCTGCACCTGGTCGACCTCGATGGCGCCGTCAAGGGCGCACCGGCCAACACAGAGGCAATCCAGCGCATCTCGCAAGCGGTCGCCGTGCCAATCCAGCTCGCCGGCGGCATCGACGGCCCGGAGCAGATCGAGCTGGCGTTCGCTGCCGGCGCCACGCGCGTCGTGGTCCCGTTGTGGGTCGTGGCCGAATCCGTCGACAAGTTGCGTGCCTGTCTCCGCGTTGCCGGCGATTGGCTGGCAATCGGCATGGACGGGCGCCCTGAGCGCCTCGCCGAGTACCCGTGGCACGGTCCCACGCCAACTTTCGAAGAATTGGTGATCATGCTCGTCGGCGAGCGAGTCCGAAGGATCGTGGTCTCTCATTGGACCATCGACGATCTGCCGCGGATCAACGACCTCGCCAACCGTCACGATGTGGAGATCCAGCTGGCAGGCGGTGCCACTGATCTCGAAATGGTCCAGGCCGCCCGACGGTCCGGGGTGCACTCGCTGATCCTCGGCGAGGCGCTGTTCACCGGCGCGGTCGATTACCAAGCAGCGGTGCAGGCAACCGCAGGAACAGGAGCTCAACCGGTGGCAAATGGCTAAGCGTCGAAAGCAAACGCCCCAGCGGTCGCACGTCTACCAGGCGGGTGATGTTCGGCCCGGGTTCTCGCGGAAGCAGCCGCCCAAGCCGGAGAGCAGCGGCCCCAACTGGACGATGATCATTGCCGGGGCCGTCGGCGTCGTCGCCTTGGTGGCGATTCTCGCCTACGCGTTCGGCTTCTTCACGCCTGCGCCCGCAGCTAGTCCATCGCCAACCGCGGTTGCCCAGGGGACACCGCGGCCGAGCTTCGACGTCCATCCCCCGCTCGCCACGCCGCTGGCCAGCCCGCCGGCCTCGCCCGCGGGAGACGGCACGACTGCGACGATCTCCACCGATCTGGGCGACATCACTTTCGAGGTCTACAACCAATCCGCGCCAGTGGCGTCCGAGAACTTCATCAACCTCGCGAATGCCGGTTTCTACGACGGCACGACCTTCCATCGTATCGTCCCGGACTTTGTCATCCAGGGCGGCGACCCCGATGGGAACGGGACCGGCGGGCCGGGCTACACCATCCCCGACGAGCCCGTTGTCGGCCAGTACGGAACCGGGATCGTCGCTATGGCCAGGTCCCAGGCACCGAACTCACAGGGATCGCAGTTCTTCATCGTGCTATCGGACTCCCCGGACACGGTAAGTGCGCTTGAAGACGTCCGCACATACGTCATCTTCGGCAAGGTCACGGAGGGCTTGGACGTGGCGCAAGAGATCGCCGCGGGGCCGGCGCAACAGCAGATCGCGGTCGATCCCGTGGTCATGGACAGCGTGACCATCGAAGGACCCTGAAACAGGAAATCGGGCCGATCAGGGCCCGATTCGCGCTTATAACACAGGTTGCGGAATATTAACTCTGCAATCTGAATAACCCCTTGAGGCGCTCGATGGGGTCAGGTAAACTATGCCTTGGATGTCGCGCTAACGCGCGGCATGTGCTGCCCCAGGCGCAAGGTCATGGGTAGGTTGGGTTAGGGTAGCCGGTGCAGCCGGCGTGATAGATGCCCTTGTGGCGTGGCAGGTTCCCAACAGCTTCGGTTGTTGGATCGGCCGGGACAGTGCAGCGGCCCCTCTTCGGAGGGGTCGCTTCTTTTTACGCCGGCGTCCTCAGGCACGCCTGCTGACGTTCCCGCTAGTCTGAACGCCTTCGCGCGCTGCGCCCGTAGCTCAGCGGATAGAGCGTCTGCCTCCGGAGCAGAAGGCCGTGGGTTCGAGTCCCGCCGGGCGCGCCATCTCCTCTGCGAACGCCACGGGTATTTTTGCCTGTTGCGCACTGATGGAAAATGACAACCCGGGAACCATCGGGTGTCAGGTATGGGCAGCCGTGTCCAACACTGCCGATGACGTTTTCGCCGCGCGGTAGCCGGCCACCAACGACGACCAAAACCCGCTCGTAGTCGTTTCGCCGGAACACGCTGGCTCTGATCCGCTCGTTGTGTAAAGCAAGGAGTACGTCATGACCACTGCAGTCCAGACAGCCACCGAGGTTCGGCCGTTCAGAGTCGACGTGCCTCAAGAGGCGCTTGACGACCTTCGCCGACGCATCGCCGCCACGCGATGGCCGAGCAAAGAGCTCGTGGCCGATCGGTCGCAGGGAGTTCAGCTGGAGACGCTGAAGGACCTCGCCGACTATTGGGCGAAAGACCACGATTGGCGTAGAACAGAAGCGAAGCTGAACGCCCTGCCGCAGTTCAAGACAGAGATCGACGGGGTCGACATCCACTTCATCCACGTGAAGTCGGCGCATGAGAGCGCGCTGCCGCTGATCATGACCCACGGCTGGCCCGGCTCGGTAATCGAGCTCCTAGAGACCATCGGCCCGCTCACGGACCCTACGGCGCACGGCGGGAGCGCCGATGATGCCTTCCACCTGGTGTTGCCTTCTGTTCCAGGCTTCGGCTTCTCTGGCGAGCCCGCCGAGATCGGCTGGCACCCCGGCCGCGTCGCGGCAGCATGGGGAGAGCTGATGAGGCGCCTCGGCTACTCGAAATTCGTGGCACAGGGTGGCGACGTTGGCGCGTTCGTGACCGATCAGCTGGGTCGGCTGGCACCCGCCGGGCTCGCCGGCATCCACACCAACCTGCTGGTGACGATGCTCGGCGGCGGCGGGCCTCCGCCAACGGTGGACTCGGACGAGGAGCGCGTGGCCGTCCAAGCACTCACGACTTTTCGGAACACAGGTTTTGGCTACTTCGTGGAGCAGGCGACGCGGCCCCAGACGATTGGCTACGCACTGCTTGACTCACCGATTGCCCTTGCGGGCTGGATGCTCGACCACGACACGGACAGCTACGAAAAGATCAGCAGCGCCTTCGTGAAGGGCCAGCCAGCGGGCAACCTCACGCGGGAGCACATCGTCGACAACATCTCGCTCTATTGGTTAAGCGGGACCGGGCGTCGGCAGCACGGGCGTACTGGGAAAGTGGACGGATCCAGGCGCTGGCGGCCGCATCCGGACAGGCCCCGCCGCCGGTTTCGGTACCAGTGGGTTTCTCGACCTTCCCCGGCGAGATCTTCGCCGCACCACGCACGTGGGTCGAGAAGTCCTATCAGACCCTCACCTACTTCAACAAGGCTGAGCGAGGCGGCCATTTCGCCGCGTGGGAGGAGCCGGAGATCTTCTCGAGCGAGCTGCGGAACGCTTTCCGTTCGGTTCGCTAGCGGGCTACCGCCGGGGACTAGCCGCGCAACGTCCCCTGGCGCAGCACCGACAACATCCCGCTGGCCCCAAGGGGCTTGCTGAAGAAGAAACCCTGGCCGAAGCGGCAGCCAAGCTCGGCGAGCCGCCATGCCTGTTCGCGCGACTCGACGCCCTTGGCGACGACCTCGACCCCGCGGTTGTCGGCGAGGTTGATCAGCGTGGTCGCGAACACCGACGCGTCGCTGGTCGCGGTGACGTCGCCGACGAATTCGCGTGCGAGCTTGACCTGGTCGACCGGCAACCGCTTGAGGTCGGCCAGCGAGGTCGCCATGCCGAAGTCGTCGAGTGCGATTCGGACACCGGACTCACGCAGCTCATTCAGTGCGGCGATCACGGCGGGGCCGTCCGCGTTTACACCGGTGGTGAGCTCGAGCGTGAGCAGTCGCGGCTCGAGACCCGCTGCCGAGAGCATCCCCAGGATCTCTGCGGCGATCCCCTTGTGGCGGAGCTGGGTCGGGACGATGTTGACGCTCACGAAGCCGGGCCGCTCGGCGGTGCGCGGCCAACCTGCCGCGGCACGACACGATTCGTCCAGGACGTACGAGCCGATCTGATCGATGAGCCCGGACTGCTCGGCCAGAGGCAGGAATTCGCTCGGCGCGATGGTGCCGCGACGGGGGTGACGCCAACGGACGAGTGCCTCGGCGCCGGCAACCACACCACCACCGAGACGCACGATTGGCTGGAACTCGAGCCGAAACTCACCGCGGTCGATTCCGTTCTGGAGGTCGACCAGCAGGTCGTCGTCGGTGCCGCGCTGTCGGGCCATGGCTACACCATAACTTGACGAACAGGGCTCTACGGGCTGGTTGCGCTATCGGCGAGCTCCCGCGCTCGTCGGAAGATGTCCACGAACATGTCCCGCGTCAGCCGTCCCGTGAACGTGTTCTGCTGACTCGGGTGGAACGTTCCAAGCAGGGTGTAACGGCCAACATGAGATTCAGCGCCGTGTCCGAAACGCGGCTTGGGGCGCCCGTCCGTGCCGATCCCCTGCGCCGCGAGGGCACGAAGCGCGCCATCCCACGCATACGCGCCGAGGCAGACCAGCACGTGAGCGTTCGTGAGTGCGCGCAGCTCGCGGACCACGAAGGGCAGGCAGTTGTCGCGCTCAGCCGGTGTGGGGCGATTGGCCGGCGGGGCGCACCTGTTCACAGCGGTTACATAGAGATCCGTGAGGCGCAGCCCGTCGCCCACGTGCGTTGAGCTGGGCTGGTTCGCGAACCCGGTTTCGTGGAGAACCGGGAACAGGAAGTCGCCCGATCGATCACCGGTGAAGACGCGGCCCGTTCTGTTGCCGCCATGCGCGGCCGGCGCCAGGCCAACGACCACTACGCGTGCTCGCGGATCACCGAAGCCGGGAACGGGGCGCGCCCAATATTTCTGGCCGGCAAAACGCGCCGGTGGATTGCGCGCGGCTTCCTCACGCCACGCAACGAGGCGCGGGCATTTCACACATTCGACGATCTCGGCGTTGATCCGCTCGAGATTCAACGAACGGCGCCGCCGGTCACCCCCGCCAGAAGGCTGGCCAGCTGGGCATGATGCTCCGTGGTCCGGAAATCGTGCATCGGTTGCGAGGAAAGAAGCGTCTCGACCGCAGGCTTTCCCTCTTCGCGCACGTAGACGGCCGGATGTATGTCGCCCGTATCGTCGGTCTCGACGGCAATGGCAACCGCGGCGGGTCCCTCCATGTCGACGAAGTCGGCCAGCGGCACGATGCCCTCGTCCAGGATGCCCGCACTGGCATCGAGTGAGAACGCACGGGCGAGATACGACTTTTGGTTCCACAGCTCGGGCGCGCGTGTCGCCTCCTCGAGGAGCGCGTCGACGAGCTTGCCCGGCGCGACCGACGCCTTCGGCTGTTCGATGCCGAAATGCTTGCGCGCAACGTAGAAGACCATCGTCCGTGCGTTGTAGCGGGCGCCATGAACGGCGCCGGAATTGGCGGGCAGGCCGTATTTCTTCATGCCCGAGACGCCCTGGCCGATGGTGCCCGCGAAGTAGATGCCGGGCACGCTGGCGCTCTCCCAGTAGTTGGTCATCGACGGCAGCTGGCTGCGCCCGAACACCGCCACACCCAGGTCAGGCAAATCGAGCAGCGGGCACACGAATCCGGTCGCCGCGATCACCTCGTCGGCATCGACCGACAGCTCCAGCCCGCCCTCCGAGCGGGTCGCCAGGATCCGATAGGCCTTGCCCAGGCGGTCGATGCGGTTGATCGACGCGTTGAGCATGAAGACGCCGCCGCCCAGGATCTGGTCCTCCACCGGCTGGATGTAGCGGGCCCGAACGCCGAGCAGCGAATGCGTGTTGACCGACAGCTTCGCCGGACGAGGCGAGCACAGGACGATGCGCTGCGCCCACTGGAGGAGCCCTGTGGCCAGCTCGAAGCCGGAGTTCTCCTTGCCCACGATGAACAGGCGCTTGCCGGCATAGCTCTCCGGGTCGCGCGTGTCGACGTAATGGGCGACGTTCTCGAAACCTGGCGTGTCCGGAAGGTATGGCTCGGCGACGCCGATCGCGAAGATCGCCACCTGACAGCGGTACTCGCCGTCGCTCGTCTGGAGCACGAACTTCTCGCCGTCGCGCCGCGTCGGCTTCCCATCGGCAGTCGTAGCGGACCTGCAGCCCGGTCTTCTCGACGTACGTCGCGAGGTTGAGCTCCATCTCCGGCCGTGACGGAAACGACGACGTCCCGTCCATCAGGTCCGGCATGATCGCCCGGTTCTGGGGCTCTTCCGCCAACAGGCTGTTCCAGTCGTACCACATGTAGAAGCGGTCATCGCGCGGCACCGGCCCGAACGGTTTCGTCCACGAGAGCAGGCGCTGGAAGAAGGGGAAGCGGCGGAACATGCCGCCGGGCGATGAGTCGGCCGAGATGACCGCGTGCTCGATCCCCAGGTGGCGCAGGTAGTAGCTCGTCTGCAGGCCACCGGGGCCGCTGCCGACGACTACGACGGGATAGTCGCCCGGCGGGAAAGGCTTGTCGGTCCGTTCTTCCACTTGAGGAGTAGCTCGATCAGCTGCGCAGTCGGCTGGTGTTTCGGAGGCGCATGGCGACTGTCTTGAGCATCCGATACATGACCTGAGGATGGTCGCGCAGGAAGCCCTCCAGCTCAGGCCCGCCGAGATGCAGCACGTTCAGCTGACGCGTCGTGACGACGTCTGCCACCGGGGGTTCGCCCAGCAGGATCGACATCTCGCCGAAGAAGTCACCCTTCTGCAAGCCGGGCGCGCTCCTCGCCGTCGATCTTGATGGCGACCTCGCCGTCGAGGATCACGTAGAACCCGGTGCCGGTGAAACCCTGGCGCAGGATGCGCTGCCCGACCGGGTACGACTCCTCGGTCATCTTGTGAGCCACCTGCTCCAGCTGTGGTCGAGTCAGGTCGGCAAACAGCGTCAGGCCGCCGAGTGTGTCGACGAGCTCCGAGGGGCTGAGGGCCATGGTCGCTCCTAACGCTCAGTGTCGGTGGTGTTCGCCGTGCTCGCGCACGCGCGCCGCGAGGCCGCGGATGAGGTTGAGAGACAGCTTTGGATCGCTCTCGAGCAGGTCGAGGAGATCCCACGAGGCCAAGGCCAGGCAGCGAGTTGGCTCGATCGCCTGGACGCTGGCGCTCCGCGGCTGCTGGTCGATCACCGAGAGCTCTCCGAAGAAATCGCCGGGGCCGAGCACGGCCAGCTCTTCATCGCCCCGCTCGACGCGCACCGACCCCTCGACGATCACGTAGAGCCCGGTGCCGACCTGACCCTGCAGGACGATGAAGTGACCTGCCTCGAAGTCCTGCTCGCCTGTGACGGCGACAAGGCGCGTCATCGATTCATCGCTGATTCCGCTGAACAGCGGCACGCGCGACAGGGCGGAAGCGACCTCGTCCATCTGGAGCGGCATCGCTGCGACGATAGCACCGCCAGAGGCCGGACTCGTATCAGTCGCCGGAGTGTCCACCGGCCCGGATGTCGAACCGTTTGAACTCGCCAGTCGGCGGGCCGAATGTCGTATCGACGCGCTCGACAGCCGCGCCCGACGGCCCGTCTCGCAACTGCGCCGCCAGCTGGTCCAAGGCCGCGGCATCGCCCTCGGCCACGACGCGGACGCTGCCCGACGGCTCGTTGGCAACCCAACCCTGAATGTTGAGCCGCGCGGCCTGGTTGCGCACCCACCAGCGAAAGCCGACGCCCTGTACGCGGCCGTGGACGAATGCCTCGAGGCGCTTGCGCTCCGTCACGCCGCCAGACGGTTACGCGGCCAGTCGATCAGCAGGGCGTCAAGTGCCAGCTCGGGGTTGGCGTAGGCATCCAGGGCACGCGCACACGGACTCGAGCCGCGCGAGGAAGCGCACAACGGCATCGGCGTCAACCAGCGCACCGGCCTTGATGAGCTCGTCGAGCATGTCGTGCTGGCGCAGCTCCCTGGTTCCGCCGCGAGCCGCGACCGCGAGGTCCCGCGCGACGTCGCGCCAGACAACCACGACCTGGGCAACCGCCGAGCGCCGCTCCGCGGGGCTGGGACGGCGTGCCGCGCCGCGGTCACCGGCCGCCGCCGTCGAGGCACGAGTTGTTCGCCTGGGTTTGGCGGGCGCCGGAGCATCCGTGTCGAGATCTTCGATGGTGCCCGCGGCGGCCGCCGCCAGCGCCGCGCCGTCCGAGATCAGATCCAGTTGCGCGCCCAGCCGACGGCGGCGGTCCGCGCCGAGCAGGTCAAGTAGGGTCCGCGACAGTCGTGCCTGGGCCTGCACGGCTTCCGGTCGGCGAGCAAGGGCGATGGCAACTCCGGGCCTGCCGCTGGACAAACGGCTGAGTGCGCTGGCCTGCGCGGCATCGGCCAGCCCTGCGTCGCCCAGGAGCTCCACGATCGCGTCGGTGGCGACCGGCCCCAGGCGCAGGCGGGCACATCGACTGATCACCGTGGGCAGCAGCGCCGCCGTGTCGTCCGCAGCGAGGATCAGGCACACCCGCGCCGGCGGCTCTTCCAGTGTCTTGAGCAGTGCGTTCTGCGCGTCCGGATTGAGCCGATTGGCGTGCTCGATGACGGCCACCCGAAAGCGGCCCTCGAGTGGCAGGAGGGCTAGCTCCGCCGCGAGCGCCTGGACCTGGCCGACACGGATCTGCTGTCCCGCGCCCTCGGGTTCGAGAAGGTGAAGATCGGGGTGATTGCCATGTTCGACCTTGCGACAAGCCGCGCACGAACGGCACGGCCGTGCCGACGGGTCGGGATCAAGGCACAACAACCCAGCCGCCAGGTCCATCGCAAGCGTCGTCTTGCCGACTCCATCGGGGCCGACCAGGAGCAGCGCGTGCGGCGGACGCTCGGTCAGGATGCTGCGCTCGACGAAGCCGAGCGCAGCTCTGTGGCCGCGGGTGCGAAAGCCACCCACGTCCGGTTGCTCAGCCCTCCTTGGGCGCAGTCTTGGCGGCCGGCTTCCGGCGCGTCGCCGGCTTCTTGGCCGCTGGTGCCGCATCGGCGCCATCGCTCGAGGCAGCCGCGGCGGAGGCCTTCGTCGGCGGCTTGGCGGCCGTCGTCTTGGTCGTCCGCGCACGAGTTGTCTTCGGCTTTGGCTTCTCAGCCTCAGGGCTCGTCGTGGCGGAACTCGCCCCGGCCGTGGCCGACTCGTCGGCAGCGGACCCCGCCGCAGCAGTTGCCTTGGTCGTCCGCGGTCGCCGCGGCGCCTTGGCGGCAGGTGCCGTGGCAGCGGTTGCCTCAGCTGGCTCGTCGTCCGGGCTGGCGATGAAGCTCGGTGCATCTGCGTCTGCCGTAGGTGCGCTCTGCTTCGTCTCGGCAGGTGCCGAATACGAGGACCGACTCTCTGGGGCGGGCGACTTGCGCGCCATCTCGGCTCGCAGAAGCTCTTCAAGCTCGGGCGGCACTTCCGACCACGGCTCGGACGACGAGCGCGGCTCGGCCATCACGGGACGGTCGTCAGATCGCGGCGTGCGATCCATGGGTCGCCCACCCTGCGGGCGGCCGCCACGACCACGGTCACGGTTGTAGCCGGGACCGCGGACGGAGCGTCCGCCGCTGGTGTTGCCACCAGTGCTGTTACCTCCGCCACCAGTGCTGTTACCTCCGCCACCCGTGTTTCCTCCGCCGTAAGTCGGCTGGGAAGCGCGGCTGCCGTAGCGCTCACGGTCGAGCGCCGCCTGGTACGCGGAGCGGCCGCGTGGTGTGCGCACACCACGACCGCCTGCGCCCGACCGCTGTCCGCCCTGCCGTCGCTCGGCAAGCAGGTACTCGGGCACCTCTGGCTCTTCCAGGTCCTCTTCGTCCTCCCCTTCGAAATCGCCGAGGCCAGCGCTCGTGGCACCGGCGACAGGCGTCGAGGGAACTCCGATCTGGCTGTCCCAGACGGACCCGAAGGCGTGATGGGCCGGCTGTGTCGGCTGGACCTCGTCGAACTCCTCATCCTCCTCGTCGGCCGTGCCCGCCACGCTGGCGACAGCACCTGCCTCTGAAGGTGCGAGCGTTTCATCTCCGCGGCGTCCACGTCCGCGACCGCGTCCACCGCGGCGGCGACGACGACGACGGCCATCCTCACCGAGCGGCTCGAGGCCGTTATCGGATTCGGCTGCGACCTCGCCCGGCTCGATCTCGACCAACTCGGCGACTTCGTCAAGGTCGAGGGGCCCACCGGCGATGCCCTCGTCGGCATCCGATCGGCGTGAGAGGCGCTCACCGGGCAGAACGACCAGGTTGGCCTGGCCTGCTGCTCCGACAGCCGCCGCTCCGGCAGCCGCAGCTCCGGCAGCGGCTGCTGCGGCGGCCGATGCGGCAGTCGCGGGAGCATCGGCGAACCGATCCTCGCGACCTCGACCGCGTCGGCGTCGCGGAGCACCCTCGGTTTCCTTCTCGGGAACCTCGGTCATTGAAAGGTCACCCTCTGCCGCGACGCGCCGTCCGCTACGTGCCGAGCTCTTGTCGACGCGCGCGATCTGGGCGATGTCCGTGAACAGGTCGGCCACCTCGATCAGGTCCGAGCTGGTGTTGCCGCGGAAGCTGATGACCTCGACGCGGACGCCCTGCTCCTGCACCGCGCGGATAGCCGGCGCGAAGTCCCCGTCGCCGGACACCACGACGGCGATGTCGAGGTTCCGGGCGGTCTTCATCATGTCGACGACCAGCTCGATGTCCAGGTTCGCCTTGATGCGGCCGTCGCCGTACTTGCGGATGTCCTTGCTGATCACCTTGTAGCCGTTGCGCGCCAGGAAGGAATGGAACTGGCGCTGGTTCTCGTTTTCCGGGTCGAGTCCCGTGTATGCGTATGCGCGGACGAAGTCTCGGCCGGCGGTTGCCGACTTCAACAGCGTCACGTAATCGATGTCTATGCCCGCCGCCTTGGCGGCGTAAAAGATGTTCGCCACGTCTACGAAGACGGCGACGTTCTTGCTCACTAATTTCTCCTGTATTTGATTCCGCGCTCTGCGGGCGCGGGCGCCGAACGAATTGGCGACTGATTGGGCTGCGCCTCCAGGAAGATCGTTCCTACCAGGCTGCCACGGTTGAGCGCCCGAGCGGCAAGCGCAAGCGCTGGCCTGACTCGATGAAGCCGATCTGCTCCCAGTGCGCAAGCTCCGCCAGCTCGTCGGGGACACTGCCCTCGATGGCGACGCAGCCTTTGTTGCGCGCGTGGCGCATCAGCTCGCTGAGAAGAGTGTTCACCACGCCGTTGAGCTCGTGTCCGGGCTCGACAACGAGGAAGTCGATTGTCCCCACCAACCCGGTGGCAACTACCGACGGCCGGAGTGCCAGCATCGACGCCCCGAGGATCGTCCGTCCATCAAGGCAGACAATCAGCGTGGCGTTGGGCAGGTAGATCATCTGGCGGAGGGCGTCCGCGGCGTCGTTCAGCTGGTCGAGCGACCAACGCGAATCGGCACGTTCCATCAAACCGGTGATCCGATCGATGTCGGTCAATCGCGCGTCGCGGACCAGAAGTTCCACGCTGCCGTACGTCCCTCTCGGTGCTCAGAGCGCCCTTCACACGGAGGGGTGCTCGGAACGTCTCATCCAAACCGGTGGATCCGGTCGCCGCCTGAGCGCGCCACACCGGGCGGGCAGAGCCGTTGTTATGGGCTCGGCCGTGCGCGCCGGGGCGCTCGAACGTCTGTTGCAAATGAGACGCTGCTCGGTATGATACGGCATCGCGTCAGCCCATTCGGATGGGCAATGCGGCCGCGTGCCTAGAAAAGGCAAGTCAGGTGGGTGGAACGGTTGGGCAGCCGTCATGGAAACCCCGCCGATTCATCTGACCTTACGCAGCCGCTGCAACCTCCCGATAAGCAAACGCGAGCGGATCGCACGGCGCGGCCCGCGAGGAGGAATCACCAGAGGAGGAAAGAAGGCTCATGAAGCTGAGATATCTCGGCACATTTGCGGCAACGATGATTTTCGTTGCGGCAGCTTGCGGTGGTGGCACTGCCACCACCAAGCCAGCCACACCGGCGGCACCGGCGTCGCATGCGGCGTCGGCACCAGCATCCGCTCCTGCCAGCGCTCCCGCGAGCGCTCCAGCGAGCGCTCCAGCGTCAGCACCGGGCTCTGAGGCTCCGGGCTCTGAGGCTCCGGGCTCTGAGGCTCCGGGCTCTGAGGCTCCGGGCTCTGAGGCTCCTGCTTCCGGGCCACCGGCGTCCGGCGCAGCGGTACCCGTCTACAAGATCGGCGTCGACCTCCCGCTCTCGGGCGGCGAAGTGGCCAACGGCCAGCCGACCCTGAACGGCGTCCTGCAGGCCGTCACAGAGTGGAATGCAGAGCACTCCACCGAGTACATCATCCAGACCAACGTCCAGGATGACGCGCTCAACGGCGTCCACGACCCGCAGACGGGCGCCAACAACGCCAACACCCTAACCGCGGATCCGCAGGTTGTGGGCATGGTCGGTCCGTTCAACTCGAACGTGGCTCGCGCAGAGATTCCGATCACGAATGAATTCGGGCTCGCTCAGTGCAGCCCGGCCAACACTGCCGTCGACCTGACCAAGGAAGGCTCAGAGGACCACCGCCCGGTACACCCGGACGTGCGGAACTACTTCCGCGTTGCGACCCCGGACGACGTCCAGGGCCCAGCAGGCGCGCAGTACGCCTACAACGACCTGGGCGCCCGCGCGGCGCTCGTGATCGATGACACCGAAGCGTTCGGCGTCGGCGTCGCTAACTCGTTCAGCACCGAATTCGAGAATCTCGGTGGGACCATCGTCCAGCGTCAGAGCAACGACTTCAAGGTCAACCAGAGCTTCGCCGGAATCCTCACTGGAGCGCCCGGCGAGTTCGACGTCGTTTACTTCGGCGGCACCCAGGTGACCGGCGGCGGCCAGCTCCGCAAGGACATGGGCGGCGCCGACCTGCTGGACGTGCCCTTCATGGGCCCTGACGGCACAACCGACCTCGGGGCCGGTGGCGCCACCGGAACCATGATCACCCTCGCGGGAGTCGAGAACTCCGACGGCGTGCACGGCACGGTCGCCGGAGCCAACGCCCTGGAGATGGATGCAGCAGCCGACTTCAACGCCGCCTACGAGACGGCGTTCGGTCGTGGACCAGGCGCATACAGCGCTCTGGCCTACATGTGCACCCAGATCCTGCTTCAGGCGCTCGACGCCAGCATCGACAGCGCTGCTGGCGACCCGGCGGCGCTCCGTGAGGCAGTACGAGCTGCCGTCTTCGCGGGCAACGAGTGGGACACGATTCTCGGTCCCATCACGTTCGACGAGAACGGCGACTCCAGCCAGAAGTGGATCTCGTTCTACAAGGTCGACACGTCCCTGAATGACGGGGCCGGCGGCTGGGCGTTCGTAAGGCAGCAGGACTTCTCCGTTCCGGCGGAGTAGAACCCGCGAGCTAGCAACAGCCGGGGAACCTCGCAAGAGTTCCCCGGCTGTCCTTTATCTGGACCTGAACCCGCATGTCGTCCGTCAGCTAGAGCGAGGGACATGATCACTGAGCAGCTGATCGAACAGCTGATCCAGCAGTTTTTTAATGCGCTCACCATCGGCGGGATCTACGCGCTGATTGCCCTGGGCTACACGATGGTCTACGGCATCATCGAGCTGATCAACTTCGCCCACGGCGAGATATTCATGGTCGGGGCGTTCATCGCCCTCACATTCATAACGACTCTCGGCTTCTCCGGGCCTATCGCCGACCCCGTTGTCCTACTTGGGGTGCTGGCGCTGGCGTTTGGGATAGTCATGCCGCTGACGGGACTCGTCGGTGTCGGCATCGAGCGATTCGCGTATCGGCCGCTGCGTAGCGCGCCCCGCCTGGCGCCTCTGATTACTGCGATCGGCGTGTCGTTCATTCTCCAGAACATCATCTACGTCTGGATGGGTCCGTCTCCGGTCCCCTTTCCGCAGCTCCTCAGCCCCGCCCAGAGGTTTGAGGTCTTCGGCGCGTCGGTCAGCTACCTCAGCGTGTTCATCTTCATCGTCACGCTGTCGCTCATGATCGCCCTCCAGCTGTTCGTCGGCCGCACTCGACTCGGTCGCGCCATGCGCTCCACAGCGCAGGATCGCGACGCGGCGCAGTTGATGGGCGTCAACATCAACACGACAATCGCTCTGACCTTCTTCCTTGGATCTGCGCTGGCAGGAGCGGCGGGCATCGTTTATGGGATGTACTTCGGAACGATCGCCTTCAACATCGGATTCATCGCTGGTCTCAAGGCGTTCACCGCAGCGGTTTTGGGTGGCATCGGTAACACGACTGGAGCCGTGCTGGGCGGGTTCATGATCGGCTTCATCGAGATCATCAGCGCGCAGCTGGGACTGTCCATCTGGTCGCACGCGATCGTGTTCGGCGTCCTGATCATCGTGCTGGTCTTCCGCCCGTCTGGTCTGCTCGGCACACCGATCGGAGAGCGTGCGTGACCGCGGCTGCTCCGGCCAACGCGGTCGCTCGACCGCCGCGACTCGGAGGTGTGCGCACCTATCTAGGCCGGCATCGGTCGCTGTCGATCATCATCGGCATGGCGATCGTCACGGCCCTGTTGCCGGTCATCGTGACCCTGCCGCCGTTGAATGGCTTCAACGCACAACGGGTGTGGATCGACTCATTCGCCACGGCCGGCATCTTCGTTTTGCTGGCAATCGGCCTCAACGTTGTGGTCGGCATGGCCGGCCTGCTCGACCTTGGCTATGCAGCGTTCTTCGCCATTGGCGCCTATACCTACGCCTTCGGAGCCTCGGGCTTCACCGGCCTGCATATTCCGTTCTGGGTCATGCTCCTTGTCGGGGCACTCGTCGCTGCTGTGTTCGGCATTCTTCTGGGCGCACCGACCCTCCGCCTGCGTGGCGATTACCTGGCCATCGTGACATTGGGCTTCGGCGAGATCGTCCCTATCGTGTTCCGCAACCTGTCCGAACTGACAAACGGCACCAACGGCATCGCCGGCGTCGACCGGCCTGAGATACCCGCGATCGTGATCGGCGGCACGGTTTTCGAGGTCGTGTTCAACGCGGCCAACCCGCTGAGCTACTACATCACGATGGCGGTGATCATCACGGTCGTCCTGATCCTCGCCTATCGGCTGCAGGACTCGCGCTTGGGCAGGTCGTGGCAGGCCATCCGCGAGGATGAGCTGGCGGCGGCCAGCAACGGCATCAACACGGTGTCCACGAAGCTGCTGGCATTCGCAATCGGCGCCACAACGGCTGGTTTCGCAGGCGTGTTCAGCGCCTCCAAGCTCGTGTTCGTCAGCCCCGACCAGTTCGGCTTCACGGTGTCATTCACGATCCTGGCCATGGTCGTTCTGGGCGGCATGGGCAACAGCGTGGGCGTAGCCATTGGCGCGTTCATCATCTACATCGTCCAGGCCGTCGTGCTCAAGCAGCTGACCGAGTTCTTCAACCATTTCCAGGTGCCGATCCTGTCCGACATCAACTTCGTCGAATACCAGTTCCTGCTCTATGGCATCGCCCTGGTGGCCATGATGCTTCTCAGACCTGAGGGTCTCTTCCCGAGCAGACAGCGGGCGCGTGAGCTGCACACGTCCGAAGGCGAGGATTCGATGGAGGCGTCGCCAACCGGTCTGGACTCGTCGGGGACTCTGGCGTGACCGAGCCTGAATTGGCGGAGCGACCGCCCACCGAGCAAACGGCCGCTGCTGCCGTCAATCAAGGCCCGCCCGCGCCCATTCTCCTGCGCGCACGGCTGATCACCAAGAGATTCGGTGGATTGGTCGCGGTGAAAGAGGCGGATCTGGAAATACCCGAGCGATCCATCGTGAGCCTCATCGGGCCCAACGGAGCCGGCAAGACCACCTTCTTCAACATCGTCGCCGGCATCATCGATCCCACGTCGGGCGAGATCGAGTTCGACGGAAACAAGGTCATCGCGCGACCGGTCCGACCGTGGCTCGAGCCGGTCCTGTGGTTCATTCCGGCGCTTTTGATACTCGCTCTTGCCGTTGCACTGGACACCGTGGCCAACGGCGCGCTGGATATCCTCGGTGTCGTTGCGGTGGGCGTGCTGGTCGTGACACTGCTGCTGGCAACCATCCGACCGCCGTGGTACAGGCATTTGCTCGCTCGCGTGGGCGTCTTCAAGAGCGCTCGGCCGAACGACATGGTGGAAGCGGGCATCGGGCGAACGTTCCAGAACATTCGCCTCTTCCAGAACATGACAGCAATCGAAAACGTCCTCGTCGGGATGCATACGAAGCTGCGAACGAACATGATCGATGCTCTGCTCTCCACTCCACGCCGCCGCCGGGAAGAGGAGGACGCCAACAAGCGCGCTCGCGAATTGCTGGCACTCGTGGGCCTCAGGGGGCGCGACAACGTGCTCGCCCGAAACCTGCCATACGGTGACCAACGGCGCTTGGAGATCGCAAGAGCACTGGCCAGTGAACCCCGACTCCTGCTTCTCGATGAGCCCACAGCTGGCATGAACCCGGCAGAGACTACCCAGATGACCACCTTGATCGGGAAGCTCCGTGGCGAACTCGGCCTGACGATTCTCCTCATCGAGCACGATATGCGCGTCGTGATGGGCATCAGCGACCGGATCTCCGTCCTGGACCACGGTGAGCAGATTGCGGCGGGAACACCCGAAGAGGTCAGACGGGATCCGAAGGTGATCGAGGCGTACCTTGGGGCACCGTCCACGTGACAGCCGCGGTCACTGAGGCGCAGCCAGCCGCCGAACCATCAGCCGCGGTCGGTGGCCGATGGCGTGATGCTCAAGCTGACCAACGTGAACACGTACTACGGCCGGATCCGCGCACTCCAGGGTGTTGACCTCGAGGTTGGCCGAGGCGAAATCGTGACGCTCATCGGCGCCAACGGCGCCGGCAAGACCACCACCCTCAAGACGATCTCTGGACTGCTCCACCCACGTGAGGGCTCGGTCTGGTTCGACGGCGAGGACATCTCGAACACACCGGCGCACGATTTGGTCAAACGCGGCATCGGACATTCTCCGGAGGGCCGCCGCATCTTCTCTAGGCTGACCGTGCTGGAGAACCTCCAGATGGGCGGCTTCACTCGTACCGCCTCGGAACGTCGAGAGGACCAGGACCGCGTGATCACGCTGTTCCCTCGCCTGAGGGAACGGCTGACCCAGAAGGGCGGGACGCTGTCGGGCGGGGAGCAGCAGATGCTGGCCATTGGCCGTGCCCTGATGTCGCGTCCGCGGTTGCTTCTGCTGGACGAGCCGTCGCTCGGATTGGCGCCCATCCTGGTGCAGCAGATCTTCGAGATCATTCGCGAGATCAACGGCCAGGGGATTACGATCCTGCTGGTCGAGCAGAATGCTCTCCAGGCGCTTGGCGTTGCCAACCGTGGTTATGTATTGCAGACGGGCAAGGTAACGCTGGCCGACACCGCGGCCGCGTTGGCCGCAAATGAGGATGTCCGTCGTGTCTACCTCGGGGAGATCTGACCCGGACGACGAAGGAATCGAGCACACACCGGCCCTCGAGAGGGTAGGCAAGCAGCCTGCTCGTTGGCGGCTCGCGACAGTGCTGATCGTGGCCGTCGTCGCGCTCGGCGCACTGTGGCTAAAGCCCTGGGAGCAGCAGCGGCCAGCCGCTACGGCTGGGGTGGCAGACGCCGCCGACGCGACTCCATCGGCAGCCCCCAGCGACGTCGCGGCCGCGGCAACACCAACGGCCGCACCGCTGGGGCCAACCCCCGCCCAGATTGCGTTTGCGGCGCGCCATCAACACTGTCGGCTCTCGACTGCGTGGCACCTTCTTACAAGCGAAAGCACTCTCAAGCGTCCGTCGCGATCGTTATGGGCCGGCGCTCCTGAGCAGGCCACGGGGCCCGCCGATCCGAACCTGCAACTGATCTCCGTGCGTGTCGGCAGCCTGCAGGCGGTCGGAATCTGCGGGCCAAAGACGCCCGTCGTAAGTCCAGCCGAGGTGCTGCGTGCGGTGATCCTGTGGCAGGTCGGAACAGATGGCAGCGTGCGCGAGGTTACCCGGCCGAGACTGCTGGACGTGGCCCTCTACGACCTTGGCGAGGCGTACTTCCAGCCGCCCGCTGGCGAGGGCGACGTGTGGCCCGCCGGCCGCTACGTGTTCGAGATCAGGCGTCTTGCCGGCGGAGAAAGCTCATCGTCGCGCTGGCTCGGGCTGGACTTCGTGCCGAGCGGTCCGGCCTAGTCGCCCGGTCCCGCGTCGGCCGTCAACAGGAATCGCCGCAGGAACTGCTGCGTCCGCGGGTCCTGTGGGTCGTTCAGAACCTGCTCGGGCGGACCTTGCTCGACGATCTGGCCCTCGTGCATGAAGACGACACGATCAGCCGCCTCGCGGGCGAAGTGCATCTCGTGAGTGACGACGATCATCGTCGTGCCCTCGTGCGCCAGGTCCTCCATGACCGTCAGGACCTCTCCGATCAGCTCGGGGTCGAGCGCGCTGGTGGGCTCGTCGAACATCAGGACCTTGGGCTCCATGCTCAGGGCTCGCGCGATGGCGACACGTTGTTTCTGCCCACCTGACAGGCGAGCCGGGTACTCGTCGCGCTTGTCCCGCAGGTGGACCTTGTCGAGGAAGTGGTCGGCGATCTCGATTGCCTGAGCTCGCGACTTGCCGCGCACCCGAATGGGTGCCTCGATGCAGTTCTGAAGCGCGGTCATGTGCGGGAAGAGGTTGAACTCCTGGAAGAGCATTCCGGCTCGGAGCCTGATCTGGCGGATGCGCTCCTGGTGGGCGCGGGATCGATCGTGCAGTGGGTCCGCGTCCACCGTTATGTCGTCGATGTGCACCGAGCCGACCGTCGGCTCCTCGAGGAAGTTGAGGCAGCGCAGGAACGTCGTCTTGCCGCTTCCCGAGCGTCCGACCAGCATCACAGTCTCGTGCTGGCGGACTTCCATGTCGACGCCGCGCAGCACGTGGTTGTCGCCGAAGTACTTCTCGATCCCCGTTGCCCTGACGATGACTTCGCCGAGTGCGGGCATCAGCGGTCACCTCGAGCCATGCGGCGCTCGAGACGCTCCTGGAAGAACGAGAAGATGATCGTCAGGATCCAGTAGATCAGGGCGGCGATGATGAACGCCTCGAGTGTGTTGCCGTGAGGCCTGCCGGCGGTCTCGGCATTCCACAGCACCTCGCGCACGCCAATGATCGATACGAGCGCACTGTCCTTGATCATGGCAATGAACTCGTTGCCGATGGCCGGCGTGACGATCCGAGTCGCCTGCGGCAAGACGATACGACGCATGATCAGCGGCTGTGGCATGGCCAGCGCCAAGGCCGCCTCTCGCTGGCCCCGCGGAACGGCCTGGATGCCGGCCCGGAAGATCTCCGTCAGGTACGCGCCGTAGTTGAAGCCGAGGGCAATGATTCCGGCCGGCAGCGCGGGCAGAATGATGCCCAGGGACGGCAGCGCAAAGTAGACGAAGTAGATCTGGACCAGCAGCGGTGTGCCCCGGACGAAGGAAACGTAGAGCGACGCCAGGCCGTTGATGTAGGGGTTGGTTGAGAGCCGTCCGAGGGCGCCCAGTATGGCCAGCACGATCGCCAGGGTGATGGAGGCAATACAGACGAAGATCGTCACCGGTGCCGCCCCGATGATCAGCGGCGCCCATGTCTTGATCCACTCGGTGTCGACGTTCCCGGTTGACGCCAACGCCACGGCGAGACCGCCGATGACGATGACCCAGACCAGAAAGAACTGGACGCGGTAGCGCCGCATTCGCGAACGCTGGGCTGCCCTGATCTCCCCCAGGATGTTCGGCTCTGCCTTCGCGGCTGCGCTCAGGGTGCTGCTCCGTAAAGTGTGACGGGAGCCCCTGGCGGGCTCCCGTCGCGAAAGGTCAGATTACTGGCGGTTACTGGCTGACTGTCAGGTCCAGTCCGTCGAACCAATTCATGCTGGATGTGCTGAGTGTCCCATCCGTGTGCATGTCGCCCACGATGGTGTCCAGAGCAGCCAGCAGCTGGTCATGATCCGGAGCGCTCTTGTCGAGCGCCACCGCGAGAGCCTCGTAGAACACCGGATCACCTACCAGCACGAAAGGTGCGCCGCCCGCAATAGAGGCATCGAGCGTGGTCGATGAGGTGAGCCAACCCTCGAACTCGGTCCGTCCTGCAGTCACGGCGTCCGCGCACTCAGTGTCGGTCGAGAACGTTGTCGAGGTAGCGCCTTCGGGCACCGGAGCCGGCTCGGGCACGTCGCCCGCCAGCTCGAGCGTTCCTTCGAGCCAGAAGAAGTAGGTCGTGTCCTCGCCTGTGCAGATCACCTTGCCAGCCAGGCCGTCGAGGGTCGTGATGCCGGATACCTCTGTTGCCGCCATCTGCGCCGGCGTGAAGTAATACGGCTGGGTGAAATCGAGGTTGTCCTGGCGTCCCGTGGTGATGGTTATCGAGCCAACCGAAAGGTCAAACCTTCCGGCCCAGCCGCCGGCCTGAACTTCAGCGAAATCTGGGGTCTCGAACTGGACGTCGACCCCGAGGCGCTGCCCGATGGCGTTTGCGGTGTCGATGTCGAAGCCCTCGAAGGTCCCATCTGGCAGGAGCTCGGACTGGGGCGGATATGCGGGATCGGTTGCGATCAGGATCTTTCCTGCATTGCAGATCGTCTCGAGCATGTCGCCCTCGGAACCGTCAGGCATGTTGTCGCAGACGGTTTCGCCGGTGTACGGCACGAGCGTTGGCCGGCTACTTGGGGCTTCAGTTGCCCCTGAGCTCGGCTCGGATGTGGCCGCCGTGGCTGGCGCTGATGTCGAGGCTGTGGCCGGTGCAGTCGTGGCCGTGGCCGCTGCCGTTGTGGCCGTGGCCGCTGCCGTTGTGGCCGCCGTTGTGGCCGCTGCCGTGGTTGGTGCACGTGATGGAGCGGTTGTCGCTCCTCCACCGCCACAGGCGGCAATTACGAACGCCACAACAAGAACGGGCGCGCCCCGCAAAATCGTCATTTGAATTCTCCTCTTCCTGACCCCGCCTGATCCCCATGCGAACGAGTCAGATTGCCCAGTTTTCGCTCTTACACTCTAAATGATGAGTGCCGTTCTCAATGAATCAAACTCGACTCAATTGGCGCGCGCTTCGACGCTGGCGTCATCGTTCTATCTCGATCCAGCCGTCTTCGAACGCGAGAAAGAGCTGATCTTCGGCCGGACCTGGCAGCTGGTGGCGCGGCTCGACGATCTGGCACGCCCGGGAGACTTCGTCCCGGCAACAATCCTGGATGAGCCAATAGTCATCACCCACGGCATCGACGGGGAGCTCCACGGCTTCTACAACGTGTGTCGACATCGCGCCGGCCAGGTTGCGCTCTCCAAGGGCAACCGCAAGTCGCTGCAATGCCACTACCACGGATGGACATACGGCCTGGACGGCGCGTTGCGCGCGGCGCCGGAGATGGACGAGTCGGAGGGCTTCGACAAGGCGGACTTCGGACTTCGCCCCGTCCGCGTCGATCGATGGGGGCCGTTCGTGTTCGCCAATCTCGACGAAGACGCGGCGCCTCTGCGCGACCAGATGGGCGCGATCCCGGCCGAGGTCGCGCGGGCCGGTTACGACGTGGACCACATGCGACTCATCGAGCGGCGCGAGTACCTGATCGAGTGCAACTGGAAGGTCTACGTCGACAACTACCTGGAGGGCTACCACTTGCCCATCGCCCACCCGGCGCTGTTCAAGGAGCTCGATTACGACTCCTACCGGGTCGAGACATTCCGCTACTACTCGAAGCAGCACGCGCCGATCCGCGAGCTGAAAGAGGGCGAGGAGCTGGGTCGCGACCGACGCTACGTGCGGACCAGTGACGGCGAGGGCGAAGCCCTGTACTACTGGCTCTTCCCCAACACGATGTTCAACATCTATGAGGACAACATGTCCTCCAACATCATCATCCCCGTGGGAGTCGACCGCACACTGACCGTCTTCGAGTGGTTCTTCGCCGAGCCGGGGACCGGGTCAGGCTGGGAGTCGATGCAGCAGACGATCGCCTTCTCCGACCAGATCCAGCAGGAGGACATCGCGCTGTGCGAGCAGGTCCAGCGCGGATTGCGCTCGCGCGCCTACGACGCAGGCCGTTTCTCGGCCAAGCGGGAGAACGGCGTCTTCCACTTCCAGGAGCTGGTGCGGGAGTTCCTCGCAAGCGAAGGCACGTAAGCCGCGTCAGCGGGGGACGCGCTGGAGCGCGCAGCAGCGGCCCGCAGGCCGACTGCGGAGGCGATCATTTTCGTGAGGCCGCGGACCTCCCGCAGTCAGTAGGTGGTGGGCGACCTTTCGGTGAGGATGTCGCCAACGCCCCAGGCCACGATCAATAGCCCCGCGCCGGTAATCCACAGCCCGATGGTCTGCGTCGGCACGACGCCGCCGAACTGGAAGATCTCGTAGGCCCGCCACAGGAACGCGCCGATGGCGATCAGAGCCAAAACGATGTAGACCGGGCCGCGATCGAGCGACGACTCGCCGTCGCGCGAGGCGAACGGCATGACCACGATCGCAAGCAACGCGAGCGCGGCGAGAAAGACGATGAGGCCCGCGCCGTCGAACCCGTTACCGCTGAGCGGTGCCTGTCCGGTCCGCTCGATGACCCACCAGGGCGGCACCATCCCGACGAGCGCGGTGAGCGACCCGACCACTACCAGCAGCCGGCCGCGCCCGAGCGCGCGGCGCGTCACGTCGTCTCGTAGAGCTCTCGACGAAGGACGCCGATGAAGGGCAGGTTGCGGTAGAACTCGCTGAAGTCGAGGCCGTAGCCAACGACGAACTCATCGGGGATGGTGAAGCCGAGATAGTCGATGGGGATCTCGACCAGACGGCGAGTGGGCTTATCCAGCAGCGCGCAAATCCGCAGCGACCGCGGGTTCTTGCCGCGCAGGTAGCGCAAGAGGTAGTTGAGAGTCAGCCCGGTGTCGATGATGTCCTCAACGATCAACACGTCCTTGCCCTCGATCGACGACGAGAGGTCCTTCAGGATGCGGACCAGGCCCGACGTTTCGGTCGTCGCGCCGCCGTACGAGCTGACCTCCATCAGGTCTATCTGCAGGGGAATCTCGATCTGGCGCATGAGGTCGGCCATGAACGGCAGGGAGCCCTTGAGGACGCTCACCAGGGTGACCGATGTGCTCGCGTAATCGACGCTGATCTGCCGGCCGAGTTCGCGGACCTTGTCGCGGATCTGGTCTTCGGTGATCAGCACCTGGGCGACATCTGAATACATCGCCGGCTCGCGAACCTGTTGCTCAACCAATTAACACTCTCCCAATCAGTGACCGATGAATGCGCGCCGCCCACGCCGACGCCGCGTCCCCCTCGACGGTCGAGTTAGTGACGAGGAAACGGATACCAGCGCCGGCTGGTAATCGGGTTGCTGGCGTTCCGGTGTCGCGGGAAGCTCGTGCTCGATTGCCGGCTTTTCACCGACGACTACCGCGGCGGGAATCGCCACCCGCAGGGTTGGCTGGGCGTCGAGCCGCTCGGGCATGATCTGCCCCTCGAGGCCGCTCAAAGAGGCTGCCAGGTCGAAGCGCCCGTACTTCAGCATCAATGCCCGGAAATCCTTGCCGTAGAACAGCTTGACCTTGATATCCGGGTACAGCTCGCGCAGCCGCCGGAGCTTGCGATTCTTGCGCCGCACGAGGCTCTGCTTGAGCGTGGTCAGCTCGACGTAGGTGTCGAGCTCGGGCAGGTAGAAGTCGGGCGAGAAGCTCTCAACCACCTTGCCGTCGGTGTTCCAGAGGATCGGAAACGTGCGCGGCTCGTACTCCCAACGCACTCCGTAGTAGTCGAGAATCCGGGCAAGCTCCGCCTCGCTGGCATGGGCGAACCGGGCCTGGTCCGTCACCTGCGCTCGGCACCGTCCGTTCTTCGCGCGGCAAGGCGGAAGAGGTGGCTGATATCGCCCTTGAAGGCCGATAGGAATTCGTGCATCTCGAGGACGTCGTCGGCAGTCACCAGTGACGCCGCCGCCGGCAATTCCTCGCCGAAGTGTTCTGGAATGTCGTCGATGTCAAGGTTCAGATCGGAGATCTCGGTGATCGAGGCGGTGGTGTCGTCCATCTCGACGGTCACTATCGCGACCGTGTGGCTGCCACAGCGGGCGCAGTCGAGGTCGACAAAGAAGAGTCCGTCGCGCTCAGCCAGCAGTCGGATCTTGGAGCCTCGATAGCGGCGACCGCACGCCGGACAGGTAAACGACGTCAGCTGTGTTCGCAGCCAGTCGGGCCCGTCCATTCCAGAGGAGTCTAGACCGTCTCGACGCGGCGCGGCTTCGCCATCGGACGCCGTTAGTTACGTAAGGGTGACGACTCGATGAGGAATCGATCATCGAGCGACCGCTATACTCCCCACCAGTATGAGCACGACACGCACAAGCAGCCCCAACGCGACGCCGCCGACGGCCGTTTCCACCCCCTCGCGGCACAGCTACACCAAGGACCGCGCGCAGCTGCTCCGTCGCTTGTCGCGGATGGAGGGCCAGGTGCGCGGCGTGGCACGGATGATCGAGCGCGACGAGTACTGCATCGACATCCTGCAGCAGACCGCCGCTCTGCGGGCGGCCGTCGACGCCGTGTCGCTGCTGCTGATGGAGGATCACGTCGCGGGTTGCTTGGCTACGGCCGTCAAAACCGGCGAGGCCCAGGTCTACACCGAAGAGGTCATGGAGGTCGTCCGCCGGAGCATGGGCCGGCCGGTGAGGGCTCGCACAAGCGACGGTTGAGGCCCCGGCGGAACGAAGGGACGCAACCGCTTCGCGCGTAGCTGGCCGCAGGCCAGCGAAGACAAAACATCCGACTGACCCGCAAGGTCAGCCGTGGCACCGCTTTTAGCTGGGGCCATGGGTGGCCGCGCAGCAGTGGCCCGGCGGGGCCGACTGCAGAGGTTGAAATCCTTTCCGCAAGGCCAGCCGTCCACAAATTTCGGAAATCGCGCACGGATTTCTCCACAAACCCGGAAGGCCACTCCGAACTCGTGGAAAAGCCCGTTGACCCGCCATGGCCGAGGTCGCGACACTGCCGGCCTTGCACCACTGGTGCGCCAGCGGGGACGGCGCCCAGTCCGAGTACGGTAACCTCGCCGGCTTCGGCGATCGGAGAGATCCGATCGGACAAACCGGACGGCGGGGGAAAACTGAAAGGCCGGTGGTGCCAGAAACGTCACGCCGCAGGGAGCGGGGACAGAGCAAAGGGTCAGAGTCGTTCGGGCATGGACGAACTTCTGATCGGTCCCCTCTCCTGCGGCGTTTCTTCTTTTCATCAGGCCCCTAGATGGCCGAGCGCGCACCACTCCCGCAATCGGCACGCGATCTGCCGACGCTACCCACCGAGTTCTGGTCCACGCTCGACGCTGGATTGGCGGTAGCCGGAATCGATTTCCCTTCTGTAGCGCGGACCGCTATCGACGGACACGTACGGCTGCTCATTGCCTGGAATGCGGCCATCAACCTGACCGCCCTGCGAACACCCGAGCAGATCGCGCGCGGCCACGTGCTGGACAGCCTGATCGCGGTCTCAACTTTGCGACGCCTGAAGACAGACTCGCTTCTTGACCTTGGCAGCGGAGGAGGTTTTCCAGGCCTGCCATTGGCCGCGCTTCTTCCGCTGCGCCGCGTCGCGTTGGTCGACTCGATCGGCAAGAAGGCTCGCTTCCTGGACGTCGCCGCGGCCGAGGTGCGAACCGCGCTCGAGACCGATCCGGCGCGCGATCCGGGCACTATCCCGGAGATCGGTGCAATCGCCGAGCGTGCCGAGGACCTCGCTCGGGATCCCGACCACCGGGAGCGCTGGGACCTTGTGGTCGCCCGCGCCGTGGGCACGGTGGCGGAGGTTGCGGAGCTCGGCCTGCCGCTGGTCAGGCGAGGCGGACACGTCGTTGCATGGAAGCGCGAGGGACTCGAAACGGACCTCGCTCGAGAGATTTCTGACGCTCGACGCATCTGCCAGGCGGCCGGCGGCTCGTCCCCCCGGATCGAGCGTCTGGCCGGGGCGGAGCAGGTTGGCCTGCCGGGGCATTGCCTGGTGATCATCGACAAACGTGGCCACACGCCCGATCGGTATCCGCGTCCGGCCAACGAGCGACGCCGCGCGAGTTGAGCGCCTCGTATGGTGAAGGTGCTTCGCGCTTTGCTATCGTGACCGACCAATGCGGATCGCCGTGCTCTCAGATGTCCACGGCAACCTGCCCGCCCTCGAAGCTGTCCTTGAGCAGATCAAGCCGTACGACGCCGTATGGCAGCTGGGAGATGTTGTTGGCTACGGCCCACAGCCGGACGAGGTGGTTGCCCGCCTCGCCGCCGAGAATGCAGTTGGCGTTCGTGGCAACCACGACTCCGCCGCGATCGGCGAGTTGGACACTGATTCATTCAACGACGATGCGAAGGCCGCGGTCGAGTGGACGGCGGAGCGCATCACCCCCGAGACGCGCAAGTGGCTGACCGCGTTGCCGCTGCGCTCAATCGACGCGCCGTTCACCCTCGTGCACGGCAGTCCACGGGACCCCACCTGGGAGTACGTCTACACCTCGGCCATCGCCCGGGCGAACTTGTCGCGGTTCGATACCCGGCACTGCCTGGTCGGACACACCCACGTGCCTCTCGTCTTTCGCGAGCGGAAGTCCGGTGCCATGGAGGCCACGGTGGGTGAGGCGGGAGAGACGTTCAAGTTCGACGGGGCGCGGCTCATCGTCAACCCGGGCAGCGTCGGTCAGCCACGCGACGGCGATCCCCGGGCGTGCGCGATGATCCTCGATACGGACAAGAACGAGCTGCAATGGCATCGCGTGGAGTACCCGG
Source organism: uncultured Chloroflexia bacterium (assembly GCA_963736895.1). Lineage (GTDB taxonomy): Bacteria > Chloroflexota > Limnocylindria > Limnocylindrales > CSP1-4 > JALYGJ01. The sequence continues at coordinate 204,494 of CAVTQU010000008.1, forward strand.
TCGAGCAGACCCAGAAGCTGATGACCGACGCAGGCCTGCCAAGGCGGCTCGTCGCTCGCCTCAAATTCGGGCTGTGACAAACCGGTGAGCGACCCACAAAAACCCTGGCTGCACGGCCGCAAGCCGGGCGACCGCCGCGTCAGGGTGGAGCGACCGCACGCCGCGTTCTTCCGCTACTCGGGGCCCGGCACGCTGATCGCCCGCGAAACGGCGTCCGTGCCGCGTACCGCCACCGGCCGCGCTCTCGAGAGGGTCCGGCACGCGCTCTTCGGCCGAAGGCTCAGCAATTACGAGGACATCGCCGAGCGGCTGTCCAAGGTCAAGGCGCTCGCCATCTTCAGCTCCGATGCGATCAGCTCGTCCGCATATGCCACCGAAGAGATTCTTCGCGTCCTCGTGCTGGCAGGTGTCAGCGCGCTCTTCCTGAGCCTGCCGATCGCCATTGCGATCGCCTTCCTTCTGACCGTCGTATCGATCAGCTATCGCCAGGAGATCTTTGCCTACCCGTCGGGAGGCGGCGACTACGCGGTGGCGCGGGCGAACCTGCCCGGCATGTTCGCGCTCATCGTGGCAGCGGCACTCCTGGTCGACTACGTCATGACAGTCGCCGTGTCGACGTCATCAGCAGTAGAGCAGGTGATCTCGGCCGTTCCGGGCCTGGTGGACATCCGCGTCGAGATCGCCGCGGTGGCGATTCTGCTCATCATGCTCGGCAACCTCCGCGGCCTGCGCGAGTCGGGCAACATCTTCGCGATCCCCACGTACGTCTTCGCGGTCTCGACGCTGCTGATGATCGGCATAGGCACGTTCCGCATCGTGGTGCTGGGAGAAAGCGCGCCCCCGCCGACGCCACTCCCCGGCGCGCCCGACCCGCTCCAGGCGGTCACGATCCTGTTGCTTATTAGGGCGTTTGCTTCCGGTTCGGTTGCTCTGACAGGTACCGAGGCGATCGCCAACGGCGTGCCTGCCTTCAAGCCGCCCGAACCACGCAACGCGGCGACGACGCTGTCCGTGATGGCCATCCTGCTGGGCATCCTGTTCGTCGGCCTCACCTTCGTGGCCGACACGTTCGGCATCGTGCCCGTTGACGAGCCCGCAGTGAAGACCGTCATCAGCCAGGTCGCCGGCACCATCTTCGGCAACGACACGTTTGCCTTCTACTTCTACCAGGCCTTCACGGCGCTGATCCTGTTCCTGGCCGCGAACACGTCCTTCAACGCATTCCCGCGCCTCGCGGCCATCCTGGCGCGCGACGGCTACATGCCTCGCCAGTTCAGCTTCAAGGGCGACCGCCTCGCGTTCACGTCGGGCATCGTCATCCTCGCCATCGCAGCTATCACGCTGATCGTGGCGTTTGGCGGCGTCACGACCGCGCTAATCCCGCTCTACGCCGTCGGCGTGTTCATCGCCTTCACGATCGGCCAGACCGGCATGGTCCTCCATTGGCGCAAGGAGCGGTCGCCGGGTTGGCGCAGGAAGCTGACCATCAACGGCTTCGGCGCGGTGCTGACCTTCGTCGTGTTCTTCGTCGTCCTCATCGCCAAGGCACCCACCTCGCTGCTCGTGGCACTGATCATCCCGCTCCTGATCGTGATCATGGTCTTCATAAACAGGCAGTACCGGGCCTCCGCCAAGCACCTCGAAGTGCGGCCCGACGCAGTGTTCCCGCCGCCACGCCGTGACGAGCGGGTCATCATCCCCATCCCGGGCATCAACCGCGCGGTGATCCAGGCAGTCAACGTCGGCCGCTCGATCGCGCCGGACGTCAGGGCGGTGCTCATCTCCGACGAGCCCGAGGAAGCGGCGCAGCTTCGTGAGCGCTGGGAGCGCCAGCTGCCCGACGTGCCGCTGGTCATCGTCGAGTCGCCGTATCGCGCCGCTTGTCGGCCCGATGCTGGCCTACCTGCAGGTCCTCGACGAGACCTGGCCCGACGAGAAGCCGTTCCCGATTACCTTCGTGGTGATCCCTGAGTACGTCGCCCGCAGCTGGTGGGAGCGAATCCTCTACAACCAGTCTGCGAATCGGCTGCGCCGAGCGCTCATCGGCCGTCCGCACACCGTCGTCGTCGGCGTGCCCTATCGACGCGATGAGAACCCCGATCCCGAGGATGAGCGCGAAGAGGAAGGCGACCCGCCAGTCAAGTCATAGCCGGTGTACGCTTCGCCGGCATGCCTGAACAGTTGCCACGCGTGCCGTTTCGGAAGGCCGTGCTCGGCCTGAACGGCGGCCCTACAGATGAGCTCGTCATACACCACGGTTGCCAGCTGGCCAAGATGGCCAACGCGGAGCTTGTGGCTATCCACGTGATCGAGGTGGACTGGCGTCACGAGCTGTCCGAGGAGCTGACCGTCGAAAACGAGACTGCTTCGGCGTTGCTCGACATGGCCGAGGGCATCGCCGAGCAGTACAAGGTCAAGCTGACGGGCGACCTGCTCCAGGCACGGGAGGTGGCGGCCGCGCTCGTCGACGAGACGATCGAGGTGGGCGCCGACGCGATCATCGTCGGGCTCCCGTACCGGCAACGCTTCGGCGGCGAGTTTGCGATCGGAGACGCCATCCCGTACATCTTCCAGAACGCGCCATGCGAGGTGATCGTCGTACGCGAGCCTGTGTCAAGCAGCACAGAGCGCCAGACGACTGGATCGAGCAAGACGGGTATTCGTCAGTTCACCGGTGCTCTCACCGGCGGGAGGCTTTGATCAGATGCGCGCGGTAATCGTTGGCTGTGGGCGCGTTGGCGCCGGCCTGGCTGAGCAGCTGGCCCGGGAGGGCCACGATGTGACGATCGTCGATATCAACGGCGATGCGTTCGACAAGCTCGAGGAGGACTTCCCGGGACAGGCGGTGCGTGCCGACGGAACCGAGGAGGATGTCCTTCGACGGTTGGGCACGGACGGTGCCGACTACTTCTTTGCACTGACCGAGGGCGACAACCGCAACGTCCTCGCCGCCCAGTTGGCCGAAGAGCTCTTCAAGGTGGGTCACGTAGTGGCCAAGGTCAACGATCCGGTTCGTGCCGAGGCGTACACGATGCTCGGCCTCGCGACCATCTGCCGTACTCGTCTCCTGGTCGACGCGCTCGCCCAGTACACCGGCCTGGCGGCAGACCCTGGCGCCAGTGGTGTTCGGGACGTCGAGCGCCACCACGACCATGTCGACAATCCCCCACCGCAATCCCCACCTCAAACCGAGCCGCAAACCCAACCGCAACCAGTGGAGCGCTAGCACTCATGTACATCGTCGTCGTCGGAGGCGGGAAGGTCGGTTACTTCCTCTCCAAGGAACTGCTGGAAGCAGGTCACGAGCTGGTGATCCTCGAGAAGAATCCCGGCCGAGCCCGGCAGATTGCCGACGAGCTGGGCAGCATTGTGCTCAACAAGGACGGCTGCGAGGGGAAGCATCTCGCCGAGGCGGGCGCAAACCGTGCCGGCATCGTGGCTGCCGTGACCGGCGACGACGAGGACAACCTCGTCGTGTGCCAGATGGCGAAGCATCACTTCGACGTGCCGCGCACCATCGCGCGCGTGAACAACCCGAAGAACGAGGAGCTCTTCCGCCACCTGGGCGTGGACGAGATCATCAGCCCCACGCGTATGGCACTTGCCGCCATCGAGCAGGACATCCCGGTCCACGAGCTGTTGCATCTGGCGGACCTGAAGGGTGGAGCACTACAGCTGCTCGAGGCCCAGATCGCGGATGACTCCCCGGCGGTAGGCCGTCGTGCGACGGACATTCCTCTGCCCGACGGGTGTTCGCTGTTCGTCCTGTTGCGCGGTAGCTCGGTCCAGGGGATCCGGCCCGAAACGGTCTTCCAGACCGGCGACAAGGTGCTGGCCGTCTCGAAGGCCGAGTGCGAGGTCGCTCTGCGGCGTGAGCTGATCGGCGACGGCGAGCCGGTGGGCAGCGCCGTCGGGCGCTGACGAACATCGGCGGCGACGGCCAGGAGTCGCTCCGGCCGGAGTCGCTCCCCGACGAGGATGACTCAGCCTCCCTGACGACCCCTGCTGCGCTGACGACGCCGCCCGAGCAGGCAACCCATGATCCAGCCCGCGTCCCGGGCCGCCAACTGCCGTCCGCTGCCAGCGTGCTGCGGCGCAGCCTCGTCATCTGGGGCCTCGGCCACCTGGCGATCGGCGATCGCCGCGGCTGGCTGCTGATGATCATCCAACCGATCGCGATCGTGGCGTGGCTGATTGCGGCCGTCCAGCTGATCGACGGCACCCGCTGGCTGGTGACGTTTCCGCCACTCGCCGTGCTGGTGGTCGCGTGGGTGGCCCAGGCGATCCACGCATATCGCGAGGCAGTCGACCTTGGGGCGCAGCCCGGCGGACAGCTGCAGGCCGCCCTGTTTCTCCCCGTGGCGGTCACTGCGCTGACCCTGTTCTGGCTGGTTGGTGGGCGCCACGGTTCCCCCACGGCGACCGTCGAGGGCTACGTCATCTCGTGGGTCACAGGACGCAGTCAGCTTGCCTCGCGGATGTACATCACTCCGCCGACGACCCAGCAGCTGGAGTCGACCTGGGCGACCCAATCCGCCTACCTCAGGGGGCGCGTCACGGCACTCGCCGCCCAGTACGGGTCGGAGAGCGGGCTCGACCCGGAACAGCCGCTGGACAACCTCCAATTCAGCGACCCTGTGCCGCAGCCCGACGGGCGCCAGGTGGTCGAGGTTGACATCGTGCGATTGCAGCAGGTGGAGACGATGATCCTTGGCTTCATTCCAACGGCGAGCCAGGAGACCGTCGTCGTCGAACCCGCTGGGTCGATCACGGTCACCCTGATCGATCAGCCAACGCAGGATTGGTTGCCCTCGCCGGGCCGGCTCAACTCCTCGGCATGGCTCATCGAAGACGTGCAGGTCGGCGCTCCCTGATCCCGTGGCCGCCACCGAGGACCTGACCGACAACACGGCTGACCGCATCCGCCTGGTGCGGCGCGCGCTCTACCTGTCGCTGATCAGCATCGTCCTGAGTGGCATGCTGGGCACGATCGCCGTCGTCGTCGGATTGGCCACCGACTCACTGTCGTTGATAGGTTTTGGGTTTGACGCGGCCATCGACGGCATTGCCTCGATCGCCCTGGCCTGGCGCTTCGCCACCGAGATTCGACACCCGCATCGCACCGACAACCTCGAGCGCATCGCGGAGGTCATCGTTGGCTGCGTGCTGCTCGTGATCGCCGCGTACCTGGCGTTCAATGCCGTGCTGGCGCTCATCAACGGCTCACATCCGGACGTCACGCCAATTGGCGTGGCAATCTCGGTGTTCTCGCTGCTGGTCCTGCCGCTGCTGGCGCTCGCCAAGTACAGAACAGCGATCGCACTGCACAGCGGCGCTCTGCGAGCGGACAGCATCCTGACCGGTGTCGCCGCCGGACTGGCCGCGATCAGCCTCGTTGGACTGGCGCTAACCGAATTCTTCGGGTTGACCTGGGCCGACGCGGTCGGGGCGCTGATCGTCGCGGTGATCCTGCTGCGCGAAGGCTGGTACTCGGTCCGCTCGGCGCCGATCGAGTAAAAGGCTGAGAGTCGGGACAAACTGTGGCGCCAAAGCAACAGGGCTTCTGAGTCCGGCCGCTACAGCCTTCTTGACAACACCATTGTCAAGGTTTAAGTTTCACCGAGTGCCCGATCGGCAAGGTGCCGGTTCAGGGCGCGGGCTGAATTCAAGACAAGTTTCACGGACTCCTGACTTACCTCAGATCCGGCATGCACGAGGTGTGCCAAATGACAATCATTCGTCGACCAACCCCGCTGGGCGAGCTGATCTCGCTTCGCAACACCATGGATCGACTCTTCGATGACACGCTTGGACGGCCGCGCAGCGGCTGGCTGACCACTACGCCATCGGTTGCCGTCGATATCCACTCCACCGCCGATTCCGTCGTCGTCGAAGCGGCGCTCCCGGGCGTCAAGCCGGACGACGTGAACATCTCGGTCCTCGGCGAGACACTCACCATCACCGCCAACTTGGTCTCCGACGCGCAGAAGCGCGAGGACGGCTTCTCGTATCGCGAGATCCGCCGTGGCTCGTTCAGCCGGACGGTGACCCTTCCCAAGAACCTCAAGACCGACGAGGCAACGGCAACGTTCGAGAACGGACTGCTGCGCCTGTCGATCCCCATGGCCGAGGCCGCCAAGGCCCGGCAGATCCAGATCTCGCCCGTGAGCGAGGGCCAGCCTGAGGACGAACCGACGGCTGAGCTGGCCGCCGAGCCAGTCACCGAGCAGGACAGCTGACCTATGGCAGACACGCGGACTGCGGACGAGCGAATCGGACGGGATCCAACCCGGCCGGTTTATGTCATCAGCGTTGCCGCCGAGCTGGTCCGCGTCCATCCCAGGACGTTGCGCATCTACGAGCTGGAAGGCCTCGTCTGTCCGGCGCGAACGCGCAGCAACATTCGTCTTTATTCGGAGAACGACATTCGGCGAGTCCTCTGGATCCGCCACCTGACACGCAACCTTGGAGTGAACCTCGCCGGGGTGCGAGTGCTGTTCGAGCTCGAGGAGCGACTTGGAACGCGCATCCTCGAGACCCTTTACGAAGACAAGACCACCGGCGCCAGGGCGCACCTGGAGCAGGAGATCGAAGCCGACGCGGAGAAGGCCGCGGCCAACCGCTAGATAACCTGCGGTAGAGACTTAGGAGCGAAATGACAGAGACAATCGAGACCGACGAGCAGGTCGAGCAGAACCCGCAGGATTCCGAGCGAACGCGCGAGCTGCCTCTCGTCGCATTGCGCGAGACGGTGATCTTCCCGGAGATGATCGTCCCGCTCCAGGTTGGCCGGGACAAGTCCGTCCAGGCCCTCAACAAGGCCGTCGCAGACGGCACGCCGATCGCACTCGTGACACAGCGTCAGGCCGATCGCGAAGACATCAACACCACGTCCGAGCTCTACGAGATCGGCACGCTGGCCAAGATCGCCCAAGTCGTCCAGCTTCAGGACGGAACTGTGCGGGCCATCGTGCAGGGCCAGCAGCGGCTACGCCTGCTCGAGTTCGTCGAGTCGGAGCCGTACATCCTCGCGCGCGTCGAGCTCGTCGAGGAGGAGCCGGCAACCGGTCTCGAGGTCCAGGCGCTGGTGCGCAGCGTGCAGGGCCAGATCGAGTCCTACGTCCAGTCCGGCGCGCCCGTCCCGCCCGAGGCGGCGGTCGCCGCGCGCAACATCACAGAGCCCGGCCTACTCGCCGACATGGTGGCCTACAGCCCCGATATGTCGACAGAGCAGCGCCAGGAGCTGCTCGAGACGATCGACGTCCTCGAGCGCCTGAAGCTGGTGTCGAGCTTCCTTGGCCGTCAGATCGAGATCCTCGACCTGAAGGGCAAGATCCAGTCCGAGGTCAAGTCCGAGATGGACAAGACCCAGCGTGAGTACATCCTTCGCGAGCAGCTGAAGGCCATCCAGCGCGAGCTGGGCGAGGACGATCCTCAGCAGGCCGAGATCAACGAGCTGCGCGAGAAGGTCGAACAGGCAGGCATGCCCGAGGAGATCAAGGCACGGGCGATCAAGGAAGTCGATCGCATGAGCCGGATTCCGTCAGCCTCACCCGAGGTGGGCGTCATCCGGACTTATGTCGACTGGCTGATCGGCCTCCCGTGGGACGTCTCCACCGAGGACAACCTGGACATCAAGGAAGCCGCCAAGATCCTCGACGAGGATCACTACGGCCTCGAGAAGATCAAGGAGCGCATCCTCGAGTACCTCGCGGTGAGGACTCTGGCGGACAAGATCCGCAGCCCCATCCTGGCCTTCGTTGGACCGCCAGGCGTGGGCAAGACGTCGCTCGGCAAGAGCGTCGCTCGTGCCATGGGCCGCAAGTTCGTGCGCATGAGCCTCGGCGGCATCCACGACGAGGCGGAGATCCGCGGCCACCGGCGCACCTACATTGGCGCGCTGCCCGGCCGGGTCATCCAGAACATCAAGACGGCGGGCAGCAACAACCCCGTCTTCATGCTCGACGAGGTCGACAAGATCGGCATGGACTTCCGTGGCGATCCGTCATCGGCCCTGCTCGAGGTCCTTGACCCGGAGCAGAACAACACGTTCCAGGACAACTACCTCGAGGTGCCTTTCGACCTCTCGAAGGTGCTGTTCATCGCCACCGGCAACCTGCTGGATCCCATCCCACCGGCACTTCGTGACCGGATGGAGATCATCCACCTGCCGGGCTACACCCAGACAGAAAAGGTCGAGATCGGGAAGCGATTCCTGATCCCCAAGCAGCTCGAGAACCACGGGCTGACCGAGAAGAACGTCGACTTCACCGAGGCGGCAATGGTCGAGCTCGTGCAGGCTTACACGCACGAGGCCGGCGTTCGAAACCTCGAGCGCGAGATCGCCAACGTCATGCGCAAGATCGCTCGGCAGGTTGCCGAGGGCCGCAAGCGCAAGGTCACTGTCGACGCCAAGAAGCTCAACGAGTACCTCGGCCCACCGCGGTTCGAGTACGGCGAGCTCGAGAAGGAGAACCAGATCGGCTCTGCCACGGGCCTGGTCGTGACCGAGGTCGGCGGCGACGTCGTCGCGGTCGAGGTCACCCGCATGCCGGGCAAGGAGGACTTCATCCTCACCGGGCAGCTGGGCGAGGTGATGCGTGAGTCGGCACGTGCCGGTCTCTCGTGGATCCGCGCGCACGCCGATGAGCTGGGAATCCAGCGCGAGGCGTTCGAGAAGTACACCCTCCACATCCACGTCCCGGCCGGCGGGATCCCCAAGGACGGTCCGTCCGCGGGCATCACGATGGCCCTGGCCATGGTCAGCGCCTTTACCGGAATTCCGGTCAAGAAGGACGTGGCGATGACGGGCGAGATCACGTTGCGTGGTCGCGTCCTCCCCATCGGCGGCTTGAAGAGCAAGATCCTCGCGGCGCACCTCTCGGGTGCCGGCGCCGTGATCCTGCCGCTCAAGAACCAGAAGGACCTGATCGACATCCCGCAGGAGATCCGCAAGAGCATCAAGCTCATCCTCGTCGACTCAATGGACCAGGTGCTGGAGCACGCGCTGGTGCGCGTGCCCAAGCGCCTGGAAGCCAAGCCGGCCGAGGTCGTGGAGAAGGGCGAGCCGATCGACGAGGAGTCGCCTGCCGCACCGGACAAGATTCGGCGTGGTTTCCCCGGCACCGATCAGCCGCCCGCGATCGCCAAGTCACCTTCGTACTCCCTCGAGGGAGTCACGCGCGACTGACCTGAGAGTCGTGCGCGGCTAAACCGAAGTGGAGTACCGCGACTACTACGCGGCGCTGGGCGTGCCCCGCACGGCCAGCGCCGCTGACATCAAGAAAGCGTTCCGCAAGCTCGCGCGGCAGCACCACCCTGACGTGAACAAGGGTGACGCTGCCGCCGAACAGCGTTTCAAGGAGATCAGCGAGGCCAACGAGGTCCTGTCCGATCCCGAGAAGCGGAAGCTGTACGACGAGCTGGGCTCGAATTGGCAGGCGTACCAGCAGGGCGGCTCTCCAGGCGCGCGGCCGTGGCCAGACCGCGGATCCGTTCGCCGGCTTTGACGGCTTCGGCTCGGCGGGAGCGGGCGGTCCGGGGGTCCGATTCGAATACAGCGGGTCCGCCGAGGATCTGGCCGGCTTCAGCGACTTCTTCCGAACGTTCTTCACCGGCGGTCAAGACATGAGGCCGCGGTGCGGGAACACGCACCCAAACTCGAGTCCGAACCGGATCAATCGAGGACCTACTGGCCGGAATGGGCGGCATGCCCGAGCCGCGGTCGGGCAATGGACGCGCCGCTGCAACCAGGCCGCGATTGGAAGCGCTGGCGGACGTCACCCTGGAAGAAGTGGCGACCGGCACCAAGCGCCTGATCGACATCGACGGCAAGCGCATCGAGGTCAGCATCCCGGCCGGCGTCGCCGATGGGCAGCGCATCAGATTTTCCGGCGTTACTGCCGACAAGAACGACGTCTACGTAAAGGTGACCGTCGATCCGCACCGAGTTTTCACGCGGAAGGGCAACGACCTGCATCGCGAGCTGCCCTTGACGCTGCGCGAGGCTCTGCTCGGTGGCGAGGTCCACGTCGGAACGCTGACCGGCCGCGTCGCGCTGCGCATCCCACCTGAGACGCAGACCGGAAAAACGTTCCGCCTCAAGGGCAAGGGCCTCCCCAAGTTCCGCGCCGAAGGCAGCGGCGACTTGTTCGTGAAGGTCCGCGTCCTGCTGCCCACCGGCCTCTCAGACGAGGCTAAGAAGGCAGCGGAGGAGTTCCTCGACCTGGTCGACCAGCCGAATCCGCGCTGAAGTAACCGGCCAAAGGTCTTGGTCAGGTTGCAGAAGCGGCAAGAAATGCGAGCGCCAACCGTACTAACCTCATCGTCTACCGGTCTCCGGCGATGTCAGGAGTGCGGTCAGCAAAGAGGAGTCGAATGAGGAATCCACCGGTTCTCGTCTCAGTAGTCGGGTTTTTCGCGGCCCTGGCGGGGTTCGCAATGCTGTTCACGGGTCTGAGGCTGTTGGGCTTCGACTGGTTCGGCGTGTTGGGCGACTGCCCGAAGTTCGAACAGTCAGGTCTATGGGGATGGCTGGCGATCATCGCCGGCGTGGCATGGCTTGGCCGCGGCGACTCGGCCTGTGGGCTCTTCAGCCATGGGCCTGGGTCTTCGCGATGGTCGTCGCAGGGTTCTCGCTGTTCGAGGCCTTCCTGTGCTTCCTCGAGTACCCGGGCAGCGGCCTCGGCTTCTCGCAGGCGCTGCTGCCGCTGATCATGCTGTTCTACCTGAACTCACGATCAGTCAAGGCGGCGTTTGGCATGACGGATCCGCCACCACCACAGGACTACTAGAGCCCAGGCTCGACTGAGAGGGTCAGCCGGGCCCACCTGAAACACGGACAGCGCCACTGCTGCGAAGCGGTGGCGCTGTTTTTGTGCACCACCCACGCTGAGTAGAGGGTGCTGAGTGGCCCGCCATAGGCACTTGACGTTGGCAACAAACTTGACAATACTATTGACAACTATGCGTGCCACAGATATCCAGGAACTGACCGACCGATGAAGCTCGACCGATACACCGAAAAGGCGCAGGAAGCGATCCTCGCGGCCCAGCGGCTGGCCACCGATGCCGACAGCCCGATCCTCGACGCGGAGCACATCCTCGCCGCGCTCGTTGCCGATCCCGAGGGCATTCCGGCTGTCACATTGCGCCGGCTCGGCGCCGATCCCGCGAAGCTCAACGTGGAGATCGCGGCAGTGCTGTCCCATCGCGCCAAGATCGAGGGCGGCACGATGAGCGTCGACCCACGGGCGCGGCACCTATTGGAGCGCGCCGAGGACGAAGCGCGCAGGCTCCAGGACGAATACGTCTCCACCGAGCACCTCCTCCTGGCCGCGTCTGAGTCCGGCGGCGATGCCCAGCGTCTGCTGGAGAGCGCCGGGGCCACGCACGAAGCAATCCTCAACGCGCTTCAGTCTGTTCGTGGCGGCCAGCGCGTCACGTCGCCCACGCCGGAGACCACCTACCAGGCGCTCGAGCGCTATGGCCGCGACCTGACCGCGGAGGCGCGCGCGGGCAAGCTGGATCCGGTCATCGGCCGCGACGAGGAGATCCGGCGCGTCATCCAGGTCCTCAGCCGCCGCACCAAGAACAACCCGGTGCTCATCGGCGAGCCCGGCGTGGGCAAGACCGCAATCGCCGAGGGCCTGGCCCAGCGCATCATGCGCGGCGACGTTCCGGAGGGCCTGAAGAACAAGCGTGTGGTCGCGCTCGACCTGGGGGCTCTGATCGCGGGCGCCAAGTACCGCGGCGAGTTCGAAGAGCGCCTCAAGGCCGTGCTCAAGGAGATCAAGGACTCCGAGGGCCAGGTGATTCTGTTCATCGACGAGCTGCACACCGTCGTGGGCGCAGGCGCCGCCGAGGGCGCGATGGACGCCTCGAACCTGTTGAAGCCGATGCTGGCGCGCGGCGAGCTGCACACCATCGGTGCAACGACGCTCGATGAATACCGCAAGTACATCGAGAAGGACGCGGCGCTGGAGCGGCGCTTCCAGCCCGTCTTCGTCGACCAGCCATCGGTCGAGGAGACCATCTCGATCCTGCGCGGCCTGCGCGAGCGATACGAGAACCACCACGGCGTGCGGATCACCGATTCCGCGCTCGTTGCCGCGGCCGTGCCTCAGCAACCGCTACATCAGCGATCGGTTCCTGCCGGACAAGGCGATCGACCTCGTTGACGAGGCCGCTAGCCGCTTGCGGATGGAAATGGATTCGATGCCCGTCGAATTGGACGAGCTCGAGCGCCGACGCATCCAGCTGGAGATCGAGCGCGAAGCACTGCGCAAGGAGCGCGACGATGCGTCGAAGGCGCGCCTCGAGGCCCTAGAGCGTGAGCTGGCCGACATCGGCGAGCGCGCCGGCGCGCTGAAGAGCCAGTGGGAGCAGGAGAAGGGCAAGATCTCCGAGCTTCAGGCCACCAAGCAGGAGCTCGAGAAGCTCCAGCAGAGCATCGACGAAGCCGAGCGCGCGGCTGACTACGCCCAGGCCGCCGAGCTCAAGTACGGCAAGCAGACGGAGCTCCAGGCGAAGCTCCAGGAGCAGGAGGCCGCCCTCGCGCAGCGTGATGGCGCGCGGAGGCTGCTCAAGGAAGAGGTCGACGCGGACGACATCGCGCGCATCGTGTCGGCGTGGACCGGCGTGCCCGTCACGCGGCTCATGGAAGGCGAGCAGCAGAAGCTGATCCGCATGGAAGAGGAGCTGCACAAGCGTGTCATCGGCCAGGACGAAGCCGTCGAGGCCGTGTCCGACGCCGTTCGGCGCGCACGAGCCGGGCTCAAGGATCCACGCCGGCCGATCGGCTCGTTCATTTTCCTTGGACCCACCGGCGTCGGAAAGACGGAGCTCGCGCGCGCAGTCGCCGCGTTCCTGTTCGACGACGAGAACGCACTGACACGCATCGACATGAGCGAGTACATGGAGAAGTTCTCGGTATCGCGCCTGATCGGAGCGCCACCCGGCTACGTGGGCTATGACGAAGGCGGGCAACTGACCGAGGCGGTCCGGCGCCGGCCGTACCAGGTGATCCTGCTCGACGAGATCGAGAAGGCCCATCCCGACGTGTTCAACGTCCTGCTGCAGGTGCTGGAGGACGGTCGACTGACCGACAGCCAGGGCCGCACGGTCGATTTCAAGAACACCGTCATCGTCATGACCAGCAACGTGGGCAGCCAGTTCATCACCTCATTTGCCGGAAAGCCGGACGAGGCCGCGTACGACCAGATGAAGAAGCAGGTCACGGACACGCTGCGCACCGTGTTCCGGCCCGAGTTCCTGAATCGCGTCGACGAGATCATCGTGTTCCACGGTTTGACCAGCGAGGACCTCGCCCAGATCGTGGACCTGCTGCTGGCCGATCTGTCGCGCCGCCTTGCGGACAGCGACCTGGAGCTCGATGTGACCCCCGCGGCGCGACAGCTCATCGCCACCGACGGCTCTGACCCGGCGTACGGGGCACGGCCGTTGCGGCGTGCGATCCAGCGTCTCGTCGAGAACCCGCTGGCGCGGGCACTGCTCGAAGGACGGTTCAAGCCCGGGACCAAGATCAAGGTCGACGCCGACCCGGTCAGCGGCACGCTGCTCTTCAGCGACGGCGGCGAGGTCATGGTCACCAGCACAGCCGACGAGCGTCGCGACGTGCGCGGCACCGACTCAGATGCGGGCTCCCGAGAGCGCGAGGAGCCTGCGCCCGTCGGAGCCGGCAAGAATGGCGAGCGGCTGAACTAGGGCGACAATCGCGGTCGTGAGCATCGCGCCGCGTCCCGCCAATATCAGTCCGCCGCCGCCCGACCCGGGCGATCCGGCGCTGATCGACCTGATCCGCTCCGAAATCGAGAGCAGCGGACCGATCACCTTCGAGCGGTTCATGGAGCGCGCGCTGTACGAGCCGGGAATCGGCTACTACGCGGTAAGCGCAGATCGCCCGACGCGCGACGGTGACTTCCTCACCGCGCCCGAGCTCCATCCCATCTTCGGTTGGGCCATCGCCGCCCAGATTCACGAGATGTGGGAACGGCTCGACAAACCCAATGAGTTCGTTCTCCGCGAGTACGGGGCCGGCAGCGGAGCGCTGGGCGGCGCCATCGCCGAAGGCCTCGGCCGGCTGAAGTCAGACCTGGCGAACGTCATCGGCTATGAGCCGGTCGAAGTCGAGGGCCGAATGCCGTCAGAGGCACGGAGTCGAGACGCCCATGGTCGGCTGCGTGATCGGTAACGAGTTCCTGGACGCGCTGCCTGTTCACCGTCTGGTGATGACCGATGCCGGGCTGCGCGAGATCTACGTGGACTGGCGCGACGACCACTTCGTCGAGGTCGCCGGCGACCTGTCCGATCGGCGTCTCGCGTCGACGCTGCCACCCGATGATGAGCGCGTCCCGGTGGGGCATCAGCTCGAGGTCAACCTGCACATGGGTGATTGGTTCAAGGAGCTGAGCACCCAGATGGAGCGCGGCTACGTCCTGTTGATCGACTATGGCCTGACCGGGACGCAGCTGCTGGCGCCGGAGCGTGCCAGTGGCACGATCCGCGCATTCAGGGGCCAGCACGTTTCGAGCGACGTCCTGACTGGAGTCGGGCGGCAGGACATCACCGCACACGTCGATCTCGACGCCCTCGATTCGGATGCGCAGCAGGCCGGCTTCTCTACGCTCGGCCGAACGACGCAGGCGCGCTTCCTGATGGGCTGCGGATCTGATGAGATCTACCGCGGCGCAAAGGAAGAGGCTGATCAGGACTGGAGCTCGGCGCTGGAGCTCAGATCGGCCGTTCGTCGGCTGCTGGATTCGCAGCACATGGGCGCCTACGCGGTCGTGGGACTCGGAAAGGGACTCGGCGAGCAGCCGCCATTGCGAGGCCTCGACTTCGACCTGCCGAGGGCCGGCTAGGTGCGCTTCGAGGAGGCTGAGACCCTGCTCCAGCATCTGCCCGAGCGCCTGCCACCGCCACCACCTGATTTGATGCCCGTCGCATTGCCGATGGCCGATGGTTCTCCCCCATCCGCTCCGCGCTGGCCTGAGGTCTCGCGCAAGACGGCGGCCGTGCTGATCCTGATCTACCCCGACGAGAGCGGCGAGGCTTGCCTCGTCCTCACCGAGCGATCACCTGGCGAGCATCGCCACGCAGGGCAGATCAGCCTGCCGGGCGGCGGCGTCGACGACGGAGACGCCACGATCGAAGCGGCCGCGTTGCGTGAGGCTTACGAGGAGATCGGGCTGGATCCCGAGGAGCCGGGGATGCGCATCCAGGGCGTGCTGCCTGAGATGGACGTCCGTGTCTCGGGCTTCATGGTGCATCCGGTCGTCGCCTTCGCGGACCACCTGCCTGCGCTGACAGCCGACGGCTACGAGGTCGCCTCGATCTTCAGCGCTCCTCTGGCGACCTTCCTGCCCGGCGCACCGATCGAGATCGTTACGGCCGATCGCGATGGATATCGGCTGCGCTATGGCGGCTATCGAGTGGGCCCGCACCACGTCTGGGGCGCCACCGCGATGATGCTCGGCCGCCTTGGCGCCTGGCTGGGTCGCGAGGCAGTTAAAGCAGACTGAGCGCTCAGGTCAGCTCGAGACGCATGATCGGCCGTTTGGGCGTGGCCTTGTTCCACTGCCGAACCTCGGCCACCTTGAAGCCAGCTCTCGCGTACATCGACTGGACGCCATGAAAGGCGGCCGACGCCGGGATCCGTCCGCGCTCGTCTGACACGGGGTAAGCCTCGAGAGTTGAGGCGCCATGCTGGCGCGCGTGCTGGATTGCGCCCGCCAGCAGTGCCGCGGCGATGCCCTGCCCGCGTCGTTGCTTCGAAACGACAAAGCACACGATCGACCACACGGGCTTGTCATCGATGCGCGCCAGGACCTTGGAAGCCTCCAGGCGGTCGTAGTCCTCGCGTGGCGCGAGACTCACCCACCCCACTGCCTCTCCGTCCTGGTAAGCGACCAGACCGGGCGCGAGTTCCTTGCCGGCAAGGCCGCGCAGGTTCTCGCGGTTCTCCTTTGCGGTGGACGTGCTCCACGACGAGCCCTTCGCTCTGAAGTACATGCACCAGCACCACTTTGGATCGCCGCCCTGCATGAAGAGCGAAGCCAGATCCTCGAACCGCGCTTTCGTGAGCGGCTCAACGGTAACCCCCGCGGACGTCGGCGATTCTTCGTCGGTCGCTTGGCCCGTGCTCACCTTGGCAGCGGCACTCACCAGGGCTCGCCTTCGGTCGAGTCGTACTCCTCGCGCGAGATCTTGCGCTCGGCGAGCGTGCCCTCCGCTTTGGTCGCTGCGGGTCTCGGCGGGGCATCGGCGGCTGGGGTCGCTCCTTCGACAGCCTCAACGGCCTCAACGGCCTCGGCGTCGGACGAGATCAGGCCGTCGTCATCGCCGGTCAGCTCGACGATGATTGCTCGCATCTCGGTGCCGTCGGTGTATGCGCCGTGACGCAGGCCGGGCGGCCAGACAACGGCCTCGCCGTGGTTGACACGCGCACGCTCGTCGCCCACCTGTACGAAACCGCCCCCGCTGATGACGATGAAGATGGCGGTGTTCGACTGATTCGCGTGGGGAGTCACGATCGCGTAACGCTGGAAGGCGAGCTCACTCACTATGGCCCGCGAGTCGTTGTAGATGACCTGGCCGGAAACACCCTGCGTTCCCGGTGGCCCACCCGGACGTCTGTTACCTGGCCCGAACCGCTTGATGTCCATCAGCAGTCCTCTTCGGCGGAGATCAGCGCCGGCGACGCCGGGTGTTGCGAGTGCGCTTGGCGCGCACCGTCGCCTCGGCCGCCTTGTAGCGCGACTGGCTGAAGAACCGTGCCCGGCGCAGCTGCTCGTTGTACACGGCGATCATCGGCGGGAAACGGAAGAAGCGGACCCAGATGAACGTTGCGCAGCCGATCACGATGAACGCGAAGACGAACAGGAAGTAGAAGTGGAACAGCGAGCCGACCAGGATCAGGCCGAAGGTCGCGAGTCCTGTCCACAGCAGCCACTCCTGGAGCGTCCGCAGCACCTCGTGACGATGTAGCTGCCGCGAGCGAACGTTGTACAGCACGACCGTTCCGATCAGCAGCAGCAGTGCCGCGGCCCAGATCGGAAAGAACAGGTCGCTGAAGTGGCTCTCGTCGAACACGGTGAAGAGCGGCTCGATGAACCCCTTGTTTCCCATAGCCGCGAATATACAAGGCGGCAGGGAAGTCGAACTGCGTTGCTATACTCGGCTCGCCGTGCCGCGCCTCCGCGAAGGAGCCGCCGCGCCCGGCTACCGAGAGGGACTGGAGGAGACGTTGCGAGCCCTGCTCTCGGTCGCTAACCGCGACGGGATCGCCGATCTGGCGCGCGATCTGTCATCGCTCGACGTAGAGATCTACGCGACCGATGGAACCGTCGAGGCTCTTCGAGCCGAGGGCGTCGAAGTCAAGCCGGTTAGCGCCCTGACCGACCACGAGGCACTCGCCGGCGGCCAAGTGAAGACTTTCCACCCGCAGATCTACGCCGGCATACTGGCCCGCCGTCAGGTTCCGGACGAGATTGCCCAGCTCGCCGAGCACGGCATCGGGCTGATCGACATCGTCGTCGTCAACGTGAAGTCCTTTGCGCCGCAGCTCGGACCCCGATCGGTCCCGCTCGACGAGGCGATCGAGATGATCGACGTTGGTGGTACCGCGCTGCTGACTGCCGCCGCGCGCAACTACGCTTCGGTCGCCGCCGTTTCCAATCCTCGCCACTACCCCCTACTGCTCGCCGAGCTGCGCGAGATGGGCACAGTCTCTGCAGACTTGAGGCAACGCCTCGCGGCCGATGCGCTGGCCGACGTTGCGGCCTACTTCGCCGAGGTGGCCGGCTACCTGAACCACATCGCTGGGACACGCTTTCCGGAGCACCTGGCGATCGTCGTCGAGAAGGTGCGCGACCTGCCCTACGGCGAGAATCCGCACCAAGAAGCGGCCTTTTATCGAGAGACCACGCACCGCTCTGGTTCGCTCGCCGACGCCATCCAGCTACAGGGCGACCCGCCGACGCTCAACGACCTCCTGGATCTGAACGCGGCGTACCGGATCGTGTCCGATTTCACGGCGCCGACATGCTGCATCGTCAAGCAGACCAATCCCACGGGCATCGGCTCCGCCGACCGGCTTCTCGACTCATACCAGAAAGCGCTGGACGGCGACCCTGTCAGTGCCTACGGCGCGGTCGTGGCGCTGAACAGGGAGGTCGATGCAGACACGGCCTCGGCCATCGCGGGCAACGCCTACGAGGCGGTCGTGGCGCCGGCATTTTCGGCTCCTGCACGGGAGATCCTCGCGGATAAAGAGCGACTTACGGTGCTCGCGATCCCAAGCACGCCGTTCGAAGGGCTGACCGAGTACGGGATCTCGCGGCTCGACTTCCACCGCATCGA
Organism: uncultured Chloroflexia bacterium; assembly: GCA_963736895.1. Taxonomy (GTDB): domain Bacteria; phylum Chloroflexota; class Limnocylindria; order Limnocylindrales; family CSP1-4; genus JALYGJ01. The sequence continues at coordinate 222,875 of CAVTQU010000008.1, forward strand.
GGGCGGGCTACTGGTGGAGACTCGTGACCGATCGGAGCTCGATCGCTCGCAGCTCAAGGTCGTGACGATGCGGCGGCCAACGCTCGAGGAGCTGACCGACCTGCTGTTCGCGTGGCGCGCCGTGCGGCACGTGACGAGCAACGCGGTCGTGCTCGCTCGTGACGGGGCACTCGTGGGCGTGGGAGCGGGTCAGGCCAGCAGGCTCACGGCCGTCGAGATCGCACTCCACAAGGCATCTGATCGCGCCAAACTCGCAGTGCTTGCCTCGGACGCGTACTTCCCGTTCGCCGACGCGATCCAGCTGGCCGCCGAGCGCGGGATCACGGCGATCATCCAGCCGGGCGGCTCGATGCGCGACCAGATGGCTATCGAAGTCGCCGACCGCCACCACATGGCCATGGTCTTCACGGGTCGGCGACACTACCGACGCTGATGATCGACGTTCCGACCACGCGCTCATTCGAGACCCTTCTCGCTCTCGAGATGGTGCGCGTCACCGAGGCCGCCGCCATAGCGTCCGCCCGCTACATGGGCCGCGGCGACCGCGACGGTGCGGACAAGGCGGCCACCGAGGCAATGCGCAAGACGTTCGACGACGTCGAGATGGCCGGCACGATCGTCATCGGCGAGGGCGAGCGGGACAAGGCGCCGATGCTGTTCATCGGCGAGCAGGTCGGCGTTGCGCTGCCCGGCCAGCCGGAGATCGACATCGCGGTCGATCCCCTCGAGGGAACCAACCTGGTCGCCATGGGCCTGGCCAATGCCATCACCGTGCTCGCCGCCTCAGAGAAGGGTGGTCTGCTCAACGCACCGGACACGTACATGGAGAAACTGTGCGTTGGGCCAATTGCCGCTGGGCGCGTCGACATCCGTCTCTCACCCGTCGAGAACCTCAACCTGATCGCCGAGGCGCTGGGCCGCAAGATCGCCGATTTGACGATCGTCATATTGGATCGGCCGCGCCATAAGGAGCTCATCGACTCGATTCGCGGAGCGGGCGCCCGAATCAAGCTCATTTCCGACGGCGACCTTTCGGCCGCGGTCAGCTGTGCGGTCATGGGCACCGGCGTTCACGCGGTGATGGGCACGGGCGGCGCTCCCGAGGGCGTTCTGACCGCGGCCGCGCTGCGCTGCCTGGGCGGCGAGATCCAGGCACGCCTTCGCTTCCGGAGCGACGAGGAGCGCCAGCGCGCAGAGCGGATGGGCACCTCCAGCGACGAGGAACGCGTTTACACCACAACCGACCTTGCGCCGGGCGAGACGCTCGTCTTCGCGGCGACCGGCGTTACGGAGGGCGACCTGCTCAACGGCGTCCGATTCTTCGGCGGTGGCGCCCGCACACATTCCCTGGTGATGGGCTATCAGACCAAGCAGGTTCGCTTCGTGGACACGGTCCACATGTTCGACCGCGATCGCCCACCGGCCGTTCGCCTCTAACACTCCGATGTCCGCGATCGGAGAGTTCCTGCGGCGCGGAATCACGCGCAACGTCCTGGCGCTGGCGGTCGTCAGCCTGCTGACCGATGTCTCGAGCGAGATGCTCGTGTACCTCGTCCCGCTCTACCTGGCCAACGTCCTAGCCGCGAGCCCCGCGATCATCGGCCTCATCGAAGGCGTAGCCGAGAGCGTCGCGGCCTTCCTCAAGCTCGCCAGCGGCGCTATCTCCGACAGGTTCAGGAGACGGCGCCTGTTGGTCGCGATCGGCTATGGCTCTTCGACGGCCTCCAAGGCCCTATACCTCGTCGCCAGCACCTGGCCGCTCGTCCTCGTCGCACGGGTGGGCGACCGTTTGGGCAAGGGAATCCGTACGGCGCCGCGTGACGCGCTGATCGCCGACTCAACCGACGAGCACTACCGCGGCCGGGCGTTCGGCTTCCACCGGGCGATGGACACGACGGGGGCGTTCATCGGCGTGATAGTGGCGTTCCTGATCGTCGGTGCGTCGGCGGCAGGCGCCCAGCTCCTGGACGCCGCCACTTTCCAGCTCATCGTCCTTGTTTCCCTCGTGCCGGCGGTCCTCGGCGTCGCCGTCATCTTCATCGGGGTTCATGACGTGGCACCGAAAGACGTCAAGGGCGCACCAGTCGCGGCGATCGTGCCGCAAGTCGACGAGGACAAAGCCTCCGAAGGTCCGAGTCGGTGGACCCGGCTCATGGCGGCAGCACGTGCCCTGCCGATGCCGTTCTGGCTGTTCGTGGCCGCGAACACCCTGTTCGCGCTCGGCAACTCGAGCGACGCGTTCCTGTCCCTGCGGACACAGCAGCTCGGCGTGACGCTGCAGGACCTGCTGCTGATGATCGTTGCGTTCAATGCGGCGAACGCCCTCGTCTCGTTTCCCGCGGGGATCCTGTCGGACCGCTTCGGCCGCCGCATCCCGATCGCGATTGCGTGGCTGATCTATGGCGTGAGCTACGCGGGCTTCGCGCTCGCGACCACGGCTACGGCGGCCGCCCTGTTGTGGATCCTCTACGGCACGTACTACGGCATCAACGAGGCCGTCGGTCGCGCTTTCGTCGCTGACCTGGTGCCTGCCGACCTGCGCGGGACCGGCTACGGGATCCTCAACTTCGCGGTCGCCGTGGCAGTGCTTCCGGCGTCCCTGGTCGCTGGCCTGCTGTGGGACACGTACGGTTCATCGGCAGCGTTTGCGTTCGGCGCCGTCCTGGCGCTGGCCGCCGTGGTCCTCCTCGCCGCGGCACGGCCAAGGCATGCGCAACCCATACTGTCAGCCGCAGCATGAGCATCTTCAGGCACGGTGTTGCGAGCGGCGATCCGGACACCGACCGGGCAATCATCTGGACTCGCGTGACCACCGGCGAACCAGCGAGCCAGCCACTCACCTGGCGGGTTTCGGCCAAAGCGGATATGTCTGAGGTGGTGGCGACTGGTCAGTCGGTGGCACGCCCAGAGGACGACTTCAGCACACAGGTCGACGTCGGCGGCCTGCAGCCCGACACGCACTACTGGTACGAGTTCCGCTCCGCCACGGAGACCTCGCCGATCGGCCGCTTTCGAACCCTTCCGGCAGCCGGCGCGGAGCACTTCCGGTTCGCGGCCGTGTCGTGCGCCAAGTACAACTCGGGCTTTTTCAACGGCTACGCGCGGATCGCCGAGCGCGACGACCTCAATTTCGTCCTGCATCTGGGCGACTACATCTACGAGGCCTCGCAGACTCCCCCGGCGAGTCAGACGCCCGGCGCCGACATCGGACGTCCGTTCGATCCACTTCACGAATGCGTGACCCTCGACGACTACCGGCGGCGCTACGCGCAGTACCACACCGACCTGGACACACAGGCCGTCCATGCGGCCCACGCGATGTTCCTCTCGCTCGACGACCACGAATTCGCCGACGGGGCGTGGCGCGGCGGCTCCGATGAGCACAAGCCGGAGCGCGACGGGCCCTGGGAGGATCGCCGCGCCGCTGCATTTCAAGCGCGTCGCGAGTGGCTCCCAGACCGGCTGCCCGATCCTTCGCAGCTCGACCGCGTCTTTCGGAGCGTCAGCCTGGCGGGCCTCGTCGACCTGTTCCTGATCGACACGCGCAGTCGTCGCGATCAGCCCGTCTCAGGTCCCGCCATGAATGACGCCACACGATCCCAGCTCGGGGCGGAGCAACGCCACTGGCTGTTCGACGGTCTGGACAGTTCAACGGCCCCTTGGCGGGTGCTCGCGAACGGATCCATCCTCGCGCGGACGTGGGCTCCGGATCTCCCGGAGGAACTGCGCTTCGCGCTGCAGAAGCTGAAGCTCACAGGCGCCGATGGTGGACCCGATCCGGACCAGTGGGACGGCTATCCCGTTGAGCGGGAGGCCCTGCTGGACCACATCGACAGCCGCAACGCCATCGTGCTGAGCGGCGACGTCCACGTTGCGTTCGCCGTCGACCTGGAGCGCCAGGACAAACCGGGCCAGCCGGTTGCGGTGGAGTTCGTGACCGCCAGCCTCACCTCACAGAACCTCGACGACAAGACGGGCTGGGGCTACCGAACCCGGTCGGTCGAGGCAGAGAAGCAGCTCCTGGCGGCGCTGCCGAACTTCCATTTCTGCGACATGGACAGCCACGGCTACATGGTCATCGACGTCACGCCGGAGCGGGTTCGAGTCGAATGGTGGTTCGTGGATGGTGTCCTGGAGCGAACGGCGGGCGAGCGGCTTGGCTATGCGGTCGAGGTTCCCTACGACAGCCACTCGATAGTTCCGACCGCCTGAGCGGCAGGCTCTCCCTCAGCGACCAGCCGGCGGCGGCGGGCCGATCCAACCGTTTCGTTCCAACCGGGTGGCACCAGCCCTGGAGCCAGCTCCGCCAGGGGCGCCAGCACGAACAACCGTTCATGTGCCTCGGGGTGCGGTACCTGCAGCCACGGTTCGGCAGGGGCCTCGATGTTGATCTGGTGGCGACCGAAGATCAGCAGGTCCAGGTCGATCTCCCGTGGACCCCAGCGCTGACGCTTCTGCCGGCCCATCGCCTGCTCGATGCGCTTCAGGGCGCCGAGCAAAGCGAGTGCTCCCGTTTCCGGGTCGGGGCCCGATGGGACGTCTAGCGCCACAACTGCGTTCATGAAGTCAGGCTGGTCGACCACCCCGACCGGCTTGGTGGAGTAGAGACGCGAGACTCCGCGGACCCTGGCGCCAGGAAGCGCGTCGAGTGCGCGGATGGCATTCCCCAGCGCGGCGCGTGAGTCACCCATGTTCGAGCCCAGTCCGATGTACGCGCGGACGCGACCGCTCAACCTAGACTCCCATCTCAATGGCCGATGTCATGGTGCTCATCTTCCACCGCCCGGCCGCAGAGAGCGAGCCCGAGCTGGTCCGGACGCTTGCCGAAATCCGCTGGGAGCTCGCGGAGACGCACGCGCGGATGTTCGAGCGAGCCGGCGCGTCAGTGGTGCAGCTGATGACCGAATGGCACGAGGGCCTCTCGTTCGGCGAGGTGTTGAGCAAACTGGCCCCGTCGCGTGGCGGCTTGATCGTTTTTAGCGGCGGGGCCGTGCCGTTGCTGACCGCGCGTGATGCGTCGCGACTTGTCCAGACGGCCGCCGCGGACGAACGGCGCGCGCTGACGAACAATCGCTACTCGTCGGACGTCTGCGCCGTCGCAAGCGCCGCTGCCCTGCGTGACTTGCCGCCACTCCCCAGCGACAACGCCCTGCCGCGCTGGCTGGAAGAGCGTGCCGGCTACGTGGTCGCGGAACTCGGCTCGCGCGAGCGCCTCGGCGTGGATCTCGATACGCCGCTCGATGTGGCGCTCGCCGCCCGCGCCGCTACCGCGCCTGCCTGGCTCAGGAGCGCGGCCGCGGACGCCAAGCTGGCGATCCCGCGACTCGATGAGCTGCGAGCGCTCGTTTCCGACCCGCACAGGGAGCTGCTCGTCTTCGGCCGCAGCAGCTCGGACACGCTCGCCTGGCTCGAGCAAGAACGTTCGCTGTCGCGTCCGTTTCCTGGCCGAGGAGCGTGGCATGCGCGCCTCGAGCCCGCTGGCGATTGGCGGCCCGCAAGTCTCAACGAAGCAGCGCAAGCCGGTGGCCACGCTCGGGCTGCTGCTCGACGAACGCGGCCCAAGAGCAATTGACGACGTCGTGAGCGAACTTGCCGACGGCGCGATCGTCGACAGCCGCGTCCTGCTGGCTCACCGCCTCGGCGCCGACGAGGCCGAATGGCCGTCTGACTCCGACCGCTTCGCGAGCGACCTTCACCGTGCCGCGGACATCCACGATCCGTGGCTGCGCTCGCTGACCAAATCGGCCGCCGCCAGCGATCTGCCGATCCTGCTGGGCGGCCACAGCCTGGTCGGACCGGGTGTCAGGTTGCTGCTGGGCTAGCTCTTCTTCTTTCCGCCCTTGCTGGCGAAGTCCTCGAGCTGCTTCTCGCTCATGCCGGTCTGGGTCTTCTTGCCCTCGCGCTTGCGCTGGAGCTCGGCGCCCATGAACTTGCGCTGTTTTTCGGACTGGGCTGGCATCGGAAACGCCTCCTGTATGAGTGTGTCGCCCGACGTTAGCCAGCGCGGGATCGCGGCCTGATTTCGTCAACAACCAGCCAGATATCGAAAACGAATCACGCTCTGCGCTGGCGTAGAATGAGCGTGAGCTGCGGTCCACCCCAACCTTCTACATGCCCATTAACCGCGGACCGTGGCGCCTGACGAGGCTCATGTGACTACCGGATTGTGGTACGTGCTCGGGTTCGCTTTCGCGGGAACGTCGTTCGTCCTGCTGACGATCGTCGCGGCGTGGCTGCTCAGCCATCGCACCAAGGGCGACCGCCACAAGGGCTTGCCGTACGAATCGGGCATCGACACCTTCGGCTACACCTGGGGTCGCGTCGGCCTCTCGTTCTACGTCTATGCCCTGCTGTTCGTCGCCTTCGACATCGAGATCGTGTTCATCTATCTGTGGGCGATCGTCTTCCGCGACGTTCTGCTCGGCGGTTTCGTCGCCATGCTGGTCTTCGTGCTGATACTCCTCCTCGGACTGACCTACGCATGGCGCAAGGGCGTCCTGTCCTGGAAGTGAGCACCCGATGACCGACATCGAAGAACCAATTCCGGTTGCCTCCGACCAGTCCGGCAACTCGCCGTCGGCGCTGGCCGTTGCGCCCAGAGACCGGGCGTGATCAAGCCGATCATCGTCGAGAACTCGCTCTGGACCTCGGTCAACCCGCAGGCCTACGCCGGCGGGCAGCCGTCGCAGATCACACACCTGCGCGAGCTTGAGCTGGGCGACAAGAGCGATAACGGCCGCTGGGGAGCACTCGACATCATCCCCACCAAGGCCGACTACGTCCTGGACCTGATCCGCCTCAACAGCCTGTGGCCGCTTCTTTCCGGGCTGGCCTGCTGCGCCATGGAGATGATGTCGGCGGCGACCAGCAAGAACGACATGGATCGTTTCAACATGTTCCCCTTCCGGGCAAGCCCGCGCCAGGCGGATGTCCTGATCGTGGCCGGTACGCTGACCACCAAGATGGCTGGCCCGCTGGTTCGGCTGTGGGAGCAGATGCCGGAGCCCAAGTGGTGCGTGGCGATGGGCGATTGCACCTGTTCGGGTGGTCGCTACAAGCGCTCATACGCTACCGTCGAGGGGATCGATCGGATCATGCCCGTCGACGTGTACGTGCCTGGTTGCCCGCCGCGTCCCGAGGGCCTGATCTACGGGATGATGAAGCTGCAGCAGCTCATCCGCGAGCGCCGCGGACACTGGGCCGAGCGAACCGTAGGACCGACTGTTCCAACCGGCGTCTGAAGACACCTATAGGGAGCCAGGGCAACGGACACCAGACTTAAGCGACGCCTCGAAGCCGCTTTTGGTGATCGGCTGACGGATTCCGTTCATCAGCGCGGTGACACCACCGAGATCTGGATCGCCGCCAAGGACGTCACCGACGTCATGCGCACCCTGCATGACGAGGAGGAGTTCGCTTTCGAGCTGCTCGCCGACATTGCCGGCGTAGACACGGGCAGCGAGATGTGGGTGGTGTACCACCTCTACTCGATCCGAACGCCCGACTGGCTGCGCGTTATCGCTGCCGGCCTGCCACGCGAGGATCCGCGAGTGCCGTCGGTTACGTTCCTGTGGAAGGGCGCCGAGTGGGGCGAGCGCGAGGCCTACGACATGTTCGGGATCATCTTCGAGGGCAATCGCGACCTGCGGCGCATCTACATGCCAGCCGACTACGTCAGCTTCCCGCTGCGCAAGGACTTCCTGTTGCCGGACGACTCGGCTCGATCACCGGGTGAAGGGTTCCGCCACGTCGAACAGACTTACCAGCCGGGAGAGCAGTTCCGCCGGCCGGTGCTGCGCCAGAGCAAGCTCGGAGGAGGCTCGACCGCCACGGTCGAGCAGTTGCCGTCCGAGACGGAGAAGACATGACCGATCAAACCGCGGTCCGCTCGCTCGACGATCCGGACATCTTTGTCGAGACGCCGGCGACCATCTTCGACGCCGTTCCCCCGTTCCCGCCACGCAGCGAGCGCGAGGCCGAGTTCTACCACCTGGCCGACGGCGAGATGCTCATCAATCTCGGCCCGCAGCACCCGTCGACGCACGGCGTGCTGCGCGTGGTTCTCAAGATCGACGGCGAGCGCGTCGTGGACCTCGATCCGGTCCTCGGCTACCTCCATCGCGGAGTCGAGAAGATCTGCGAGAACGGCGACTGGCATCACGCGATCAGCAACTGCGATCCCCTCGAATACATCGCGTCGATGTTCAGCGAGGCTATGCCCGTCCTGGCGGCCGAGAAGCTGCTCGATCTCCAGGTCCCGCGCCGCGCCGAGTACATCCGTGTCCTCGCCTGGGAGCTCAACCGCATCTCGAGTCACGCGCTGTTCATCGGCTGGCTGGCGCTCGACCTGGGCGGCTTGACGCCGATCCTGTGGGGCTTCATCGAGCGTGACGAGATCGTCGAGATGCTGGCCGCACTCACCGGTCAGCGTCTGCTCTTCAACTACCTGCGCATCGGCGGCGTCAACCGCGACCTGAACCACGACTTCCTGTCGCGACTCGGCGACTGGATGAGCCGCGCCGGAAACCAGCTCGAGCAGCAGGCCCGCTTGTTGAACGAGAACGAGATCTTCATTCGCCGCACGGTCGGCCTGGGCACGCTCGACCGCGACACCGCGCTGCGGCTGTGCATGAGCGGGCCGCCGCTACGTGCGACCGGCGTGCCGTACGACGTTCGCCGCGCCCACCCGTACAGCGTCTACCCGGAGCTCGACTTCGACATTCCGGTTCGAACTGAGGGTGACTCGTACGCGCGCTACCTGCTCCACATCGACGAGATCCGCGAGAGCATCAAGATCATCGACCAGGTGCTGCACGAGATGCCCGACGGTCCGGTGATGGCCAAGGTCCCCCGTCTGATCAGGATCCCACCCGGTCGCGCGTTCATCGCCATCGAGAGTCCGCGCGGCGAGTACGGCTGTTACGCCATGAGCGACGGCTCCGACCAGCCGTTCAGGCTGCGCATCCACGACCCGTCCTACTTCAACCTGCAGGCCGTGGGCGCACTGATGCCGGGCAACCTGATCGCTGACACGATGGCGATCATGGCCAGCCTCGACCCGATCATGGGCGGGGTAGACAAATAGTGTCAGCCATCACCAGGCCGTGGGGTCGCCTCACCCTCGCGGGCAAGATCATCCTGCCCCTCTTCCTGGTCCTGGCGCTGACGCCTGTCCTGCTCCTGATCCTGTGGATGACCGGGATCCTGCCTGGGATCCTCGATCTGCTGGCGCAGATCATCAACGACAACATCGACATCTTCCGCTTCATCCTCGCGGCGACTGCCGTGCTGTTGTTCACCGTGCCCACCGCGTTCGTGATCATCTTCATGGAGCTGAAGGTCATCGCCTTCATCAACAGCCGAATCGGGCCCAATCGAACCGGACCGTGGGGCACGCTCGCCTCCGTGTTCGCGGGCTTCAAGGTGCTCGCCAAGGAAGACTTCACGCCGACCGGGGCGGACGCGCCGGTATTCACCCTGGCGCCGATCGTCACCTATCTGGCGGTGGTGCTGGGCCTCCTGGTCATCCCATTCGCACCTGGCCTTGTCGGCCTGGACATGAACATCGGCCTGCTCTACTTCTTCGCCGTCGGCGGCCTCTCCGTGGTGGGCCTGATGATGGGCGGCTGGTCGAGCTTCAACAAGTACTCGCTGTTGGGCGGGTTGCGTGCCGCGGCACAGGTCGTTTCCTACGAGCTGCCGCTGCTCCTCGCGCCGGTGGGCGTGATCATGCTTGCCGGCAGCCTGTCGCTCAACACGATCGTGATCAACCAGGCTGGCTGGTTCTGGAACTGGTACGTCTTCCAACAGCCGCTGGCGTTCGTCGTCTTCTTCATCGCCGCCGCAGCCGAAGGCAACCGCACGCCATTCGACCTGACCGAGGCCGACAGCGAGATCGTGGCCGGCTTCGCGACCGAGTACAGCGGAATGCGGTTCGGGTTCTTCTTCTTTGCCGAGTACGTCAACGTCTTCATTCTGTCGGCGCTGACGGTCGTGCTGTTCTTCGGCGGTTGGAACTCGCCCATCGATCCGCGACCGATCCTCGACTTCTTCCACGTCACGATCAACCCGGCGATCGACCTCTCGAGCCTGGGGATCTGGCTGCTGTGGATCATCATCTTCGCGCTCCCCCTGGTCGTCCTCGCCCTGTCCGGGATCGTGTGGATGCTCAAGAGCAACTGGTCGTTCCTGAAGTCGGTGATCGTCGGCTTCATCCTCTTCAACGTGATCGCCGCCGGCGTGATCGGGATCTGGGCTTTCCTGTCGTTCGAAGTCCTCGTCGGGCTCTTCTGGTTCACGGCGAAGGTGTTCACGTTCGCGTTCGTCTTCGTCTGGCTGCGCGGCACGCTGCCGCGGGTGCGCATTGACCAGCTGATGGGCTTCGCCTGGAAGTGGCTGATCGAGATTGCGCTGCTCAACATCTTCGTGACGGCCGGCGCGATCCTGATCCTCCAGGAGATCAGCCGCTCATGAGTACGTTTGGTCGAGTGCCGGGCTACGGGCTGGCCATGGGCATGGTCCACACGCTGGTCCGCTTCTTCCAGCCCAAGGTCACGGTGCAATACCCCGAAGAGGTCCAGGAGATCTCGCCGCACCATCGCGGTCGCTTGCTGCTGCTCTACGACGAGGCGGGCAATCTCAAGTGCGAGACCTGCTTCCAGTGCGCAGCGGCGTGCCCGATCGAGATCATCGACATGGGCGGCGTCGACACCAAGGGCCGTTACCACGTCCATTGGGGCCCGCCCGAGCAATACGCCGAGCGGCGCGAGGAGTCGGCGCTGCGGCGCTCCGGCAGGCCCGTTCCGGACCGCGTGTTCAACGCCTGGCTGCCGATCGATCTCGGGCCGCTCGAACGCATCCTGACGGCCAACGACTACGACCCGCACAAGCTGCTGAACATCCTTGAGGCCACCCAGATGCAGTACGGGCACCTGCCGGTCGCGGCGATCCAGCACATCAGCCACTCGACCGGTGCCTGGTACAGCGAGATCTACGGCATCGCCACGTCGTATCCGAACCTGGTGTTCGAGCCGGGCCGCGTCTCGGAGATCGGCCTGTGCCGCTGCCCGACATGCACGGCCCTCGGCGGGGGCCGCATCCGTGATGCGCTAGTGGACGCACTTGGGACGGATGTTGGCGGCGTCACAGTTGACGGCGCGGTGCGTTTCGTGACCGCCGAGTGCGGCGGCGACAACGGCGGCGAGCCGCTCGTCACACTGGACGGTCAGAAGCAACCCGGCATGACTGCCGACAAGGCAGCCGAGCTGGCTCAATCGCTGCGCGCCAAACAAACGCGCACGGGCACGGCCTGAGTAGGAGAGCGATGAACATCCTGCCCGGACCCAAGGGAGTGCCCAGCATCCTGCTGGCGCGCGCGGACAAATATGACGCCGACGGCACGCTCGAGGCGGCCGAGAAGGCTGGCGCCTGGGCGACCTGGAAGAAGGCCGCGCCCACGATGAGCCCCGCGGCAGTGACGCGCTTGATCGGTGATGCCGGCCTGCGCGGCCGGGGCGGCGCCGGTTTCCCGACAGCGGACAAGTGGCGCGCGGCCGCGGCTGTGGAAGCGGATACCAGGTACATAGTGGCAAACGGCTTCGAGGCTGATCCCGGGGCGCAGGTTGATCGCACCCTCATGGAACGCGACCCGCACGCCATCCTGGAAGGCCTCGCACTGGCGGCCTACGCGGTCGGCGCCACGCGGGGTTACGTTGCCGTCCGTGCCAACCAGACAACCGCGCTGCGCCGCCTGAACGCCGCCTTGCGCGCCGCCGAGGAGGCGGGTTACCTGGGGACGGATGCGCTCGGCGCCGGTTTCGACCTTCACGTCGAGATCGTCAGCCTGCCGGGCGGCCTGGTAGTGGGTGAGGAGACCACGCTCCTTCATGCGATCGAGAACAAGCGCGCCCAGCCCGACCAGCGCCCGCCCTACCCGACCAGCGACGGGCTGTGGGGGCGACCAACCGTGGTCAACAACGTCGAGACGCTGTGCCTCGTGCCGTGGATCGTGGCCAACGGATCGGCCGCGTTCGCCGACATCGGTGACAGCGCGCAGCCAGGCACGACACTCATCCAGGTGACCGGTGCGGTGGACAAGCCGGGGATCGCTGAGGTCCCGCTGGGTATGTCGGTTCGGCGCCTGCTCGACATCTTCGGCGGCGGCAAGAAGGTCAAGGCGGTGTTGGTCGGCGGCCCTGAAGGTGGCTTCCTCCCACCTTCGGAGCTCGACACGCTGTACACGCCGCAGGCGCTGGCCGAGAAGGGAGCGATCTGGGGGTCGGGCTCAATGGTGGTCGTCGATGACTCGACGTGCATCGTCGACATGGCCACTCTTCTGCTTCGTTACCTGTCCGACGAATCGTGCGGCAAGACAATTCCATGCCGCATCGGCGTGCGCCGGCTGTACGAGATCGGCCAGCGCGCCACGACCGGACTCTCGAAGCCAACCGATTCGGATCTCGCCGAGACGCTCGCCGCCGACGTTCGCGATGGAGCACTGTGCGGCCTGGAGCGGCTCGCGCCAAATCCTTTCATGAGCGGCCTGCGATACTTCGCCACTGAGTTCGAGGAGCACTTCACGCGCGGCAACTGCCCAGCCGGCGTCTGCACTCCAGTGCGTGTCGTGGCCCAGCCGGTGAGCGCGTAATGGTGGACTTCATGACGGTGACCGCATGACCGACACGCTGGTGCCTCAGTCGGCGGAATTGCCTGCGCTGCCCCAGGTTGTCGACACGACCGCCCCCGCAGACGACGCGGCGATCGAACGACTGCTCGACACCCAGTCCCCACAGCGCCGCCTGACCGCACCCACCTTCACCATTGAGGTCGACGGCCGCCAGTTCACCGGGCGTGAGGGCCAGACGATCCTCGACGTCTGCCGCGACAACGGCATCGACGTCCCAACGCTGTGCTACGAGCCCAAGCTGCCCGGCTTCGGCGCGTGCCGGATGTGCGTGGTCGACGTCGAGGGCGAAGAGCATCCGCCGATCTCCTGCTCGCGTGCTGCCGAGCCGGACATGGTGGTCAAGACGCAGACCACGCGCCTGCGCGAAATCCGCAAGACCAATCTCGAGCTGATCTTCTCCGACCACAACGCCTACTGCCTGCCGCCCTGCCAGAACAAGTGCCCCAGCCACATCGATATCCCGGGCTTCCTGAAGGCCAACACCGAGGGCAACTTCGCCGAGTCGGCGCGGATCTTCAAGCGGACGATCCCCTTCCCGAGCGTTCTCGGCCGCGTGTGCCCGGCACCGTGCGAGGAGCACTGCCGTCGCGACGAGGTCGAGGAGGCGATCGCGATCCGCGACTCGCACCGCTACGCCGGCGACCAGGTGCTGAAGGCACAGGCCGCGGGCATCAAGGCGCCGATCCCCTTCGAGGTCCAGCCCAAGACCGGCAAGCGCGTCGCCGTGATCGGATCCGGGCCTGCGGGCATGTCCGCGGCGTATTACCTGCTGATCGCCGGTCACGACGTGACGATCTTCGAGAAGGACCCGGCACCGGGCGGCATGCTTCGTTACGGCATCCCGCAGTACCGGCTCCCCAAGGTCGAGGTGCTCGAGGCCGAATACCAGTCCGTCACTGACCTGGGCGGCGTGATGGTCACGAACGCCGAGCTGGGCAAGGACTACACGCTCGACGACCTGCAGAACCAGGGCTATGACGCGGTGTGTGTCGCGATTGGCTGCTACGAGGTGAACACCCTGGGCGTGCCCGGCGAAGACGCCGACGGCGTGCTCGACGGCCTCGAGTACCTGCGCATCGCCACGCTTGGCCTGCCGTATCCGGGACACGCGGGCAAGCGCGTCGTCGTCATCGGTGGTGGCTTCACCTCCATGGACTGCTCGCGAACCTCCGTCCGCCAGGGCGCGGCCGAGGTGACGCTCGTCTACCGCCGCGACATGAAGGACATGCCGGCAGCGAACGAAGTCCACGAGATGCTCGAGGAGGGCGCGCGGGCCATCTTCCAGGCCGCGCCGACGCGCGTCGTGACGGACGCGAACAACAAGGTGACCGGCGTCGAGTTCCAGCGAATGCGCCTCGGCGAGCCAGACGCGTCGGGCAGGCGCCGTCCCGAGCCGGTGAGCGGCACCGAGTTCGTCGTCGACTGTGATCGTGTGCTGCTGGCGATCGGCCAGGGACCGAAGCTCGACTGGCTGGACCACGGCTCGGACGGCGTGAGCGCCACCAAGAACCGCCGACTTGCTGCGGACGCCGTGACATTCACCACCGGCCGGCCCGGCGTGTTCGGGACCGGCGACGTGCGCATCGGCGCGGCAACGGTCGTCCAGGCCAACGCCGAGGGCCGCCGCGCCGCCTACGCCATCGACGCCTACCTGCAGGGCCAGGACCTCGAGGCGATCAAGACGCGCCAGACGCTGGCAGAGCCGCAGCCCGAGTTCCTGAACATCGTCCCCTACACCGGGGAGATGAAGGAGCCGCGCTACAGGCTCAAGGCGATGGGCGCCGAGATTCGCAACAAGAGCTACATCGAGTACGAGATCCCGTACACGCGGCAGGAGGCGATGGCGGAGTCCAAGCGCTGCCTGCAGTGCACGTGCGAGGCGATCGGCTACTGCGATCTGCGGCGCCAGGGCATCGAGTACGGCACCACTTTGAAGACGCTCGAGCCTCTCCAGAGCGGCGCCTTCTCACACCGCAGCGTCACCGAGAACCGTTTCACCGGTACCAACCACGACTACATCCGCGACGACTCGCACGCCTTCATCCTGCGCGAGCCCTCCCGCTGCATCGACTGCGGCCGTTGCGCCAACGTGTGCAAGGAGGTCGTGGGCGCCGCGTGCTACGACTTCATGCGCACCGGCTTCGACACCCTGGTCACCACGCCGCTCGACATGAGCCTCAACACGACGCCGTGCGTCTCCTGCGGCCGATGTGCCGAGACCTGCCCAACAGGCGCGCTGATGCCCAAGCCACGCGTCCTGGAGAAGTACGAAGTCGACGAGAGCCGCTGCATCCTGTGCGGCATCTGCGTCGATGCCTGTCCTTACGACGCTCTCCGCTGCGGCCCCGACTTCGAGCTCTCCCACACCAGCCGCGAAGAGCCGTTGATCGACCTGCTGGCGATCAGCAGCATCGACCGCGACACGGAGATGACGTGGATCCGCAAGGAGCGCGACTGGCTGCAGCGGGCCCAGGAGCAGGGCCGGATGATCGACACCAGCCGCATGCTGCCGCTCCTGCCACCGAGCGTATCGGGCAACGGGCACGCGTCCGGAAACGGCCATAGCCACAGTGGCAACGGGACCTTGGAGCTGGCCGGTCCAATCGATCCCGCCGACCAACCCGGCCACAACCCACCGCCTCCAGGCTGATGGGCGTCCGCGTCGGGGCGCTATTTGAAGGCTGGGCGCTTCCGCCCACCGTCCCGTTCCTCAACTGGGCATGGGACGACCTGCTTTTTCTGCTCCTGGCGGGGATCCTGCTGGGCGCGGCCGTCTTCGTGGTCATCGGCCGCGACATCGTCCGTTCCGGCCTGTCGATGATCCTCGCCTTCGCCGCGCTGGCCGGCATCTACGTGCTTGCCGGAGCGACGATCGTGGCCGCTGCACAGGTGCTCATCTACATCGGCGCCATCAGCGTGCTGATCCTGTTCGCGATCATGCTCACGCAGACCAAGGCTGGGCCGACACAACTGGTCTTCCACCATCAGTGGTGGGCCGGATTACTCGCCGCAATCGGGTTCGCGTTCCTGATGATCGTGTCGGTCATCAACACGCAGTGGCCGCTGGTCGTCACCGAGCGGCTCCACTCGGACACGCGCGACGTCGCGCTGCTGCTGTTCAACGACCCGCTGTACGTGTTCGCCATGCAGGTGATCGCGGTGCTCCTGACCGCGGCCGTCATCGGCGCCGTGTTCCTCGCCAAGCGCGAGGATGTGCCCGATCCGGGGGACGCGTCCGAGCCTCAGCCGCTGCTCGTGCGCCCGCCGCTGGCAAGCGGTCCTGCTGACTCCACGGCGAGCCAGCAATGAGCCACAGTCTCGACGCCTATCTGGTCCTGTCAGGCCTGCTGTTCTCGATCGGGACGTTTGGCTTCCTCGCCCGACGAAACGCCATCGCGATGCTGATGTCGATCGAGCTGATGCTCAACGCGGTCAACCTGGCCGCGATCGCATTCGGCGCGTTCACGCCGCAGCTACTGGCTCACGCGTCGTTGATCGCGCTGCTCGTCATGGCCGTAGCCGCGGCCGAAGCGACGGTGGGCCTGGCCATCGTCATCGCCATCTACCGCAACCGACGAACGCCGCTCGTCGACGAGTACCACAGCATGCGCGAGTAGCGCGGCCACGATGACGACCGACGAGCTTCTCGTAACCCTTCTGCTGGTCATACCAATGGCCGGCTTCCTGCTGACCGCGCTGGTCGGTCGGCGGCTGCACAAGCGTGCCTGGATCATCGCTGTGCCGGCCATCATCGTGACCTGGCTGATCGGCATGTACATCGTCTACCAGACGCTGTTCCTGGGCACGTTCGGCGACGAGGGGCTCCACTTCACGCTCTACACGTGGATCCCTGCCGGCAATTTCGTGGTCGACTTCAATCTCGCCGTCGACGCCCTCACCGCCGTCCTGCTCATCGTGGTCACGACCGTGGGGATGCTGGTGCACGTCTACTCGATCGGCTACATGGCCCACGACGCCAGCCGTTGGCGCTTCTTCGCCTACCTCAACCTGTTCATGTTCAGCATGTTGCTGCTCGTGCTGGCGGACAACTTCATGCTGCTGTTCGCGGCGTGGGAGCTGGTCGGCCTATCGAGCTACCTGCTGATCGGCTTCTGGTACAACCGGCGAAGCGCGGCCCTCGCTGCGAAGAAGGCGTTCCTCGTCAACCGCGTCGGCGACTTTGGCTTCGCACTGGGCATCGCCGCGATCTGGACGACTGTCGGCACGCTCAACTTCACGACCACCGCGGCCGGCCCGGGCGTCTTCCAGCTCCTTCCCGAGGCGCTCCAGTCTGGCTTCATCCAGCAGTGGCAGATGAATGGCATCGCGCTGCTGCTGTTCATGGGTGCCATGGGCAAGAGCGCCCAGTTCCCCCTCCACGTCTGGCTGCCGGACGCGATGGAAGGCCCGACCCCGGTCAGCGCCCTCATCCATGCGGCCACGATGGTCAACGCCGGCGTCTATTTCGTGGCTCGCTGCAACCCGCTCTTCGCCGAGGCGCCACAGGCGATGATCATCGTCGCCTCAGTCGGCATCTTCACCGCGATCCTGGCTGCCTCGATCGCCTTCACCCAGCGTGACATCAAGCGCGTCCTGGCGTATTCGACGCTCAGCCAGCTGGGCTACATGTTCGCCGGCCTTGGGGTTGGCGCCTTCGTGGCGGCGATCTTCCATCTCGTGGCGCATGGATTCTTCAAGGGCCTGCTGTTCCTTGGCTCCGGATCGGTCATCCACGCCGTCCACGAGGAGCAGGACATGAACAAGATGGGCGCGCTGTGGAGAAAGATCCCGATCACCCATTGGACGATGCTCATCGGCGCCATCGCGATCGCCGGCATCCCCCCACTGGCCGGGTTCTGGAGCAAGGACGAAATCCTGGGCGAGAGCTTCAAGAACGGATTCGTCTGGATCTGGGCGATCGGCATAGTCGTCGCCGTGATGACCGGCTTCTACATGTTCCGGTTGATGGGCAAGACGTTCTATGGCGAGAGCCACGTCGATCCACACGTTGAGCCGAACATCCACGAATCGCCGAAGTCGATGACCGTGCCGCTGATCCTGCTGTCGATCCCGACGATCTTCCTGGGACTGGCGATCGGCGTCCCACCGGGATCGGGCCTGATCAACCAGTGGCTGGAGCCCGTGTTCGCCGGCGCCGAAGAGGCGCTCGCCATCCACCACGCGGAATTCGAGCTCTTTGGCATCGATGGCCAGCTGCTGATCTTCGGCGCCGGCGCCGGCGCGCTCGGAGTCGCGCTGGGCATCTGGCTGTTCGGCTTCTTCCGACGTCGCGAGGAGTACGCCAGGGTGGAGCGCTGGACCAAGCGTCTGCAGCCGCTCTACGACGCCTCGTACGCCAAGTGGTGGTTCGACGATCTGAACGACCTGATCTTCGTGCGCTTCGGCGGCCAGGTGGCCCGCGCGCTGTGGTGGTTCGACGTCCGCGTCATCGATGGCACGGTCAACGGAATCGGCGATCTGACGCAGAGCACCGGCCGCGGCATCCGGCACATCCAGACCGGCCGCGTCCAGAACTACGCACTGGGCATCGCCGCCGGGCTGCTCGTCATCGCCGTCTCGTACATCTTCATCGCCCGCTGATGAGCGTCATCCGATGAGCAACCTGCCGCTCCTCACGCTGATCACCTTCCTGCCGCTTCTGGGCGCGCTGGTGATCGCCTTCCTTCCTCGTCACCGGCACAACTGGATCCGCTGGGCCGCTCTCGGAACATCGCTGCTGACGTGGGCGGTCTCGCTGTTCCTCCTGGCGAGCTTCGATCCAACAATCCCCGGCTTCCAGTACGTGGAGACGGCCGATTGGATCCCGGCGTTCGGCATCGAGTACAAGCTCGGGGTCGACGGGATCTCGCTCGCCCTTGTCGTCCTGACCACCACCCTGACGTGGATCAGCATCCTGGCCAGCTTCGGGCCGATCAAGGACCGCGTGAAGGAATACATGATCTCCTTCCTGGTCCTCGAGGTGGGCATGGTCGGCGTCTTCCTGGCCCTCGACACGTTCCTCTTCTACATCTTCTGGGAGATCGTCCTGGTGCCGATGTACCTGATCATCGGCATCTGGGGTGGCGCAAACCGCATCTACGCCACTATCAAGTTCGTTCTCTACACGCTGGTCGGATCGCTGCTGATGCTGATCGCGATCCTGGGCATCGCCTTCGCCTACCAGAGCTCCACTGGCTCCTGGACCGGCGCGTTCGACTACGAGACGCTGCGCGGCTTTGGCTTCGACCCAACGCTCCAGTTCTTCGCATTCGCGGGCTTCTTCCTCGCCTTCGCGATCAAGGTGCCCATGTTCCCGTTCCACACGTGGCTGCCCGATGCGCACGTGGAGGCGCCAACGGCCGGCTCGGTGATCCTGGCCGGGGTCCTGTTGAAGCTGGGCGGGTACGGGTTGCTGCGCTTCTGCATCCCGCTATTCCCGGAGGCGGCCCAGCAATGGGCGCCACTGATCATCGTCCTGTCGCTGATCGCGATCGTGTACGGCGCGATCGTGGCCCTGGTCCAACCAGACCTCAAGAAGCTCGTCGCCTACAGCTCGGTGAGCCACATGGGCTTCGTCACGCTGGGCCTGTTCATCTTCCAGGAGCAGGGCTTCCACGGCGCGATGCTCCAGATGATTGCCCACGGCATCATCACCGGTGCCCTGTTCCTGCTCGTTGGCGTTATCTACGAACGCACCCACGATCGCACGATCGCCAAGATGGGCGGTCTCGCCGGCGCCGTGCCCATCTACGCGGCCCTGCTGGGCTTCTTCGTGCTGGCCAGCCTCGCCCTGCCTGGCCTTGCCGGGTTCGTGGGTGAGTTCCTGGTGATCATCGGCTCGTTCGACTACTGGCCGTTCGTTGCCGCCACGGCCGCACTGGCGATGATGCTCGGCGCGGCGTACCTGCTGTGGATGTACCAGCGCGTCGTGTTCGGTGACATGTCCGATTTCCTGAAGGGCCTCGGTCACCACCTGACCGACATGACCCGCACCGAGGTCGCGACACTGGCGCCGTTGGTGGTGCTGGCCATTGCCTTCGGCGTCTTCCCGGGGATCCTCCTCCAGCTGTGGCAGACGCCGGTGACCGACATCCTGTCGCAGGTCATGGCCGCGCCGCTGGCGGGAATGCCATGAGGGCGCGCTCGTGATCACGATCGACCAGAACACGCTTCTCGCTCTGCTTCCAGTGGCCGGCCTCGCCCTGCTGGCCATGCTGATCGTCGTCGTCGACATCATCTGGCAGAACCGCGACCGGATGGTGGCCATGGTCGCCGCCGTGGGCATCGTGGTGCTCATGGCGCTCGTAGTGATCGTCGGGCCCATCGACATCGGCAACACGCACATCGGCATCCTCACCGGTCCGGTGGAGGTCTTCGGCGGCGCCTACATCCGCGACAACCTCACCGCGCTGCTCGACCTGTTGATGTTGTCGATCGCTTTCCTTACCGTGCTGTTCGGTCCGGACTACCTGCGGCCGCGCAACCTGCCCGTTGCCGAGTACTGCGCCATGCTCTGCTTCGCCATCACGGGCGCGATGCTCATCGGCGGCGCTCGCGACCTGCTGATGCTCTTCATCGCGCTCGAGCTGCTGGTCCTGCCCGGCTACATGCTGGCCGGCTACGCCAAGCGCGATGGGCTCTCCACGGAGGGCGCGATCAAGTACTTCCTGCTCGGGTCGTTCTCGAGCGCGATCTTCCTGTTCGGCCTCGTCCTCGTCTTCGGCTACACGGGCACGACCAACATCGCCGAGGTCGCGGCGTCGATCAAATCGACTATTTCCTCGGCCAGCTTCACGGCCCTGGCGCCCGGCCTGTTGATGGGCCTCGCCCTGCTGACCACGGGGGCGGCGTTCAAGATCGCCGCGGTTCCGTTCCACTACTGGACTCCGGACGCCTACCAGGGCTCGCCGACGCCGGTCACTGGCTACCTGTCGGTCGGACCCAAGGTCGCCGCGTTCGCACTGATCCTGCGCGTGTTCGTTGAGGCACTCGGCCCGCTGAAGGCCGATTGGACTCCGATCGTCGTCATCCTTGCCGCCGCCACCATGACGCTGGGCAACATCGTTGCGCTGACGCAGGACAACATCAAGCGCATGCTGGCCTACAGCTCGATTGCCCACACCGGCTACATCCTGGTCGGCCTGGCCGCATTCGGTGCCGCTCCGGACGGCTCGCCGGCAGAGGTGGCCGGGCTGTTCGGCGTCCTGTTCTACAGCGTCGCGTACTCCTTCATGAACCTCGGGGCATTTGCGTGTGTCGCCGCGCTCCAGCGGCGGCCAGGAGTGACGAGTCAGATCACCTCGTTCTCCGGCCTCGGCCGCCGATCACCGGGACTCGCCCTCCTGTTGACCCTCTTCCTGCTGTCGCTCGTCGGCATCCCGCCGCTGGCCGGTTTCTGGGCCAAGGTGTACGTGATCGTGCCCGCGCTACAGGTAGGCGGCTGGCTCACTGTCCTTGCCGTCCTGGTGATGCTCAACGCCGCAGCGGCCGCGTTCTACTACCTGCGGGTCGTCGTCACCATGTACATGCGTGACGCCCCTGCGGATGCGCCACAGGTCGCCGTCGGCGGCGCGACGAGAACCGGTCTCGCAATAGCGGCACTGCTGACCATCGCAATCGGCCTCATCCCGCCCGTCACCGTGGCCGTTATCGGGGTCGCCGAGGAGGCAGCTCGCGCGCTGCTCTAAAGCGACCAATAGCCAAGCGGGGGAGATAGCGTGTTGAATGGGCGAGCCGTGAAGTCGTCCGAGCGCACTGTCGTCCCCATTGATCGCCGCGAGCGCATGGCTGACTACCTGCGCGCGCTCATTGGCAGCGACGAGCGCCTGGTCGTCGTTTCCAACCGCGGCCCGCTGAGCTTTGCGCGCACCAGGGCCGGCGAGTGGAGCGTCCAACGAGGTTCGGGCGGGCTCGTGACGGCACTCGCCGAGGTTGGTCGCCTGGCACCCGTCACGTGGATCAGCGCCGCCATGGACGCTGCCGATCGACGCGCAGCCGAGGCGCTGGCCGGACACGACAAGGGTGAGAAGCAGGCCCTGCTGGAGCGCATCGAGGCTCAGCTGCCCGGTCAGAACCTGAAGCTCGACATGCGCGAGGTCCCGGCAGCTGCGTGGCAGGCGCACTACGGCAAGATCGCCAACCCGTTCCTGTGGTTCATGCAGCACCAGCTGTACACGCTCGCGTACGAGCCGACGATCGACGCGGAGCTGATCGACGCGTGGCAGAACGGCTACCGGGTCGTAAACGAGGCACTGGCATTGGCTGTTGTGGAACAGACCAAGCGCTATTCACGCCCGGTCGTGCTTCTCCAGGACTACCACCTCTATCTAGCGGCTTCGACGATTCGCGAGAAACGGCCTGACAGCCTGCTGCTGCATTTCAACCACATCCCGTGGCCGGCCGTCGACACCTGGCTGGTCCTCCCGCAAGGGTTGCGACGCGCGATCCTCGAAGGTCTGCTGGCGAACGACATCGTCGGCCTGCAGACGGATCGCTATGCCAGCAACTTCCTGGACTCGGTCGGGGCATTCGTGCGCGATGCGCGGGTAGATCCGGCCGGCCGCCACGTCCGTTGGCGCGGCCGGACGATCTGGGTGCGCGCCTATCCGATATCCATCGATCCGGACGCGCTGGTGACATTCGCGCGTGGCGCTGAGGTTGGGCGGCGACGCGATGAGCTCCGCGAGCGCCTGGAACGAGTCGGCAATCCGCAGCTGATCGTGCGCGTCGACCGTCTGGAGCCCTCGAAGAACGTGCTGCGCGGCTTCCTCGCCTACGAGGCACTGCTGAAGCAGCGGCCGGATCTGCGTAAGAAGATCCGTTTCCTGGCAATCCAGTCGATCAGCCGCGAGAACGTGCCCGAGTACGCGCGCTACGCCTCCGCCGTGCGTGAAGTAGTCGCCCGCGTCAATGGCATGTCGGACCCGGATTCGGCGCCGATCTGGCTGCTCGATGGCTCCGAGTACGCGCTGGCGATCGCTGCGCTGTCGCTTGCAGACGTGGTGCTGGTCAACCCGGTGGTCGACGGCATGAACCTCGTTGCGAAGGAGGCCGCGATCGTGTCGCGTGCTGCTCTGGTGCTCTCCGAGACCGCCGGCGCGGCTGA
The DNA here is from genome assembly GCA_963736895.1 of uncultured Chloroflexia bacterium. Taxonomy (GTDB): domain Bacteria; phylum Chloroflexota; class Limnocylindria; order Limnocylindrales; family CSP1-4; genus JALYGJ01. The sequence continues at coordinate 245,665 of CAVTQU010000008.1, forward strand.
GCAGCTCGCGGCAGACTCATTGACCGTCTCGGCCGCGGACGTTGCCGGCACGTCCGAGATGCTGGAGCGCGGCCTCGAGATGTCTCAGGAAGAACGGACGGTGCACATTCGTCGCCTACGCGCCTCGGTTCGCGGCGAAGACCTCGCCTGGTGGCTATCGCGCCAGCTGCGCGACCTCACCGCCGTAGCCCGCGGCGGCCGCCCACCGTCACGCGCCCTGCGCGACACGGTCCGCGAGTTCAACCCGGAGCTGCGCGGCTAGACAGCCCGTTCAGTCGAGGCGGTAGACGTATTCCTCGATGCCGTCCTTGGGTGAGGGCGTGTTGCCCAGCACGGCACAAAGCCGTTCTTCTCGAGCACCCGCTGAGACCCGACGTTCGCCACCACGACCAGCGCCCAAATCGGACGATCCTTGATCTCGCCGATTGCCTGGCGAAGCCCTTCCGAGCCGACGCCCTTGCCCCACCAGTCGCGATCGATCCAGTAACCCACGTAGCGCATGCCCTCATGACTCCAGCTCATGACGTTTCCCACAACAGCTTCGTCAACCAGGATGGCTCGCGCATACGCGTCCGGGTTGGCGAGGATCGTTTTCCAATGGGCGATGAAGGCGTCGTGCTCCCGTTGACCGAAGACGGCCATCTGGGCCGCGATGGGATCACTCTCATATCCGAAAAAGGGTCTCGAGGTCGGCTTCGTCGACCGGTCGAATCGTGATCATGCTGCGAGCCTCCGAGAGAGTGCCGACAGGAATCGCGTCGCGTCGACGGGCGATGCAAGGACTATGTCAGCGGATTCGAGCACGGCTGCAGGCACCTCGGCGCGTGCCTGGACGGCCACCGCGGCACCGTCAGTGACGCCGGCAGAGCGCATCTTCCGCAGGACACGGAACGCCATCGCGTCGCTCACGTCGTCGCCGAGCAGGAACACGGAGCGCGGCTTGTACTCGGCGACGAGCCGCTCGAAGGCCTCGCCCTTTGCCACTGCGCCGGGTGGCCGCAGCTCCAGGACGCGTCGTCCCTGGAACCGCTCGAGTGTCTGGTCCGGATCCAGCTTCTCGACCGCGGCCATGACCTGGGCCGCCGCCGCGTCGATGTCGGGTGCCGCCCGCCAGTGGAAAGCAACGGAGGGCGGCTTCGGCTCGACGACGAACCACGGTTCAGGGATCAGCCTGGGCATTTCTTCGGCGAGTCGTTCGGCAGCGTGAATCGCCTCGTGCGACGCCTCGTCCACGTCAATGTCCAGGCTCTCCGGGCGGCCGCCGCGCGGCAGATAGGCACGCTCCATACCGTGGTTGCCAACGTACTGGATGCCACCGACCCGAACTCTCACTGCCACGTCACGAGAAGAGCGGCCGGACAGTACAACGACGTGGATGCCGTCCGTTCCGGCCAGGGTTCGCAGGGCGCGACGTCCGAGCGGCAGGATCGCCGCGCCCCAGGGGTCGTTGACGATCTTGCTGAGCGTGCCATCGAAGTCGCTGACGACCAGCAGCGGTCGTCGATCGAGATGGGCCGCGGCTGCCTCGACGGCAGCGCTGACGGAAATTGCTTGCAGGTTGCTGGCTACGCCGGAGCCAACAGGCTCGCCGTTTCCTTCGCCGGGGGCCTTCGGCCCGGCTACGCGCGACACTGGCCGGAGTGTCGCGGAACGCGACCCTCCGTCCGTCGCTCGCGTCACTCCGCCGGCAGTGTCGGAGGGATGAAGTCGGGCACGATCTTGGCGATCGATTCGTCCCAGACCTCGAGCGGCGCCCCGCCATAGACGATGTCCTGAACGATGCCGTCGGCGTCGATGAAGATGTGCACCGGGAGCGCGTACGTGCCCCATGCGGCCTGGGCAGTCCCGTCCTCGTCGACGCCAACCGGCAGATCGATTTCCAGATCCTGCATGAACTGTTTGACCGTCTGTCGGTCCTCGCCTACGTCGATCACGAAGATGTTCATCTGGTCCTGGTAGTCGTGCTGGTAGCGCTGCATGAGTGGCAGCTCGTCGACGCACTGCGGGCACCAGGTGGCCATGAAGTTGATCCACATCGGGTGGCCTGCGTAATCGGCCGTGTCGAGGAGACTGCCGTCGGTCAGCGTGACCTGGAGCGGCGGCGCGGGCTGGCCGATCGCCACGCTAGGACCTGCGGTCTGTCCGGGCGGAGGCGTGGGCAGCAGCGTCCGATCCGGCGCCGGGGTGGCAGTCGGCAGAATGGGAATCGAGGGTGGCACAGGAGTTGGCAGCGCTGGTGGCGCGGCAACCGCGCTCGCGAGGAGGAGGACCGTGAGGATCCCTCCAACGACCAATGCCGCCACAACTCCGAGAACATCGGGTAGGCGCATGCGCGGCGGAGGTTAACTTAGATCCAGCCGATGCGCCGGAAGTAGAGCAGGGCGAGGCCGCCCAGGCCGAGCGTGAACCCCGTGATGATCCAGAACCCGAACCCCTCCTGGAAGTTGAACGCACTGGCCGCTTCGCTCATTCCGAAGATGCCGCCGATCGCGGCGATTCCCGCGAGGACAACTGTGACTGCGGTCAGCCGCTTCATGATCTCGGACAGGTTGTTGTTGATCTGCGAGACGTAGATGTCGAGGGTGGTGCTGACGAGCTCGCGGTAGGAATCGAGCTCATCGGTCAGTCGGATCAGGTGGTCGTAAACGTCGCGGAAATAGACCAGCCGAGCCGGTTTGATGAGTGTCAAATCGCGATTGGTCATCTGGTTGAAGATCTCGCGCTGCGGGTTGACCGCATGACGGATCTGCAGCAGATCACGGCGGACTGCGAACAGACGCTCCACCACCCACTTGTTCGGATTGTTGATCACATCGAGCTCGAGGTCCTCGATCACGCCACCGATTCGGTCGAACACCGGGAAATAACCGTCCACGAGCCAGTCGGTGATGAGCCACAGGCAGTAGTCAGGACCGTCGGCGAGGTGCCCGCCTGGGTCACGGTGCATGAAGGGCGCGTCCTGGAGGTCGATATCAGCGTCATGGGAGCTGAGCAGGAAGCGGTGGCCCAGCACCAGGTCGAGCTCGTGCGCGACCACCTCACCCTCATATGTCAGCGCGAAGATCACGACGTGGAGGGTCTCGTCGGTCAATTCGACCTTGGCGCGCTGATTTCGCTCCAGGATGTCCTCGACCACCAGTGGGTGCAGGCCGAGGACCTTGCTCACGGACGCCAGCAAGTCGTGGTCGGGATCCTGCAGGTCGATCCAGATATGGCTGGCTGGATCCGCGTACGCGGCCTTGAACTCCGCCACGCTGGAAAGCGTTCGCACTCCTTCGGCCTCGCTCCACGCGAGCGCCCAGAGCGGCTTGGGGGTTGGCGCGGCGTGCTTAGATGGCGAGCCCGGCTCGCGACGCGTCTTCGACGCCATTGGTGACGTCCTCGTCTAGCTGGTGCTGTGTGATGCCGCGTTCAGCGGCTGGCCGATTGCGCATGGCGAGCGTAGGCAGAATCGCGAGCGCCGTCACGGCCGCTGCGACAACGAACAGGGTGGAAAGAATCGATGCGGCCTGGCCGGCGGCCCAAGTTTCGAGCGCGTCGACGACCAGGTAGTCCTCGAGAGGCCGTCCCTGCAGCGCCGGCGGTAGCACGGCGTCGCGCGCCACCTGGTCGGTGAGGACCACGCTCAGCGACTGGATCTTGTTCGAGCCGAGGACCGTCAGCGCGGCGAGGCCGACGCCCATGCCCAACATGCGCGCGACAGTCACCCCCGCCGAGGCGAGCCCGAACGCGCCACGACCCAGCGCCTCCACGGCGGCCGTTGAGCGCGCCGTCACCGTCAGCCCGAACCCGAAGCCGAACACGGCCAGCCCACCTACGAGCATGCCCAGCGGCGAAGTCTGGACAGCAGTCGAGACCCACAGCAGGCCGACGATGCATAGCGCCAGGCCGAACAAGCTGAGAACGACCACGCCCACGCGGCGCAGCACGAAGCCCGATCCAAGCGCGCCGATCGCTATCGCACCGGCGAGTCCACCAAGCGCAACCTGCTGCTCCGACGGACCGGCGTAGCGCACGCGGTCGACGAAGACGGCGGCGCCCACGATCGCGGTAGCCAGCGCGTAGCCGGTGAGGAGGCTCAACAGCACGGCGCCGCTGAACGTCCGATCACGAAAGAAACGAAGGTCGATGAACGGCAATTCGGTGTGGCCGAAGCGGTAGATGGCGAGAACAAGGCTCACGACCGCAACGACAGCCAGGCCCAGCACGAATTCTGAACTGGCTGCGCCGATGCTGGTCACGGCGATGAGCCCTGCGGTGACCGCGAGCGTGAACAGGATTGCGCCGGGCACGTCCAGGCGGCCTCGCGTCGTGGGGCGCCGCCAACCCGGCGCTGCGGCCCACGTGTAGAGGACGGCGAGAAACGCGAGGGGCGCGCCCAGGTAGAAGATCCAGCGCCAGGCGGGAGTGAGCAGTCCGGCGCCCGGAACGAGAAATGCCTGGAGGATCGTGGCGCCGATGAACGGGCCGGCCGCCATGCCGAGGAATGTCAGCGCGCCGACGAGGCCGATGGCGCGGGCGCGGGATGAGCCCTCGTACAGGTAGCTCGCACCGGCCGTCGCAAGGGGCACGATCGCGCCCGCGCCGAGGCCCTGGATGACTCGCGCGCCGATCAGCCACTCCAGGTTGGGAGCGGCGCCGGCCAGGATCGAGCCCACGGCAAAGACGGCGAGGCTCGCTCCGAACAGCAGCGGGAGGTTGTAACGGTCGGCTGCGCGACCGGCCAACGGCATCACGGCCACGTACGCCACCAGGTAGGCGTTGATGATCCAGGAGGCCTCGCGCAGCCGCGTCCAGTCGGCCAGGTTCTCCAGGATCTGCGGCAGCGCGACGGCGGTCACCATCAGCTCGACGCCGACGAGGAAGACGCCAACCGACAATGATGCGAGCAGTACGAGTCGCGCCGTCCGGGTCATGAGCGGAGTATCGCGGCGGCGGTGGGCTTGCTAGGTCGGTTTCGAGGTCCAGGTCGGGTCTGGCCCGGCGAGCCACTCGGTATTGAACTTGCCGGCGCCATGGATGGCTGTCAGTCGGAGCTCATCGGTTCCACTGTTCGTAAATCCGTGCGCCTCGCCGGGCGGGCTCACGACGATGTTGCCGCCCTCCACGTCCATGAAATCGTCGCCGATCTGGAACGTGGCCCTTCCGGACTCGACGATGAAGACCTCGGCATAGGGGTGGCGATGGAGCTTCGGTCCCGCGCCCGGCCGCGAGTGGACCAGGATCACCGAAAACGGGACGCCTCCGTGGTCCGCCCCGACGAACTCGTGCGAATGCTTCTCGTGCGGCAGCTCGTCCAGATTGATGATCCTGCCCATGTGTCCTCCGCCCTGGTGTCGAGGTTGCTGGAGCCTTGTGCTCACAGCGCGACGATAACCCGCTCAGATGTGCATGCATCGGGAGGGCTTGACGGCTCGTTTGCTCCGTGGGTAATATCAACGGGCATTTATGTATTGAGGCGCCGGCGACCCAGCCACGCGCGCCCGATACGCCCAGACAACTCACTCAAGGAAGCCGCGTGCCCACTCCCGCCCACATCAGGTCGACCATCGCCACGATCGCGTCTCCGCCGGAGGAGCTGCGCGCCGTCGCGACATATCACAAGGCCCTGGCCGATCCAACGCGCCTCCGCCTGCTGCAGCGCCTCGCTGAGTGTCCAGCCACGGTCACGGAGCTGATTGACCACGTCGATCTGTCGCAGCCACTCGTTTCGTGGCATTTGCGCCGTCTACGCGCCGCCGGCGTCGTCGAAACGCGTCGTTCGGGCCGCGAGGTGATCTGCACGCTGAGTCGTGAGGCTCTCGACTACTTCCGCGCTCGCGAGCGCGACCTGCTCGGACTGACCGCCTGATGACTGCCCAACAGGGCTCTCGCGGCGCGGCATTTCGCTCTGGCTTCCGAGCTCGGATCGAGGGACCGGTAGCCAGGGTATTCATGCGCACCGGGCTGACTCCCAATGCGCTCACTTTGATCGGCTTCGGCATCGCGGTGATCGGCGCCTTCCTCGCAGGCATCCAGTGGTGGTTCGTGGCCGGCATCGTGGTGGCCTTCGGCGCAGCATTCGACCTTTTTGATGGCGCGCTCGCCCGCGCCACCGGCACGTCCAGCAAGCTCGGCGCGTTTATGGACAGCGTCTTCGATCGCGCCGGCGAGGGCGTTGTCTACATCGGCATCGTCTACGGCCTGTCGAAGCTCAGCGATCCCGGCCTCGTGACGGTCGGCGCGACGGTCACAGCAGCAGCGATGGCGTCCGCCTTCATGGTCAGCTACTCGCGAGCCAAGTCGGAGAACCTGGGATTTAGCTCGGGCACAGGCATCGCCAACGTGGGCCTCGCCCCGCGCGAGGTGCGCAGCGTGCTGCTGTCGGTCGGCCTCGTCATCGCCGGCCTGTTCACGTCCAACACGGGTCCAAACCCACAGACGTGGTGGATCGTGCTCGTGGGCACGCTGGCGCTGATCGCGATCCTCGCCACCATCACCACGATCCAACGAATTCTTTTTGTCTACAACCAATCAAAGTCCACCAATCAGGAGGTTCAGGAGTAACCATGGCAAGCAACGGCAAGTCGAACGGCAAATCTGCCGTGAAGGCCAGTGCCACGAACGGCAACGGCCGCGGGCCCAAGCGCAGTGACGGCAAGATCCGCGTCGCGATCGTCGGCGTCGGCAACTGCGCGAGCAGCCTCGTTCAGGGGCGCTACTACTACGAGAACGCCAAGGACGACGAGTTCGTACCGGGTTTGATGCACGTCAACTTGGGCGGCTATCACATCCGCGACATCGATTTTGTCGCCGCGTTCGACGTCGACAAGAACAAGGTCGGCAAGGACCTCTCCGAGGCGATCTACACGAAGCCCAACAACACGTACGTCTTCCAGCAGGTGCCGCACACGGGCGTGACCGTCGAGCGCGGCATGACACACGACGGCCTGGGCAAGTACCTCAGCCAGATCATCGAGAAGGCGCCCGGGCCAACGGCCGACATCGTGAGCATCCTGAAGGAGCGCGAGGTCGACGTGATGGTCTCCTACCTGCCAGTGGGCAGCGAAGAGGCAACCAAGTGGTACGTCGAGCAGGCACTGAAGGCCGGCGTCGGCTTCATCAACGCGATTCCGGTGTTCATCGGTCGTGAGCCTTACTGGCAGCGCCGTTTCGCCGAGGAAGGCCTGCCGATCATCGGCGACGACATCAAGAGCCAGGTCGGCGCGACCATCAGCCACCGCGTGCTGACCCGCCTGTTCATGGATCGCGGCGTCCGCCTCGATCGCACCTACCAGCTCAACTTCGGCGGCAACACCGACTTCCTGAACATGCTCGAGCGCGAGCGCCTCGAGTCCAAGAAGATCAGCAAGACCAATGCCGTGACGAGCATGCTCGACTACGACATCGACGAGGACGACATCCACGTAGGACCGTCCGATCATGTGCCGTGGCTCAAGGACCGCAAGTGGTGCTACATCCGCATGGAGGGCACGACCTACGGTGACGTGCCGCTGAACGTGGAGATGAAGCTCGAGGTCTGGGACTCGCCCAACAGCGCGGGCGTGATCACCGACGCGATCCGCTGCCTGAAGCTGGGCCTCGATCGCGGCCTGGTGGGAACGCTCGTCGCTCCGTCGAGCTACTTCATGAAGAGCCCGCCGCGACAGATCCACGACGACATCGCCTTCAACCGCGTTGAGGCGTTCATCCGTGGCGAAGACAACGAGACTCTCGTCGGCACGGAAAAGGCGGTAGTCGCCAAGAAGCGCACGATGGCCAAGGGTCACAAGGTCGCCGCCAAGGCGGTCGAGCCGGCGAGCGTCGCCGGCTGACCAACTCTTCCAGTGGTCATGACACGGTCATGACGTTCCTGCGCCCGAAAGGGAGGTACGCAGCCTGACCGAAACCAGAGGCGGCGTCGCCTATGCGCCGCATAGACCAGATGCCGCCACGTCGCGTGTCGGCAAAGCCGTCCGCCGGGCGCGTGAGCGCTCGGCGGTTCGTGGCTACAAAACGGCCGCTGCCGCGATCTCGCATGTGCCCGTCCGCGTCAGCCATCCCGTTGGCCGTGCCCTGTTCGTGGGCAGCTACTTCGCGTGGCCAAAGAAGCGCCGGATCATCCTCGCCAACGCGTCGCACGTGCTGGGGTTGCCGGCCAGTGACAAGCGGGTGCGCCACCTGGCGCGGCCGCATCTTCGCGACCTATTCCCAGTTCATCATCGAGCTGATGCGTCTTCCCAGCCTCCCCGCCGACGAGCCGGTGCGCCTCATGAAGGCCCGTAGCGAGAACGGCGAGGCGTCGTTTCTGGCCATCTTCGAGAAGCTCCGTTCCGAGAAACGTGGACTGATCGCCGTGTCCGGCCACATTGGCAGCGTCGAGCTGCTGGCCGGCTCGTTCGCGTTGCGAGGCGTGCCCACTTACGGACTGGCCGATGACTCCGCGTACCCGGAGCTGTTCGCCGAGATGAACGCCCAGCGGAAGCGCTGGAAGATCGAGATCATCCCGTGGCGCAACATCCGCCGTGTGTTCACTGCCCTACGCGAGCCGGCCATCCTTGGCCTCGTCGTCGACTGGGGCTACCGCGCCGACGACATCCCGGTTCGCCTCTTCGGCGAGTGGACGACGCTTCCGGCCGGCCCGGCCGTGTTGGCTGCCCGGACGAATGCGGCAATCGTTCCGGTTGTGTGCCGCCGTCTCGACGACGGTTTCTACGAGGCGCGTCACTACGACGTGATCGAGGTGGCCGACTCCGATCCGGCCACGATCCAACGTGCCACGCAACGGATCGCCGACGCCATCGAGGACATGATCTCGGTTGCGCCCGAGCAGTGGTACAGCTTCAAGCCGGTCTGGCCGGAGACGCAGGCTGAGAAGGACGAGCTGGCTGCGCGGGTCGAAGCGATGGCGACAAAACCGTTGGCGAAGCCGCAATGACGGCGACACAGGCCATCAAGCCGACCGAGAACCCGGTCGAAGACGCCTCGGCCGCTAGTGCCCGGGTCCGGGTTTCACGCGCCCCCAAGGCGCGGTCGCGGCGCACCCTCAGTGGCTGGCTCGCCTCGCGGGCGCTCCGCGTTCTGGCGGCCGTTCTCCAGCGACTGCCCCAGGGTCCGCTTCAGAGGGCGGCGCACCTGGTTGGTGGCGTGCTCTATCGTGCGCAGCCGGCGCGGCGGCGACTCGTCCGCTCCAACCTCGAACGCGTCGTGACGTACCTGGCGGCGAATCACATGGGCGGCGAGCGCGTCGCCACCGCCGCCCAAGACTCAAAGGCGCTGGATCGCCTCGTTCGAGATGCGTTCGGCCACTACGTCCGCGGCTATCTCGAGAGCGCGGCGCTGCCCGCCTACGCTTCGGAAAAGGGCCTGGCCCGAATCCGACCAGACGATCCAGAGGTTTCGCAGCGAGCGTTCGGCACCGTTGGTGCCACGATCATCGTGGGCCTCCATTTCGGCTCGATCGAGATCCCCGGGCTGTGGGCCACCAAGACGCTCGGCCGGCGCATAACAGCGCCGATGGAGACGATCGGCGATCCTGACCTCCAGTCGTATTTCGAGCGGTCTCGCCGAGCGACCGGGCTCAACGTGATACCGGCCAAGAACTCGGCCACCGAGCTCAGGGGCAGCCTCGCTCGCGGCGAAACGGTGGGCCTGGTGGCCGATCGTCCGGTGGGCGGAGCCGGTACCGCCGTGGAGCTCTTCGGCGCACCAGCGCGGCTACCGCTCGGTCCGGCGGCACTTGCCCTGGAGACCGGCGCGCCCGCGTGGCTCGTCGCGACGCGCCGCGCCGGACGAGGCGAGTACCTGGCTCGCATCGAGGAGATCGCCACGCCCGCAGACGGGTCGCGCCGCGAGCGACTCAGCGGGTTCATGGCCAATGAGGCGCGTGCTTTCGAGCGCGCCGTTGCCGACGCGCCTGAGCAGTGGTGGACCGCCTTCTTCCCGATCTGGGACGACATCCCCGCATGAACACTGACGACGCCACCCGGCGAAGCGAAACCATGTCCCGTGCGGACCTGCACATCCACACGCTCGCATCAGACGGCGTCTCGAGCGTGGCCGACATCCTGGCCCGCGCGGAAGCAATCGGCTTGAACGTCATCGCGATCACCGATCACGAGCGTGTCGATGCCGCTCATGCGGCGCGCAAGATGGCCGAGGCCCGCGGAATGAAGCTACAGGTCGATCGTCGGCGAGGAGATCTCGACCCGCGGCGGGCACCTGATCGCGCTGTTCATCGAGAAGCGGATTCGTCCGTGGGGCTCGCTGCGGGACGCGGTTCGGCAGGTCCACGAGCAGGGCGGCCTGGCTATCGTCGCCCACCCGCTCGTGCCCTACCCGATCACGTCGGCCAGCGGACGCTCGATTCGGAGCCTCCTGGCCGATCCTGATCCGCGCTTCCACCCGGACGGCATCGAGGCCTTCAACCCCACGGTCGCCGGAACGCGCTGGGGAGCCCGGGCGCCCAAGTTCGTCGAGGAGATGGGCGTGGCCGCAGTGGCGAGCAGTGATTCGCATCGCTCGGAGGACGTCGGCCAGGCGTTCACCATGTTCGAGGGCACCACAACCGCGGATCTGCGGCAGGCCATCGAGAGTCGCCAGACCACCTGGGACGGCAGCAAGTACACGTGGCCCGGGCAGGTGTCGACGTTCGGTCGCCAGCTGGGCAAGTACGCCCACGGGATCCGCGACAACGTCCGTGGCAAGGTCCGTCGCGACGGCACCGGGCGCGATCTGGGGTATCCGGGTGGCCGCGAACGTCCGCCGCGACTGCACCTCGATGAGGCGCCGCGATGAGCACGTCACGATGAAGATCGGCCTCGTCACGCCCTACATCTACCCGTTGCCGGGCGGCGTCAACGCTCACGTCCGCTACCTGTACGAGAACTTGATCGCACGCGGCCACGACGTGCGCATCATCAGCAGCGTCCACGGTCCGCAGCGCACCAGTGAGGGCGACATCATCCGCCTCGGCTACGGCTTCTCGGTGCCGGCTAACGGGTCGGTCGGGACGCTGACGTTCTCGGCGCGCTACGCGAGCCAGGTTCGCGAGATGCTCGAGCGCGAGCGGTTCGACGTGCTGCATTTCCACGAGCCGTTCGTGCCATTCCTGTCGCTCGTCCTGCTGCGCGAGTCGCAGAGCATCAACATCGCCACGTTCCACGCCTTCGCTGGCTGGAGCCCGGCCTACGAGTTCGGCAAGCGCTACCTGGCGAGGTTCGCCCGGAAGCTGCACGGGCGCATCGCTGTCAGCGCCGTGGCGCGTCACTTCATCGACCGCTATTTCCCGGGCGACTACAAGGTCATCCCCAACGGCGTGGACGTGGATCGCCTGGCCCATGCCCAGCCAATCGCCCGCTACCGCGACGGCACGCTGAACATCTTCTTCCTTGGCCGCTTCGAGAGCCGCAAGGGCGCGATGTACCTGCTCAAGGCCTATCGGCAGGTCCGCAAGCGCGGGATCAAGTGCCGCCTGCTGATGGCCGGCACGGGTCCGCAGGAGAAGGAGATCCGCCGCTACATCGCCACGCGGCGCCTGGGCGACGTCGAGCTCCTGGGCCGGATCAGCGACGACGACAAAGCGCGCTACTTCGCCACGGCCGACGTCTTCGTGTCACCCGCCACCGGCCAGGAGAGCTTCGGCATCGTGCTCCTCGAGGCGATGGCCGCGGGCAAGCCCATCGTGTGCAGCGACATCCACGGTTACAAGGGAGTCGTCCGTCGCGACCAGGAGGCGCTGCTGGTGCCACCCAAGGACGTCAAGGCACTCACCGAGGCACTGGTCACGGTCCTGCGCGACCCGCAGCTCCGCGCGCGGATGGGTGCGTCAGGAAGGGAGCGCGTAGTCCAGTACGGCTGGGAGAACATCGCGGCCAAGGTCGAGGAGTATTACCGCTTCGTTATCCGTCGCGTCGCTTCGCACGGGCCGCTGCCACCGCACGTCAACCCCAGCCTGGCACTCAGCCCACGCGACGGCGTGCGTGACGGCTCACGCGATGCCTTGACGCCGCCCAGGGTCACGGCGGTCGGCCCCGGGCTGCCGCCAACGGCCACCCAGGACGCTATCGCGGGCGACGAAATCAGCCCGCTTCAGGCAAAGGGCTGACCGAAGAATCCTGCACGTGCGGAGTGCGCCAGCTGCGCACCGCGTAGACCGCAGCGATGCACAACATCGACGTTGCAACAGCCAATATCGACACGGCCGTCATATCGACCGGCGCTCGATTCGGTGCGTCCATGTTGACCCCGAACTGGAAGCCCCAGTTCCAGGTCGGCAAGAGGCCGAGGTGGATCTGCGAGAGCGGCGTCGGAACGGGCAGGCTGCCGAAGTTCGGATAGAAGAGCACGAACCAGATCACGGCAGCGCCCAGGGCGCCCACTACGTAGCGCCGCGGGTCGCTCGCGTGCAGCACGAAGAACGCCGGTACGGCCAGCAGCGCGAGCGCGATGATCGCCGGCCACTCGGCCTGGACCTGCGTCTGGAAGACCGCGTTGCCGGGCAACGCCGCGCCAAGCACCACGATCGTGACGCCAAGCAGCGCAATCGCGAATGACACGGGCAGCATCAGCGACTGGCCGGTCGAGACGTAGGGCGCCGATCGCAGGCTGTAATACAGGATTCCGGCGGCGACCAGCCCGCCAATCGCCAGCAAAAGGCCGATGACCTGTAGGTCGGTCAGGCTGAGTTGGCGCGAGAGGCTGCCACAGACCTCGGTGCCCGCGTTGACCGACTCGGTGCGGGCCACGCCGCATAGCGGCAGCCGCATCAGCCACAGCAGCGGCGGTCCGATGATCGCGATTGCCGCCGCGACGCGCGCCAGCATCCACGTTCGGCGTGACGGTCCATGCCACAGCTCGGCCAGGAAGTAGGCCAGCGCCATGAACGAGAACGGCAGCGTGGTGAAGATGTGGTATTGGAACGTGGCGCGGTCGATGCGCGCCCAGGGCAGCCACATGCAACAGATGGCGATGACCACGAAGGTCAGTGCCAGGCTGCGCCTTCGCCACGCCATCCAGGCCGACCACAGCACTGCCGGGATCGCCAACCAGAACAGCACCAGGTTGCCCGTGTCGTAGATGACTGCGGTCGTCCCACCGGCGTAGTCGTTCTGCTCGAACCAGACCGGCTTCAGGTCGAAAGGCCACGCCCACCACGGTGAGGAGGCTGGGTGCGTTGCGCGCAAGTAGTTGTGGTACTCGTACATGGACTGCTGAAGGGCGATGAACGTCTGTCCGGTGTGGCCCTGTGGGTAGCCCGGGAACCATTGGTTGCCGAGCGCGATCCACGGGATGTAGCTGATCACGTAGATCGCCAGGGGAATGACCGAGATGGCGGCAAGACCGAGGATCCACGGCAAGCCCAGGAAGCCCGAACCCGGGCGCAGCCAGCCGCGGGCCGGCGGCGGGTTGGCGGGCTCCTTCTCCGGATCGATGTTCGCGGGCCCGACCAATGGTCCGTAGCCGTTGCGACCGGCAAACCACCATCCGCCCAGGATGAGCGCCCCCAGTGCGATGAGCGTGGCGCCGAGCAGCAACAGCCGCAGCGGGGTGAACGTGGTGGTGACGTCGGCAGTTCCCGAGATCATTCGATAGACACCAAATCCAGCGACGAGCAAGCCGCCGATGATTGGCGCGGCGACCGTAAGGCGCATCTCGTCGCGCGTCAGGCGAACGGGCCGCAGGTACATGGCCACCGCAAGGAGCGCGGTCAAGCCGAGCATCAACAGCAGGAAGGGGTAGTTGATCTGCGGATTCGCGACGTCCGGATTGGGCGTGATGGCGATGTAGCCAAGGAACGCGGTCAGGCCGATCATGGCGATCAGGGCGATGACGCGACCGAGCGCCGAGCGCAGCAGGATCAGCAGGGCGAGACAGCCGATCGCATAGGCGCCGACCCACTTGGAGGCCAGCGCCAGGCCAAGGAACACACCGACACCGGCGAGCGCGGCTGCTATGGCGAACCCATTTCGCCACCGTCCGAGCCATATCGGCACGAACAAGGTGAACGCGGCGACGATGAAGAACGCCACGTATGTGTCGTTCATTGCGATGCGCGCGTTGGCGAAGAACATGCCGTCGGCAAGCACGAGCAGCGACACGATCAGCGCGATGCTGCGGCGAGCGAACAGGAAGCGCGCCAGCAGGTAGATGCAGACCGCCATCAGCGAGCCCACCAGCACGCCTGGGAAGCGGTACGCAAATTGGTTGTTGCCGACGTCGACGGTGGCGATCTGGCCCGCGCTGTCGATCGCCAGCAGGTCGTCGCGATCCTCAGCCGGATAGTCGGCCTGGACGTCCATCACGATCGACTGCGGCTCGTTCGAAAGGCGGGCATCGGCAAAGATGGAGTTAGAGCGCGGCTCGATCACATAGACCGTTGGGCCGGAGCCATCCTGGGCCAGGCCCTGCACGTGGACGTAGGTCGTTGCGTCGTTCCAGGCAATCTTCTCGACCGTGTTGGGCATGTCGATGGTCCCAAACCGCGGGGAATCGTCGCCCTTCAACTCGACCGTGACCACCTTGTCGTCCGCGGTGGCGTAGATGGTCGGAGATTCGGGTCCGGACTTGACGAGCGTCAAATCGGTCACCGGCGAGAACGTCCCGAAGAAGTCCAGCTCCTGGAACGTGTCGACATCCACGAGGACCACGCCGGTGCTCAAGCCGATGGCCAGGGCGCTGCCGTTCTCGATCGAGACACCCGGCAGCTCGTCGGCGTCGATCTTCTTCTGGAGGTCGGTGCGATCGGTTTTGGAGATGAATCCCGTGATCGGCACGGGTTCCGTCGCATTTTCGATGATGGTCTGGATCTCGCCGGCGTTCTTGTCGATGATGGGTGACAGGGTCCGAGCCAGGCCGGCGGCATCAGCCACCTCGCCGGATCGACCATGACCTTGTTGGTCGCGGTCACGCCAGTCACGGCGGTGGGATCTGGGTAGGTCGTACGTCCGAGCTCTTCGCCTGTTTCGGGATCGAGAGCCACGATTGTGCCGCCAGAGGTCATAGCGACCAGCCGATCACCGGTGGCAGTGAGATTCGTCACTTCCCCGCTGAGGTCGGTCAGCTGCACCAAGGGTTCGGGCGTGACCTGAGCAGGCGAACCACCGGTCGCGCCGTCGAGCTGCGTCGTGTCGACCTTCCACACGTTGCCCGTCTTGTCGGCGAGATAGAGAACGTGTGCGCCTTCGTCAACGGTGATCAAATCAAAAGCGCCGTCGATCGTCGCCGACCTGTTGGCGGCTCGAAAGGTCGTAACCGCGTACACCGGTGTCCGTGACCACGTAGAGCCTCTCGCCGTTGCGCGCGATGCTCCCTGAAGGGGTCCAGCGTTTCTCTGTGACCGCGGCCTTGACGGTCGTGCCGAGTTCCTGGGTACCGATAACCCGGTTGTTGCCCAGCGCCTCGATGCCCAACGCCATCGCGTACTTCGCCAGGTGAGGGTGCGTGTACTCGTAGATGGAGTGCGGCATGCCGTACCGCCAGTCCTGGAGGAATTCCGTTGCCGTTCGGGCGTGGTAGACCTCGTCGAAGTGCATCGAGTAGGGCACTTCGAGCCGGTACGTTCGAAGGAGCAGCGTGCTGGCGAAGACGACCAGGAGAAGCAGCGCGTCCCGGCGGTCCAATCTGCCGCCTGATTCACCCATCAACAGCGCGCTGCGATCGCGCCTGACCGAACGCGTGCCGATGAAGCCCCGCAGTCGGCGACGTGCGCCGGCCAGGTAATGCCTCGGCTCATTGGCAGATCCTTGATCGTCAGCGTGCCAGGCCCTCGGCCGGGAGGGTTTCCATTGGAAGCTCGGCGTCGCCGTCGGTGGCGCTGGTCATGGCAACAGCGGCTCCGGCGAGCGCCGGGGCTGTCGCTCGGCCGCCAGCTGGCACTGCGGCGGTCAAAAGGTACGGGTCGGGCTCATCGGCTGCCTTCGGCCTCATCTGCCACGCCACGAAGACGAAGCCCGCAATGTTGAGTGCAATGCTGGCCAGGACGCCCGGTGTCTGGCGGAAGAGATCCCCAAAAGGCAGGTGCTCGAGATTGGGAGTCGCGTAGAGCGGATCGGTCAGGACGCCATGCAGGTTGATAAAGGCAGCCGCCGATAAGGCGATCGTTGCCCACAGCCAGCGCCGATCGACCACGGCAAGCAGCGGCAGCAGCCCGAAGATCGGGAACATGTAGCGCTCGTGGACGCGCGTCGGCAGCATGAAGAAGGCCAGCGCCAGGAAGATGGTGACCACCACGATGCTGCGCCGATCCTCGCGCCACGCCAACCGGGCGATACCCACCGCGAACCCGATTGCAAGCAGGATCCCGCCGATCAGCACGCCCGGAATGGGTCCGAGGAGCGGCACGGTGTCCGGGCTCCAGGACCACGCCCCGCCGAACGCGATGCCATTGGCGCCGTTGGATCCGATGAGCGCCCAGGGGTTGTAGCCGTTGACGGAGATGTACGGATAGCCGCCGGCGGTCTTGGCCATCTGGCCGACGAAGGTGACGATGTTCAGCGAGAACGGGGCTATGAGGACGAGCAGCAAGAGGAGTCCCACGGCCCCCGACGAGATGAGCCGCCACGGGCCCTTGTTCGTCTTGTAGCCACGATCGCAGAACCCCAGGCGCCAGCACGGAGTGTCGCGGCCCCGAACCCGGCCGCAAGAGGTGACGACGGAGCAGCACGATGCCCACTACTGGCAACAGCACGATGCCGAACTGCGGCTTGATGAGCGCGGCAAGCACGGCGAGTCCGGCGGCGCCCTCGGAATTGCCGCGCACCAGGGCCGCGACGGTGATCAGGACGATGAGCGCGCCGAATGCGTCTGTTTGGCCCCAGATCGCCGAGTCGTACCAGCTGACCGGATTGAACAGGTAGAGCGCGGCGGCGATCAACGCCAGGCGGTGAGCATCAAGATGCGGCCGCCGCCACGAGCGAACGACGCCGTAGAGAACCGCTGCCACGGCCACGTCGGCGAAGATGGCTGGCAATTTGATGAGCGTCGTGGTGACCGAGACGGCGTCGCCGTTGCCGAACGGCGCCAACAGGTGGCCGAGGCCGCCGATCGCCCACAGCACGTAGAGATAGCCGGGCGGGTAATCGGCGAATCCGGCCGAGGCGTAGAAGGTGCCCGGCCCATGCTCTGCCAGCTGCAGCGCCCATGCCGTGAACGTGCCGATGTCCGATTCGAATCCTGAACTGGGCAGCAGGACGTATGCGAGAGTTAGGCGAATGAGCAGCCCAACGAGAAGCAGGACCGCGAGGCCGTATATGGCCGTGCTCGTCCGGAGCAGGTTCTTCGCGGGTGCAGAGCTCGGGCTGGCCCCATCCGCCTGGGGCGCTGTCACAACCGAGCTGTCCTCCAGAAGGTGAAAAGGTGGAGCGGAGTATAGCAACGCCCCTGCCCAAACCCTCTGAAATCGGGAACCACGGGAAAGGGCCTCTTCAACCGCGTCCGCCATGGGTTCGAGACGGCCGATGCGCTGTTCATCGGTCTTTTCTTCGTGACGCTGGCGCTGGGCATCTACACGTTCAGCGATCCAGCGCGGAGCGGCTTTTACAACCATTTCGTGTGGCAGGCCGACGCCTTCCTGCACGGCCACTTCTCGATCGCCTTTCCGGTGGACGGAAGGACCGTTCACCAACGGCTACTTCCAGGACGTGATGCCGCTGCCGTCGCAACCGGGCCGCGGGCTGCTGCCCTTCCCGCCACTCCCCGCCGTCGTGCTGTTGCCGTTCGTGGCGATCTTCGGCCTCGCCACGGACTCGCAGCTGGTGGGCGTGGTCATCGGGGCGATAAACGTGGGGCTGGCGTGGCGCATGACGGCGCGCCTGACAACGAGTCGCGGCGCTGCCTTCATGGCGACGCTCTTCTTCGCGTTTGGCACTGTCCACTGGTACGCCTCGATGCTGTCCACGACCTGGTTTTTGGCCCACGTCGTTGCCGTCACGTTCGTTCTGCTTGGCATCACGCTCGCCCTGGATGCGGAGCGCTACTACAGGGCGCGGCACGTGCAACCGATCAGACGAACGGATACGGGCCCGCGCGGCGCCATATCCGAGACGTTTGAGGAGAGCAGCCTGTTCCTCAAGTGGTACCGAAAGCTGCGCGAGAACGTCGATCCGGTTCAGTTCATGGCAGGTTTCGTCTTCGGGATCGGAGCGCTGGCACGCCTGCCGGTGATATTCGGAGCGCCATTTTTCCTGTTCGTCGGAGGTGGCGGGTCGTTCTGGCGTCGCGGCCTCGCGGCAGGACTGGGGGCGGCAATACCGCTGGCCCTGTTGCTCGTCTACAACCTCGCCGCGACCGGACACGTGTTCAACCCAGCCTACGACTACCTGTATCGGACCGAGTACGTCGGTTACCTGCCGCCGCTGCCTCCGACTTACCACTGCACCGCGTGTCACGCTTGAGTTCTGCGCCGGCCTGAGCATCGATCGCACGCTGGGCATCGAGGACATCGGCCACATCCCGCTCAATGCCCTGATCATGTTCGGCTGGCCGCCGATCATCCGGCCCGAGTGCGGCCTGGCCGATCCTGAGCCGCGACTGCCCACTTCTTCAGCCCGATCAGGTCGGCATGAGCATCCTGCTGACCAGCCCCGCGTACCTGCTCGGAATTCCGGCGGTCATCTACGGCTGGCGGCGACGGATCGTGGCCGGTTCGCTGCTGGCGGTCCTGGCCATCTCGATCCTCAATCTGATGCACTTCAGCCAGGGCTGGGTCCAGTTCGGCTATCGCTTCAGCAATGACTTCGCACCGTTCGCGCTCATCCTCGTCACGCTCGGAATTGCGCGATTGGGTGCGCGGAGCCTCGTCGTAATGGCACTCGTCGCCGCTTCCATCATCATCAACGCATGGGGCGTGTACTGGGGAGTGATTCTGGGCTGGTGACAGATCGCGCCGATCTGGGCGCGGCGACGGCCATGGGCTCGGCCGTGGAGTCGAGCTCGCTGCTGGAGCGAGTACACGCCAGCAAGCCTCTCATTGCGGGCCTGGTCGTGGCGATCCCGACGCTCGTCCTGTACTGGCGGACGCTCATGCCGGACGTGGGTTTCTGGGACACGGCCGAGTTCCAGGCCATCGGGCCCGTGCTCGGCATTGCCCACCCGACCGGCTACCCCCTGTACACGATGCTTGCCTGGGTCGCCTCGGTCGTGTTGCAGCCCTTCGGCAACGAGGCGCTGCGAGCGAACCTGATGTCCGCCATCTGCGTTGCCATCGCGGTGGGCATCGTTGCCGCCCTGGTGACGCGTCTCACCGGACGCCTCGTGGTAGGCGCAGCGACGGGCGTCGCTCTGGCAGTGAGCGGCGAAACGTGGGCCATCGGCCTGCGTGCAGACCCTCATGCACTGCACCTGATGCTTGCTGCGGTCCTGCTGCTGTTGTTGGTCGTGTGGCAGGACAAGGTGACGGCCGGTGAGAAGCGCCGATCGCTGGCTCTTTGCAGCGGCCGTGGTGTTTGGTGCGTCACTGGCGAATCACGCCCTGACGTACCTCCTGGCGCCGGGCATCGCGATCTTCGTGCTGCTCGTACAGCCACGCATCCTGCTCAACTGGCGGCTCATCGTTGCCTGCCTTGCCGGACTAGTGGTCACGACGGTCGTGCTGTACGCGTACCTGCCGCTGCGCTCCCTGATGAACCCGCCGCTCGACTACGCCAACCCCGAGACATGGGACAACTTCCGCTACCTGGTCTTCGCCGAGCAGTTCCGTGGCACGTTCAAGGCACTCCCCAGCTTCCTCGACGCGCTGCGCACCGTTGCCACAGAGACTCTCGACCAGCTCGGCCTGTTCGCGATCCTGGCCGTCGTGGGCGTGTTCGTGACCGCGTGGCGCCGCCCGGCGCTGATGCTGTTGCTGACCGTCTGGTTCGCAGTGAACTGGTTCTTCGCGCTCGGCTACCTCAACGCCGACATCGGCCGCTACTACCTCGTGCCGATCCTGGCCGCGGCTGTCCTCGGCGGACTCGGCGCCGGAGCGCTGATCGACTGGATTTCCGATCTCATCGCAGGACGTCGACCAGGTCAGCCTGTGCACGCGAACGAGCCATCCAGCTCGAGGAGCACCGGCTGGCAGGCGACTGCCATCGCAATCGTGGCGGCCGTGGTGCTGATCGTGCCATCGCTGGTGGCGGTCCCGACGCGCTTCCGACAGACCGACGCGTCGGGTGATCACATCGCGCGCGCCTGGCTGGCGTCCGTCACGGAACAGCTTCCCAGCGGACGCGGTGGTCGTTTCCTGGTGGAGCTACTCCACCACGCTCTGGTACGGCCAATACGTGGAGCATCGACGTCCTGATGTGACGGTCATCGACGACTCCACGATCGTGCAGCAGGGCCTGGGTAGCGTGTCGCAGGTGATCGACTCGTACCTCGGGCAGCGCCCGGTCTATCTGATCCGCCTGGCGTCCGATCTGCCGCAATACCAGGCAGCAGTACGTCCTGACGCCACTCCAGGGCGTCGTCGGCGGAACCGTGTACGAGGTTGAGGGTATGCGCGCGGACTCCGGCCGAAGCGCGTACCTATAATCCCGCCGTGGTCGACGACTCCCAGCCGAGCGCCGACGCCACGCGCCCTCGCGTCCCGGCGCTCTCGTTCTTCTTCCCCGCGCACAACGAGGCGGAGAACATCGAGGCGCTCGTCGCCGAGGCGCTCGAGGTCCTGCCCACGCTGGCCGACGAGTTCGAGATCATCGCTGTCGACGACGGCAGCAAGGACGCGACGCCTCGCCTGGCCGACGAGCTGGCGGCGGCGCATCCGAACGTCGGGTCGTTCACCACGAGGTAAACAAGGGCTACGGCGCTGCCCTGCGCAGCGGCTTTCGCGCCTCGCGCTTCGACCTCGTGTGCTTCACGGATGGCGACCGGCAGTTCAAGGTGGCCGATCTCGGACGGCTCCTCGACCGCATGGCCAAGACCGACAAGCCCGACGTGGTGGTCGGCTACCGGATCAAGCGCGCCGACCCGGCCATCCGCCTGGCCTACGCCCGCGCCTATCGACTGGCGCTGCGGATCTTCTATCGGCTTGGCGTCCGCGACGTCGACTGCGCGTGCAAGCTCTTCCGGCGCGAGTCACTGGAGGGCGTGCGCCTCGAGTCGGGCGGCGCGTTCCTGTCGGCCGAGCTGCTGATCAAGCTCAAGCAGCGTGGCAGACGACTTGCCGAGACAGGAGTGCCGCACTACCCGCGCACGGCCGGCTCCGCGTCCGGCGCGAATCCCAAGGTCGTGCTTCGGGCGATCCGCGACTTCTGGAGACTGCGTCTGCGCCTGTGGGCAAACCGCGAGCAAGCCCTCAAGCGGGGAGAGCCAGTCCTCACCTGATCAGAACGGCCGGATCGGCTGACTACTCGTCCGGCAGGTCGACGTTCAGCGAGTTGACGAAGTCCCTGAAGACGGAGAGCTTCTCTTCCTCGGCGCTCTCCGGGATCACGCCCGCCCGATCGAGGACCGAGTCGGTCGCGAAGATCGGCACGCCGGCACGGACTGCCAGCGCGATCGCGTCGCTCGGCCGCGCGTCGAGGTCCACCTCGCGGCCGTCGATCTGGAGGCGCAAACGGGCGCGAAACGTGTCCTCGGCGAGGTCGCTGACGATGATCTGCTTGACCTCCACGCCGAGCTCGGACAGCGTCTGGCTGAAGAGGTCGTGGGTCATCGGTCGCTCGGGAGTGACGCCCTGCAGGCGCATCGCTATCGCGTTGGCTTCCCACGGACCGATCCAGATCGGCAGGTAGCGCTCGCGGACCGTGTCGCGCAGGATCACGACGTGCTGCGACGACATCATGTGGACGCGGACGCTCTCGACGACCATCTCGTTCAAGCCGCCGTTGCGGTCACTGCCGTTGTGGTCGCCCCCGGCGGACATGACTGAATTCTAAGTCCGCTACCTGTGACGCGAGGTCACGGCGCGCCAGGCCGTGGAGTCCGCCGCGGCCGCTCCGTGGGCTCGGGCGTTGGTGAGGCCGGCGGTTGGCTGACAGTGGGCGTCTCGGTGGCGGCCGGTGTTTCGGTCGGCTCGACCGGAGTGGTCGCGGGCGGCGTCGAAGGCGTGGCCTCGGGTGCCGCCAGAGTGAGCTTGTACAGGCCGTCGGCGCGGCTGTAGAACAGCACCGACGGCGTGGTCACGGATCCTGAGTCCACCACGTACATGCCGGTCACGTCGGACAGCGGCGGGGCGCCCTCCTCGGCCACGAACTGCTCGACGTACGTGCCGTCGGTCTTGTCGAACACGACGACGCGCGCGTTCGTCGCGTCCCAGATGTAGATGTCGCCCACACCGCGGGTGCCTGTGGCGCCGATCAGCCGGTAGTCGTGGCCCGGGCGCAGGTCGCCATCGTCGGGCGGATCGGGTGGATCGAAACCACCTGAGCGCCGCCCGTTGAAGTAGCGCAGCACCTCATCGCTCGTGACGGCATAGACATCGCCATCGATCAGCAGCTGATGGAACGACGCCACGTCCTCGCCCTCGCTGACGAAGTAGGGAAGCGGCGCGGAGAAGCCGCCGCCGTCCGCGGTTGGATCGTATTTCAGGACCTGGCCGCTGGGCGGATAGGGCACGTAGAGCCGATAGAGGCCCTGGTCCGGAGTTGATGAGGAAGGTCTCGATGTCGACCACGTCGCTGCCCCACACCTGTTCGCCGGCGACGCTGATCTGACCGAGCGTGCCGCCGCCCAGGGTGTCCGAGGGACGCCAGCGCCACAGCGAGTTGGCGTCATCGAAGATCAGCAGGTCCGGGCCACCATGCGACAGCAGGACTGGCTTGCCCAGTCCGACTCCGACGCCGTCGCCTTCCTGGGCGACCAGCGCGCTGGCGCCGCTCGCAGGGTCGATGCGCAGGACGGAGGTTCCGGCGATGGCATACGCCGCACCATCCGGCCCGATGCTCAGCTTGGTGAGCGGCAACGCAGCCTGCGCGGCGTAGACCTGCGTCGGCGTGACGAGTGCGGTGCCGTACAGCTGGTCGAGGCCGGCGGATACGCGGGCGCGTTGCTGGTCGATGGCCGCCTGGTTGACCACGCCCGACGATTCGGCGCGCTCCAGCGCCGCCCACGCATCCTGCAGCAGGGTCTGCGCCTGGGTGGGATTGGCGTGCATCAGGTCGGCTGAGCCGAACACCTGGTTGGCCTTGTCCTGGGCGTCACGGAGCGCGGCCTCGCCTTCGGTCACGTTCGAGATCGGGGCTTCCTGGCGGAAGGGATCGAGCACGACGACGGCGACGCCCAGCACGGCAACGACGCGCGATGAACGCCAGGATCGCGATCGCCGCGCGGCGCTGCGTCTCGCGCTTGGTAGCCGTCGTGTCGCCAACGCGCTTGTAGTTGGTGCGTCGGCGCGGCATCAGGTCGAGCACGCCGCCGACCATCCGTGAGAAGCCATCACCAACAGCCAGGCGGGCGGCCACGGCGCGGTCCTGGATTGCCGTCGCAGTGCCCGAGATCTGATCGGCAAGCGGGATGGGCGACTTCATCGGCGCGCCGGCAAGCGGCTCCGATGGGCTGACGGGCACGAGCTTGGGCTCGACCCGGTTCAGCGATACCTCGGTCGCCTCGATGGTGAGCACCGCGTCCGATCCCTCACCTCCGGCGGCGACGAACAGGTGGTGCAGGTGCTCCACGGCGGACTGCGGGTGGAGCGTCACGACGGCGTTTTTCAGCTCTTCCGTGCCGACCACCTCGACCAGGTTGCGCGAGGACAACACGAACGAGTCGCCGACCGAGAAGTCGCCGCGCCAGACATCGATCCGGAACGTGTCGGCCGCCGGAAGACCCTCACCGGGTTCGTGCTCCGGCATCAGCAGCCGCGCGGCACGGATCAGGTAGCTGTCGGCGTCCCCGGAGGTCGCCACGTACAGCTCGTTGCCGCGCACCACGGCCACGGCGACACCGATGGACCCGGGATTTAGTCCACCACCCTCGCGTGAGTGGCGCAGTCGCCGGTTGGCAGCGCGGATCGCCTTCTCGAGAACGATCGCGATGCCAGCCGATTCGTCGTAGTAGTACTCGCGCCTGATCGTGTCGGCTACGAGGCGGCACGCGTCGCGGGTCTTGCCGCCGGTGGTCTTCGACGTGACCACCAGGTAGAGGCTGCCCTTGGTCCGAGCCTTCGAGCCCGTGGTGGGCTCGGTGACCAGAACCGCATCGGACGAGTTGGAGAGACGGTCCTCCTCGGACACCAACCCGTACTTGAGGGACAGCCGTGACGACATGGTCGCGAGTCTAGCGTGGAGTGACTGACTAGCCGGTGGAGCGGATCACCACTCGCAACTCGATCAGCTTCTGGCCGTCGGGCGCCTGCGCAAACGCGTCGAGGAGCTCGGTCTGGCGCAGGCGCAGCTCCTGCGCGACGATCGGGCTGGTTGCGCTCACGACCAGCGCCGGCGGTTGAAGCGACAGCAGAGTGGAGGCGCCCGTGGCCCGCGGGACGCGCTCCTCGACGATGCGCTGCCACGTCGCCATCTGGCGGGCGAGGCGCAGCTCGCGGTCGATTCCAAGGTCGGCGGCCACACCGGGCAGCACGTCGCCGACGCGCTTCATCGGCCGCCGCTGGTTGACTTCAGGCACGGGTCAGCTTGCCCGGGGTGACTTCCCAGACGGTCGCCGCGGCAACCAGGGCCGGGTCGAGATCGTCGGTCGTGGTGGTCGTGACGAACGCCTGCGGCAGCTCGCCGATGCGCCGGACCAGGTGGGCGCGGCGCTGCGGATCCAGCTCGCTGAACACGTCGTCGAGCAGGAGCAGCGGCGGCCGGCCGTGCGCCTGCCGGAGGAGCTCGAGAGTGGCCAGCTTGAACGCCAGGATCGCCGTGCGCTGCTGGCCGCGCGACGCGAAGCCGGACAGGTCGCGCGAGCCGGACACGAACGAGACGTCGTCGCGGTGCGGCCCAACCAGCGTCTGTCCGTTCCACTGCTCCTTCTCGGCCGTCTCGGCGAGGCGGCGTCGCATGGCGTCGCGGGTGGTCTCGTCCGGGCCGGGAGTCTCTTTCGAGAGGTACACCAGCTCGAGCGGGACCTCGTCCGGAGCGATCTCCGTGTGTGCCGCCGCAAGCGGGCCGGCGAGCTGTGCCAGCGCCTCGCGCCGCCAGTCCACGATCTGGCTCCCGTCGTCGACGATCACGGTGTCCCAGAAGCGAAGCTCGTCAGGCGCGGCCATGTTCTCCCGTATCGCACGCAGGAGGTTGTTGCGCTGCGTCAGTGCCCGCGCATAGTTGGCCATCGTTGCCGAGGCCGTGGGCACGGTCTGCGCCACCAGCGTGTCGATCGACGCCCGCCGGCCGCTGGGCGAGCCAACGATGAGCAGCATGTCCTCCGGTGCGAACAGGACGACGGGCAGCGCCGCGCCCAGGGCGCCGGGCCGCCGGGCTACTCCGTTGACCAGCGCCCTCTTTCGCCCGCCACCGGCCGACGTGCGGGCAATCACGAGCTCGAGCCGCGTGTCGACGTCCTTGCCCTCCCCTGTGGCCACGTCCGCCTCCAGGCGCGCGAAGTCTGCTCCCCAGCCGATCAGCTCACCGTCGAGCGAGGCACGATGGGAGTGGCCCGTCCCCAGGACAACGAGGCTCTCCACCAGGTTGGTCTTGCCGGCGGCGTTTGGGCCAACGACCACCTGTGGCCCGCCCGAAAAGTTCGCCTCGAGCGCCGTGTACGAGCGAAACGTGACCAGTGAGAGGCGGCGGACAACCAATCGCTCGGGCATCCGGTCAGGGCTGGAACCTGTCGGCGCCGCCTCCGTCAGCGGGTCGAGCATCGCGTGTTGGCCCTGATCAGGATGGCGTGCGGACCGGCATGATGACGTGGACGTAGTCCTCGTCCGCATCCGTCGGCTTGAGCACGCCCGGTGAGAGCGGCCCCGAGAACTCGAGCGCCAGCTGATCCTGGTCGAGGCTCTGCAGCGCGTCCTGCAGGTACTTCGCGTTGAACGAGATCTGGACCGTGTCGCCTTCGATCGCGGCCTCGACCTCGGTCTGCGCCTCGCCCACGTCCGCGGCGGCGGCGATCGTGATCGTGCCCGAGCCCTCATCGCCGAGCCGCATGCGCAGCACGTTCGCCGCCGAGCTCGCGATCAGCGCTGAGATCCTGACGGCCTTGAGCAGCTCTTCGCGGTCGACGACGGCACGGGTTGAGTGCGACGATGGCAGGACCTGCTGGTAGTTGGGGAACTGGCCGTCGATCAGGCGGCTGACAATGTCGGCGCCCTCGACGTGGAAGAGGATCTGGCTCTTTGAGCTGGCCAGCATGATCTCCACCGGATCGTCGGTGTCGGTGAGCACGCGCATGAGCTCGGCGTATGAGCGCGCCGGCACGACCAGGCTGGTGTCCTCGACCGGATCCAGGATCGGCAGGCCGCGCACGGCGATGCGGTAGTTGTCTGCCGCGGCCAGGGTCAGCCTGTCGCCGGACAGTCGGGTCAGGACGCCGGTCAGGATGGGCCGTGCCTCGTCGGTGGCCGCGGCGAAGACGACCTCCGACAGTGCCCGCTTGAGCTCCTTCTGACTGACGCGTGTCGTCGGCCGCTCACCTGGCGACGGGATGACCGGGAACTCCTCGGCGTCGATGCCGCGCAGCTGGGTCTGGTAGCGCCCGGCCTTGATGCGCAGGGTGGTCCCGTCCGCCTCGAGGTCGATGCGCTCACCGGCGGGCAGCCCTGCGACCAGGTCGTTGAACAAGCGCGCCGGCACGGTGAGAGTGCCTTCGGCGTCGATCTTGCCGGGCACCCAGGCCGTGATTCCGATTTCGAGGTTCGTGGCCGTCAGCTTGAGGCCAGCATCCTCTGTGCGCAGGAGCACGTTGGCCAGTACCGGCAATGTGCTGCGGCTGCTCACCGCGCGGCTGACCACCTGCAGCCCACGGGCGAGGTTCTCCTGCATAAGGGAAAGCTTCACGTCCCTCGGGCTCCCTTCCAAAGACTGGCTGTTTCGCGATGCCGCGAACGTTGTTGCGTCCGGCCCACAGGCTCGGTCGGCTGATGATCGGTGTCTTTTCTTATCTTCTCATTCCGTAGTCATCATCATGATGTTGACTCGGGGGAAAAGCGGTCATTTGCGTTCGAATTGGGTCTTTTCCAAGCCTTCGGACGGTGGACGATGCGGCTCTTTCGGTGGACTGGGTGTGTGAATGGCCTTAAGGCGATTTCCACAATCCACCGCACTACTCCACACAAACCTGCCACTTGTCCACCCGGCCACGCCGAGCGTCATCGACCGATACGCATTTGAAATGGCTCGAAGCCGGCCGGGAATTCCCTCAGTCGGAGTAGATGAGCTCGCGAACAGCCGCCAGATCGCGGCGTAGCTCCTCGTTCTCCTGGGTCTCCTTGTCGATCTTGTCGCAGGCATGAAGGACCGTCGAGTGGTCGCGTCCGCCCAGCTCCTGTCCGATGCGCAGCAGCGAGACATCTGTCTCCGCGCGCATCAGGTACATCGCTATCTGGCGTGGCATCACGATCGCCCGGTCGCGCTTCTGGCCCTTGAGCGCATCCAGCTCAACGCTGTAGTACTCGGAGACCGCATGGACGATCCGCTCCGGCGTGACCATCCGGCGCTTGGGGTTGTAGAGGACGTTCGACAGGACCGCCTGGGCGAGCTCGATGCTTATCGGCATCCCACCCATGTTGGCGTAGGCCACGATCCTGTTCAGGGCGCCCTCGAGCTCGCGGATGTTGCTGATCACCTTGCGGGCGATGAACTCCAGCACGTCCGATCCGATATGGACCGATTGCTCCTCCGCCTTGGCGCGCAGGATGGCGATGCGGGTTTCGAGATCCGGCGCCGTCAGGTCGGCGATCAGACCCCATTCGAATCGGCTGCGCAGTCGCTCCTCGAGCGTCGTGATCAGCTTGGGTGGCCGATCAGAGGACAGCACGATCTGCTTGCCGTCCTCGTGGATGGCATTGAACGTATGGAAGAACTCTTCCTGGGTACGTTCCTTGTCGGCGATGAACTGGATGTCGTCGATCAGCAGCAGGTCGATGCGCCGGTAGCGCGAGCGGAACTCGTCGATCTTGCCCTGCTGGATGCTGGTAATGAACTCGTTGGTGAACTTCTCGCTGGTCGCATAGACGACGCGCTTGCGCGGGAAGCGAGCCAGGACCTGATTGCCTATGGCGTGCATCAGGTGGGTCTTGCCGAGACCCACGCCGCCGTACAGGAAGAGCGGGTTGTAGGCGTGCCCGGGTCGCTCCGCGACGGACAGGCTGGCGGCGTGGGCCAGACGGTTGGCCGAGCCGACGATGAAGTTGCGGAACGTGTAGCGCGGGTTGAGGCTGGCACTGCCGCCCTCGGTGCCGCCGACCCGCCCGGGCTCCAGGCGCACTGGAGCCGAACCCGGCGGTGGCCCGGCCGCGATCACAGGACCTGTCTCGTCGCCGTTCACGGACAGTCCCTCTCGGACTTCGAAGTCCACTTGCACGCTGTATCCAACGACGCGAGCGAGTGTCTGGCTGATCAGGGAGCGGTAGCGGGTCTCGAGCCAGTCCTTGGCGAAACCGTTCGGCACCGCGACGCGGAACCGGTTGTCATCAACCGCGACGAGAGCCGTCTCCTTGAGCCAGGTCTCGAAGTTGGCAGGCGAAAGCGACACCTGCAACTCGCCCAGCGCTGCGCGCCAGACCTGCTTCGCGTCCATCAATACCTGGCCCCGACCTAACTAGTTTGTTGATCGAGGACAGCCCAATTCTGCACACGGCAAAGTAAGGCAACCGCCCTCTCGATTGATCGTGACCGGCCTGGCTGGACGTTCCCGGACCAGCAGGTCAGCCCCCGTAGGTTTCCTCTCCCTCGGCCACTCCCCGGGCCCTTGGAGCGGCAAACAGTAACACCGGTGCCGACGGTGGGCAACAGCAATCTGGGATACTCCCGGGGAGTATCGCCCAGTTCGGCGGTCGAAGTCTTCGCGGGGGCCGGCCTCAGCCGATGCGATCGCCCGGCGCGGCGCCATCGTCGACGCCGAGGAGCGGAATCTTCCCGTCAGCGGGGAGAGCTCCAAGGACAAGGACCTGGCTCTCGAACCCGGCGATGTTGCGCGGCTGGAAGTTCACCACGGCGATGACCAGCCGTCCAACGAGTGCTTCCGGATCCGGGTACGTCCCTGGCAGCTGCGCCGACGACCGTCGGAGGCCACCCGGCCCGAAGTCCAATGTCAGCTTGTAGGCCGGCTTGCGCGCGGCCGGAAATGGCTCGGCGGCGGTGACGCGGGCTACGCGCATGTCGATCCGCTGGAAGTCGTCGATGGTCGCACTGCCCGGCGGCGCGAATTCGCCACTGGATTCGGTCATCTGCACCTCGTACATTCGCCTGACAGAATTACGATTCTTCTCCGCAGACGCCGTTGGCGCTCCGGCGCGCAAACCTTCCAATCACGCAGAAGCGCGCTTCGTGCGTTTGCTTGCGTATAATCCCGCCCACGTCGACGTGCCGTGGCGCATGCTCGTCGACCGGGATCAGCACCGAGAGGGTCCGCCGGTTCCGTATCTCGTCCAGATCGATCGTCGAACGACCGTCCTGCCCGCCTAGCGCCAGGGAGCCTTTGGAGTCATGACCAAGCAGACATACCAGCCCAAGAAACGGCATCGCGCCAAGGAGCACGGGTTCCGCGCGCGCATGTCCAGCAAGGGAGGCCAGAAGGTCCTGGCTGCTCGACGGGCGAAGGGGCGCAAGAAGCTGACCGTCTGACCGCCGGAGACTCGGCGCGATGAGCGCGTTGGAGATGCTCCGCTCGACGGTTGATTTCCAACGGATCCAGGGTCAGAGCCGTACGAGGGCTCATCCCGCATTACTCATGCGTTATCGGCCGAATGAGCTCGACCGGACGCGATACGGGATCTCGACAGGTCGTCGTGTGGGCGGGGCGGTCGTCCGCAACAAGGTCCGTCGGCGGATACGTGCGATCCTGCGTCGACTCGAGGGAGAGGTCCAGCCCGGGTGGGACATCCTGCTCGTCGCTCGTCCACCGGCTGCCGAGGCGTCACAGGCAGAGCTTGAACAGACACTCACTCGACTCATGGGCGCGGCCGGAGTGCTCGCCACCGACAAGACAGGAATGAAGTGAAGCGACTCGGAATCGGCGCGATACATTTCTACCGAGCCTTCTTCTTCTGGCTGCCCTCCAGTTGCCGCTATGAGCCCACCTGCTCGCGCTACACCGAGCAGGCGATCGAGCGCTACGGCCTCTTCAAGGGAAGCTGGATGGGCGCCAAGCGGATCGCGCGTTGCCACCCGTGGCATCCCGGAGGGTATGACCCTGTCCGTTGAGCCTGGCGCGACGTCCAGACATTCGGGGGAGCGCCTGATTTCCCAGAAGCGAGTCCGCCGCGGGATCGTTGCCCTGTTCGCCGTTGCCATGGTCTGGCTGGCCGTCATGGGCGCGCTGCCGGTCGGCGCTCAATCGCCCGAGCCGACAGCTATCAGCTCGCCGGCGACCTCTGTATCGCCTGCCACCGCGCCTCCGGCCGCATCGGGCTCGCCGATTCTGTCGCCCACACCAGCACCCACGGCCGCGGCATCACTGCCCGGTGGCGCGAACCCGGCCGTCCCCCAGCCAGCGTGTCCGCTCCCATCGCCGACCCCCGTACCGCCCGCGACACCGGCGCCGTCGTTGGCCGAAGGAGAGACCGCACCGCCGGCGACCCCTGCGCCAACGCCGACTCCGCACGCTCTGTGTCCAGCGGTCCCGTCGGGCAACCCGGTCGACCTGCTGGCCTACCTGTTCAACCCGATCTTCCAGACGTTGTTCCTGATCATGACGACGTTCTACGCCATCTTCGGCGACATCGGCATCGCGATCATCCTGCTGACGCTGCTCATCAAGACCGCTCTCATCCCGCTCTTCCGGGCCCAGATCGTCTCGCAGCGCCGAATGCAGATGCTGCAGCCCGAGATCAAGGCGATCCAGACGAAGTTCAAGGGCAATCGCAACAAGATCAGCGAAGAGACGATGCGGCTCTACAAGGAGCGCGGCGTCAGCGTCGGCTCAGGCTGCCTCCCGGCGTTCCTGCAGCTCTTCCTGCTGCTGCCGATCTATTCGGTCATCAACCAGGGCCTTGCCGCCCCGGACATCAGCTCCGCGCTGCAGGTCCTCGGCCAGCCCGTGCTCCAGGACTTCACCTGCCAGCTGCCGGGAGTGCTCGCGCCGTGCATCAACCCGAACGTCTGGTGGCTGGGCGATCTCAATGCAAGCGTCCCGGAGATCCTTTTCAAGCTCCCGGTCATCGGCTTCGGGGTCAGCCTGCTGGCCATCATCGCGGCCGCGCTGCAGCTGGTCCAGACACGAATGATGAGCCCGGCGACGAGCGATCCGCAGGCGAGCGCCCAGCAGCGAATCTTCCTGATCCTGCCTTTGTTCTCGATCATCTATGGTTCGTTCCTACCGGCGGGCCTGTTCCTGTACTGGATCGTCTTCACGGCGTATTCGATCGTGCAGCAATACCTGATCGTTGGATGGGGTTCTCTATTCCCACTCTTCGGGTGGACCCCGGGCTTTGCCCAAAACCACTCACCGCGGTTCCCAGTACCACCGCCGGTGGCAAAACCAGGCGCAACCAGCGGCGGCAGCCGCCAAGAAGAGCCAAGCCGCAGCCCAACTGACAAAGCGGCAGGCACGATCAAGCCGGCACGCCAGAGAGGGCGCACCAGCCGGCGAGGGAGACGTCGATGAGCGAATACCAGGAATTCACAGGCAAAACCGTCGAGGAGGCGTTGAAGTTCGCACGCGAGACCTTCGACGTAGGTCTCGACGACCTCGATTTCGAGATCCTCACCCCGGGTAGCCGCGGTGTTCTGGGCATGGGCGCCGAGCCGGCACGGATCATCGCCGCGCCTCGTTCGGCACTGGGCGGTTCCGCTCCCCGACGTGAGGCCGCGGCCGCTACGCCGCTCCCGCCGCCACCACCACGTGAGAGCTACCCCGACCGCGAGGATCGTGGCGATCAGAGTCGGAGCCGCGACAGCTCGCGAGGCGGCCGCGATCGAGGCCGCAGCAGCGCCCCTCCTCGCAGCGATCAGCCATATGCCGCCAGCTCGGCCGCACCGTCCGTGCCGTCCGCACCTGCCGGAGCCAACACAAGCACGCCAACTACCTCCGGCGCTCCGCGCAGCGGCGGAGACCGCGGCCGCAGCGACCGTGGCCGACGCGACTACGGTCGCGACCGCAATTCCAACCGCGACCGCTCCGGCGCAGTGCTGACGGGTGCCGAACAGGATGAGGTACGTGCCAGTCGCGCCCGGTTGTCAGTCGAGCGCGAAGAGATCCAGGCAGCCGAGGCCAGCCCCGAGGCGCTCGCGGCGGGTCGCGAAATCCTCCAGGAGCTACTCCAGCACATGGGTCTCGAGGCCGAAGTGACCATCGAGACGGGCGATACCTCGAAGCTCGACGTCAAGGGACAGGAGCACGAGAAGGAGTCGCTGGGCGCGCTCATCGGCCGCAAGGGCGAGCGCCTCTCAGCTCTGCAGCACCTCGTCAACCTCATGCTTTCCCGCAGACTCGGTGAGTGGACGCGCGTCCTGGTGGACGTCGAGGACTATCGCGGCCGTCGCGAGCGGCAGCTGCGCGAGATCGCCCTGCGAGCGGCGGATCGGGTCACGGAGAGCGGCAAGATGCTGCAGCTGGAGCCGATGCCCGCGCTCGAGCGACGCTGGATCCACCTCGCACTTCGTGAAAACCCCAACGTGGCTACCCAGTCGATCGGTGAGGAGCCTCATCGCCGGGTCGTGCTCGTCCCCCGCCAAACCGGTTAGGTTCGGTTAAGGGGGCTCGCTGATAGTCATTCGTCACACTGAGACGTTTGGCCCAATGAGCTAATCCCGACCTTTTTGGTAGGATTCCCGGCAGATGACTTCCCGCACAGAATCTTTCCCGTCCGAATACACGGCTGCCCAGCGGTACCCGTGGAACAGGGTTGCGTTCACTTTTGCGCTGACACTCGGCGCGATCATTCTCTTCGGCGCGGCGTTCGCCATCGGCTATGCGCGCATGAACGAAGGGCGCGTACTGCCCGGGGTGGATGTCGGCGGCGTGGACCTCGCCGGACTGAACCGGAGCGCCGCCGCCGTCAAGCTCCGCTCGTCTTTGCCGAGTCTTTCCACCGGTGACCTGACGGTCGACGTGGCGGGCCAGACCGAAACGATCCCCTACTCCGATTTCGATCGCGACTACGACTTGCCGGTCATGCTCAACCAGGCCCTCGGCCTCGGCCAGGGCTCGAACTTCATCGATCAGCTGCGCGAACAGGTAGCGATCCTGATCAATGGCGTGTCGGTACAGCCCACGATGACCTGGAACAACGATGTGCTGTCGACGCGTGTCGCGGCGCTGGCCGAGGCAGCCGCAGTGGCGCCCGTCGATGCCGCGATCAGTCGCGTCGATGGCCGCTACGTGGTGACCCCGTCCCAGGACGGCCTATCGGTCGACACGCAGCAGGCCGTGACGATGGCCATGGCGGCGGTGAACAACCTGTCTCCAGTGAGCACGCAGATCAGCCTCGAGAGCACGCACGTCGCCCCGACGGTCACTACCGAACAGGCCCAGGCAGCGGCCGACAAGGCGGAAGCGGTAGTCGCGAACGGGCTCAGTCTCGCCGGCGAAAACCTGACGACGAACATCGATCCCGACGTCCTGCGCGGCTGGGTTTACCTGAACGAGGTCTCCCTCGGCGATTGGCAGCTGTCGATCGCGCCTGAGCCGATCTCTCAGTACCTGGCAGCCTACGCCGCCACCTCCGACATTCCGCCGACCAACGCCACCTTCGGCTTCACGGGTGGCAACGTTTCGGTCATCCCGAGCTCGCAGGGGCGGGCGCTCGACGTCGAAACCAGCACAGCCAACGTCCTCGCCGCGCTCCAGCAGCGCGCTGACGGCCAGGAAGCCGGGCAGGCAACTCTTGCACTGGCAGCTGTCGACCCCGAGTTCACGACCGAACAGGCCCAGGCGCTCGCGTCGCGCGTGACGATGATCGGCACGTGGACCACGCACTACATCCCGCAGCTTTCCAACGGGCAGGGCGTCAATATCCAGATCCCCACCCGGACCATCGACGGCTACGTTGTCCAGCCCGGCGAGCAGTTCGACTTCCTCACCGCTATCGGCCCGATCACCAGCCCGCCCTACGTCGAGGGCGGCGTCCTCATCCACGGTCAGATCCGTGAGGACGGCGCGATCGGCGGCGGGATGTGTTCGTGCTCCACGACGCTGTTCAACGCCGCGCTGCGCGCCGGGCTCCAGATCGACGCTCGCGGTAACCACAGCATCTACATCTCGCGCTATCCGGTCGGCTTGGACGCCACGGTTTGGATGTCCGGTGGTTCGCGACGCACGATGGCGTTCACCAACGACACCGGCTACCCGGTCCTGATCAAGGGCATCAACGAGCGCACCAAGGTCACGTTCGAGCTGTACGGCATCAACGACGGCCGAACGATTGAGCTGCAGGAGCCAAGAGTCGAGAACATCATCAAGGGCGGCGCCTGGTACGAGTTCAGCGACGACCTCGCCCCCGGTGTGAAGCGCAAGGAGCAGGACGCTTACGACTCATTCGACTCATGGGTCACGCGCATCGTCCGCGACGCTCAGGGCAACGTCCTCCACGAAGACACGTTCTTCTCGCACTACAAGAAGCTCGACGCGATCACCCTGGTTGGACGCTATCCCGGCGATCCGCCCGATGGCACGCTCATTCACCCGGAGGATTACCACCCGGGCGGCACGCCACCTCCCCCGCCGCCGCCTCCCCCGACAGATGGCGCCCCAGTCGCGAACTTCAGCAAGGCTGCGATCGACGGTGACACCTACGCCTTCACCGATACCTCGTCCGGCAGCATCGTCGCCCGTTCGTGGGACTTCGGCGATGGAGGCACGTCGAGCAACCGCAATCCAACGCACGACTACGCGGCGGAGGGCACCTACACCGTCACGCTGACGGTCACCGACTCCGCCGGCCTGACATCCTCACGATCACATAACGTCACGGTGTCCGGTAACACCCCGCCGCCCGCGGACAAGCCCAGCCCGAGATTTACGATCAGCGGCAGTGGCGACACGTACACGTTCACTGCCACGGGTACCAATGTGGACAGCTGGACGTGGAACTACAGCGACGGTGGCAACGACTCCGGCTCCTCTGCAACACATGTGTTCGAGCAGCACGAGGCGGAGACCCAATATACGGTGACCCTGACGGTGACTGGCCCAGGCGGACAATCGTCGAGGTCAAAGATCGTCACCGTCCCCGGCACGGGTCCGCCCCCACCCTGATCAACACGCGCCCCAGAATTTGAAAGCCCGCGGTGATTGCCGCGGGCTTCTTGATTCGCGTCAGTTGAGTGGAGGCCGCTACTTGGCCCTCATCTTGTTGTTCTTGGCATCATGCGTGATCTCGGCCAGGCCGAGCGCTTCCATCAGTGGTGGCATGTAGACACCGAATCGGCCGCGCAGGCCCTTCTTGAGGCCGTACCAGCCGCCCACGGGGTTGTCCGCGGCCCGACCCCATGCCTCAACAGTGCCGGGCACGGGTTCCTTCTGCTCGTCGGCACCGCCCAGGTCCATCCAGTCGCCGTGTGCCTTGAGCATGGCGCTTAGGTCGTCGATCGCGCGCTTGTTGTACTTCAGCTGGGTGCCGCCGACCTGGCAGATGATCGCCGGAGGGTCGTTCGACTCGTCCAGCCACATCGTGTAGGCGGACGTGCCGGGCGGCGTCGTCAGCTGCCACGGGTCTTCCTTGGTGCCGCTTCCGGCCATGCTTGTCCTCCTATCAGCTGTAGCGGATGCGCGGGTCGATGTAGCCGTACAGGACGTCGACCACGACGTTCAGTGCGGCCACGGCGAAGGCGTAGATCACGGTCATGGCCATGATCAGGCTGTAGTCGCGCTGCACGATGCCCTGGACGTAATAGCGGCCGATGCCCGGGATGCCGAAGAACTGCTCGATGATGAACGAGCCGGTCACCAGGAAGGCCAGGATGGGCCCCAGGATGGTGATCACCGGGATGAGCGCGTTGCGGATCATGTGGCGCACCACCACCGCGCGCTCGCGCAGACCCTTTGAGTGGGCGGTCCTGATGTAGTCCTTGCGCGTCACCTCGAGCATCGAGGCGCGCGTATAGCGGGCGATCTGGGCGATCTGGTAGCCGGCCAGCGCGAGGACCGGCATGACCCACGTATCGGGTCCCTTCCAGCCTAACGGCGGCAGCCACTTTAACCAGACGCTGAATACGACGATCAACAGGATCGCCAGCACGAACGTTGGCGTGCAGATCCCGATGAGGGAGATGCCGGTGGCCGCGTAGTCCGGCCAGCGGTTGTGCCCTAGCGCGGCAATGATGCCCAGGGGGATGCCGACCGCTACCGACAGGACAAAGGCCATCGTTCCAAGGAGCAACGTCGCCGGAAGGCCCTCGCCAATGATCTTGATCACGCTCCGGTCCGCGTATTTGAACGATGGGCCGAAGTCACCGCGCACGAAGTCGTAGACCCAGCGGCCGTACTGCTGCCAGATGGGCTCGTTGAGGTGATATGCCGAGGCGATGTGCTGGTCCACGCCCGGCGCGAGGTTTCTCTCGCCAGACCATGGGCCGCCCGGCACCGAGTGCATCAGGACGAAGGTGATGACGGTGACGGCGAACAGGACTGGGATCAGCCACAGGATTCGCCGAATGATGAAACGGGTCAACGAGTCTCGTTAGCTACCGGTAATGGGCCGCCGATTGTCACACATGGCGGCTTGTGGGCAGACCAAGAAGAGGGATCTGGTGGAGATGGAGGAGAGTCGAACTCCTCGTCCAGAACGTTCAACCGGAGACCACTACGAGCGTGTCCGATGGTTTGTTGTCGATCTACCGGGCTGCCATCGGCAGCATCCCAATCGATCCATCCACGTTCCCTTGCGGGCTTTGCTACCGGCTACGTGACCTTGTCGGCAGCGCATCCCCGCTAAATGACGCTTCCACAACCCGCGGGGATGGGGCTGCTTCGACGCTCACCTTACTGCCTAAGCAGCGAGGGCGAGAGCAGGCTGGCGGTTGCCAGTTACTTCGTTTTGCCACCTGATTAACGAGGCCTGATGGCAACCTCGGCTCGCGTTCTCCGGAGATCCGGCCCTGTCGAAACCACTCATCCCCAGAAAGTCAATGTTACCGCTAGAACGTCTGTTCTGTAAATCAGCCTCTGTCGGTGGCCGTCAGAGAGGCGGCTTGAGCGGCCAGCTCGTTCAGCGCTTGCTGTTCCGATTCGTCGAGGGTGCTGTCGTGTGCGACGGCCAGCACGCCGACTGCCCGCCACCAGCCACCACGCTCAACCAGCAGCGGCACGTGGCTGCGCAGTGCCGGACCGCCAGGCGCCATCGGGGTGACGTTGAAGGTCGACTCGCGCTCCACAAGCGTCCAGGCGATTGGATGCGAAGGGTCACGCACTGCAGAGACAAGTCGCTCGAGGGCCTCGCCCTCGATCCCTGATGCGGCAGCGAGTGTCAGGCCTTCCGACCCAGGATCGATGACGAAGATTGCCGCAGACGCGATATCCGAGCTATCGGTCGCAGCTTCGACGATCGCGACGAAATCAGGATGATGGTCGGCGGTTGGAGCGTCCACGCTCGCAGACTAGCGGCCAAGGACGACTCCCTCGCTGACTCCCCGAGCTATGCAGCCCATGACTGAACGGACGGCTGACGCCCACCGCGTGGCTGTCGGACCGCTCGTTGGTCGCCTTCGTTCGCAATCTCAGTCACGGCAAGCATGAAACGGCGGTGGAACGGTCTCGAGGCGCCTCGAAACTGGTCTTCGGCGGTCGGTTCATTCGCCGGCTGAATAAGACGCGTGTTGCCCGGCCGTTTAGGGCCGTGCCGGCCAGCGGAGCCGGTCAGCGGCGGCCGCGTGCGACGTCGGCCAGCTCACGTTCCACGTCGCGCCGCGCCTGGCGGTCGGCGATGTCGCGACGGCGATCGTGGAGCTGCTTGCCCTTGGCCAGGCCGAGCTCCAGCTTGGCGCGCCCCTTGTCCGTGATGTACATCCGCAGCGGCACCACGGTCAGTCCCTTGGCCGCGGCTCGCCCCATGAGCTGGTCGATCTGTGCCCTGTGGAGCAGCAGCTTGCGATCGCGGCGCGGCTCATGGTTGTATCGGTTGCCCTGCTCGAACGGCGCGATGTGGGCACCCACCAACCACGCCTCGCCTCTTTCGATGCGGGCGTAAGCGTCGGACAGGTTCGCCTTGCCGGCACGGATGCTCTTGATCTCCGTGCCAGTCAGGACGAGGCCGGCCTCGAACGTATCGCTGATGGTGAAGTTGTGGCGTGCCTTGCGGTTGACCGCCACGGTCTCGGACAAGGGATTGCTCCAATGGGTTGGTGACGCGGGGGCGCCGAAATCTAATTACACCGGACACACGAACGCCGGCCCAAACGGGCCGGCGTAACGTGGGTGCTTGCACCACTTCCCGGTGTCAGCTCAGGCGAGCGACTCCCGAGAGGTGGTGCAGCAAGACTTATCTAACACTGCACATCACCTCCTTTCGTTCCCAATCAGCCTACCCGAGCGCGTCAACTGCTGCAAGCGTCGGCTACGGCGAGGGCGAAGCCACTGGCGAGGCCACCGCGGGCGCCGATGCCGGAGGCGCACTGCGAAGGACTTGGGTTGGACAGCAGTCCGAGCACCACCTCGATGCCCTTGTCGAGGACCGGATCCTGGTTTGGCTGGGGTTCGGCCGGTGCGCACGGCCTCGACGTCGGGCGTCAGGCCCACGCCGTGGATCCAGGTCTGATCGGGTGTCAGCCACTTGCGCACCGACAGCCGGTAGCCGCCGGCTCCGGGCAGCTCCTTGAACTCCTGGATCGTGCCCTTGCCGAAGGTCTTCTCGCCGACCAGCTCACCGCGGTGATTGCCCTGGATCGCCGCCGAGACGATCTCGCTGGCACTCGCGGTGCCGCCGTTGACCAGCACTACCACCGGGATGGCGCCGTCCGTGGCAACACCGCCTGGATCCGGCTGCTGGGCGATCGGATCCTCGCCCGCGGCCTGCTCCCAGTAGAGCGGGCTCGTCGAAACGAACTCGCTGGCGATCTTGTGGGCGGCGTCGACGTACCCACCCGGGTCGTCGCGCAGGTCGAGCACGATGGCCTGAACGTGGTCGTCCTGGATCAGTTGGCGCAGCTGCTCATGGAGATCAGCGGCGGAACCGGAGCTGAAGCCGAGGATCTTGAGATAGCCAACCTTGCCGTCGGCGAGCACCTCGCTCCGAACGTCCTCGCGCTGGATGACGTCGCGCACGACGGAAACGTCCATCGGCGCGCCGTCGCGTTCGATGCCGAGCACGACGGTGGAGCCCTTTGGTCCGCGGACCGTTGGCACGATCTGGTCCAGCGTCGAACCGGTCGTGCTCTTGCCGTCGACGGAGAGCAGCACGTCGCCCTCGTGCAGATCCGCGGCCAGTGCGGGCGATCCACGCACGACGCGCGTGACGGTCAGCTGACACGTGGCGCTGATCGTGGTGCACGGCTCGCCGTTCTCGAGCGCGGCCATCTCGATGCCGACACCCTCGAACTCCCCGGACAACCCGCCCAGGCTGGCGCGGTACTCCTCTTCGGTCAGGTACTGCGAATAGGGGTCGCCGAGCGCATTGAAGATGCCCTGGATGGCCCCCTCGACTAGCAGATGGGGATCAACAGTGCCCACGTAATTGCTGCTGACGTCGTTGTACGCATCCCAGAACGGGCGGAATAGCTCCTGGTTGGCGTCGGACGTGCCCGGCGTCTGGCCGTTGAGACGTCCGAGCATGAACCCCGAGAAGAACAGCGCTGCGCCGCCGACGATGGCGATCAGGAAGAAGGCAACGAAGGCCGACGTCCGGTTCTGGTTGCCCGCCTTCTCGGGCGGCGCCCATGGGGCGTCGGGCGCTGGAGTCCCTGGAGTCGCGGGGTCGGAGTCCGCCGCGGAGTTACTCGGCGGCAGTTCGTAGGACATGGAAACGAGCCTCGGGAAAAGTGGCGGGACGGGAGACGAAGTCTAGGTCTGAGGACGGATTCGGGTGGCGGAGCGTTCCTCCGATCAGGGCAGCGCGAATGTCGCCGGTAAGTAGCGGCTGTGGTCGATGCGTGGCTCGGTGGCGCAGAAGATGATCGGCGGCCCATCGAAGCGCATCCCTGCCTTGAGCAGTGCCGTGAAAGATTCGGCCGCGGGGCCCGGGACGTGAACCATCCAATCCTCGACAGGCTCGATCTGGTCCATCAAGGCACCGATCAACGGCAGGAGGTCCGCGCCGTCTCGGACGACA
Organism: uncultured Chloroflexia bacterium; assembly: GCA_963736895.1. Classification (GTDB taxonomy): domain Bacteria; phylum Chloroflexota; class Limnocylindria; order Limnocylindrales; family CSP1-4; genus JALYGJ01. The sequence continues at coordinate 285,863 of CAVTQU010000008.1, forward strand.
GCCGGCCCGATGCGCCCTGCGGGTTGCGCATAGCCGTAGCCGATCAGCTGTCCGTCGCCTCTCAGCGCGAATGGCCGGCGGTCCCAGCCCTGCCAGGCGACGTGGTCGGCAGCGCGGGTGAAACCGAGAACTTCGCGGTCAAGGTCGTCCATCTCTGCCTGTTCGATCGGTGTCATCGTCAAGCCGTCCGGTAAGCGCGGCAATGGCTCGCGCGGGCGACCCGTCAGCGTGTACATGGGGACGCGGGGCACGAGCCCGTTGCGCGCGTAGAGGGCGGCAGAGATGGGCTGCACCGACCAGATGCAAGTGCCGCGGAAGCCCGAGTCGGGCATGCACTTGGCATAGAGAGTTGCTCCAAGTCCGGCCGCCTGGGCATCTGGCCGAACGAACAGAAACGACAGGAACGTGAGGTCGTCGCGATCGACGGCCATGCCAAAGCCCGCGACCTCGCCGTGATGCTCGGCCAGCCAGGAGCGACGAGGCGTGCTCCCCGATACGTGGCGGAACATTCGGTCGATCGCCTCGGGATTGCGCGGCATGACCGGCAGATTGAGGCTGGCGTTGAGCGCCTCGTCGGCCGCGTAAAAGACGTCGACGCACGCCGCGATGTCAGCAGGCGTGATCGGCCGGATGTCCATCCCGTTCGCTATCGGGCGGCTATGCGACCGGGGCCGGTTCGTCGGTCGTCGCCAGTCGTTCGAGCTCGGCGAGCATGAATGCGTCGAGGTCGCCGTCGAGTACGTCGTTCGTGGCACTCGTCTCGTGGTTCGTGCGGTGATCCTTGACCATCTGGTAAGGATGCAGCACGTACGAGCGGATCTGATTTCCCCAGCCTGCCTCGACGTGCTCACCACGTATCGAAGCCAGCTCCTTCTCCCGCTCCTGGAGATTGCGCTCCAGCAGGCGTGCCTTGAGGATCTTCATCGCTGACTCACGGTTTTGATGTTGCGAACGCTCGTTCTGGCTCTGGGCCGTGATGCCGGTCGGGATATGCGTCAGCCGGACAGCCGAATTGGTCTTGTTGACGTGCTGGCCGCCCGCGCCCTGGGATCGAAACGTCTCGATCCGCAGCTCGTCCTCTGGGATCTCCCCTACCTCGGTGTCGTCCGCGACCTCGGGGAGCACCTCCACCAAGGCGAACGTCGTGTGGCGGCGCTTCTGCGAGTCATATGGGCTGATGCGCACGAGGCGGTGCACGCCGCGCTCGGCGCGCAGGTTGCCGTACGCATAGCGGCCGTCAATGGCGACCGTTGCGCTCTTGAGACCGGCTTCCTCCCCCTCGAGCTGGTCGAGGATCTCGGTGGCGAACCTGTGGCGTTGCGCCCAGCGCAGGTACATGCGCAGGAGCATCTCTGCCCAGTCTGTCGCTTCGGTCCCGCCGGCACCGGCCGTGATCGACAGGATCGCGTTGTGCTCGTCGTACGGACCGTTGAAGAGAAGGCTGGTGCGCTGGCGGTCGAACTCGGCCGAGACGGCCGCGTATTCATCGTCGATACCGGAAGCCATGGTGTCGTCGCCCGTCTCGGTCGCCAGCTGGCCGAGCTCGAGCAGGTCGTCAGCACGGCGAATCAGGGTTCGCCATGTTTCGATGTCGTCGCGCAGCCCTTCAGCGGTGCGCAGGACCTGCTGTGCCGCGCGTTGGTCAGACCAGAAGTCGGGTTCGCTTGCCTCTTCGTCGAGGGTGCGCAGCCGCTCCGCTTTGCCGTCTAGGTCAAAGGCGCCCCGACGTCGCGTGGATCCGCTCGGCCAGGTCGCGTAACTGGGAAATCTCCATCAGTTAGCTACTTCGGCGTGCAACTGCACACCTGCGACCTGGAGCAGGATCGGACGGAGCTCGATGATGCGCAGCGCAGTCTTGCTCCGGGCGACGACGGGGTTGACACATGGACAGTATCCGTTGTGCGGACAGACTCCGCAGTTACCGTCGCAGTCAAGCGTCATCGCATAGCTGCAGTTACGGCACTCTCGCTCACAGGCGATCAGGTCGACAAACGTGTCGGCCAGTGCCTCCTCAGCCGGTTGTGTACTCACAGCAGGCCAGACTCCTCATCAGGCCCGGGCAACCCGAGACCCCGGGAACGTGGTTAATCACATTCACCGGAGGAGGCACGGCCTCCGGAGGCGGGTACTGCGCGAGTATGCCAGCCCTGCTGTCCACGCTCAAGGGGTCAAATCGTCTATTTCGGGCCAATTCGGCGTGAATTGAGCGTAAATCGGCCGGAAATGGGCTGTTGACCAAGAAGGGACCGCCGAATGACCCGCTGGTGGTCAGATGGCGTGATGCGTGCGCGCCAGCCGAATCAGGCCGGTTGGAGCTCCTCGGCAATGCCTGATGGCGTCAATTCCTCGGTCAGCAGCCGCACGAAGCGCTCACCTTGCGCCGCTGGATCGCCGGCCGCACGCGTCCACTCCGTGAGCAGCTTCTCCCCGCCGGCGTAGCAGAAGATGTAGGTTCGCCACAGTGGGTGCGTGATGAACTCGAGGTTCTTCTCCGCCTGCTCGGGTGTCCGCAGCGCCTCATCGACCAGGAAGCGCTTGACGTCATCGCGAGGCTTGCCGTCCACGTGCAAGAGAAGTGCTGCGTCACCGCCGCTGCCGCGGATGCTGCGCGCGACTTCCATGATCTCCCACTCGCGACCGGCGTCCGCGACCGACATCGGCAGCCCCGCCCGCTCGCAGATACCGATCAACAGCTCTTGCCACCGCCCGGCGTCGACCAGCAAGCGCGGTCCTACCTCGGCGAGGCCCTCGCTGATGTACGCCTCCGGGGTGTTGATGAGCTGGACCGACGCTTCGACCAGGTCTCGATCGCGAACGAGCCTCTGTTCCTTCCACGAATGCTCCAGGTGATGGCCCGGGAAAGCCTCGTGGCCGATCGTCCCGACGAGATGGTGGGCCCGCGTTGGCAGATCGGTGTTGAACTCGATCCGCGAGCGGAGGCCGCCGTCGTACCAGTTGTAGGCAGCCCACGGCTCGTCGGTGACGAGGTTCACGATCAGCGATTCGCCTGCCGGAATCGGGAAGTTGGCGGCACACAGGGCGCGCATCTCGGCTACCACCCAATCGAGGATCGCGGCGACTCTCTCGGGCGGAATGGTCAGTCGCGCGTCGCGCTCCTCGAGTCGCTCGTGAAGGCTTGGTCCGGCGGGCAGCAGCTCGTCCAGGCGCTCGCGCAGCTCGGAATACGTGCCCGGTGGTGTTGCCTCGGGCCGCGCGTCAAAGCACAGCTCGACTTCCTCGATGTACGGGATTTGATCACCATCAAGTCGGCGCGCGAGGGTCTGCATGGCGACCAGCTGCCGATCGAGCCACCTTCGCCGCTGCGGGTCCGCTACCTCTGTGTCGAGTCGAGCACGGAGCGATTCGACTTCACGGAGCAGCTGACGTGGTCCACCGGTGCGTGACCGAGCCTCGTCACGCAGTTCCGGAGGCCCGTAATAGGAGTCGACGTAACCCTCTTCGAGCTCACCACCCCACAGGGCGAGCACGAGGTATGAACGTCCGATGTCGTCCAAGCTGGTCACGCGTCCTCGAGCAGACGGGCACGTAACGCGCCAACCTGCTCAAAACTGACGCCACCGCCGGCCAGGAACGCCTCGGCGCTGCCGTGTCGTTCGCGCATGTAGGCCAGAGTGTCGAGCATCGCTTCGCGCACCGGCATCGCCAGTGCCCGCAGGTGGGCGCGCTCCTCCGCGTTGCTGCTGCTCTCGTCCAGCCAGTCGACGATTAGCGGCTCGATCGACAGCGCGGTAAGCGCGTAGTCATCGGCGATGGCCTCGTCGGACACGCCCAGCGTCGACAACACCAGTGCGATGACAGCTCCAGTTCGATCCTTGCCGGCGTGGCAATGGACCAGCACGCCACCAGGCTGAGCGTCGGCGATGGCGGCAACGGCCGTCGCGATTCCGACCTGGTTCCAGTCGATGTCGTGCCGGTTCAGCTCCTGACGGCTCGTGGCGGAGCGGTAGGCGGCGTGGACCTGCTCGTCCAGAGCAGGGTCGCGGCCGTGGTTGAAGGGCACATTCGTGTACGTGATCGTCGCGCGGCCGAGGTCGTCCTGAAAGGGATACGCGTCCCAGTCGCGCGAGACCTCACCCGGGAAATCGCAGGTCGAGGATTGTGCGGATGCCGTGGGCAATCAGCGTCTGCCGTCCGGTGTCGGTCAGTCGGGTGGGTAGGTCGGATCGAACCAGGGCGCCCCAGCGAACGCGATGACCGTCGGCCGACTCGATGCCTCCAAGGTCACGGACGTTGTAGCAACCCTCCCAGTCGAGAATGCGCGGTGAGACGCGTTCGGTGAGGGTCAAGCTCCGTGGCAGCGCTTGAACTTCTTGCCGCTGCCGCACCAGCAGGCATCGTTGCGTCCCAGCTTCGCCGCACTCGCCGGCGCGCCGGAACCAGTTGGAACAGCCTCATCGCCGTGCTGCAGCTGGACGCCACGTCGTTGGGGTGCGGCGAGTCCCGGGACGATCGCGGCAGCAGCGGACGCAGCGGCGACCGGTGCGGCGGCCGCAGCCGGATTCTCCGCGTGGAACGTGCCATCTGAATGGACGTGCCCGCCCTCGACGGGCGTCAGGACGTCGGCCTGCGCACCGTTTCCGTTCCCGTCGCCATCGACGACGCGGAACGGCGAGGAAGCGGTCTGGGTCAGTGGGAACGTCCCGGACGATGGCGGCGGCGTGGCCTGAACCTGTACACGGAAGATCGTGTTCGCGACCTGCTTGCTGATGAAGCCGCGCAGCTCCTCGTAGAGTTTGAACGCTTCGCGCTTGAACTCGTTGAGCGGATCCGTGCCGCCGTAGCCGCGCAGGCCGATGCCGCGACGCATGTCGTCGAGCTCCGTCAGGTGGTCGACCCACAGCTGATCGATGGTGCGCAGCAGGACAAGTCGCTCGACCTGCGCCCACATCTCCGGGCCGTACTGCTTCTCGCGCTCCTCGAGGTTCCGGTCGAACGCTTCGCGCAGGTGCTCGAGGATGTCTTCGCGAACGCCGATCTCGGCGAGACCGTCAGCGTCCAGGTCCTCGCCCTCGATGCCCATCTGTCGGACTTCGCGAGCGAGGCCTTCGTAGTCCCACTCCGTCGGCCGCCTGCGAGCCGACCTTGTCGTCGACAAGCGCTTCCAGCTCGGCATCTACGAAGCCGCGGACCGTCTCGGTCAGGTCCTCGTTGCGCAGGACCTTGTCGCGCTCGGCGTAGATCGTTTCGCGCTGCTTGTTGATGACGTCGTCGTACTCGACGACGCGCTTGCGGATGTCGAAGTTGTAGCCCTCGACGCGAGTCTGGGCACTCTCGATGGTGCGCGACACGAGACCGGACTCGAGCGCAGTCTCGCCCGACAGACCCATGCGCTCCATCAGCCCGGCCACGCGGTCGGAAGCAAAGCGCTTCATCAGCATGTCCTCGAGGGACAGGTAGAAGCGTGATGAGCCCGGGTCACCCTGACGGCCGGCACGGCCGCGCAGCTGGTTGTCGATGCGTCGCGCCTCGTGGCGCTCGGTGCCGATGATGTGCAGCCCGCCCGCCTCGACCACCTTGTCGTGATCGACGGTGACCTCGGACTTGGCCTTCTCCAGGGCCTCCTGGTATTCCTCGTCGGTTGCCTCGGCCGGGTTGATACCACGCTTGTGCAGCTCGCTTGAAGCGATGCCCGCGGGATTGCCGCCAAGCAGGATGTCCGTGCCGCGGCCGGCCATGTTGGTGGCGATCGTGACCGCACCGCTGTGACCGGCCTGGGCCACGATCGGCGCTTCCTTCTCGTGGAACTTGGCGTTCAGCACTTCGTGCTTGACGCCGCGCCGCTTGAGCATCTCGCCGAGGATCTCGCTCTTCTCGACGCTCGTCGTTCCGACCAGCACCGGCCGGCCGGCCTCGGTCATCTCGACGACTTCGTCGATCAGGGCGTTGAACTTGTCCGTCTCGGTGCGGAAAACCAGGTCCGGGGAGTCCTCGCGAACCATCGGCCGATGGGTCGGGATCGAGACCACGTCCAGGCCGTAGATCTTGTAGAACTCCTCCTGCTCGGTGAGTGCCGTACCGGTCATTCCGGACAGCTTTTCGTACAGCCGGAAGTAGTTCTGGAAGGTGATCGTGGCGAGGGTCACCGACTCGCGCTGGACGCGCAGGCCCTCCTTGGCCTCGATCGCCTGGTGGAGACCCTCCGACCAGCGTCGTCCCGGCATCTGACGGCCGGTGAACTCGTCGACGATGACGATCTCGCCTTCCTTCACGATGTAGTCGCGGTCGCGCTTGTACAACGCGTGGGCCTTTAGCGCCTGCTCGAAGTGGCGCGCCAGGCGCGGATCGGCGTCGAACATGTTGTCGACCTTGAGCAGCCGCTCGATCTTCTCGATGCCCTCCTCGGTCGGCGAGACCGCGTGCTCCTTGAGGTCGACGAAGTAGTCGCCGTCGGGCGCGTCGCCCTCTTTCCAGTCCTCCCGCCGCTCACCGAGCTTCGGGACGAGCCGCGCGAACTGGTAGTAGAGATCCTCCGATTCCTCGGCCTGGCCGCTGATGATGAGCGGCGTCCGCGCCTCGTCGATGAGGATGTTGTCGACCTCGTCGACGATCGCGAAGTAGCGGTCGCGCTGCACTCGCTGGTCAAGCTCGGTGACCATGTTGTCGCGCAGGTAGTCGAACCCGAACTCGTTGTTCGTGCCGTACGTGATGTCCGCGGCATAGGCCTCGCGGCGGTCCACTGGACGAAGGTTGATCAGCCGCTCGTCCGTGCCGCGGTGGTCGGGGTCGTACAGGTACGCGACGTCGTGCTGGATGATCCCGACGGTCAGGCCGAGGCCGTGGAAGATGGGCCCCATCCACTGTGGGTCGCGCTTGGCGAGGTAGTCGTTGACAGTGACCACGTGCACGCTGCGACGCGACATGGCGTTGAGCGCGGCGGCCAGGGGAGCGACGAGGGTCTTGCCCTCGCCGGTCTTCATCTCGGCGATCTTGCCCTGGTGCAGCGCAATACCGCCCAGCATCTGGACGTCGAAGTGACGCATGCCCAGCTTGCGCTTGGAGACCTCACGGGCGGCAGCGAAGACCTCCGGCAGGGCGTCGTCGAGCACGTCGCGGAGGTGAGCCAGGTCGTCCTTCTCGCGCGCCCGGCGAATCTCGCGGCGCCGTTCGGAGCTCTCGTGCTCCAGCTCCTCGGGCGACGGCTCGGAGGGAGCCGCGTCCTCGAGGATCTTCGGCGCGCAGCGTCGCCATCCGCTCGCGGATCTGATCGTCGGTAAGCGCCTCGTACTCGGATTCGAGTGAATTGATCTCGTCGACAACCGGCTGCAGGCGCTTGACGGCACGGTCGTTTGAATCGACAAGACGGGAAAGGATGTTGCGCATGAGCCCGAAAAGTATAGGCGGGGAGGTTGAGAGGCCCCTGTGAGCCCTCTTAGATCGGCGACCTGAAGATGTTCAGGGTGTAGCCGACCAGGATCACCACGAACGTCAACGTGGCCAGGAACGCCCAGAACAGCACCGCCAGCTTCGAGCTGGTCGGCTTCATCTCCGGGTTCGAGAGCGGTGCCGGGTTCCAGCGGCGCGAGCGCAGGCGGGTCCGCCACGTGCGCTGCTCGACGGGGCTGGGCTCCAGGCCGTCCGGGGAGGGGCGATAAAGCTTGAGGCTCATGCTGCGTGGTTCTCCGCTTCCTCGTCCCAGAGCAGCATCTCCTGGACGAGATCGAGGTCGCCCGAGAACAGGGCGCCGACCGACTCGCCACGATGGATGCGCTTGATGGCCTCGCCGATGAGCGGCGCCACGGACAGCACCTTGATGCGCGGCAGGTGCTTGGCCGCCGGCAGGGGAACGGTGTCGGTGAGGACGACCTCTGTGATCTCCGATGTCCGCAGGCGGTCGGTGGCCGGATCGGACAGGACGCCGTGCGTGGCGCACGCGTAGATCTCGGTAACGCCTTCGCGGATGAGCGCGCGCTCGATCTCCATCAGCGTGCTTGCCGTATCGATCTCGTCGTCGACGATGATCGCCCGCTTGCCCTTGACCTCACCGATGACGTTGAGCAGCTCGGCCTTGCCCAGGTCGGCGGGACTCGCCCCGGTCCCCGGACGGCGCTTCTCGATGACCGCCAGCGGCGCCTCGAGGATCTCGGCGAAGGTGCGCGCGCGCTTGGCGAAACCGAGGTCGGTCACGACGACCAGGTCCTCGAGATTGAGGCGCTTGAAGTAGTTCGACAGCATGTGCACGGCGGTCAGCTCGTCGACCGGGATCGAGAAGAAGCCCTGGATCTGGCCCTGGTGCAGGTCCATCGTCAGCAGGCGGTCGGCGCCGGCGACGCTGATCATGTCGGCCACCAGGCGCGCCGTGATAGGGACGCGCGGCTGATCCTTCTTGTCGGATCGGCCGTAGGCGTAATACGGAATGACGGCCGTGATGCGACCGGCGCTGGCCCGCTTGAACGCGTCGATCATGATCAGCAGCTCCATGATCGACTTCTGGACCGGGCTGTTCGTGGGCTGAATGATGAACACGTCGCGGTCGCGCGCGTTGTCCTCGATGCGCACGAAGATGTTCTCGTTGGCAAACTCGAAAACCTCGGCGCGACCTAGGTCGCGGCCGAGGTAGCGGGCAATCTTTCGCGCCAACTCGGGGTTGGCGTTGCCCGTGTACAGATCGAACTGGTCGCTGTAAGCCGTCGCGGCACGGCTGCCGAAAGCGGTCACGAAGGCCCTGCCAGCGTCGCGAAGGACGCGCAGCAGGACACCGAGTGCCTCTGCGGAGCGAACGTCATTGTCCGGCATCAGCGTCGGCCTGTCAGCCCCTAACTGGCCGGTGCCGGCGGAGGCGTTGGCTCTGGCTCGTCGGAGGGCTGAGCCTCTACCTCTTCACGGTTGTCCGCGCGGAACACTGCGATCCCGGCCACTTCGTCGCCCTCGTTAAGCCGCATCACGATTACCCCTCGGGCTTGGCGACCGTACACATTGATACTCGAGACATCGGTTCGTACGACCTGGCCGGCGGAACTGATGAGGAGCAACTCTTCGGCATCCTCGGGAACCAGCTTCACGGCGGCAACACGGCCCGTCTTACTCCCTTCGAGGGTGATCAAGGCCAACTCCCTGCGAGCCACGGTGCGTCTTGCGAACGTCGTCCACGCGACCTCGCTTGCCGTATCCGGTTTCGGTGAGCACCAACAGCTGGTTATTTGGATGAACGACACTCATCACGACCACGCGATCGCCTTGTCGCACAAGCTTGATGCCGGCCACGCCGGCCGAGCCGCGCCCTGTAGGCCGCACCTCTGACTCATCGAAGCGCGCGATCTTGCCTTCTGCAGTGGCGAGGATGACCTCGTCGTCACCCGATGACACCTCGACCCACGCCAGATCGTCGCCTTCCTTGACGGTGATCGCCCGTATGCCCGTCGATCGGACGCGCTCGAACTGTTCGATGGGCGTCTTCTTTATGACGCCCTTCACGGTCGCCATAACAAGGTATCCGCCCTTCTCGAAGTTCTTTATCGTGAGAACGGCCAGGATTCGCTCGTTCGCGGCTCGACCTGCACTCCCTCGAGATTGATTACTGGAATCCCTTTCGCCTGCCTTGTGGCGTCAGGAATCTGATGCACCTTGGAGCTGAAGACCCGGCCCTGGTTGGTGAAGAACAGCAGCCCAGTCGTGAGTAGTGGCCACCAGACAGATGGGAGACCGCATCCTCCTCGACTGTTCGCGCTCCGATCATGCCCTTTCCACCGCGGGCTTGGCGTCGATATGTGGCCAGCGGTAGTCGCTTGATGTAGCCGCGCCCGGAAACAGTGATCACGACGTCCTCGTCGGCGATCAGGTCTTCGTCGGTCAGCTCGCGACTCGAGTCTTCCTGGACCCGGGTCAGCCGTTCGCCCGCGTACTTGTCGGAGAGCTCACGCAGCTCGTCCTTGATGATCGCGGAGATCCGTGCCGGATTGGCAAGGATGTCCTCGAGCTCGGCGATGAGCTTGATCGTCGCCAGGTACTCGTCCTCGATCTTCTTGCGCTCGAGCGCGGCGAGGCGGCGGAGCTGCATCTCCAGGATGGCGTTGGCCTGGATCTCGCTGAGCTTGAAACGGCTCATGAGGTTCTGGCGAGCGGTTTCGACGTCGGCCGACTCGCGAATGGTCTTGATGACCGCGTCGAGGTTGTCGAGGGCGATCTTCAGGCCCTCGAGGATGTGCGCCCGATCTCGCGCCTTGCCGAGGTCGAACTCGGTGCGCCGGCGGATGACCTCGCGGCGCCAGTCGATGTGGTGCTGGAGAACCTGCTTCAGCGGCAGGGTCTGAGGCTGGCCGTCGACAAGCGCCAGCATGTTCATGTTGAAGGCGAGCTTCAGCGGCGTGTGCTTGAACAGGTTGTTGAGCACCTTGCGCGGCGCTGCGTCCTTCTTGCACTCGATGACCAGGCGCATGCCATCACGGTCCGATTCGTCGCGGATGTCGGCGATGCCTTCGATCTTCTTGTTCTGGACGAGGTCGGCGATTTTCTCGGCGAGGCTGGCCTTGTTGACCTGGAAGGGCAGCTCGGTGACAACGATCGCGGTGCGCTGGGCACGCGTCTCCTCGAACGCCACCGTGGCCTGCATCACGATTCGGCCGCGGCCGTGGGCATACATCTCGCGGATCGCGTCGAACTCTTCGACCTGGCCGGTCATCTGGTTGCGACGCGAATCGCGGCGGAAGATCGTGGCGCCGGTCGGGAAGTCGGGGCCGTTGACGTAGTTGCACAGGCCGTCGTTGGTCAGCTCGGGATCGTCGATGAGGGCGATCGTGGCCTCGACGATCTCGCCCAGGTGGTGTGGCGGGATGTTCGTGGCCATGCCCACGGCGATGCCGGATGAGCCGTTGACGAGCAGGTTGGGCAGCTTGGCCGGCAGCACCGACGGCTGCATGCGCGTGCCGTCGTAGTTCTCGACGAAGTCGACCGTCTGCTTGTCGATGTCCGCCAGCACCTCGGCGGCGATGGCGGTCATTCGTGCTTCGGTGTAGCGCATCGCGGCCGGCGGATCGCCGTCGACAGAGCCGAAGTTGCCCTGACCGTCGATCAGCGGATAGCGCAGCGAGAACGTCTGGGCGAGCCTGACGAGTGCGTCGTACAGCGCCACGTCGCCATGCGGGTGGTACTTGCCCATCACCTCGCCGACGATGGCGGCGCACTTGCGGTAGCTGGACGCGGACGTCAGCCCCATCTCGTGCATCGTGTAGAGGATTCGGCGATGCACCGGCTTGAGGCCGTCGCGCACGTCGGGCAGGGCACGGCTCACGATGACGCTCATCGCGTAGTCGAGATAGCTGCTCTTCAGCTCGTCCTCGATGCGGATGGGGACTATTCGCCCTACCTCTTCAGCCACTCGTGCTCCCGACTATCCGATCTTGTGATTGTTCGAACTACCTGGACACTGCCAGGCGCTGACGATCGCCCTGAATTGCGATCGCCTGATCCGCGACCAGATCGAGACCGGCGAATTGGCGAGCCACGGCCGACGCCTCGCTCGTGGATGGGCCGCCATGGCGGCGCACGCCGTCGAGCTGGGCACGGATCTCGCGCACCAAACCCTGGTCGGTGCCCGGCCACGTGAGCGCGTCTCGTATCACCCAGGCACGATTGCCGTCGTCGTTCGCTTGCGCCGTTCGAGCCTCTGCCCGGAGGAACTGAGCAACGCCCTCCTGGTCGACCTCGTTCCAGCTGCGCAAGGCCCACGACAGCGATTTCTGGACGTCAGGCTCGGCGTCACCGATCAACGATTTGATGAGCGTCAAATCAGCATAACCCTTGAGCGTGGGACGAGCATGTTTTGGCAGCTCGAAGGGCAGTCGTGCCACCGTCGAGCCCACCAGTCGGCGCTCCCACTTGTCGCTCGAGTAGACGAGCTGCTCCAACTCGGCCCAGCGGAATCGCTCGAGCAGGACTCCCTGCGCAAATAGTTCGGCCAGCTCGTCGATGCTGATCCAATCGGCCGCCCGCCGTGCCAGCCGCCGCATCAGCTGCCAGGTCCGTTCGGGATCATCGGGCAGCGAGCGTGCCAGGGGTTCGTGGCTGAAGATCACGAGCTCTCGTTCATCCTCGGTGGCCAGGCGTTCGGCCAGCCAGAGGGCGCTCGACGAGGACGATTCCCGGAGAGCCGGTCGCAGCTGTCGAGCGATCGCCGCCATGAGCGGGTTGCGAACACCAAACACGGCCCCGGATCCGGGCGCGACGCGTTCCTGTTCAGCCGCATATGCGGGGTCGGCCAGCTTGGTCAGGCCCTCGCGCATCACGGCCACGAACTCGTCCGGCTCGTCGATGAGGTCCGCCAGTGCGATGCCCAGCCCGCGGGCTTCGGGGAGGCGCTCCGCCACGAACGCCTGGGCCCGCGCCGTCACTTCGGACGGCACAACGTTTTCCTCCGCAGCCCGCCTCTGGCGGCTGCTGCGCGCGAAGCGGGCGACTCGCGGCGTATCCGCCGCGCCTCGCCCGTCGCTTGCGACGTTCTCCTCCGCAGCCCGCCTCTGGCGGCTGCTGCGCGCGAAGCGGGCGACTCGCGGCGTATCCGCGCGCGCCTCGCCCGTCGCTTGCGAGACCTCAGACGTCAAGGTTCTGCACCTGCCGGGCACGTGCCTTGATGAAGTCGCGACGCGGCTCGACCTTCTCGCCCATCAGCTTGGTGAAGATCGAGTCGGCCTCGGCGGCATCCTCGATGTCGGCACGGAGCAGTGTCCGCGTGGCCGGGCTCATGGTCGTTTCCCACAGCTGGTCGGCGTTCATCTCGCCGAGGCCCTTGAAGCGCTGGATGGACAAGTTGCGTGACTTGAACTCCTTGACGATGCGCTCCCGATCCTTGTCGTCCTCGGCGTAACGGGTCACCTTGCCGGTGCTGATGCGATATAGCGGCGGCTGCGCGATGAAGAGGTGGCCGTTCTCGACGACGAGCGGCATGTGGCGGTAGAAGAAGGTCATCAGCAGCGTCCGAATGTGGGCACCGTCCACGTCTGCGTCGGCCAGGAGAATGATCTTGTGATAACGCAGCTTGGAGAGGTCGAACGTCTCGCCGATGCCGGCGCCCAGCGCGATGATCAGCGGCCGAATCTTCTCGCTCGACAGCACCTTGTCGAGACGAGCCTTCTCGACGTTCAGCATCTTGCCGAACATGGGCAGGACGGCCTGGAAGTGGCGGTCGCGGCCCTGCTTGGCCGAGCCGCCGGCCGAGTCGCCCTCGACGATGAACAGCTCGCTGCGGGCCGGGTCACGCTCCTGGCAGTCGGCCAGCTTGCCGGGGAGTGCCGAGCCCTCGAGAGCGCTCTTGCGGATGACGAGGTCGCGTGCCTTGCGCGCCGCCTCGCGGGCGCGAGCGGCCGTCAGCGACTTCTCGATGATCCGGCGAGCGTCCTGGGGGTTCTCCTCCAGGTACTGGTTGACGCCCTCGGTTACGGCCGTCTGCACGGCGCCCTTGACGTCCGCGTTGCCCAGCTTGGCCTTGGTCTGGCCCTCGAACTGGGGATCGGTGAGCTTGACCGATATGACGGCCGTCAGACCCTCGCGGACGTCATCGCCGGACAGGTTGGCGTCGTTGTCCTTGAGGATCACGTTCTTGCGCGCGTAGTCGTTGAGCGAGCTCGTCAGAGCCGCGCGGAAGCCGGTGACGTGGGTGCCGCCATCGACCGTGTTGATGTTGTTGGCGAACGCGAAGACGCTCTCGGTGTAGGTGTCGTTGTACTGGAGAGCGACCTCGATCTGCGTCGTGCCCTCGCGCTTCTCGACGTAGATGGGGCGCGGATGGAGCACGTCACGACCGTTGTTCAGATGGCGGACGAAGCTGACCAGGCCACCCTCGAAGTAGAACGAACGCTCCCGAGACGGCGTCGAGCGCATGTCGACGAAGCGGATCCACACGCCCTTGTTGAGGTAGGCCGACTCACGCAGCCGCTGTGAGATCGTGTCGAAGCTGAAGTCGAGCGTTTCGAAGACTTGCGCGTCCGGCTGGAACTCGGTGTACGTGCCGGTTCGACCGTTGGCCGGACCTGTCGCCTTGACAGTCGTGGTCGGCTTGCCCCGCGCGTATTCCTGGCGCCAGATCTTGCCTTCGCGAGCGGTCTCGACGTGCAGCCACTCGGACAGCGCGTTGACCACGCTGATGCCCACGCCGTGCAGGCCGCCTGAGACCTTGTAGCCGCCGCCGCCGAACTTGCCGCCGGCGTGCAGGACGGTGTGAACGACTTCGAGCGCGTCCTTGCCGGTCTGCTTCTGCTTGCCTACGGGGATGCCGCGGCCGTTGTCGCGCGCCATGACGCTGCCGTCGGCGCGGATGACGAGCTCGATGTACGAGGCATTGCCAGCCATCGCCTCGTCGATCGAGTTGTCGACGACCTCCCAGACGAGCTGGTGGAGACCGCGCGAGTCGGTCGAGCCGATGTACATGCCCGGCCGCTTGCGGACGGCCTCGAGGCCCTCGAGGACCTGGATGCTCTCAGCGGTGTACGAGTTGGCTGCCGCCGCGGCGCTTCGCGAGTCGCTTCGCGTGCTGGTTGCCGTGGCCGCGTCCTTCTTTTCGCGGCTCGCTACCGAATCGGTCACGGTCGATCCCCGGTCAGTCGCTCGTAGATACGTTCCAAGTCGTCCTCGTCGTAATACTCGATGGTGATCCGCCCTCCCTTGCGGGCGGAGCTGAGAGTCACTTTGGTGGCCAGCGCCTCGCGAAGGCCGCGCTCGAGCCTCTCCACGTCGGGCGTCGTGGCGCCGCGCTCTTGCGCGACACAGGGAGAGCGCCGGCACGGGCGCGACGCACCATCTCCTCGGTCTGTCGAACGGACATCGCACGAGCGATGACCTGGCTGAGCAGCGACCTCTGCAATTCGTGATCGAGCCACGCCGCCGATGGCTCGCGCGTGCCCCTCGGTGATCTGGCCGCTCTCGACTGCTGCCTGGACCTCGGGCGCCAGTTCGAGCAACCGTAGCGTGTTGGTGACGTCGACCTCGCGCGGCCCATCCGTTGCGCGATGTCTTCATGGGTCAGGCCGAATTCGTCGATGAGCCGCTGGAAGGCGCGCGCCGCTTCCATCGAGTTCAGGTCCGAACGCTGCAGGTTCTCGATCAGCGCCCATTGGAGCTGCTCCGTCTCCGTGGCGGTGCGGACAACGGCAGGTATGCGCTCGAGTCCGGCCATCTCGGCGGCACGCAGGCGGCGCTCGCCGGCGATCAGCTCGATACCCAGTCGTCGGTCTGCGTCACCAGGATGGGCTGAAGCACGCCGTGCTCGGCGATGCTCGCCGAGAGCTCCTCGAGGCCGGCCTGCTCGACTCCCTGGCGAGGCTGATACGGGTTGCTGCTCGATGGCGCTGATCGCCAGGTCGGTCGCAGGACTGGACTCTTCTCGCTGCGGAATGAGTGCGGCGAGCCCGCGGCCCAGTCCGCTCTGCGAGCGGCTGATATCGGTTGTCATGCACCTACCGCCATTTCTGCTTGCGTGACTGCGCCACTGTTGGTGATTGCGTTTCTGGCCACGATCTCGGCCGCGAGCGCCTGGTAGGCCTGCGCGCCTCGCGATTCGGGGCTGTATCGAGCGATCGGTCGACCGTAGCTGGGCGCCTCGGCAAGGCGGACGCTGCGCGGGACGATCGTGTCGAAGACTGTCGCGCCCAGGTGCCTGCGCACCTCGGCCGCGACGTCGGCCGACAGTGTCGTGCGCGCGTCGTACATGGTCAGGAGCACGCCCGCGAGCTTCAGGCGTGGGTTGAGGTTGTCGCGAACGAGATTGATGGTCGATAGCAGCTGACTCAGGCCCTCCAGGGCGTAGTACTCACATTGGATTGGGACGAGAACGCCATCTGCCGCGGTCAGGGCGTTCACGGTCAAAAGACCCACGGCCGGCGGACAATCGAGAAGGACGTAGTCGAACTCCTCGCGCAGCTCCGAAAGAGCCTGCTGGAGCCTTCGCTCGCGCTGCCCAATGGAGATGAGCTCGACCTCAGCGCCAGCCAGATCCGAGCCCGAGGGGATGATCCAGAGGTCGTCGATCTGGGTTGTTGGGCGAGCTCGCGAGCACTCGTCGATCCGAGCAGAGCGGGGTATATCGACCCTGAAGCCGCCGTCCGGTCGAAGCCGAGGCCGCTCGTTGCGTTGCCCTGAGGGTCAAGGTCGACGACAAGGACACGCTGTCCCGAAAGCGCCAGGTAGGCGGCGAGATTGATGACAGTGGTGGTCTTGCCGACTCCGCCCTTTTGATTCGCGCAGGCGATGACTTCGCCCACTCAATTGCCGAGACGGTATGCATCCACGAACACTGATTCTATCGGATTCAGCCCTTTCCGACCGGTCAGGAGCGGTCGAGACCAGTGTGAGGCAGGCCGCTTACGCGTCAGTTACCGTCGCTACTCACAGCCCAAGACACAGGCAGACATGCGATGTTTCACGTGACACGCCCTTGTTCCACGGCGGAAACCGGATGTTCGTCGTGAAACATTAGAACGCGCGTTCAATTCCAAGCGGCCGAATTCGGTGCTTGGGCGGCCTCTCGGCCTATACTTCGGACCGGCGGCGGGGATGCCATTGCGGCGGCGGCCGGACTCCTCGAGACGTCACCGGAGACAGTCCACTTTGACACTACCTTTTGCCGCGCTTGCCGCGCTCATCGCGGCGGTCATAGAGACCGCCATCCTCGCTGAGCTGCCACTGGCGGGCGCAACGGCAGATCTCGTTCTTGTGTGCGCGCGCAGTCGCGATGCTCGTCATGGGCATCGAGGATGGGCTGCTCATCGGGTTCGTCGGCGGCCTGCTGATCGACATGCTCGTTCCCGGACGGCCTCTAGGCGCGACCACACTTGCGCTCCTGCTCACGCTGGGGATCGCTTTCCTGGTCGTCCGAACGGTTGGACTTGGCCCGGGCAGGAAGGCCATGGCGGTCGGGCTGGTGATCGTCCTGACCGCGATCTTCCACGTTCTCTTCGCGACTGATCATGGTTCCCACCGCCGAAGTGCCGTTTGAGATCGATCTGGCCGTAATCCTCGTGACTGCCGTTCTGAACGCGCTGATCGCGATTCCAATTGCCGTGCTTTTTGGAGCGATCGAACGTCGCTTCGGGCCCGGCGAACGCGTCGATTACTGATGACGTGCGCTACCCGGATGCAAACAAATGACTGACATCATGCTCGGCCGCAAGCCGCCGCCGCGAGCCAGGCTCGGATTCCGTTTCGCGGTGTTCGGGCTCGTCATCGTTCTCGTTATCGGGCTCCTGACGACGCGGCTCTTCTACCTCCAGGTCGTGCAGGGCGGCTACTACGCCGGCCTCTCCCAGGAGAACCAGCACGCCCAGATCCCGCTTCGATCGGCCCGCGGCCTCGTCTACGACCGCGCCGGCCGCCAGCTGGCGATCAACATTCCCTCGTACGTGGTGAAGATCCGGCCGGCCGATCTGCCTTTCGCCGAGCGCGACGAGGTCGTCAACCGACTGTCGACACTCCTCCAGATCCCAGCGCTCGGACATCGTTCAGTCCATCGACCGCTACGCGAACCAGAGCTTCGACCTCGTCCGCCTCGCGTCGGACGTGCCCAGCGACGTAGCGCGGATCATCGTCGAGGAGAGCACCGGCCTGCCCGGCGTGCAGGTCAACGTCGAAGAGCGCCGCGAATATGAGTACGGGCCGCTCGTCTCGCACGTCATGGGCTACACGGGCGCCGTCACGGCCGATGAGCTCGCCCAGCTCAATGGCGACGGGGCGTACCTGAACGACGACCAGATCGGCAAGACCGGCGTCGAGGCGACGTTCGAGGACGTACTGCGCGGCACGTACGGCCAGCAGGAGGTCGAGCAGGACGCTCTCGGTCGCGTACTGCGTACCGTCGCCGTGACTCAGCAGCCTCAGGCCGGCAATTCGCTGGAGCTGACCATCGACGTCGAGATCCAGCGTCAGGCCGAGGAGGCCCTCGCCTGGGCTACCAAGATCGTCGACCTGCAGCGCGGCGTGGTCATCGTGATGAACCCGCAGACCGGCGAGATCCTGGCCATGGTCTCCAATCCGACGTACGACGACAACGACTTCGCCACCGGCATCTCCAACGACGAGTACCAGGCGTTGATCGACGACCCCAACCGACCGCTGGTCAACTTCGGCATCAGCGAGCAGTACCCGCCCGGCTCGACGTTCAAGCTCGTCACCGGCAGCGGCGCGCTCGAGGACGGGGTCATCACCCCAACGAGCCTCGTCGAGACGGCCGGCTACCTCCAGATCGGCTCGTACACGTACTACGACTGGAACCGTCAGGGCTTCGGACCGCTCGATATCTACGGCGGCTTTGCCCACTCGAGCGACACGTTCTTCTACCAGCTGGCCGGCGACCTGGGCATCGACAGGCTCGGGTACTGGGCGAACCAGTGGGGCTACGGCGCACGAACGGGCATCGACCTGCCGGCCGAGGCGCGGGGCATCGTTCCCACGAACGAATGGAAGGAGAACCTCTTCAACCAGCCGATCTACCCGGGCGAGGTCTACCAGGCGGGCATCGGCCAGGGCTACGACGCCGCGACGCCGCTGCAGGTCCTGAACTCGTACAACGCGCTGGCCAACGGCGGCTCGCTGCTAAAGCCGCAGATCGTTCGTCGAGTCCTGGCGCCCGACGGCACCGTCGTGCAGGACTTCCAGCCCGAGCTCATCCACAAGGTCGACGTTGACCCGAACACCCTGCTGACGATGCGCCTCGCGGCACGCGAGGTTGTCACCAGCCGCCACACGTTCAACCTGGTGGACCTGCCGATCGTCGTCTCCGGCAAGACCGGTACGGCCGAGTTCGGAGTCCGCGACAGCCAGGGTCGACTTGCCGTACCACACCTGGTTCGCGGCCTTCGTGCCCAAGTTCACCGACACCCAGGCCGGCGATCCAGCGGCCAACCGACTCAGAACTGGCCATCCTGGCCTTCGCCTACGACTCGAACACCAAGGGCAACGCTGCCGTCGAGATCGTCAAGTACTTCCTGCAGCAGCACTACAACCTGGGTGTCGACCTGACCCGGCCCGACCTGCTGGCCAAGGGCAACTTCTACGGCGGGCATTGATTGTTCCGCACGGGGACCCTGCTGGTCCGGCTGCGCGCGCCATGCACTCGACGTGCCGAGATCGGCCCGCCGAGGGGCGCTTGCGACTGAACACCATCTGGCGGAGCTAGTAACCATGAGCGTGATGCGTGTCGAGCGCCAGCAGACGGGCTCGCTCATCTCGCGACCGCAATCGGGCGCGTGGCAGCGCTTCGACATCCAGCTCGCGTTCTACGCGGCTGCGCTGGCGATCATCGGCGTCCTTGTCGCCTACACGAACAGCTCCGGGTCGCCACTTGCGCCGGGATCCACGTTCACGCGCGCCCTGATGTGGTTCGCGATCGGCATCCTCGCGTTCAGCCTCTCGGCCGCCTTCGACTACCGCTGGCTGCGCACGTTCTCGTGGCTGATCTACCTGGTGAACATCGGACTGCTGGTGCTGACGCTGGCCATCGGCACGGGCGTCGGCGGCGTCCAGCGCTGGGTGTCGATCTTTGGCCTGCAGTTCCAGTTCTCGGAGATCTCGAAGGTCCTGATGATCGCCGTGCTCGCCGCTTTCCTCGCGGCACGCGGCGACAAGCTGGGCAATCTCAGCACCTTGATCGGCGCGGGGTTGCTCACCGTGCCGCCGTTCATCCTGGTCCTGATCCAGCCCGACCTCGGCACGTCGCTCGTCTTCATCGCGATCCTGGTCGGCACTCTCTTCATGGCCGGTGCGAGCCTGCGCTGGATGACCGTCGGACTGGTCGCAGCCCTTGCGGCCCTGCCCGTCATCTGGTCGCTGCTGCAGGACTACCAGCGCCGTCGCGTGCTGTCTTTCCTCGACCCAACCGCCGACGCGAGCGGCGCCGGCTGGCAGGCACTTCAGTCGCAGATCGCCGTCGGCTCGGGCGGGATCTTCGGCAAGGGGTTGACCAACGGCACTCAATCGGCGTCGGACTTCCTGCCCGTTCAGTCGACTGACTTCGCCTTCGCCGTCCTGCTCGAAGAGCTCGGCTTCGTCGGCGGCATCGTCGTCTTCTTGCTGTTCATCGGCCTGATCTGGCGAGTCCTGGTCATCGGCTGGCGCAGCGAAAGCATCTTCGGGGTCGCGTTCGCCGGCGGGGTCGCCTCGATGATCGTGTTCCAGGTGCTGGTCAACGCCGGGATGGTCGCGGGCATGATGCCGGTCACCGGAATCCCGCTGCCGTTCATCACCCACGGTGGCGCGTCGCTGACGAGCATCGCCATCGCGCTGGGATTGATGCAGAGCATCAACATCCGGGAAACAGGAGAAGCGCGCGCCGGTCCCTGGTAGGGCTGCGCCGCTCGCGGCGTCGGAGACGGTCAGGCCGTCTTGCGCCCCGTCATGCCGGCTGATCTCATCACGCAGGTTGCGCCCCGCCGGCACACGCTGCAGCCACTCCAGGAACTCGGGATCGTGGCGCTTGATCTGGCCGAGGGTCCAACCCGCGTAGCGACCGAACTCGACGACGCTGCCCTGGGCCGGACCAACGGGGGCCCGCCGCGCCATACGCGACCTCGCCCTGGTTGCGCACGAATCGGTCGTTTTGACGTCGGTCGCGTCGGCTGGCCAGCCACGCGTCGTAACGGGCGCGCTTCTCGCCGTCGCGCAGCACGGCGTAGGCCTCGTTGATCTCCGCCATCCGATGCGCCGCCTCGGAGCTCTTGTCGACGTCGGGGTGGTAGCGCTGCGCCAGCTTGCGGTACACGGCCGAGATGATCTCGCCATCGGCGTGCTCGGCCAGCATCAGCACTTTGTAGTGAGTCCGTTTGGGATCGGTGGTGGTCATGCGACGCTATCGTCGACAAAACGCACCGTGTTTGTAAGCACGACGATTGCCGACCGCGGGTAGGTACCCCGGTCCTACCCGGGTCCTGGTCGGCTACGCATCGGGTCCGGATCCGACGGACGCAGGTCCTTACAAAGCCGAGCCCATTGCTCGATTGAGCACGAATTCGTGTATCCTTCTCGATCGCGCCTGCGACTGCGGCTCACGCATCAGAAAGTCCGCGGCGCCAGAACCCAGATCCAACAAACAACCTTCGGCTCGCGCCTCTGGCCGCGAGCGACAGGTCCAAGGCGCCTCGGAGAGTCATGTACGCAGTAATCGAGACCGGCGGCAAGCAGTATCGCGTTGAGCTCGGCAGCGAGCTCGCAGTCGAGCGGCTCGACGCTGCCCCCGGCGAGACCATCACCTTCGATCGCGTGCTGCTCGTTGCCGATGGCGACGCCGCGC
The DNA here is from genome assembly GCA_963736895.1 of uncultured Chloroflexia bacterium. GTDB lineage: Bacteria > Chloroflexota > Limnocylindria > Limnocylindrales > CSP1-4 > JALYGJ01. The sequence goes on from CAVTQU010000008.1 coordinate 307,086, forward strand.
AGATCGGCACGCCGATCGTTGCCGAGGCCACCGTGATGGGCGACGTCCTCCGCCAGGATCGTGGCGAGAAGCTCATCGTCTTCAAGTACCGCCCCAAGGCGCGCCACCGCTCCAAGAAGGGCCACCGCCAGGAGCAGACGGTGATTCGCGTCGCCGACATCCGCGTCAACGGCCGCAGCGCCGCCGACGAGGCCGGCGAGGAAGCAGAAGGCACAGCAGAAGACCCGCCGCGCCGCCAACGTCGAGGCCGAGAAGAAGGCCGCGGCCGACCAGGCGCTGGCCAGCCAAGCTGGCCCAGGATGAGGCGTCGCGCGAAGAGGCCGCCAAGCCGGCGACCAAGGCAGCGACGACCAAGACGGCCGAGCGAGCCAAGACGGCCAAGAAGCCGCCGCGAAGACCAAGGCAACGAACGACCAAGACGACGGCCGCCAAGGCCAAGACCGAGCCCAAGACGACGGCCAAGGCAGCGCCCAAGACCACTGCCAAGGCAGCGACCAAAGACGACCGCCGCCAAGAAGACCACGACGCCGCGCAAGCCGGCCACGAAGAAGGACGAGTAACCAGACATGGCACACAAGAAGGCTGGTTCCAGCTCAAAGAACGGCCGCGACAGCGTCGGCCAGCGCCTGGGCGTGAAGGCCGGTGACGGCCAGCTCGTCTCGGCCGGCTCGATCATCGTGCGCCAGCGCGGCATGACGTTCCTCGCCGGTCCGGGCACGGGCCTCGGCAAGGACTACACGCTCTTTGCCACGGTCGATGGCCGCGTCAAGTTCGAGCATGCGCGCCGCGACAAGAAGCGAGTTCGTATCGAAACAGAAGCTGCTACCGCGCAGACAGCGGCGGCGGCAGGAGGCAAGGCGTGAAGGCCGATATTCATCCCAAGTACCAGCGCGCAAAGGTCGTGTGTGGCTCGTGCCACACCGAGTTCGAGGTCGGCTCCACGCAGGACTCGCTGCGCGTCGACATCTGCTCCAACTGCCACCCGTTCTTCACGGGCAAGCAGACGATCGTCGACACGGCCGGCCAGGTCGAGCGCTTCCAGAAGCGCCTCGAGCGTTCGGCGCGGCTTTAGCGGCCGTCTAGACTCGCAGCCGAACGGACGACCCGTGGCGATCGCCACGCGTCGACTCGTTCGTGCGCAGCAGCGCTGACGGCGCCTGCGGGGAAGGGAGTTATGGCGCGTACTGATTACGGCGGCCAGGCGCTCCTTGAAGGTGTCCTGATGCGCGGCCGAGGCGCGATCGGCGTCGCCCTGCGCCACCCCGACGGCTCGATCGTCGCGACCTCCGAGCCGCTCAACTCCGTCCTGCATCGCAACCGTTTCGCGCGCGCGCCGTTCTTCCGCGGCCTCGTGGTGCTGTACGAGACGCTCGTCGTCGGCACGCGCTGGCTGATGCGCGCCGGCTCCGTCCAGGCGGCAGGGAGAGGGCCAGGAGCTCGGCCGTGGCGCGATGGCGCTGACGCTCGTGTTCACGCTCGCGCTGGCGATCGGGCTGTTCGTGCTCTTGCCGCTGTTCCTCGCCGGTGCCGCCACGACCGCCACGCTCGGGCCGGGCCAGGCGCTCGCATCGCACCTGGTGGAGGGCCTGATCCGCGTCGGGATCTTCATCGGCTACCTGCTGGTCATCAGCCGATCCAAGTGAGATCCAGCGCGTATTCCAGTACCACGGCGCCGAGCACATGACGATCCACGCGCTCGAGCACGAGGACCCGCTCGACCTGGAGCACGTTCGCCAGTACCCCACCGCGCATCAGCGCTGCGGCACCGAGTTCCTGGTCATCTTCATCATCCTGAGCATCCTGATGTTCAGCCTGCTGGCGGGCCAGAGCCTGCTCGTCAGCATCCTCGGTCGGATCGCGCTCGTGCCGGTCATCGCTTCAATCGCCTACGAGATCCTCCGCTTCGGCGCCAAGCACCGAGATCATTGGTGGATCCGCTGGCTGTACCTGCCGGGTATCTGGCTGCAGGGGATCACGACCAAGCAGCCCGACGATTCGCAGATCGAGGTCGCGATCGCATCGATGCGCGAGGCGCTTGCGGCGAACAACGAAGCGGCGCCCGATGGCAGCGAAGATCCCGAGCGACGGCCACTTCCGACCTCAGCCTCCGCCAAGGAGTCGGCCGCCGACCAGCCTCACCCATGAGCCTCGAGGATCGCCTCGAATCACTCGAGAGGCGACTCCAGGAAATCGAAGCCGAATGGTCACGACCCGAGGTCGCGGGCGATCAGGAGCGTGCGCGACAGCTCGGCCGCGAACAGGCTCAGCTGGCTCCCGTCGTCGACGACTATCGGCGTCTACGAGCCGTTCGCGAGCAGCTCGAGGCCGCGCGCCGCGATCGGACCCACGAGACCGACCCGGAGACGCGCGAGATGGCGGCCGAGATCGTGGGCGAGCTGGAGAGCCGAGGAGACACGGCTGACCGAGTCGCTTCGCGTCCACCTGTCTGCCGCGCGACCCAAATGACGATCGCGACGTGATCATGGAGATCCGCGCCGGCACGGGAGGGGAGGAGGCCGCGCTGTTCGCCTCCGAGCTCTTCCGGATGTACAGCCGCTACGCCGAGCGGCATCGCTGGAAGCTGGAGCTGATAACGGCCAACGAGACGGGCATCGGTGGGTTGCGCGAGGTGATCTTCCAGCTCCACGCCGATGGCGCGTACAGCCGCATGAAGTACGAGGGCGGCGTGCACCGTGTGCAACGCGTCCCGGAGACAGAGTCGAGCGGCCGTATCCACACCTCAACGGCCACCGTTGCGGTGCTGCCAGAGGCCGACGAGGTCGACGTCCAGATTGACGACAAGGACCTCAAGATCGACGTTTACCGGTCACAGGGCCCGGGCGGCCAGAGCGTCAACACGACCGACTCGGCCGTTCGAATTACCCATATTCCGACCGGGTTAGTGGTCGCGATCCAGGACGAGAAGAGCCAGCACAAGAACAAGGCCAAGGCAATGTCGGTGTTGCGTGCCCGCCTGCTCGAGATGGAGCAGCGCAAGGCGCACGAGGCCGAGGCGGAGGTGCGGCGTTCGATGGTCGGGTCAGGCGAACGATCGGAAAAGATTCGGACCTACAACTTTCCGCAGGACCGCGTCACCGACCACCGAATCAACGTGGACCTTCACAATCTCCCTAACGTGCTCGATGGTGACCTCGACCGCCTGCTCGACGAGCTGATCTCGACAGATCAGGCCCAGCGTCTTGGCGACCTCGAAGGGGGAGAAGCCGCATGACGCCGACCGCCGTGGCTGATCCGCACCGCGTGCCCACCGCCGATCTGGACGACATCTTCGAGTCCAAGCCCGTCGGCTCCGGGGCGCCGGCCGTCGTCCGGGCGACCGACCTCACCGGGGTTCACGTCCTCAAGCACGACAACCTGTTCATGCTTGCCGACTCCCACGGCGACATCCAGCTCGACGGCCGTGGTCTTGGTCTCTACGCCGGTGACACGCGCGTTCTTTCGACCTACGACCTGCGGCTCAACGGGATTCGGCCGGTGGTGCTGCGTGCCGGCCCGGCCGCCAGCTACCGCGGCACGATCCAGCTGACGAACCCGGACTTCTTCGACCCGCCCTCCGGTTCAGCCAACGAGAACGAAGCCGAGGTCATCCTGCGCCGTCACTCGCTGGGCGTCGTCCGCGAACGCGCCATCGGCGAGGGATTTGGGGAGCGCATCTCGGTCCAGAACTACACGACGTTGCCTGAGAGAGCGCGCCTGACGTTTCGGCTTGACGCGGACTACGCGGACATCTTCGAGCTGCGCGGGTTCATTCGCGCACAACGCGGGGAGCGGCTACCCACCCGCGGCGACGGCGGGCTGATCGAGTTCGGCTACCGCGGTCTCGACGGAGCCACGCGACGGACGTTCGTTCGCTTCTCGCCCGCCGCTGACGCTGGTCGACTCGGACGGTCACGCGCCGGCCACCGGCCCGGTCACGCTGGAGCTCGACACGACGCTGCCGCCCACCGAGAGCGTGACCGTGACGGTGGATGTCTGGGCCGAGGTCCCGCCTCCGCTGGCCAAGCCGACGGACGCTCGCGACCGCGGACGACGCTGACGAGCCCGCGGGTTCCGACGGCACGGACGAAACGGCCGACTTCTCGGTCCGATCCTCGGTCAGCGCCGACGAGGCCGAGGCGGTTCACCGTTCGTGGCGTTCCAGCTCGGCCTCGATCGAGACCACGGACGTGCTCGCTCAGCGAGCCCTGGGCCGGGCCAGTGCCGACCTTCGGTTGCTGCTCAACAGCGGACCCGGCCAGGGCGAGCGCTACGTCGGGGCCGGCGTGCCGTGGTTCAGCTGCCTGTTCGGCCGCGACTCGCTCATCAACAGCATCCAGCTGCTCAGCGTCCGTCCCCAGGTGGCCCGCTCGACGCTGTCGATCCTGGCGCGGCTGCAGGCGACCGAAGTCGACGAATGGCACGACGCGCAGCCGGGCAAGATCCTCCACGAGCTGCGCGAGGGCGAGCTCGCGCGCGCCAACGAGATTCCGCACACGCCGTACTACGGCACGGTCGATGCGACGCCGCTGTGGCTGATGCTGCTCGACGAGTACGAACGCTGGACGGGTGACGCCGAGCTCATCGACCGGTTGTGGCCAAACGCCATGGCCGCGCTCGGTTGGATGGACAAGTACGGCGATCTCGACGGTGACGGCCTTATCGAGTACGACCGCCAGTCGCGCCACGGCCTGGTCAACCAGGGCTGGAAGGACTCCGGGGACGCGATCCGCAACCGCGACGGGACGCTCGTCGAGGGACCGATCGCGCTCGTCGAGGTGCAGGGATACGCGTTCGCGGCACGGAAGGGCCTCGCTCGTCTTGCGCGGCTGCGCGGCGACGAGACGCTGGCCACGCCCAGGAAGAGGCCGCCGAGAGGCTTCGTGTCCGGTTCGAGGAGACGTTCTGGCTCGAGGAGCAGGGCATCTATTCGATGGCGCTCGACGGCAACAAGCGGCCCGTTGACAGCGTTGCGTCCAACGCCGGTCACGCACTCTGGACGGGCATCTGCTCGGCCGAACGAGCCGACAGCACGGCGCGCGTGCTCACGGGTCCCGGGATGTGGAGCGGCTGGGGTATTCGAACGCTGTCCAGCGACACGGTCGGCTACAACCCGATCGGCTATCACCTCGGGACGATCTGGCCGCACGACAACGGAATCTGTGCCGCGGGCTTCGCCCGCTACGGGCTGATCGACGAGGCTCGCCTCGTCGCCGGAACGCTGTTCGAGGCCACGATGCACTTCCGCGAGGGTCGCCTGCCGGAGCTCTTCTGCGGCTTCGAACGCAACATGTCGCCGCTCCCCGTGCCCTACCCGGTCGCGTGCTCCCCGCAGGCGTGGGCCGCGGGCTCGCTGTTCCACCTGGTCAGCGCCACGCTGGGAATGCAGCCCAATGCCCGCGAGCACCGCCTTGAGCTCTACCGGCCGTCCCTGCCGGCATCGCTGCCTGAGCTGCGGATGCGCAACCTGCGCGTCGGGGACAGTCTTGTTGACCTGGAGTTCGCCGGGCAGGAGGGGTCGATCTCGGTCGAGGTCCTCCATCGAACGGGTGACCTGGACGTCGTCGTCCGACTCTGACCAGCCGGCCGCCACCACGTCCCCGCCGGCGACCGTCGGCGCCCTGATCAGGGAGGGGACTGATTCGCTGCGCGAGAGCGGCTCCGAAACGGCGCGGCTGGACGCAGAGCTGCTGCTGGGACACGTCGTGCGCGCCGATCGCGCCACGCTGATCGCGATTCCGGATGCGCCGGTTGGCGCCGACCATGCCGCGCTGTTCCGGACACTGGTCGAGCGGCGCGCGACCGGCGAGCCCGTTGCCTACATCCGCGGTATGAAGGAGTTCTACGGAATTGCCCTGGCCGTCGACGCGCGGGCGCTCATTCCGCGGCCGGAGACGGAGCTTCTCGTCGAGCTGGGCCTCGACCGCCTGCGCGGCATGCTGACCGAGCGCGCGCGGCCATCCGACGCGGGACCGTTGCTGGCCTGGGACGTCGCGACGGGGAGTGGCGCCGTCTGCGTTGCGCTCGCCGTGGAGTGCGCGGCGGCGGGGCTACGCGCCGGACGTTCGATTTCGCGCGAGCGACGTGTCGGCCGACGCGCTGGCCCTGGCAACCGAGAACGCGGTGTTTCACGGCGTCGCCGACATGATCGACTTTGCGGTCGCCGACCTTGCCGACGGTGCCGCATTCGATTCGGCGGCGACAGACGGACCTGCTGCTCGCCAACCTGCCGTACGTTCCGACCGCCACGGTCCCAACACTGCCCATCGCCGCGAGCTTCGAACCTGTCCTGGCGCTCGACGGTGGACCCGACGGCCTCGATCTGGTTGCGGCCGCTGCTGGTTCAGCTCCGCACAGACGCTTGCTTCCGACGGGGTTGCGCTCCTGGAGATCGGCTCGACCCAGGCGGAGGAGGTTCGGGATGCGGCCTCCAGCTGCCTTGTGGGCTGGCAACGTGACCATCCACAACGATCTGGCCGGTTTGGCCCGCGTGGCCGAGATCTCGCCACGTCCCGCCGCATGACTCGACTGATCCCAGCCGACGAACCAGAACGCGATCGAGCTGGCAGCCGAAGCACTGCGTCGGCGGCGATGTCATCGCCATCCCCACCGAAACGGTCTACGGGTTGGCTGTGCTGCCGACCGAAGAAGGTCTCGAACGACTCCTGGCGGCGAAGCATCGATCGGCCGAAAAGGGCGTCCAGCTACTGATCGATTCGATCGAACAGGTCGACAAGGTGGCGGTTCTCGGTGAATCCGGCGCAACGCTGGCGAGCCGCTTCTGGCCGGGCGGTCTGACCATCGTGCTGCGGCGTCGCGACGACGTCGGGCTTCCCGAGGCACTGGGCGGTGGCCGCCCGACGCTTGGGCTGCGCCTGCCCGATCACGCCGTGCCGCGCGGGCTGGCGCGGTTGCTCGGGCCGATCGCCGCCAGCTCGGCCAACATCTCCGGCGAGCCGGACGCAACCACGGCGCAGCGCGTCGAGGAGTCGTTCGGCGACGAGGTGGCATTGATCGTGGACGACGGACCGGTCCGCGGAGGCACTCCTTCGACCGTCGTCGACTGCAGCGATCCAGATGCCCCGGGTCGTGTCCTGCGCGAAGGGGCGATCAGCGCGGCTGCGATCGCTGAGGCCCTCGCCTGAGGGCTACACTTTCCGCGCCGTGACGGTCTCTTCTTCTTCTCGAACTGCCTGGGCATCCATCGCCGAGGTCGACCCCGAACTTTGGGCGGCCATGGTCGGCGAGCGCGAGCGCCAGCGCTGGAAGATCGAGCTGATCGCCAGCGAGAACTACGCCTTCGGCGCCGTGCTCGAGGCACAGGGCTCGTGGCTGACCAACAAGTACGCCGAGGGTCAGCCGGGCAAGCGCTACTACGGCGGCTGCGAGTTCGTCGATGAGGTCGAGATCCTCGCCGAGGAGCGGGCGCTGGCGCTGTTCCCGGGATCGGAGCACGTCAACGTCCAGCCGCACTCCGGCGCGCAGGCAAACATGGCCGCGTACATCTCGGTGCTCGATATCGGCGACCGCGTGCTGGGCATGAACCTCGCCCATGGCGGTCACCTGACACACGGCTCGCCGGTGAACTTCAGCGGCAAATGGTTCGAGATCCACGCCTACGGCGTCCGCGAGGACGATGCGCGTATCGACTACGACGCGCTGGCGGCGCAGGCGAAAGAAGTCCGGCCCAAGATGATCGTCGCCGGCGCAAGCGCCTACCCGCGGATCATCGACTTCGAGCGCCTGGGGGCCATCGCCAAGTCGGTCGACGCCCTGCTGATGGTCGACATGGCCCACATCGCCGGCCTCGTGGCCGCGGGCGAACACCCGAGCCCGTTCCCGCACGCCGATCTGGTCACGACCACGACGCACAAGACGTTGCGCGGCCCGCGCGGCGGCCTCGTCTTCTCGCGCGCCGATCTCGGCAAGCAGGTCGACAAGACCGTCTTCCCGGGCCTGCAGGGCGGGCCGCTGATGCACGTCATCGCGGCCAAGGCCGTGGCCCTGAAGCTGGCCGACACGGACGAGTTCCGCGACGACATCCGCCACACGATCCAGAACGCCAAGGTCCTTGCGGACAACCTGGCCGAGCAGGGCGCGCGCGTCGTCTCCGGCGGCACGGACAACCACCTGATGCTCGTCGACGTGACGCCGCTCGGTGTGACCGGCAAAGAGGCCGAGGCGCTGCTCGACGAGATCGGCATCACGGTCAACAAGAACGCAATCCCCTTCGATCCGCTGCCACCCAACACCGCGTCCGGCATCCGTGTCGGCACGCCGGCCACGACGACCCGTGGCTTCGGCGAGGCCGAGATGCGCGAGGTGGCCGAGCTGATCGTCGACGCCATCCGGCTCCGCGACGACGAACCCGCGAAGGAAGCCCTGCGCGACCGCGTGCGCGACATCTGCGCGCGGTTCCCCGTCCCCGGCTTACAGCAGGCGTGAGCCAGTCGGCGATCGAGGCCCTTCCGGCCATCCTCGCCGCGCTCGGGCTCGCGGCACTCGTCAGCTTCCTGCTCACTCCACTCGCGATCCGTTTCGCGCCGCGGCTGGGCGCGATAGACGTTCCCAATGACGAACGTCGAGTCCACGATCGACCAATCCCGCGGACGGGCGGCCTCGCCGTGGCGATTGCGTTCGTCGGCGTTGGATGTGGCCGGCATCCTGGCCAACGAGACCTTCCATTTCGTCCCGGCGATTCCGCGCTGTCCGAGCGCCCGAGGTCTTCGCGCTGTTCGTGGGCGTCGGCCGTCGGCGCCCTGATCGGCTATCTCGACGACCGGCTGCAGCTCAGGGCCAGGTGGCAGTTCGTTGGCCAGTTCGTGCTCGCCGGCATCGCACTTGCCGGCGGCATCCGCATCGAACGGCTGCCCAACCCGTTCGCCGAAGGTCCGCTGTACGTCTTCGACACGACTTTCCTGAGCGAGGCGGCCGCGGTCGCCGTTACCACGCTGTGGATCGTCGGCATGCTCAACAGCGTCAATTTCGTGGACGGCCTGGACGGCCTCCTGGCGGGGGTCGCGCTCATCGCCGTGACGACGCTTGGCGTGATCTCACTCATCGATCCGACGAGCCCACAACCGCTGGTGGCAGTGCTCTGCGCCCTGCTCGCCGGCTCGCTGCTGGGTTTCCTGCCCTACAACTTCCATCCGGCCCGCGTGTTCATCGGCACGGCCGGCGTCTTTGCGGTTGGCTACGCGCTGGCGGTGCTGTCGATCATGGGTACGGCCAAGGTCGCGGTGGCGCTGCTCGTGCTCGGCGTGCCGGTGATCGACACCTTCTGGATCATCATCCGCCGCGTGTCCGAGGGCCGCTCGCCGTTCGACGCCGACCGCGGCCACTTCCATCACCGGCTGCTCGATCTTGGACTCTCGCATCGGCAGGCTGTCCTGATGATCTACGCCATCTGCATCGTGCTCGCGGTGTTGAGCCTGGTGCTCTCCGGACGCGGCCAGATCTCGGCGTTCCTGATCGTCGTCCTGGCAGGCGGCCTGGTCCTGTACGTGATCACTCGCCGCGCCCGGGGATCGCTGGACCGGAGCAGCTACCCGGACGATCCCGACGCTCCCACCGACGCCTCGACCGGCCAGCCCGAGGAGGGCGAACGCGAGGGAGGATCGGCCAGCTCGGAGTTTCGGAGCCGCGGACAGGAGCAAGCCTGAGCGGCTGACAGGAGCAAGCCTGAGCCGCTGATATACTCCCCGCGCGTTAACGGGGCACCGGTGAACGACCTGGGTCGAGCGAGCGTTTACCTCGCTTTGTTTTCAGAGATCGCCATCGTCCTGCTGGTCACGACCCTGGTTGGGGTTCTCGCCGGTAACTGGCTCGATCAGCGCCTTGGAACGCTCCCTGTCTTTACGGTGACGGGGATGCTCGTCGGGTTCGGACTCGGCGGGTTGGGTGTCTATCGATTGATCGTTAGGTTCCTGGACCGCCTGGACAAGACCGACTGACCGGAACCGGCAAACCCAGCGCCGGGACCCACAAGACCTGAAGCACAGGACGCGCAGCAAGGCTGCGCGCGGCAGGGAGAGAGTGGCAGACACGACGCCGAAAGACGGGCAAGAAGAGCCCGCCCAGCAGCCCGCGCCTTCCGATCCTTCGGACGCCGATCGCAACATGCGTGAGGCGCTCGGACCCGACATGGGCAACGACGTTGTCCTCGCCGCGGGTTCCGTTGCGCAGCCTCAGCCGCGCAAGGTCATCCGTTGGGTGCTGCTGGCCGTTGCCGCGATCTTCGTCCTGCAGGTTGCAGCCGCGTTCATCTTCCCGCCACTGCCTCCCGAAGGCGATCCGGACGGTCAGTTCAACTTTCCGGCCGACGGCATGGTCGGCGTCAACATCGAGCTGCCGGCCCCCGAGGTCATCTGGGACCCGACGCCCGATACGCCGCCGTCCACTCAGCTTCTGACCTTCGACGTCACGGTCTCCAACACCCTGTTCACCGGCGTGGATCGTGATGGGCATCATCATCGTCGTGGCGTTCCTTCTGACCCGCGGGATCCGGGTCAAGCCCACGGGCCGACAGAACGCGATCGAGTACGTCTACGAGGGCCTGGCCAACTTCGCCACGTCACTCGGCGGCAAGGAGGCACGCAAGTACGTGCCCATCTTTGCGGCCTTCTTCCTGTTCATCCTGCTGAGCAACTGGAGCGGCCTCGTGCCGCCGGTTGGTCGCGTCCATCTGCTTCGCGCACCGACGAGCGACGTCAACATCACGTTCGGGCTCGCGCTGGTGAGCTTCTTCATGTTTCACATCGAAGGCGTGCGCGCCCTCGGCGTGGGCGGCTACCTGGGCAAGTTCTTCAGCCTGCGCGCCTTCCGCGAGGAGGGTTTCTCGGCGGGGATCATCGCCCTCTTCGTGGGCATCATTGAGTTCTTCCTCGAGTTCATCAAGCCGGTCACGCTGGCGATGCGACTCTTCGGCAACATCTACGGCGGCGAGGTGGCGCTCGGCGTGATCATCGCGCTGACGGTCGCGATCGTTCCGGTCGCGATGCTCGGCCTCGAAGTCCTGCTGAACTTCATGCAGGCACTCATCTTCTCGGTCCTCACGCTCATGTTCACTATCATCGCCATCGAGCGACACGACGAGCATGAGGAACACGAGGATCGTGCCCACGGGCAACCTCGGGCCGCCCGTTCTCGCCGGTGAGGGAGCCGGCGCTCATTGAGCCAGGAATTCACCTGGCATCCACTTGGATCCACAAATCGAGCTCGGCCGCCGGCTGGGCCACAGGGAGGTAATCGCACGAAATGGAACTGATTGGCGCCGGCCTCGCCGCGTTGGGTGTGATTGGACCGGGCATCGGCATCGGCATCCTGACGGGACTGTCCACCGCTGCTATCGGACGCAACCCTGACGCAGCGGCCCAGATCCGCGGCACTTTCATCATCGGCGCAGCGTTCGCGGAAGGCCTTGGAGTGCTGGCGGTTGTCGTCGGACTCCTGATCATCTTCCTCAACCCCGCCGCGTAGGGAGCCGACAGTCTCGACCATCGCCATGTCCATCTTTGCCGTAGCCGGATCCGCTGCTGAGGCAGCGCTGCGCGTCTTTGGCCAGGAAGCGACCGAGCCGCAGTTCCAGATCAACCTGTTCTGGATCATTGCCCAGGCCGCCTCGTTCGTCCTGTTCCTGATCATCGTGTACCTGCTCGCCTTCCGACGGATCGGGGGGATCCTCGAGGAGCGCCGGTCACGGATCGAGCAGGGGTTGCTCGACGCCGACCAGGCACGGGTCGACCGGGAGCAGGCGGCCGCCGAGCGGCTGCGCGTCCTCCAGGAGGCACGCGCCGAGTCGGAGGAGATCCTGACCCGCGCTCAGCGTGTGGCTGACGAGAACCGCGAGCGCGACATGGCGGCAACTCGTTCGGATCTCGAGCAGATGCGTGAGCGCGCGGCGGCTGACATCGCTTCGGAGAAGGAACGTGCCCTGGCCGAGGTTCGCGGGCAGGTCGCGGATCTTGCACTGCTGGCGGCTGCACGTGTCGTCGGCGAGACCATGAACACCGAGCGCGAGCGTCGTCTCGTCGAAGAGTTCCTGGCCCAGGTCGGCAACGATTCATCGAGCGCCAGCTCGGGCAAGGCGAACTAGACCAGCCATGGCCGGCGCCCGCACATCCACCGCTCGTCGTTACGCAGAGGCAGCTTTCCAGATTGCCGAGCGTGACGACACGATTGAGCAGTGGCTCGAGCAGCTCGGCGAGGCCGCCCAGGTCGCGGCTGACCAAAGGGTTGTGCACATGCTGGAGAACCCCGAGACGCCCATCGACGGAGCGTCTCGCCATCTTCAGGGAAGCGCTGGGCGAGGGGATGCTTCCCCAGCTGCCGAACCTGTTGACGCTGATCCTGCGTCGGCGCCGAGTAGACCAGTTGCCGCGCATCGCGCGCGAGTTCCGCCGGCTCTACAACCGCAAGATGGGCATCGTCGAGGCAATCGCGACCAGCGCGGCGGAACTCGACGAAGCTGAGCTGTCCGCGCTTCGTGCCCGCCTGGAGCAGATGACCTCGGCAAAGATCGAGCTCACTACGAACGTCGACCCGTCCCTGCTCGGGGGAGTGCAGGTGCGGCTCGGAGACCTCCTCATCGACGGCAGCGTGCGCGGCCGCCTCGAACAACTTCGCAGCCGGCTTGCTTCCGGCGCGCTAACACCGTGACCACTCGGGAGTAATTGATGGCCACTCGCTCGGAAGAAATCACAGAGATCATCAAGTCGGCGATCGACCAGTTCGACGCCGGCGTCGAGACGCGCTCCGTCGGAACGGTGGTCGAGGTCGGCGACGGCATTGCCCAGGTCTACGGTCTCGAAGGGGCACTGGCGTCGGAGCTGCTCGAATTCCCCGGCGGGGTGATGGGCCTGGCGCTCAACCTCGAGGAGGAGACCGTCGGCGCGGTCATCCTGGGCGATTACAAGCAGATCAAGGAAGGCGACCAGGTCAAGACCACCGGTCGCGTCGCCGAGGTGCCCGTCGGCAAAGCACTCATCGGCCGAGTCGTCGATCCGCTTGGTCGCCCGCTCGACGAGAAGGGCCCGATCAACGCCACGGCGAACCGTCCCGTGGAGCGCATCGCCCCGGGCGTCATCAAGCGCAAGAGCGTGGACACGCCCGTCCAGACCGGTGTCAAGGCCATCGACGCGCTCATCCCGATTGGTCGCGGGCAGCGCGAGCTGATCATCGGCGACCGCCAGACGGGGAAGACGGCGATCGCGATCGACACGATCATCAACCAGAAGGGCAAGGGCCTGATCTGCATCTACGTCGCCATCGGCCAGAAGCTGTCGACGGTCGCAAAGACCGTCGCCGTGCTCGAGGAAAACGGCGCCATGGAGCACACGATCGTGGTGGTCGCAGGTGCCGAGGATCCGGCCCCGGTCCAGTACCTCGCCCCGTACTCCGGGGCGGCGATGGGCGAGGAGATCATGGAGAACGGCGTCGAGATCGACGGCGAGCTCATCAAGGACGCGCTATGCGTGTACGACGATCTCACCAAGCACGCCTGGGCGTACCGCGAGATGTCGCTGCTGCTTCGCCGCCCACCAGGCCGCGAGGCCTACCCGGGCGACGTCTTCTACCTGCACAGCCGCCTCCTGGAGCGCGCCGCGCGACTCAACGAGGAGAATGGCGGCGGCTCGCTCACGGCTCTACCCATGATCGAGACGCAGGCCAACGACGTGTCGGCCTACATCCCGACGAACGTGATCTCGATCACCGACGGCCAGATCTACCTGGAGTCGGACCTCTTCAACGCCGGCCAGCGTCCGGCCCTCAACGTGGGCATCTCCGTCTCCCGCGTGGGTTCGGCCGCCCAGACCAAGGCCATGCGCAAGGTCGCCGGACCGTTGAAGCTGGACCTTGCCCAGTACCGCGAGCTTGCCGCGTTCGCGCAGTTCGCCAGCGACCTTGACAAGGCCACGCGCGATCAGCTGACGCGCGGCGAGAAGACGTCCGAGGTGCTCAAGCAGCCGCAATACGAGCCGCTTCCCGTCGAGAAGCAGGTGGCCATCCTGTGGGTCGTCACCAACGGCTACCTCGACGACGTGCCCACGCCCCGCGTGCGTGACTTCGAGCAGCGCTTCTACCGCTTCCTCGAATCGGAGCGTGCGGACCTCCTCAAGTCGCTGGGCGACAAGAAGGAGCTCAACGACGAGATCGTGAGCGGCCTGAAGGACGCGACAGAGGCATTCAAGGAGACGTTCCTCGCCTAAACGGCGAGAACGGAGAGCTAGCCAATGCCAAGCCAGCGCGAGATCAGACGCCGCATCGCGTCCGTGCGCAACATCAAGCAGATCACGCGCGCGATGCAGTTCGTCGCGGCGTCCAAGCTGAAGCGCGCCCAGGACGGCACTCTCCAGTCGCGGCCGTACGCGGACAAGATCGATGAGGTCCTGTCCGACCTGGCGGCCGTGCTCGGCGGCGACGACCACCCACTGCTCGCCAAGCGCGAGGGTGGCACGCGCGCAATCGTGCTGATCACGACGGACCGCGGCCTGGCTGGCTCACTCAACACCAACACGATCCGTTTCGTGTCCGAGCAGATCACCACCAACGAAGGCGACGACCTCAAGCTGATCACGGTCGGAAGGAAGGGCCACGCGGCGATGCGCCGTGCCCATGTTCCGATCGCGGCCACGTTCGAGGGGTTCGGCGACCGGCCAAACTTCGCGTCGGTGATCCCGCTCGCTCGGTTGCTGACCGACGACTACCTTGCCGGCACTTACTCGAGGATCGACCTCGTGTACCCGCGTTTTCACTCGACGCTCGTCCAGCGGCCGATCGTGGACCGGCTGCTGCCGGTGGAGCCAACCGGGGACACGCAAGGCATTCCGGGCAACCAGTTCATCTTTGAGCCCAACCCGGACGAGGTTCTCCGCCAGCTCATGCCGCGCTACGTGGCCACTCGCGTGTTCCAGGCCGTACTGGAGCTGACCGCCAGCGAGCAATCGGCGCGTATGGTCGCCATGAAGAGCGCGACCGAGAACGCGCAGGAGCTCATTGACGACCTGACCCTGACCTACAACAAGGTTCGCCAGACCAACATCACCCGCGAGATGATCGAGATCGCAACCGGCGCGCAGTCGACCTGAGCGCACAGGAGGAACCACACAGAACATGGCAGTAGCCGCTCCCACAACAGGCCGCGTGATCGCCATCACCGGACCCGTCGTCGACATCGAATTTCCGCAGGGCCACCTGCCCGCGATCTACAACGCGGTCGAAGTGCAGCGGGAAGGGGACCCACTGGTCGTCGAGGTCCAGCAGCACCTGGGCAACAACTGGGTGCGCGCAGTGGCCATGACAACTACTGACGGCCTGGCGCGCGGCGCGGATGCCGTGGATACCGGCGCACCGATCAGCGTGCCGGTCGGCCCGGCGACGCTCGGCCGAGTCTTCAACGTGCTCGGCCAGCCCATCGACGAGAAGGGCCCGGTCGATGCCGAAGAGCACTACCCGATCCATCGCGCAGCTCCGACTTTCGAAGAGCAGACGACCGCCACCGAGGTCTTCGAGACGGGCATGAAGGTCATCGACCTGATCGCGCCGTTCGCCAAGGGCGGCAAGATCGGCGTGTTCGGCGGTGCCGGCGTGGGCAAGACCGTCATCATCCAGGAGCTGATCCGCAACGTCGCCGAGGAGCACGGCGGCTATTCCGTTTTCGCCGGCGTCGGCGAGCGCTCGCGCGAGGGCAACGACCTCCTGCACGAGATGACCGAATCGGGCGTTCTGGCCAAGACGGTCATGGCCTTCGGCCAGATGAATGAGCCCCCCGGCGCGCGACTTCGCGTGGGCCTTACCGGGCTGACGTTCGCGGAGTATTTCCGCGACGAGGGCCGCGACGTCCTGCTGTTCATCGACAACATCTTCCGCTTCACGCAGGCCGGCTCCGAAGTGTCCGCGCTCCTCGGTCGAATGCCGTCGGCGGTGGGCTACCAGCCCAACCTGGCCACCGAGATGGCCGGGTTGCAGGAGCGGATCACGTCGACCAAGAAGGGCTCGATCACCTCATTGCAGGCGATCTTCGTACCGGCTGACGACTACACGGACCCGGCGCCGGCAACCACCTTCGGCCACCTCGACTCGGTCATCCGCCTCGAGCGCTACCTCACCGAGCTGGGCATCTACCCGTCGGTTGACCCACTCACCTCGACGTCGCGCGTGCTCGATCCGAACGTGGTCGGGCAGGAGCACTACGAGGTCGCCCGCGAGACGCAGCGCATCCTGCAGAGCTATCGCGACCTTCAGGACATCATCGCCATCCTGGGCATCGACGAGCTGTCCGAGGAGCAGAAGCTGACCGTTGCCCGCGCGCGACGCCTGCAGCGATTCATGAGCCAGCCATTCTTCGTGGCACAGGTGTTCACTGGTCGCGAAGGCAAGTACGTGCCGATCAAGGACACGGTGGCGAGCTTCAAGGAGATCCTCGAGGGCAAGGCCGACGATCTGCCTGAGCAGGCGTTCTTCCTGGCGGGCACTCTGGACGACGTCCGCGAGAACGCCAAGAAGCTCGAGGCCGCATGACCGAGGTCTTGGGGTTCTGATGCCCCTTCTGCTAGAGATCGTTACGCCTGAGCGGCAGGTTTTCTCTGAAGAAGTCAATTCCGTGGTGTGTCCGGGGATCGAGGGGGAGTTAGGTGTGCTGCCGCACCATGCGCCGCTCCTGACGACCTTGGGAGTCGGCGAGCTGCGCATTCGGCGGGGTGGCGAAGAGGAGTTCTTCGCGATCGCCGGCGGTTTCCTGCAGGTTCGACCGGACAAGGTCGTGGTGATGGCCGAGACGGCGGACCTGGCCTCCGAGATCGATCTCGAGAAGGCCAAGGAAGCACGTCGTGAGGCGGAGCAGGCCCTGGCCGAAGGCTTCGAGGAGCCGGCCGATCTCGCGCGGGCACGCGCATCGCTGCAGCGCGCACTCCTCCGCATCCGCGTAGCCGAACGCCGTCACCGCGAGGGCCCGCGCTCGCGCGGATGATCTCGTGACCTCGGATCGCAGATTCCACTGGGAGTACCAGGAGCAACCCGTTGAGCGGCAGGCCTTCCGCGTAACCGGCGGCCGAACGCTGAGCGGCCGCGTCCGCATCAGCGGCAGCAAGAATGCCGCACTCAAGATGCTCGCCGCCGCGACGCTCACCGGAGAGCGCTGCCGTTTCACGAATGTGCCCGAGATCGAGGACGTGCGCGTGATGGTCGAGGTGCTGCGCGACCTCGGTGTGGTCGTTGACCATCCGTCGCCGAATACGTACGAGGTGGCCGCCGGCGAGGTGGAGTGGCTCTTCGTGCCGCTCGAGGCGGCGGCCAAGATGCGCGCCAGCTTCATCCTGCTCGGTCCGCTGCTCGCCCGTTTCGGCCGCGTAATCATGAGCAACCCGGGTGGCGACCGGATCGGCCGCCGGCCGGTGAACCTGCACGTGGACGCGATGCGCGCCCTCGGCGCGGACATCGACTACCGCAACGGCTATTACTTCGCTCGAACTTCCGGCCGCCTCCGCGGCGCCGAGATCGATTTCCCCAAGGTGACCGTCATGGGCACCGAGAACGCGATCCTTGCCGCCACCTTGGCCGAGGGCAGGACCACCATCAAGCCGGCCGCCCAGGAGCCGGAGGTCGACGACCTGATCGTGATGCTCCAGAAGATGGGCGCCGAGGTCGAGCGCGTCGGGCCGGACACGATCGTGGTCGAGGGACAGCGCCGCCTGCGTGGCGTGGAGCACAACGTGCTGCCCGACCGCATCGAGGCAGGCACGTTCGTCGTTGCCGCGGCCGTGACCGGCGGCGAGGTGATGCTCGAGTCGGCGCCATGCGACAACATGGGCGCCTTCCTCGAGGTCCTGTCGGACATCGGCGTGTCGCTGGCCTGTGGCAAGGACTCGATCGAGGTGCGCAAAGGCAGTCGCGGGCCGGGCGAGTACGCGCCGCGCGACATCGAGACCGCGCCGTACCCGGGCCTCGCTACGGACCTGCAGCCGCCGACGTCGGTGCTGCTCAGCCAGGCGGCGGGCACAAGCGCACTACACGAGACGATCTTCGAGGACCGCCTCGACTGGCTTCAGCAGTTCCGCCGCCTGGGCGCGAATGTCGAGATGCAGGACGAGCGTCACGCGGCGATCACCGGGCCGTCGCAGCTCCATTCAGCAGAGGTGGAGATCGGCGACCTGCGCGCTGGCGCCTCACTGATCCTCGGCGCACTGGCCGCCGAGGGCACGAGCATCATTCACGGCGCACACCACGTTCGGCGGGGGTATGAGAACATCGAGGGCAAGTTCCTGGATCTTGGCGCGCAGATCGAACGTGTCTCCGAAGGGGCGGGCTAAGGGGTTTCATGAAGATCGGAATTGATCTCGGCACGGCCAACATCCTTGTCTACGTAAAAGGCAAGGGCATCGTTGCGCGCGAGCCATCGGTCGTCGCAGTGAGCGACGACAACCACATCGTGGCCGTCGGCGAAGAGGCCCGCGAGATGATCGGCCGCACGCCCGGCAATATCACGGCGATTCGGCCGATGAAGGACGGCGTGATCGCGGACTACGTCATCACCGAGGCGATGCTCCGTTATTTCATCAAGAAGGCCGGCCGATCCTTCACCAAGCCGGACGTGATGATCAGCGTGCCATCGGGCGTGACCAGCGTCGAGAAGCGCGCCGTGCGTGACGCCGCCCTGAAGGCAGGCGCCAAGGAAGCATTCCTGATTGAGGAACCGCTGGCCGCGGCGATTGGCGCCAATGTGCCGATCAGCGGGCCGAGCGGCAACCTGATCATCGACATCGGCGGTGGCACGAGCGAGATCGCAGTCATCTCGCTGGGCGGCGTTGTGGTGTCGCGGTCGGTGCGCGTCGGCGGCAACCGCTTCGACGAGGCGATCTCGAACTACGTGCGCAAGAAGTACAACGTCATGATCGGCGACCGCACTGCCGAAGAGGTCAAGATCCAGATCGGCACAGCCCTGCCGCTCGAGCGCGAGCTGCACATGGAGGTGCGCGGCCGCGACCTCATCGCCGGCCTGCCGCGCACCGTGCCGCTCACCAGCTCCGAGGTCATGGAGGCGCTGGAGCAGCCTCTCCAGCAGATCGTCGGCGCCGTTCGTGGCGTGCTCGAGGAGACGCCACCTGAGCTGTCGAGCGACATCATCGACAAGGGCATGGTCATGTCCGGTGGCGGCTCGCTGCTGCGCAACATCGACAAGCTGCTCACCCAGGTCACCGGCGTGCCCTGCCACGTCGCCGAGAACGCTCTCAACTGCGTTGCCCTCGGAACCGGCTTGGCCCTCGAGCACTTCGACTTCTTCAAGAAGTCACTCGTCCAGCGCATCTAGACGAGTTGACAGCTGAGCGACACCCTCTCGGATTCGCCCCAGGAAACCAGTAGCCGCTCGTTCGCGGACCTACATTGCCATACCAACGCATCGTTCGACTCGCTCAGCAAGCCGAGCGCAGTCGTGAATGCCGCCGCGCAAAGAGGGCTGACTCACCTCGCGATCACGGACCATGACCGCATTGAGGGCGCGCTGGCCGCACGCGACGCCGCGCCCGATCATCTGCAGGTGATCATCGGGCAGGAGGTGCGCACCACGACGGGCGATCTCATCGCCCTGTACGTCGAGAAGCCAATTCCGCCGGGCCTTGTGCCCGCTGAGGCGGCATCCCGAATCCGCGAGCAGCACGGCATTGTTGGCATGGCGCATCCGTTCGACCGATTTCGGTCTGGTGCTGGTCGCAAGGGCTGGGAGACCGAGCTTGACGACCTGATTCCAATGCTCGACTTCGTGGAGACATGGAACGCCCGCCTGTTCGCCGGTGACGGCAACCAGCAGGCTGCCGCGTTCGCCACTGCACACGCGCTGCCGGGGGTCGCTGTTTCGGATGCCCACAGCGTCATGGAGGTCGGCGTCGCCTACACGATCCTCGACGGGCCGATCGAGTCCGCGGCCGACCTCCGCGCGGCGCTGGCCGGCGCACGGCTCGTCACGGGACGTGGATCGCGACTCGTCCGACTGGGGATGCCCTTCAACAAGGTGATCCAGCGCCTGCGCGGCAACCGACGCGTGGCCAGCGCATGACGGACGAGAAGCCCAGCACGTCCTCGCCGGGTCAGCCGGATCCGGCCGACGAGATCATCGACTACCCGCTCGTCCACGAGGAATCCGAGCCGCCGCCGCCGTTGTCGCGGCGACTGCGCGACCCGCGGACGATCATCGCGATCGTCCTGCCGATCATCCTCCTGGTCTTCGTCGCGGCGACGTTCACGAGCATCAATCTCGATGCGCTGATAGCCAGCATCGCTGCCGCCAATCCGTGGCTCCTGCTGGCCGCGTTTGTCGTCTACTACCTGGGTTTTCCGTTGCGCGGCTATCGCTGGACGTTGTTGCTCCGGGGCGCAGGCACGGAGGTCCGTGTCCGCGATTCGACCGAGATCATCTTCATCAGCTGGCTCGTGAATTGCCTCGTCCCGGCAAAGCTGGGCGACGTTTACCGCGCCTACCTGCTGCGCCTGAACCAGGACGTGTCGCTGAGCCGGACGTTCGGAACCGTCTTCATTGAGCGCATCTTCGATCTCTTCGCGATTGTCCTGCTCGGGCTGGCGGCCGGCTATTGGAGCTTCCGCTCGACCATGCCGCCCGAGGTCCAGCTGGTATTCGCGATCGGATTGATCGTCATCGCCGTTCTGGCCGTCGGGCTCTTTTTCGTGCGTAACTTCGGGCGTCGGATCATCACCCGGTTGCCCTTTCCGGCCAGGATCGTCGAGTTCTACGAGCGCTTCGAGGAAGGCGTCTTCTCGATCGAGGCAGGCCGTGTCCCGCAGGCTGGCGATCGTTACCGCGCTGATCTGGGCGACCGAAGCGATGCGGCTGTACCTGGTCATCCTCGCGCTGGGCTTCGACTTCCCCATCGGCATCTCGGGCGCGTTCTTCGTCGCCCTCATCTCGTCCCTGCTCACAGCAATTCCGTTCACACCGGCCGGTCTCGGCATAGTCGAGGGCGGGGTCGTGTACATCCTTACCAGCCTGTATGGGGCAACGCCGACGGAGGCCGCCGCGATCGTGCTGGTAGACCGCGCGATCAGCGTCCTATCGATCATCATCTTCGGCGGCATCGCCTACATCGTCTCGCCCAAGACGAGGGGTACGCGCAAACCGGCCGAGGTGCCCAGCCAGACCTAGGGCCCACTCAGAAGTCGCTGGAAAACAAGAAAGCCGGTCCAATGACCGGCGTTCTTGTTGGGACGGGGCGCGAGCCGGCAATTCTGCCGGCGGTCTGATCTTCTAGTTCGCGGTTCGGCATCCGCGCTGCGAGCGCGGCGCGGACCTCCGTGCCTGGTCCTGTTACCTGGCCGTTCTGGCGTGCAGCCGCAAGACGGCGCATGCGCAGTGCGAGGTAGTACTCCATCACCTGGCGAACCTGTGGCTCGCTCAGGAGGTCGTCTGATCGGAGCGCGTACTCGACGCGAGCCGTGGGGTGGCTGGTCGAAGACTGAACGAGCCCAAAGTAGTGGGGCGTTTCGGTCTCGTCACGCAGCTCACGCAAACCTCGCGCCAGCTTGGTGGCGGTGCCAAGCGAAGGAGTTCTGTCACCGCGGACAAGGCGCGAGATGGTCGAGTGATCGACACCCGACTGCTGCGCAAGCTGGCGCTGCGACATCTTCTTCGCCTTGAGCTGGGTCCTCAACCATTCGTTGAAGGCCCGCCCGTTCTGGACGCTCATAACGGTTCCTAGGTTCTCCCGATGGCCGAGTGACAGATGCCCCCAAATCGGCGGCTTGTTGGGCGACATCGGCATCTTCCGGTGCAGGTGCGTTGCTCGATATAGGCCCTTGGTACGGCCCCCTCGCGCACGACCGGGTTAACGATCAGGGGGGCGCGGTCCTGGTGCGTGAACCGCGTGCAGTGAACGCCTCTGGAGGCAGCTGAGGCAGGCTTTCGCCGGCAATGACCAGTCGCACTCGTTCGAGATTGACCGCGTCGTATCCGGTGTCCATACCAGGCGTCTCGAGGTAGGTCGGCAGCGTTTTCAACCACGGGTGGTTGAGCAGCTCTGACATTCCGGTAACGCCGAGCTGTCCTGCGCCGATGTGCTCGTGGCGATCAAGCCGGGAACCGACTGACGTCCGCGAGTCGTTCAGGTGGAGCATAACGACTCTCTCGCGACCGAGTATTTCGTCGATTCGGGCCACCAGGTCGTCCACTCCGTCTGCATCGGCGATCCCGTAGCCGGCGCCCCACAGGTGAGCGGTATCGAGGCAAACCCCGAGCCTGTCCATCGGTAATCCTGCCGCGGCGCTGGCGCCGATGATGTCGGCGATGTCCTCGATCGACGAGCCGATGCCGTCGCCGGTGCCGGGCGCGTTCTCGAGCACCAGCATGGGCAGTGCGTCATTCTGCCCGCTCTCGCCCGCAGTCGATTCGTCGGCCACTGTCAGGGCATTGCGCATCCCCTCGACCATGCGGTCGATACCCTCCTGGCGCTCGAGACCGCGGTGCGAGCCGATGTGCATCACCACGAACGACGCGCCGTAGAGCGATCCGACATGGAGCTCATTGGCCACCGTTGCGATCGACTTGTGCCAGAAGTCCTCGTTGCCGCCGCACAGGTTGATGAGATACGGGGCGTGAATGGCCAGCGGGCCAATGCCCGCCGACTTGAGGGCCTCGCGAAACGCCTTCAGTGCCTTGGGCGGAGCCGCACGGCGTCGCCAGGCCGTGGGGTTGTCGGTGAATATCTGGACGGCGGTGGCGCCTATGCCCTTGGCTCGGTCGGCAGCCTTGAGCAGGCCCTGACCAAGGGGCAGGTGTGGACCAATAAGCCGGCCATCGAGCGGTTCAGACATTCGCCCCGATCGTATGCGTGGTTGCCCGATCGCGCCGCGGCCACCGATTTGACCTCTGTCAAATTGATGCTAACGTACGGCGAATGATAGATCCCGAACTTCTGATTGCCCTCAAGGCCCTGTCGGACGCTTCACGTCTGCGGATCGTGGGCTTGCTGGCCGAAGGCAAGGAAATGTCCGTGGAACAGCTTGCTGCTGCCTTATCGCTCACCCCCGGCACCGTGGTGCACCATCTGAAGAAGTTGCGCGAGGCGGGGCTGGTCGAGTCGAAGGCACGACCGCCGTACATGGACTACCACCTGCGTATCGGCCGGCTGGGCGAGATTGGTGGGGAGCTCCATCGACTGGCGCGGGAGCAGTCCGGTGAGGTGAGCGAACCGATAGCCGCACCGTCATGGGCGAGTGCGGAGGACGCACGTACGCTGCGAGCGTTCTTCGAAGGCGACCAGCTGGTCAGCATGCCCGCACAACACGCCAAGCGCCTGATCATCCTCAGATACCTGGCCGAGACGGTGTTCGAACGAAAGCGCAAGTATCCGGAAAAGGAAGTCAACCAGTTGCTCGCCGTGCGCGGGGCGGATGCCGCCTCGCTGCGCCGCTACCTGGTGGACGAGGGGTTCATGACGCGCAAGAACAGCGTCTATCGCCTGCGACCGCGGCGGGACTGGCCTGCGCCGGTGGCTCAGCGCTCCCGCGCGAGGGTGAGCGCCGAAACCGCGTAGGCGCCTGCCTCGTGGAGTGCCGCGGCGCAGCCCGCCAGCGTCGCGCCGCTCGTGACCACATCGTCGACGAGAACGATCCATCGTCCCTGCACGTCGGACAGGTGTCGCGGCGCGACGCCGAACGCGTGAGCCACGTTGCTTTGCCGCGCACTGCGTCCCAGCCGGTGCTGAGCCGTGGTGCGTGTTGCACGTTCCAGCGCGTAGACCACCGGGATCCCGAGAGATCTGCCGACGGCGCGCGCAAGCAACTCTGCCTGGTCGAAGCCACGGTCGCGGCGCTTCTGGGCGTGAACAGGCACCGGCACCAGCAGATCGCCGCCGATACCGGCGTGCCGCCAGCGCGCTGCCATGAGATCGGCGAGAGGAGCTACCAGGCGGCGCTCGCCGTCGTACTTGAGGGCGTGGACGCTCGCCCGAGCGGGGCCGTTGAACGACGAACACCATTCGAGCTGCACGATCCCCGCCGGTTGGTTGGAGGCCAGCCCGATGGGCACGCCCGCCGGCTCGTCAAGCCGTCGCGCCATGTGAGCGCGGCATCTTCGACAGAGGGGCTCGCCCTCCGTGCCGCATCCTGGGCAGGTGGGCGGTAAGAGGAGGTCTAGGACCTTTTGCACTGGTCCAGCGTGACATCGGGGCCTCTCCGCAGACTTACCGCCTACTTATCATCGACTCGTGATGCGACGGTCATCAAACCGCCAGTCCTCTCAAGCGTGCTGACAGGCGCTAGTGAGAGGTCCTCGCGCTGGGCAGGTCCGGTCAGCACCGGCCTGGCGCTGCTCGGGCTTGCTGTGCTCGGCCTCGCCGTCACGATGTGGGTCGGCCGGTCACCCGGCTGGGCGTACGACTTCCACGCCTACTACGACGCTGCCCTCCGGCTGATCTCGACCGGCTCGCCCTACCAGGCCGAGACGCTGAGCGGACCCTTCCGCCCCGGTCCCTACGGCCTCTATCTCTATTCGCCGCCGCTGGCAATGCTGTTCGTGCCCCTGACGTGGATCGGCGAGAACGCCGCCGTGACGACCTGGCTCGTCCTGCGTATCGGCCTGCTCGGTTTGACCTGCGCGCTGATGCCGGTGTCCAGGGCGATTCGCCTCGCCGCGTTTGGCGTTGCCGCACTGAGTGTCCCGTTTCTCTTCGATCTCAACCTGGGCAACGTCAGCCTGATAGTCACGTTCTTCGCAGTGGTCGCGTGGCGCTGGCTGGACAAGCCCATCGGTGCTGTCGCCGTGGCCGCGTCCATTGCGCTGCGGCCGACGATGGGACTCGTCGTTGGTTGGTGGCTTGTACGGGGCAAGTGGCGACCTGTCGCTTGGACGGCCCTTGCCGTCGCGCTCATCTTCGTGGCCACCTTGCCGTTCATCTCGCTCCGGCTGTGGTTTGACTACCTCGCCGTGCTGCGCAACGTGAGTGACGTCACCGGCGTCTTTCGCAACTTCGACCTTGGGTCGTCCGTGCTCCTGTTGGGCGGGCCGCCCTGGGCTGCGTCTGCGGCGCTCTACGCCGGCTACGCGATCGCCGGGGCCGCGATGCTCTTCAGCTTGCGTCGTGACCGCGAGCTCAGCTACGTGGTAACCGTGATGGCGACCCTTCTTGTCGCGCCACTGCTCTGGGATCACTACCTGACGATGCTGCTGCTCCCCGCGGCATTCCTGGCCAGCCGTGGGCGCACGTGGGCGTTGCTGCTGCCGCTTCTGTGCTGGGCGCCCCAGCTCCTGGCGATGGTGTTCCCGTCGACGCGGGGTGTTGGCGAGGTCATGCTGCCGCTGGTGGCGCTGGCCGGGCTGCTGCTGCCGTTCGTAGCGCCGGCTCGAGGTGAGCCGGCAGGCACTTTCCTGGATTACCTGCCCGGTCGGACTCGGCCTGGGCAGGAGGCGGACGCTATGAGGCCGGTTCGAGCCTGATGTAGTCCCCGCGCCGTAAGCCGGTCGCAGCCAGGCTGCCGGCAGGAACCTCCACGGCGCCGCGCGCGCCGCGCACCCACCACACGACGCCGCGCCACGGCGCGAGTCGTTCACGCGTGCCCACGATCTCGCGTGTGCCGTCTGCGCGCGGCGCGCCAACGAACAGGCAGTCGATGGGGAAGCGCATGAAGAGCATGTGGATGGAGTTCGTCCCCGGCAGGAACAGGCCCTCGTCGGGACCAAGCGCCGCGCGGCCCATCAGGCCACGGAAGCGGGCCATGAACGAGGCGGCCACTGCAACGCGCCAGATGGCGGTTGCGCCGTCGACGGTCTTCAGCTCGAGCACAGTCAGTCGAGGCTAGCGCAGTGCCTCAGCCGCCGGTGCTCATGTTGAGCGCGATGAGGATCACCGCCGGGCCAAGGATGACGATGAACATCGACGGGAAGATGCAGCCGACGAGCGGGAACAGCATCTTGATCGGCGCCTTGGCCGCGAGCTCTTCCGCGCGCTGGCGGCGCTCGATGCGCAGCTGCTCGGACTGCACCTGCAGGACCTTGGCAATCGGCACGCCGAGCTGTTCGGCCTGGACGATGGCACCGATGAAGTTGGAAAGTGCGGGCACTTCGGTGCGGCCCACGATGTCGCGCAGCGCCTCGCGCCGAACCTTGCCGACACGGATCTCGGCGAGCGCCCGTCGGAACTCCTCCGACAGCGGCCCTGCCACCTTCTCGACGACCTTGGCTAGGGCACCGTCGAAGGACAGGCCGGCGCGAACGGAGATCGTCAGCAGGTCTAGCGTGTCTGGGACGGCCATGAGGACGTCGTGCTGGCGTTTCTTGATACGCCGGCTGAACCAGATCTCGGGAAGGAAGAAGCCCAGTGCGCCAAGGGCGATCGCGGCCACGAAGCCGAATGCCGGGCTGCCGGTCAGCAGGCCAGCGGCAAAGAAGCCGATCGACAGGATCGCGGCGACGACGAGCTTGAGGCCGAGGAAGTCGACCGTCCGGAGGTCGCCCGGGTTGCCCGCCATTGACAGGCGCTTCTCGGTTCGACTGACCTTCGATGGGCTTGCAAAACGCTGGGCGAGACCCGACAGGCGCGTGGCCAACGGGCGAAGCGTTCGTTCGAAGAGTGGCTGCTGGAGCTCGAGCTCCTCGAGAGTACGTGCCTGCATCGACCCGAGCTGCGAAAGGCGGGCCTGAACGGGATCGACCTGTCGCGACCCGGCGATGGCGTAGAAGACGATCAGTACGCCGATGCCCGCCAGCACCGCCATGAAAACCTGGAAGAGCATCTCCTAGACCTCGATGTCGACGATGCGGCGGATGAGGATGAAGCCGATGCCCATCATCACGCCACCGATTCCAAGGATGAACACACCGGCCGGCAGACCGAGAAGCTCTGGTGGCTTCTGCAGCATCGGCGCCATGAACGTCGGAGCGATGACGGACAGCAGGATCACGAGGGCAACCGGCAGGAAGCCGACGACATAGCCCGACATGCGCTGCTGCGCGGTCAGGGTGCGAATCTCACCCTTGATGCGGACCCGCTCGCGGATGGTGTAGGCGATCGTGTCCAGGATCTCGGCCAGGTTGCCGCCCACCGTGTGGTGAATGGCGATTGCCGTGGTCATCAGGTCGAGGTCGTCCGACTTAACTCGTCGAGCGAGGTTGGCCAGAGCGTCGTCGAGTGGCAGGCCGAGGTTCACCTCGCGGATCACGCGAGCGAACTCCGTGGAGATGGGCGGCTGCGCTTCGCGAACGACCATCTCGACCGACTGCAGGAACGATGAGCCGGCACGAAGCGAGTTGGCGAGCAGCATGATCGTGTCGGAGAGGTTGGAGTTGAAGGCCTTGAGGCGCTTGCCCTGGCGTCGCTTGAGCCAGTACTTGGGCACCCAGTAACCGACGACGAAGCCGCCGATCCAGATGATCGGGCTGGCCAGCAACGAGATGAACGGGCTGAGCACGATCATCACGAGAGGCACGCCGAGCATCGCCGCCGCGCGGATGGCCAGGAACTCCGATGGCTTGAGGACGACGTCGGCACGTGCGAGGTCACGCGCAAGGTTGGTGGCCCAGTCACGCTTCTCGACGACGCGGTTGAAGCTGGTGAATGCGCCGGAAGTGGCAATGCGCTGCGATAGATCGAGCTTCTCTTTGCTTTCCTTGCCTTCCTTTTCGGGTGCAGCAGAGGCATAGCGCTCGAGGCGCGCGTTCACATCCGAACGGCCGGCAAAGCTGGCGAATACCAGCAGGACGCCAACGGCAGCGAGCGCCGCGACGAGGATTGTGAGCGGATCCATGGCTAGAAGGGTGACCCGAACATTCGCGGCGGCAGATGGATCCCGTGAGCCTCGAACTTCTCGGTGAAGCGGGGACGGACGCCGGTCGGGCGCAGGTGGCCCTGGACCTTGCCGTCGCTGATGCCGGTCTGCTCGAACATGAAGACGTCCTGGAGGACGATCACGTCGCCTTCCATGCCCTGGACCTCGGTGATGTTGGTGATCTTTCGCGAACCGTCCTTGAGGCGGTCCTGGTGGACGATCAGGTCGACCGCGGACGAGATCTGCTCGCGCACAGCGCGCAGTGGCAGCTCGACGCCGGCGAACAGGACCATGGTCTCGAGTCGGGCGAGCATGTCGCGTGGCGTGTTGGCGTGGCCAGTCGACATCGAGCCGTCGTGGCCGGTGTTCATGGCCTGGAGCATGTCCAATGCCTCGCCGCTTCGGCACTCGCCGACGATGATGCGATCGGGCCGCATGCGCAGCGCGTTCTTCACGAGCTCGCGGATGGGGATGGCGCCCTTGCCCTCGATGTTCGCCGGCCGCGACTCGAGCGTGACCACGTGCTCCTGGCGGAGCTGGAGCTCGGCCGCGTCCTCGACGGTCACGATGCGCTCATCGTTCGGGATGAAGGATGAGAGGACGTTGAGCATCGTCGTCTTGCCTGAGCCGGTACCGCCCGACACGAAGATGTTGAGCCGAGCTTCCACACAGGCGCGCAGGAAGTCGAACATCTCGGGTGTCGACGTACCGAAACGGATGAGGTCGTCGGTGGTCATCGGCGTCGCCGCGAACTTGCGGATGGTCAGAACAGGCCCGACCAGGCTGATCGGCGGGATGATGACGTTGACGCGGGAGCCGTCAACGAGGCGGGCATCCACCATCGGGCTGGACTCGTCAACGCGCCGGCCGATCGGCGCGATGATGCGATCGATGATGCGCATCACGTGCTCG
This sequence comes from uncultured Chloroflexia bacterium, assembly GCA_963736895.1. Classification (GTDB taxonomy): domain Bacteria; phylum Chloroflexota; class Limnocylindria; order Limnocylindrales; family CSP1-4; genus JALYGJ01. The sequence goes on from CAVTQU010000008.1 coordinate 335,757, forward strand.
TCGTTCTGGAAGGTCACGTTGGTGAGCTCGATCTTGCCCGAGCGCTCGATGTAGACCTGCCGCGGTCCATTGACCATCACCTCGGTGATGCTCTCGTCGCGCAGGAGCGGCTCGAGGGGACCAAGGCCGACGATCTCGTCGGTGATCTGCTCGAGCATGCGGGTGCGCTCGGCGCGGGTGAGGGCAAGGCCCTCGGCGTCGAGTGCCCGGCCAAACGCCTCTTCGATCTCGCGTCGCACCTCGACCTGGTTCCCGAGGTCGAGCTTCGGGTCGAGGTCGGAGATGACGCGCTGCTGGATCCGGAACTTGGCGTCACGGAACGACTCGCGCAGCGGAACCTGGGCGAGCATGCGGCCCGTACCCTGGGCGTTGGGGCCCTGTGGGGCGGGCGGCGGCGGCACCGTCTGCGGAAGGCCCGCGCCTTCGACGCTTGGATTCAGGCGAGCCGGTGGACGGCTGCCGTCGCCCGCGTCGGGCAGGGGCGGTACAACAGGTGCCATGCCCGCACCGGCGACATCGCCAGCCGGCCGAGCGCTCTCGATTCGTCTCAGCAGTGACATGTGACGCTAAACCTCATTACCTAGTGCGCTCGCCATTGGAATAGGCCCTTCTTGGGCGCGGCCCGAAGTGCCATCTCTGCGGGTTCGACCTGCTCGTCGCCGAGCACGGACTTGGTCATCTGGACGAGGTCTTCGCTGACGCGCGTCTGGCGCGCGGCGACCACGAACGGCACGCCGCGATTCAGGGCGAACACGACAGTTCGGCCGTCCGAGACGACGCTGTGCTTGACCTTTCGACCGACCGAGCTCTCGACGTCCTGGAGTCTTATCCCGTAGCCGGAGTCGGCTCGGTTGAGCACGAGCTGGACCTTGTCCTCGGCGTATCCCAGCTGGTCGGCCAGAGCCAGGAACTGGCGGATGTTCTTGATGTTCGTGATCTCGAGCGTCAGCACGGTCATGATCACGTCGGACTGATCGAAGCAGGCCAGGGTCGCATCCTGGAGGAGCGACGTCGAGTCGATCACCACCAGGTCGTGTGTCTGGCGGAGGGCGGCGATGATCTTGGACATGTGATCGGGCGTGACGAGCTCAGCCATTTCCGGGCTGGGCGGCGCCATCAGCACGCGAACTCCTGTCGAGTGGTCGACGAGCGTGGTCTCGAGCGTCTCGAGATCGCCGCTCGCCATCTCGCGCGCCACGTCGGCGATCGACTGGTTCTTGGGGTTGAGGTTGAGCAGCACGCCGACGTCGCCGAACTGGAGGCCGCCATCGATGAGCGCGACTCGCTTGCCCATCTCGGTCGCGGCCGCGACGGCGAAGTTGACCGCCAGCGTTGTGCGTCCTACCCCGCCCTTGGGCGCGAAGAAGGTGACCACCCGGCCGTTACCGTGCCGGACTGGCTCGGCGTGGCCGTTGGTCGCGACGGGCGCTGCGGTTACGATGCGATCGAGCTTCAGGCGGTCGCGCTGGTGCACTTGGCGGATCGACGCTGAGAGCTCATCGGAGCTGAACGGCTTGACCAGGAACTCGCGTGCGCCGGCGAGCATGGCCCGCCGAAGGTAATCGGGCTCGCCCTGGACGCTCATCATGATTATCGAGGTCTGCGGCGCCTTGATCGACAGCTGCTCGGCGGTCGCGATGCCGTCCATGCCGGGCATGTTGATATCGAGCAGGAGCACGTCGACCGGTTGCTCGGTCGCGAGCCTGATCGCCTCTTCCCCCGAACCGACGCTGCCGGCAACGACGATGTCGCTCTCGAAGCCGAGCAGCTTGGCCAGGTGGTCACGCGTCTCGGCGATGTCATCAACGATGACTACCTTGATCGGCTCGGCCATAATCACGATCCCTCTCCCTCTCCTCTGCCTACCCTGGCAACGTCAGGGCGTGACGGGGACTGGGGGAAGGACGCCGTAATCCTCGACGAGCTTCTGCAGCGTGATGCCTGACGTTGCCGTCTCACCGGCTGCGTAGTCACCTGGCGAGCGAAGCGCGAGCGAGATGTTGCCGTCCATCTGGGCGAACCGGATGACCTCTGCCTGCTGCGGTGTGACCGCGAGGATGACCACGAGGTCAGGCTGCGCAGCGGTGGCGTTGGGATCGCTGCGTGTCCGTGCTTGGATCAGGCGGCAGGGCCGCGAGCACCTGGACGTTCTGGACGACGACCTTGATCGACGTGTTGTTGACGAACTCGTCCATCTGGAAGTACGGCGACGTGATCGAGCCATCGGGGCCGACCTGGAAGCCGGACGGGTTGCTCAGGACGACGGGGTTCAGGCCGTCGAGGTCCTCGAGCGACAGGATCGCGTCGACCCAGTCACCGGGCTGCAGCAGCGCGCCGACGGAGTCGACTCGGCTGAGCGGAACGGACACGGCGCGAAGGCCGGGAGTGAGCGACTGGGCGAGCTGCGGAACGCTGACGTTGGACTGGAAGTCTTCGGTGGTCAGGGCCGCGCCCTGGGCGACCGGGCGCCGGACGACCATGCCGACCACGTCCTCGGGATGCTGATAGGTGTCGAGGGCATCGGCCGGATCACGATCGACGGTGCTCACCATCTCTGCGGTGACCGACTGGCCGAGCGGAAGGTTCTGCGATGCGACGACCACCGCGACCTGGGCCGGTGCCGCTTGCTGGCCGTTCTGTCCGAACGAACCGAAGGCAAGGACGACCACGAACGAGACCGCAGCGAGTACGACGCCGAAGATGAGCAAGAGGCGGTTGCTGCGCTTCAAAGTGGATCTCCAAAAGGTGGGGCGTGTGACAGGTGTCAACGACCATAGGGAGCGTCTTGTGGGGTCGCGATCCTACGAATGGGCTAGGACCCTCACCGCTTTTCCCCTCAAACCGTCGGTCGGGCCGTTGCGTTGCTGCACCAACCGGATGAAGTGCGCTAAAGGTGTCCGGAAATAAAAAATGGGAGCGGAGCTTGGTCCGGAGGAGGTCGGACCAGGCGCCGCTCCCGGGCGAGAAGAGGCCGAATTACATTGCGTTTCCGAGATCGGAGAGCATCTGGTTGATCGAACCGCCCATAAAGGTGACGGCGGCGATCGCTGCTACGCCTACAAGTGCGAGTATGAGTGCGTACTCGGCCAATCCTTGCCCAGCCTGTCCGCGCAGTAAAAGGCTGCGCATTGCGCTGAGCTTCACGTTTGATTCACCTCCGCTGTGCACGTCTGGTTCGACGCGAGAACGAATTTCGCGCACAGGTGAACCGCGGCGATATAGGAATCCGGTACTCGGGGTCCTATCTGGTCAGCCGTTGCCTTGATGCCCTATTTCGGCGGATGGCTCAGCCGTTGATGGTGTCGGCGATGATCGACAGGATGTCCTGGATCTGGGTGCCGAAGAAGGTGAGCGCCACGAGCGCCACGATGACGATCAGGGCAACGATCAGCGCGTACTCGGCGACGCTCTGCCCGCTCTGACGATCCGTTTCCGGCCTGACGGCCATGTCCCGCTCTCCTGGCGCACGGCTCGCGCCACCACGGCTCGCGTTGTCGTGCTCGCGTGGTCGTCGCCCGTGCGATCCACGCCTTGACCGTCCGCGTCGTTGTTTCGCGGCTGGCCCATCCCTCGTAACCCTCCGGCTGCTCTCTTGCGGTCGTCGATGCTAGCAGCGAGGGGGCAACTCAACGAGCCAAGATCCAGCTCAGTCGGTGCTGCGCTGCCGGGCATCGGAGGCGCTACGGCCGGCTGCAGGGCGACGGGCGCCGGCGTGAGATACCGGGGCAGTGGCAAGTCAGGGCTGGCTGGGCGACCTGGGCAGGGTGGAAAGGCGATGCGCCTGTTTCGGGACAAACAAAAACGCCGACCGTTTCCGGCCGGCGTTCTTGTGTTCGCTTACGCGAAAGCTTTCAGATGCTGTTGCCGACGTCCGACAGGATCGCGTTGATCTGGCCGCCGAGGAACGTGACTGCCGCGATCGCCAGGACGGCGATGAGCGCCAGGATCAGCGCGTACTCGGCCAGGCCCTGACCATCCTCGTCGCGGGCAATCAGGCTGGTGATGTACTGAAGCATTTACGAAACCCTCCGAAATTTGATAAGTCCACCGCAAATTCACGGGACAGCGGGAAGTTATTGCCGGGCAAGATGCCGATATATGGGAAGGGAGTCCCGCTTTGTACGCCAAGGGTCCTGTGGCGTTCGAGCAACAGGTGCGCTTGATCAGCGGCGGTTGGCGGCCTTGGCCTCGAGCAGCCAACCGTCAGGCGACAGGCTGACAACGATGCCCACCGGTTCGGCACGGGCGCGGATCTCGGCCCACGTGCGATCGTCGAGGCCGCGGCTCTCGACGCTTTCCTGTTCATGGATCATCGACGCCAGGGCAGCCGGCATCTGCTTGTCGCGACGCGCCGCGGCGACGACGGCCTTTTCCGCATCGGCGGCCGCTGGGCGCCGCCCGGGAGCGTCCTATGACGGACGCTGTGAGGCCCGTGTCGCGCCAATCGAGACGAATGACCAGCTCGGCCGGTTTGGCGTCCAGGAGGGCCTGCACCGCGTCGTCGACGATGCGGAACAGCGCACTCTCCACCTCGCTGCCCAGCCGCGAGTCGGCGCCGACCGATTCGAAGCCGACGGTCTGGCCGGTGCGCCTCGTCCGCTCGGCAGCAGCGCGCCGCAACGTGGGCACGAGGCCAAGATCGTCGAGCACCATCGGACGCACGTCGAAGATGAATGTCTTGGTCTTCTCCAGCGCGCTCTGGACCATGATCACGAGCTCACGCAGCTCGGCCTCGGCCTGACGCGGGTCGCGCGAGACAAGCTGCTGGACGACCTGCGCCTGGAGAGCGATGTTGGCGATGCTCTGCGCCGGGCCGTCGTGCATCTGGCGCGCGATCTCGCGGCGCATCTGCTCCTGAGCGGCCATGACGTCGTGCGACGTGGCGCTACCGTGGCGCACCGCACCGTTGCCTCCCGAGGAGCCGTCGCCGGCCATCAGCTGCGCCGGCGCGCCGGCGACCTCGGCGAGTGCAGGCACGATCTGGTCGAGCTTCTCGTGATAGCGCTGCAGGGCGCGCTGTTTGCCCTGCAGCACCTCGACCTGGCCCTGCATCAGGGACTGGCGTCTGGTCTGCTGCAGGAGTTGAACGTGCGCCTCATTGACCGCGGCCGGATCGGCGCGCGGGTCGTTGTCGAACGCGGCAACACGTTCCTCGGCCTGGGCGCGGCGCGCTTCGTGCCGCTCGACCTCGGACGTGGCCTGGCGCATGAGCAGGTCGATCTCCTCGAGCTCGCGCTCAAGGGTGGATCGATCCTGCTCCAGCTCGGCTGCCAGCTCGGTCAGCTGTTGGGTCATGGACAGTTACCTAGGAATTGGGCGGGCAGCGGCCCGCCAGATGATTGCGAAACCTCTCGATGAGTCCGTTCGGATCAATCCTCGGGGATGCGGATCCAGCCCTGCTTCATGGCGTAAACGACGGCCTGCGTGCGGTCGTTGACCGACAGCTTGCGCAGGATCGAGCTCATGTGGTTCTTGACCGTCTGCTCGCTGATCGTCAGCGCGTAGGCGACCTGCTTGTTGGTCATGCCCTTGGCGATGTTGTCGAGGATCTCGACCTCGCGCGGCGACAACGGGGCGAAGATCGGTGCCGCTTCCTGGCCGTAGACAGCCAGCTCGCGGAACTCCTTCAGGACGCGTGACGCCACGGACGGTCGCGAGAAGACCTTGTCGTTGATCAGGTACTCGCCGGCGCGAACGCGACGGATGATCGTGACCAGGTCCTCGGGCGAGATGTCCTTGAGGATGAACGCAGCGGCGCCGGCCTTGATGGCCTCGAACAGCTGGTCCTCGTCCTCGGCAACGGCCAGGGCGATGATCCCCACCGAGGGCACTTCGCGCTTGATGCGCTGCGTGGTCTCGATGCCACCCGGGGCGGGCAGCGACAGGTCGAGCAGGACGATGTCCGGGCTCATGTCGACCGCCAGCGTGAACGCGTCGCGGCCGTCCTCGGCCTCGCCCACGATGTCGAAGTCGGTTTCCTGCTCGAGGATCTGGCGCATTCCTACGCGGAAGAGCGCGTGATCGTCGACCAGGAGAATCTTGGTTCGCTGATCTGGATTGCGTCGGTCCGGTCCGCCTCGTCGGCGATCTGGCCCCGCGTAATCAATGGTCATTGTGGACACTCCTCTCAACCTCCAATTTCTGTGGTCAGCCGCACGACGGTGCCGGCGGCTGGAATGCTTGTTATGGACAGCTCGGAGCCGAGAAGCTCGGCTCGTTCGCGCATGAATCGCAGCCCGAAGTGGCGTCGATTGGGATGGGCCATCACCCCGTCTATATCGAAGCCTTTGCCATCGTCACCTACCTCCAGCTGCCATTTGCGATCCCCTCTCGGATCCTCGATAACGCGCGTGGTGACCCACGCACGGCTTGCGCCTGAGTGTTTGCCGATGTTGCGCAGCGACTCCTGTGCGACGCGCAACACGACGGTCCGCGCGGCGTCACGAAGCTGCGCACTGGGTGCGCCGATCGTGACCTCCACGGGTATGCCACTTCGCTGGCTGACTGCCATCGCGCTGTCGCGCAACGCGTCGTCCAGCCCCTCGGCCTCGTTGAGCGAGGGACGTAGCTGATTGATGTAGCCGCGCAGCGTGTCGAGCTCGCGCTGCAGGATGTCGCGCAGCGAGTTCAGCTCGGCCTGTGAGGTCTCGGGCTCCTCGCGGATGGCGCGCTCAAGGATCTCTGTCTGGAAGATCGCGTTGGACAGCGCCTGGGCCGGCCCGTCGTGCAGCTCTTCGGCGAGCCGCGAGCGCTCCTGTTCCTGCGCTTCGAGGATTGCCATGGACAGCCGGGCGACGACGTCGTCAGCGGAGTTGTCGGAACCACCGTCGATGAGCGACTGGACGAGGCCGCGAACCTCCTCGGCAGCATGAGAAGTCGGCTCGGCTGCACGCTGGGGGGTGTCGAGTGGCACCTCGCGGCCCAAGGCGCGGCTCTCCATCTGCGATCGAGTATAGGTGTCGGCCGTGTCGTCATAGGCGTGGGTCGTGTCGCCATTGGGCCGCGTGACGTCCGTCATCGGAGGCACTCCTCGGCGATGACGAACACGGCCGCAGGCATCTCGCCGTCAGGTGCGTTGATCGGCTGGAAGCAGCTCGACTGGCCGTTGGCGAGCGCCGCCGGGTAGTCGCCGCGCTCCTCGACGACCACGACAGAACCGGCACCGAAGCGCCGCGCCACCTCGAGCACGGTCTCGACCGGCTCGTCGGGGAGTGCCAGCGTTGAGCGGCCGACCGCATCCGAGAGCCAGATCGGCCGGTCGGTGATGATCGGCGCCGCCGGATCCACGCCCGCGGCATTCAGGGCGGCAGGAACCTCGCCCGCGAGCTGGAGCATGGTCCGCTGGTCGGCGTGCGCCTCGCGTGTCGCGGAGCATGATCTGGAACAGAGCGAGCGGCACGGTCAGCGCGATCAGCGCGGCCGGGGCCATCCAGCCGTTCTGACGCTCCCAATCGCGCCTGCGTACGAGCCATGCCACGAACGCGTCGCCACCGAAGACGGCGGCCACGATCAGGCCGACCAGCAACGGTCCCGATGCGTGCTCGAAGGTGCCCCACAGGGTTGCGACAGGAAACAGGACGCTCGTCGCGACGAGGGTGAGCGCTCCCGAAACGAGCAGCGCTGCCAGGGTTCCGAAGCGGACGTCGCGGGGAAGCTGTCGGCGGTGCCAGACGGCCGCGCCGATCGCCAGCACCCCGACAGCGACTACCGGCGCCGCGGGCACGAGCAGCACGTCGACGACGTTGTGCCAGAACGCGGCTGCCACGTTGGCGAGCATCTGTGGAACGCCCTGGCGCCAGGAAGCCATCGAGGCTCGGCCGGTCCAGGTACGAGTAGATCTGCTCGTTGCGCGTCAGGAAGACGTTGTCTGCCATCTGGCCGGGGAGCGGGCTGCCGAATACCGAGAGATTGCGCAGCCACCACGGAACGGCAACCACCGCGGCGATGGCGGCGACCGCCGCGACTCTCGTGAAGGCGGTGCGCCAGCGGTCGGCGGCGCGCGAGCTGGCGACCACAACGAGGCCGGCGAACGTCAGGCCCAGCCAGATTGCCTCGAAGCGGGTCAGGTAGGTCAGGCCGAGCAGAACGCCGAGTCCGATCAGCGCGCGGCGCTCGCCCGTTGCCGCGGCCGGCATCAGCAGGCACGCACCAACGGCCAGCGACGGTGAAGGTCAACGATGAGTCGGGCACGGCCGTCGAAAGCAGGAATGGCCCGGTGACGGCGGCCAGGACGCCCGCCCCGACACTGACGAACCAGGCTCGGCGTTGCGGGAGCCCGATGCGCCGCGCGGTGTCGCGGGCGACCAGCCAGGCCATTGGTGCAAGCAGCGAGCCCAGGAGCAGGCCGGCGAACTGGGCAACGCCGAATGTCGAGCCGAAGAGCGCCATCGGCACCGCGGCAACGAAGCTGGCCATTGGCTGCCACAGCTCAAAGGCTGGCCGCGGCAGCGTCAGCGGCGGCGTCGAGTAGCTCCAGATCGCGTCGATCAGGAGGCCGCGCCCACTCACCAGGCTGCGCGCGACGGCGGCGTAGTAGGCACTGCCCTCGGTCAACGGGAACGAGACAGACCACCGCCGCCAAGATGCGGACGAGGAAGGCGAGCGTGTATAGGCCGACCGATACGACGGCAGCCGACTGCGCGATCCGCCATAAGCCGACGCCGGACTGCGCTCCCACGACCGGCGCCTTGACTGTCGCGACGCTCATTGCGCGCACCGCAGGTCGGTTGAATCGAGGCAGACGGCGAACAGCGCGCCCTGCGGGAGTCGGTGGAGCCAAGCGACGCCGTGCCGTTCGTCGACGCCACTGCCGGGCCAGTCGATGAGGGCACGACGGCGACCGGCTGCGAGAGCCACGCCGGCCGCAGCTCACCGGTGAGAACGGGCTCCAGCGCGGGAACGATCGCCGACTGCTCCAGGACGAGCCAGCGGACGTCGTAGGCACGCATCGCGTCCTCGATCACCGGCAGCGGGTCGTTGGGTGTGACGATGCCCGCTCGTCCGGTCAGATAGTTGTACGCGCCGGCATCGGCCGACATGATCCGGTCGCCAGCGGGCGCGGCGCTCAGATGAGGCAGCGAGCTGCTGCTGCACGGCGCGCGTCTCGGTCCAGTGGCGAACGGTGGTCGTGGTCTGGAGCAACGCGCCGGCGATCACCACCGCGGCGGCGCCGTACGTAAAGATGGCCGTGGCGCGACGCGACGTCCCAGGACGAGCGACGACGCGCGATCCAGCCGACGACGGCGGCGACACCGGCCGTGACGAGCAGGAACGTGTGCGGCAGCAGCGCGACGGCCGAGTGGATGAACGTGCCGAACGGAACGTGCACGGCAAAGACGAGGCCGCTCGCCGCAAAGAGCGCGACCGCGTAGACGAAGAACGGACCGAACGCCGCGTCACGACGCCGCACCCACGCGCCGATCAGCGCGATCGGGGTCAGCACGACGACCAGCGGCATGAACGCGAACAGGCCGAGCGCGGAAAGCAGCCCGCCAATCCGGCTGGCCACGAACCCGCCGAGGCCGTTCGCGAAGAGCGTCTCCGGGCCGACCGGCGAGCTGATGCTGTACAGCTGCGAGTAGTCGCTGATCCACAGGATGCGGCCGCTGCTGGCGGACGGAAAGAATGATCCGAACACCTCGAGCTGGCGATACATCCACGGCGCCACAGCCACGAAGAACAGCGCCGCGCAACCGACGACTGCCGCCCACGGCAGCATGACCTTGTTGCCGCGCAGCGCGCGCCACAGCTCACGGATGCCGACGAGGGCGAAGGGCAGACCCAGCAGGACGCCGTCCGAGCGGGCCAGCGTTGCCAGGCCGACCACGAGGCCGCCGGCAACGAATGACCAGCGGTCGCCGCGCATGCCGCGGGCGCACAGCCACAGCGACAGAGCGCCCAATGTCATGAACAGACCGAAGTTGTCGGGTTGGGACAGGAACGGGGTAAGGCCACCGGGCACGGCGACCATGACGCCGGCTGCCAGGGCGGGCCGCGAGTCGAAGCCGGCGTCCCGTCCGATCCAGTAGGTCAGCGGAGCCGCCAGGGCGCCGACGATCCAGAAAGCCAGACCAGAGCCGATCCCGCCATTGCCGAAGATAAGCAGGAACGGCACCTGGATCACCGCCGCGAGCGGCATCCAGTGCGCATTGGAGGCGATGGGGAGAATCGGGTCTACGGGCAATCGGCCGCCTACGTCAACGAAGTTCCAGATGTAGTTCGCCGTGAACCCGAGGCCTGAGGCGAGCTGCTCGCCCACGTGCGCGTAGTAGTACGAGTCCGGGTAGGCGGGCCCCGAAAAGACGAGGCCTACCGCCGCTCGTACCACGAAAGCAGTCGCAAACAGGACTATCGGGACCATGGGCGCGGTGCAGGTTAGCAACGCTCGTCCTGCCGGCAGCACGGTACGAAAGGCCTATTCGGACCGGCGTAAGGGTACGAATGAGCCATGAGCCGCGCGCTCCGTTTTGACTAGCCTCGCGCTCGAATGAGCACTTTTGCCGTCTCTTCGCGGGAGATCAGTCGCGCCACGCCCCGAGCGCCGTCGCGTGGCTGCGCCGCACGCGTCTTCCACGCGGCTGTGGTGAGCGGCCTGTCTTTGCCGCCTACCTGTTCCTGGTCGCCGCGCCCTTCAAGGGCTCGATGGCGTTCGACGTGGTCTCCTACTGGCGTCTCGATCTCGCCGATATCTATCACGGGCGCGTGGGCGACCTCGGCTTCTTCCCGTATTCACCGGCAATTGCGTTGCTCTTCGCACCGTTCGCCGCGTTGCCGTGGATCGTCTTCGTCTCCGGCTGGTACGCGATCCTGGTCGGTGCCCTCGTCTTCATGGGCCGTCGCTACACGCTCGCACTCCTGGCGATCCCCTTTGTCGCCGTCGATCTCTATCACGGCAACCTCCACCTGCTGATCGCCGCGGCGATCGTCCTGGGCTTCAGGTACCCCGCCGCTTGGGGGTTCGTGGTGCTGACAAAGGTCACCCCCGGAATCGGTCTCCTCTGGTTCGCCGTTCGCCGCGAGTGGCGCTCGTTGGGTATCGCGCTCGGCGCGACGGCCGTGGTCGCAGCGGTGACGTTCGTGCTGCTTCCAAGTCAGTGGATCGCCTGGATCAACGTCCTGATCGACAATGCCGGCACGCCGCCGCCTTGGCCGGCCCTGCCGATTCCGCTGTGGGTGCGCCTGCCGGCCGCGGCCCTGATCATCGTCTGGGGAGCTCGCCGCGATGCTCGGTGGGTCGTTCCGGTGGCGGCCGCAATCTCCGTCCCGGCACTGTGGCCGGGCGCCTTCGCCATGGTCGCCGCGAGCTGGGCACTGCGCCGCGTCCCCGCCGATCAGGAGCGCGGCTACCATGCGGCGGATGTCGGACAGTCACGGGGAGAATCAGAGCCCGCCACGACCTAGCGTCACCCTCGTACTGCCGGCTTACAACGAATCGGAACGTATCGGCCCCGCGCTCGACGAGCTGTTCGCCTATCTCAACGGACGCGCCCAGGAGCGTCAGTCCGGCCGGCCGGCACGCGACATGGGTCCCGTCGAGGTGCTGGTCGTCGACGACGGGAGCGACGACGACACTGCGGCGATCGTGGAGGCGCGGCCCGAGACGAAGGCGACCAAGCGCCCGACACTCCGCCTGCTCCGCGAGCGCCACACCGGCAAGGGTGGAGCCGTCAGCGCGGGAATGCTTGCCGGCACCTCGGACTACATCCTCTTCGCGGATGCCGACCTGGCGACGCCGGCCGATCAGCTGCCGTTGCTGACCGATGCGCTGGCCACGAACGACATCGCCCTGGGCAGCCGAGTCCATCCTGATGGCAGCGATCGCAGGAGCACGCAGCCGCGCCACCGACGCGCGCTGGGCAAGGTCTTCCACACCCTCGCGGCGTTCTGGGTGACGGGACCGGTGCCGGACACGCAGTGCGGTTTCAAGGGTTTCACGCGGGAAGCGGCACAGGACCTGTTTGCGCGTCAGAAGATCGGCAGCATCGTCTTCGATGCCGAGATCATCCACCTCGCCCGGCGCCGCGGCTACAAGATGGCGATCGTCCCGGTCCAGTGGTCGGACAAGCGCGGCTCACGAATGAGGGTCCGACCGACGCTGGCGTTGCGAGTCATGTTCGACCTCATCCGGATCCCGATCATCCACCGGGGCGTGCGGCGCAGATAACGGCTAGAGTGCGCTAACCCCTCGTGCACGCCACTTCGGTTATTCCAACAGCCAACTCGCTGGCCGCTCGCCACGTGACGTTCGACGCTATCCCGCGGGCTGACTGGGACAGGCTCCTCGCCGCCACATCCGCGGCCACGCCGTTCTCGCGCTGGACCTTCCACCGGGCCTGGTGGGACGCGTACGGCACCACCGCCCACGACAGCTACCTGGTGGTCTGCGCGCCCGGTTCCGATCTGATCCGCGGGATCGTCCCGCTCATGTATCGACACGAGGTCGAGCCGGAGGATCTGCCCACCCACACGGTGGTGCGCGAGCACAACGCCGATGTGCGAGGTGGTGCCCGACGAGGCGAGAGCGTTCATGTTCGGGGCGAGCTACCACGTCGGACTACGCAACCGTTCTCGCGGCCGACGAGGATCTCCAGGCAGTCTGTGCGGCCGCGGCACAGGCGTTTGTGCAGCCACAGGACCGCTTTGACGGTGATCTCGCGTGGGACGTCATTGACCTGCGTCGTCTCCGCGAGGTCGACCAGAGCCCTACCGGCGTTCGACTCGGCACTGCAGGCGATCGCGACGACCGTCGGCGGGGCGGTGATCCGGGAGCAGGAGGACGTCTGCCCTGTCGTCACTGTCAACGGCGACACGTGGGACGAGTACCTGGCGACGCTCGACAAGACGGCGCGCCATGAGATCCGGCGCAAGATCCGGCGCGCCGCGAGCGGTCGGCAACCTGTCGATCGAGATTTCCGTGCCAACGGACAAGGCGATAGATGACTTCGTGCGCCTCCACGACCTGCGTTTCGGCGAGAGCGGCCTTTTTCCCGCGAACGAGGGCGGCGCGAGAAGCCGTCGCTTCATCGCGCGTCTGGCCGAGCTGGAGCGGAGCGAAACGGATGGCGGCGTCATGCACGTGGCGCGGGTCTCGTGTGGCGAACGCCTCGTTTTCGTGCTGGTGGCCTTCGACGACGGCTCAACCAGCTACCTCTACAACGCGGGTATCGATCCCGAGGCGAAACACGCCTCACCGGGCGTGACCGGGGTGGCGCTCTATTTCCAGGATCGGATCGATGCCGGCCGGCGGCGCTTCGACTTCCTGCGCGGCCAGGAGCGCTACAAGTACGAGTGGGGCGCCGTAGACGAGCCGATCTTCCGCGTCCTGCTGGAGCGCGAATCCGCGAAGGCGGCGGAATGAACGGCAGCGACAAGAGTCGTCGTCACCGAGCTGATGGCCAGCGGCGCGGGCGGTGGCGCCCAGGTTCACGTCCAGAACCTGGTCGAACAGCTGGATCACTCGCGTTTCGACGTGGATGTGATCTCGCTCTCTGACGGACCGGCGGTCAGGCGGATCCGCGCGATCGGCACGAACGTGCACGTGGTGGACGAGGCGGACGATTCCGCCGCGCTGGCGCGAGTCCTCGCCCTTCTCGAAGCGCGTCCGGTGGACGTGCTGCACAACCACATGTTCCGCGCCGAGGTGATCGGCACGCGCGCAGCCCTGACGCTGACCGAGCTCGGCCTGCCCAAGCCGTACGTCGTCAGCACCATCCATTCGAGCCGTATTCGCAGCGAGGAAGATCGCGCACTGCTGCGCAGGCTGACGCCATCGATGGATCGGCTGATCGCGGTCAGTCGGGCGATCGTGGCGAAGCTGGTGGCCGAAGGCCGCACGCCGGCGCCTGTTGAGCTCATCTACAACGGTGTCGACCTGCAGCGTTACGACGTCACCGAGGCTTGCTGCACGCTGCCCGAGGAGTACGGGTTCCCCGAAGGCAGCCCACTGGTGGGCGTCGTGGCCAGGCTCGAGCCGGAAAAGGGCCACGCGACGCTTGATCGAGGCGTGGCCGTTGGTGCTGGAAAAGGTGCCCGAGGCGCGATTGCTGATCATCGGCGAGGGGTCGCAGCGCGAGACGCTCGAAGCGCAGGCCGAGGGGCTCGGTTTGCTGGGTCACGAGTGCAACGCGGACGAGTGCGTCGGGACCCGCGGCGCCCGACCGGAGGCAAAGATCCTGTTCACCGGATTGCGCGACGACATTCCGGCGGTCACAGCCGCGCTGGACGTCGCTGTACTGCCGTCGTATCGCGAGGCACAGGGCCTGGCGATCCTCGAGGCGATGGCGCTGCGCCGCCCGGTGGTCGCGACGCAAGTCGGGGGAGTGCCCGAGATGATCGACAACGGCCGCAACGGCCTGCTCGTTCCGCCCCGCGACCCGGAAGCGCTGGCGAACGCGATCGTCCGGCTGCTGACCGATCACCCACTGGCTGACATGCTCGCTCGGGCCGGGCACGACTTCGTCCACGCGAACTTCTCGGTGGAGCACATGGTCCGCGCCGTTTCTGCGATCTACGAGGAAGGCGCCGCGGTCGTCTCCCAGCGTTCGGGAGCAACCGAACCGCCGCTTGACGTCAACGCCATGATGCCGCTTCGCGTGCGAGCACATCGGTCTCGGCGGCTGCGTGCTCGACGAGTCACTCCGACGCCGGAACCGCTGACGAAGGCGCCGTCGCGCTCGTACTGCAGACCGACCGCCAGTTCGGCGCATGCGACGACGCTCCTCGCACCGCCTGCGTGGTGAGGCTGGTTTCGACGCTGCAACCGGACGAGTCCTGCGGCCTGGATCAGGCCGTCGATGGACGTGCTGAGCTGGCGCATGGTCGTGCGCAGAAGTACGGAGGATCTAGACAGGCGTGTGCCAGGCCGTGACCGTCATAGTAGGGACATGGTAAAGAACAGGTCGACTCGAAAGGTTCCATCGTCGTTTCAGGTAACGGCAGGTCGCCGGACGTGGCCGATCTGCGCCTGGGCGTAACGCTTTCGCGAGCAACGGTCGATGAGGCGCGGGCGGACGCCGCCTCGACCATGACGGCAATCCTCACCGCGGTAGATGGTGCGGGCGTCGCCAAGAAGGACGTGCGGACGTCACTGCTATCTGTGCAGCCGCGCTACGAGTACCGGGACAACCAGCCGCCAGCAGCTGAGTGGCTACGAGCTGGCGAACGTTGTTGAGGTCACGGTCCGCAACCTGGCGCGTCTCGGCGACGTGGTCGATGGCGTTCTGAAGGCCGGCGCCACGAGCATGGACAGCCTCACGTTCCGCCTCGACGATCCGGCACCAGCCGAGCGCGAGGCGCGCATCCGTGCGATGGCAGCCGCGCGCGCCCGCGCCGACGTTCTTGCCGAGGCCGCGGGAGTGGTCATCAGTGGCGTGTCGTCGGTGATCGAGGACGGAGCGGCCCCTCCGCCACGCCCGTTTGCGAAGGCCGAACGGATGATGGCTGCCGCGGACGCGTCGACGCCGGTCGAAACAGGCTCCTTGGAGATCGCGGTCCGAGTAACGGTCGCCTACCGCACCACGTAGGCGAGCCGGGCCACGAGAGGCCGAATTAGGGCTTGACGGTCGCCCAGTAGCGCTCGGCGTAACCGGAGACGCCGCCGGCCAGCGCGACGCGCTTGTGGTAGCCGGCGAGGTCGTCGAGCATCTGGTCATCTGACTCGAACAATCGCTGTAGCTGCGACGGATAGACGCGCAGGCCGGCGGCCTTGCGGTCGAACTGGTCGGTGATGTCCGCGTACTGCGCCTCGATCTCAACTCCAACCGGCAGATCCAGCTGCAGCTCGTCGCTGGTCCCCGAGAAGTCCTGCCACCACGAGTACGGGAAGTCCTCGTAGAACGAGATGCAGCCCGACGAACGACGGTGCTGGCATGACCCACTGGCGCTGCTCGGCCAGCAGCGACAGGCCGACCTCGCGGCACAGCTGGTGATCGACGTGATTGCCAACCCCGAGCGGGAAGTAGACGTTCTGCGGCTCCAGCCGCAGGATCTCGCTGCGAAGTAGGTCGTAGGGCGGCAGATCGTCGTCCCGGACCTCTCCCAGCAGCTGGTCGTCGCCCTCGTAGCCGCGGTAGACCGCATCCGGCAGGTCGAGGAAGATGACCGACGCCTCGGCGAACCAGGCGTAGCGCTCCTCTTCGATCTTGCGCGTCTCCATCGCGTCCAGCGCGTCGAAGTCGACCGGGAGCATGCTGCCCTTGTCCACCGATGGAGTCGGCGACGGGTCGAAGGTCCGTCTCGTCGTTCGTGATGTTGGCCGACCGCGTCCAGGATGCGCGCTGCCAGAACTGCCGCGCCTGCGTGTTGGCCCGATCCTGGGTGACGTCGAGGCGCTCGGCATCGGCCATCCAGGGCGGGTTGCCGCCCTCGGGCGCGTCAACGGGATAGTCGGCCCCGATGTTCTCCCGGCGGAACGCCTGGGTCAGCGGCCAGTTGGCCTTCGTGCCGAAGCCGAGAGCAGCCCTCTGGTACGGGCTCAGGGTGTCGCCGTTGCCGGCTGACGCCGCGCTGCCCGAATAGACCGTGAGGATGGTCACCGTCTGGCCGAGCTCTCGCAGGCTCGCCACGAGACCGCCGCACGAGAGGGCGATGTCGTCGGGGTGGGGTGAAACGAAGACGTGAGTCATCGGCGGCCGAGCATATCAGCGCCCGGGGAAGTTATGCGCGCGCTCACAGCGACCAGCCACGGAATCGACAGAAAGGCTCCCGACACTCGTTCTCAACGGGATCTCGTCAGCCATGTGAAACGAGTGGAAAAGGAGAAACCCAAAATGGAAGCCCAAGAATTCGACCAGTGGGCCGGATGGCCTGCGCCGGAGCCGCCTCCGGTTAAACCGCCGTCGGACTCGCCCATGTCGCGCGTTCGCCGATATGCGGCCGCCGGACGTCCTGGCCGTCGGGTTGGTGGCGAGCGGCGTCGCGGTGGTCGCAGCGGCCAGCCCTGATCCGTCAGCGTCGCCGACGCCCCAGAGCACGTCGTCGACGAACGGCAACGGCAGCGCCGCCAGTCCGAGCACCGGCGGACAGACCGGCACTCATGCCAACTGCCCAAAGGACCAGTCGAGCTCGTCGACTGATTCGACCACGACTCAGTAGTCCGCGCCTGGTGCGGCGGCGGCGTCAAGGTGGCGTCGTCGCCGCTTTCTGTTTCCTGCCTGTCGCTGCTAGCGCGTGAAGCCGTGTTCGCCCAGTAGCGGCACGAACACCGCTGCCTCCACCGGTTCCTGGGTAAAACCCTCTTCGGCTCGCCGAACGAGCGTGATGACCTGCTCGTGACGCGTTCCGATGGGTATCACCAGTCGGCCGTCAGGAAGCAGCTGCTCAACTAGCGGCACCGGGATCTGGGGCGCAGCGGCAGCCACCAGGATTCCAGCGAACGGCGCCTCATCCGAAGCACCGGCACTGCCGTCGCCAACGCGGACGTCGACGTCGTAGCCCAGCGATTTCAGCGTTTCGTCGGCGCGCTCGGCGAGCTCAGGCTCGAGCTCGATCGACACCACCCTCGCGCCAACCTCGGCCAGCACAGCGGCCTGGTACCCGGAACCCGTCCCGACATCGAGGACCTTGGGCGCCTCACCGTCGTGCGCAGCCCGCCACGCATCCAGCGCCAGTGCCTCGGTCATCCGCGCGACGATGTACGGCTGGCTGATCGTCTGCCCATGGCCGATGGGCAGCGCGCCGTCCTGGTACGCGGCTCGCTTGACGTCTGCCGGCACGAACTGCTCGCGTGGCACCGCAGCGCATAGCGCGCAGCACGTTCGGATCGCTGATCCCGCGCCTCTCCAGCTGGTCCGCGATCCAGTCGTAACCGTTCGACCGACGGATCCAGCGGCGCATGGCCTTGCCCTACGGCGATCCGGGCGAGGCCGAAGGCTGATGCCGCCGGTGACGCCGTGCGGACCGGGGTTGCGGCCGGGCTACCCGACGGCACCGGCGACAGGGGCTCAAGGTGATCGACGGCGCGACTGTCGTGCTCGGGATCGGGCTGGCGCGACTCGCTGGGCACCGGTGATTCGGGCGGTTCAGTCGGAGGAGGGGGCGTGAGAAATCCACCACGGCCGAACAACAGTCCGTACGCAAAGATCACCACGAAGACGCCAACGATCGATCGGCCACCCAGATCTTCGAGACCTGGTCGTCAACGTATGGCAGCTCTTCGCCCTGCGCGGCGGGAGTCGTGGGCTTGGTGCCGCCTTGCCCTTGGCGGCCGCGGCGGTCGTCGCAGCCGCTGCTGCTGATGCGGCTGGGGCGACCGGCTCGTCGTCGGCGTCCTCACCGCGTCTCGTCGGCGTCTGTCGGCCAGCTCGTCATCGGAATCGTCAGCGGGCGCCGACTCATCGGCCGTCGCCTCATCGGCATCTTCTGGCTGATCCTCCGGCTCGTCGGCCGTCGCCTCGGTGGGCTGTTCGTCGGCAGCCTCAGTCTCGTCGCCCTCTTCCGGCCGCTTCGGGTCGGTCATCCCAGGAATGTCCTCCTAAGTTCGATTGCCCGCACGATCAGTCGAATGGCTGACTTCAGCCGTTCGATGCCCACGCGAGCCCCTCTGAGTGTCTGTTGCAGCTCATCCAGCGTCTGTCGGCGTGCTCGCAGGCTGACGGTCAGGTGATCGACCTGCTCGTCGAACCTTCGCATCGTCCAGAGAGTGTGTTCAATCGCCGCACCCTGTTCGGCTAATGATGCGCGCGCGATCTCGACTCGCTGAGGTGAGCGTGAGCGCCGTTTCGTCGAGCTGATCCGCGAGCCCGGCCAGTCCGTCGCCCGCGGCGGACAGCCTCCGCAACACGAACACGGCCACTCCAAGGATGCCCAGAGCGGCCACGACCGTGGCGATGGCAAGCGGAATCAGGTAGTCGATAAACACTGCGCGCCGATTATCACAGCCGAGTGCCGCTCAAGCGTGACCAAGCGTGATCAGGCGTCGCGAACGGCGGGCAGGAACGCGCCGATCAGGCCGCCAAGCACCGTCAGGCCACCGAATGCCGCGATCACCAGACCGGCAGGAACGCTCTCGGCGAGGATGCCGGCAAGGCCCATCGCGAGCGTCATCGAGCCGATCACCAGGCTGCCGCGGAAGGCGACCACGCGGCCCATCAGCTCGATCGGCGTGAGCTGGATGAAGATCGTCTGGGTGGGGATGATGAAGACCAGGTTGGCGATGCCCATCACCGCAGCCGCTACCAGCGCGATGGCGAGGTTGCCGGTCAACCCGAGCACGATCGTGGCCAGCCCCATGGCGATGAAGCCGCCGACAACCAGCCGGCCCTTGCGCAATCGCGCGCCGATGGCACCCACGGCCAGGCCGCCAACGAGGTTGCCGATGCCGATCGCGGTCTCGATCGCCGCGTAGTTGGCGGGATACTCGATGAACTGCCCGCTCAGCTCGTCGCGCGCGAAAACCACGGTCAGGGCCAGCGTCACGCCGACGGACATCTGGGCGATCGTGCTGATGAGCGTGTTCTGGATCAGCGCCGGCTGGCCGCGCAGGAACTGCCAGCCCTCGGACAGCTCGTTCGCGAAAACGCGGAAGGCACTGCCGGCCTTCTTGGTCTGGTCGCGGACGAGTGGCGCCACCGCGATGCCCGCCAGGAGGAGTGCGCTGAGCAGGTAGGTGGCGGAGTCGGCGAAGAACGCCAGGCCGAGCGTGGCCGCGGACGTGCCGAGTATTGCCACGAACAGGCCGGCCAGCGGGAAGCCGATGATGTCGGCGAGCGTGTCGGCCGTCCAGACGGCGCTGTTGGCCGCCAACACGTCGTCCTCGCGGACGATGCGCGGGATCATCGCGATCTTCGCCGGCCTGAAGAAGAGGCTGACCGTGGTCACGAGGAACACGAGCGGATAGACGAGCACCACGTTTGCCTCGGCCGCGAAGGGAATCAGCAGCACCAGGGCGGCGCGGATCAGGTCGCTGGCCACCATGACCCGCTTGTGCTCCCAGCGATCGACGAACGTGCCCGCGATCGGCGACAGCAGGATGTTCGGCAGCGTCGCCGAGAAGAACACCAGCCCCGTCGCGAGCGGAGAGTTGGTGATGGCGTAGACCAGCACGCCGAGCGCCACCTGGTGCAGCCGATCGCCAAAGAGGCTGATCGTCTGGGCCAGCCAGAACGAGGCGAAACGAGCGTCCAGCGCCAGTCGGACGTACGGGTGGCCGCGAATTCGTTCGCCAAGCGGCCGCCGCTCCGGCAGCGGCGCATCCATGCCCGGACCAAGGCCGCCACCGAGAACGATGGGTCGATCGAAACCGATCCCGGTATCGACCACCGTCTGTTTGCCCGCACCCAGGCTGATGCCCGGTTCGGCATGTTCCGACCCCCGCACGAGCGTACTGAACACGAACCAGCCCAGTCCCGCACCGATGAAAACGTCCCCGATGCTGGCGACATTGGTCAGGATCGGGATGGGCAGCGGGAGGATGTCGGCGATCGGGCCGCCACGCAGGAAGAACTCCAGGCCGAACGTCTCCGGCAGCAGCTTGTGGAAGGCCACGTTCAGCTCGCCGACGCTCAGTCCTGCTGCGGCCAGCGACGGGCCCCAGACGGGCATCCAGCCGCCGTTGAGCACGATCGCCACGCCGTTCGCGGCGGCACCCACGATCACGGCCAGGATGCCGGGATGGTTGCGGTTGGGCCACAGACCGGCAATGAGCAGGGCGAACGCGCCCGCGTACAGCGGCAGGCGCAGCGCATCGGCGATTTCCGACGCCGTTGGAGATGGCGACCTGCGTGCCGATGCGCAGCACGACGGCCAGGAAGATCAGCCCGACCCATTTGAGGTGGACGTCGATCAGCCGGCCGATCTTTCCGCCGAAGAGCAGTCCCCCGAGCAGCCCGATCAGCAGCCCGATAACGATCATGGCGCTGACGGTATCCGGTTGGCGACCCGCGAAAGTGGTCTTCGAATTAGACCGGCAAAGCCTCCGCCTCGCCGAGGCGCGGGATTTGTCGCTGGGTCAGGTGCTCGGGGATGTTCGGCTTGGCCCACTCGGGCCGGCGGGCGATTAGACGCTCGAACGCCTCGACAACCTCGGGATCGAACTGGATGCCGCTGAACTTGCGCAGCTCGTCGAGCGCCTGGCGCTCCGAGAGCGGCGTCATGCGGTAAGGACGAGCGGCGGTCATCGCCTCGAACGAGTCGGCGACGTGGAGGATGCGCGCCAGCTTCGGGATCTCGTGACCGACCAGTCGGTCGGGGTAGCCGGAGCCGTTGAACCACTCGTGGTGATGGCGAATGATGGGCAGCTCGGGCTTGAGCTTCTCGACCGGGCGAATGATCTCCTCACCCTTGACCGGGTGCGCGTTCATCGCCACGCGCTCTTCCTTGGTCAGGGCGCCCTGCTTGAGCAGGATCGCGTCGGGAATGCCGATCTTGCCGATGTCGTGAAGGAGACCGCCCCACTCGAGAGCCTCCAGCTCCGCATCGGAGCAGCCGAGCTCGGCGCCAAGGTCTTTTCCGATCAGCTGCACGCGCTCGGAGTGGCCGGCGGTGAAGGGATCCTTGGCATCGACGGCACCGGCGAGGCTCCGGACCGTCTGCGTGAACATGTCGCGGATCTCCACGACCTTCTTGTAGCCAGACCGCGTCGCGTACAGCGGAACGGCGAACGGCAGAATGCCGATCGGCCCCGCCACGACCCACATGGCCGCCATCAACCACGCCAACGGCCCAAGTCCCGCGAGTGTCAAACCAAATTGCCGTGCATTGGTCGCGAAAGCACGGGCGATGGTCTCACCGTCCCGGGCACTCGACAAGAGGGCGGCGAGGGCGTTGTTGGTCGCGAAATAGATCAGGCCAACGCCGCGACTGCGACGAGGCTGCGCGCAGACGGTTCGAACGACTGGACCAGCTAGCGTGTGGTACAGGATCCCCGACAAAGCGGCGGGAATCACAGCCTCAGCGTGGTTGTAGAAGGTTCCGTACCAAGGAACACCGTTCCGGCCTGGCAAGAGACCCTTGATCTCACGCCATTCGAGCGTGCCAAGCGCCGCCGCAATCACCGCGGCTGATGGACCACCCAGGACAGCGACGGCCACCATCGGCGCCACCACAACACTGAGCATGGCGCCGCTTGCCATCCGAACTGGGACGGCCGAACTGAGGGCGACGACTGCAATCCAGAACGCGAGGCCCCAGAATCCCGCCGATGTCCGGCAAAATCGGGTACAGCACGAAACAGGCCACCGCAACCAAGGGCGGCCGCACCCGCAACCAGACCCAACGATGACCTTCACACGGCGAGGCAGAGCTAAGCCTCCGGTGCGGGAAGTAGACACAAAGAAAGTATGGAGGCACCGTCGGCGCCTCCATACTGGGAGTTAGGTACTAGTAGAACGACCGTTCGCCTAGAGCGGTCTGACTCCGGCACTGGCAACGAGAACCAGCGTAACGATCGTTGCGGCCAGTGCCGACCAGCCTTGTGATCGTGCGATTCACGCTCTACCAGGACTTGATGCCGCGGTTTGGCTCCATCGGTGCCCACTCCATTTGGGATCCCGTCTATCGGAACCCGGTCCCAAGCTTGACTCCTGTCGCCCCGTGCCTCTGTACTAGGTACAAACTGCACATTAGGAACCCGGAGCCATCCACCCAATACGCAGGGCGGCGTATTCAGACGTGGCTTCGGCATGTCTTCGGAGCAGATCTCTCGAAGACGTGCGGATCCAGCCCGTCGGCACGCTCCTGCGAGGCAAAATGGTCGTACTGAGCGGCGGCGGCGGAGCGTGCCCCGAGCTTCCAGTAGAGCGCACGAGCAATCGTTGCTCGAGATCGTCGTTGCATCCGGATCGGCGTCAACCGCGCGGACAGCGACATCTCTCGCGGCATCGAGCTCGCCCTTGCCGACAGCCACGATCGATCGGTCTGGATGCGCGAACTCGAGGAATGCGACTTGGACGCGACTGCGCCACGACGATCGCCCATTCGTCGTACTCGAACTCAGGAGCAAACGGACCGGTGTAGGCGTCGCGAGGAGGTCGAGACCTGCGCCATCGGCGGCTGGCGCTGGCTTTCGAGCAGGCCGGAGCGGACGACAGGAAAGTCAGCGCTGTGCGACTCGCACCAGGTCGAGGATCAAGCCAGACGAGGTCCCCTTCGAATGGCGATGTACTCAAGCGACATGTCGTCTTCGTACCAGGGATCGATGTCTCGTCTTAGGAAGTACAACGACTGGTTGAGGCTGTTCGATGCACTGGACGGATCGTTGTCGGGCCACAGCTCCTCGAGAACTTGCTCACGTGTTGCCGTGAAGTTGGGCCGAGTGACCAGGAACATCAGAAGCGAGGCTGACTTGCGCCTCATCGACGCTCAGATCCGACAACACGTTGATCCGATCTGCAGGCGGACTCTCGTCCGAGATCGAGGACGTCGAGTTTCGGACCGACCCTCTTCGCCGAGCTGACCACCCAAGCTGAGCCGCGACTCGACCGCGGCGGCTGTATGTCTTGGCGTAAGCACGGAGACGACCAACGTCTTCGAGGTCACCGTGGTCGATCGAGCAGCAGGGCAGCTACACGAGCGGTCGGAGTATTTCCGCGCTCAAGCTGCCGACGAAGACCGGCAGCCACCGACGCCGGCCACCGATCGACGCTTGTCGTCACTCGAGCGGGACTCGTCCGAAGAGATCAAAGATGCAGAGAACGGCCGATTGCGTCGGCTACCTCCAGCCAGCGCGAGATGCCCTACGGCTGCGGCGTTCGTCACCGCTGCGGTTGCACTCCGCGGCGTCGCCGCGCGCAGAGCATGCAACCAGGGCAAGACGGACCTCAGCGTCGCGAGCCAGCCTGTCTCTCGCCTCAACGAGGGCCGGCTGAGCGACGGCCACGGCACTCGTCGTCGTCACCCCCGATGCAGATACGCGAGGGCCAGCGATCGACGCCGTAGACAACGTGTGTCCGAACATCCAATGGGTCCATCAGCTCGCTAGGTCCAGGACGTCGAGCGATCGCCGCCGCTGGGTCGTGCCGGAAGTTCACCGAACGCACGAGCGGTCTCGTAGACGGCCGTTGCGATCGGACGTCCGTCACGATTCAGGCGACACTAGACGATTCGGCTCGCGCTAACGAGCATCGAGCTCGTTCCGTTCGGTCTCCGGTCGCGAGCGCGGCGTAAAGCGAGCTCGGCCGGCGACGCTCGGCGAGCTCGCCGCCAGTCATGGAGTGCCAGGCGACATGCTTCGTTGTCCGCGAGCGAGCGATGTCGCCCAGCTCGAGGTGAGCGGTCGTGAGAATCGCAGTGCGTGGAAAGCCGTTCCGGAGGCCGAGAACGGCAAGATCCTCGAACTGCGTCTAGAGCCGGGTCGGCCAATCCTGAGATCGCCTCGCGCTGAAGTCACCCGCGTACAGATATCGCGATCGCAGCGTTGTGGAGACTGATGGCCGCGTAGAAGCTGAGCCCCGCGGCCGCTTGTGCTTCTGCCATTCGCGCAAAGGCGCTGACGAGTGACGGGCAACGAGGCTACGACGGGCCGCGCAGCGGACTGGCATCGACAAAAATCTGCGCGATTTCTCTCATGAACGGCCGGCGTCTGATCGTCGGTCTGAATTCGCGTGAAGAGTCGTGAACATCCACTCGCGATCGCCAGACCTCCAACCCAGAGACAGCTTGCGTATGTCGAAAGACAGCGCGGGCATCGGGCAGGACGCTCCGGCAGGTCCACTTCGGACAGGACTGCGACGAGCTCTCATCCAGTTCGCCGTCATCGATCAAGCGACGAGCCTGGATGGCGAGCCACGGCGGGATCTGCTCGGACACTCCGTCGAGTCGTTCGACAAGGCTGGATGCAATTCCCCACTGGCCGGAGCCCATCGTGAGCATCACCGAACGGCCGAGGCAGGCCATTGCCTCTTCCTGCCGCCCCGCTTCGATGTAATGGCGGCACGCCAGGAGCGGATCGGACTCGGCGACAGCGTCGGCGACGGCTACGTGCATTGCCCGGATCGCTTCGGCTGAGTGCCGCATGCGACAGCTGCCGCAACAGGAAGTCGCGCAGCAGTGGGTGCAGCTGTCGCGCGTCGCTCGACTGACTGGAGCGCGTCAGCAGCCCGAGACGGTCACACTCGTCGATCCACTGGCGAGCCTGATCCTCGCCCGGTGACAGGCCTCGTCGCTCGGCGAAGAGCGCCACCGCGTGCTGGGGGACGATCCGGTCCAGCAGTGCGGCGCGGATCAAGGAACTCTTCGATGTCCGTGGAAACGTTCTTCAGGACTTCCTGAGCGAGGAAGTCGTAGATCGCGCCGCTGGCTCCGGACAGTGATTTGGCTAACGCCCTGATGGCACTGGACGGCCGCCCACGAATCGATCCGTGGAAGAGCTGCAGACTCGCTGCCCAGCCGTTGGTGCGCGTGCCGATCTCGGACAGGACGTCTGGATCCAAGCGGAACGCCGTATCCATCGGTAAACAGGCGGTCCGTCTCCGAATTCGTGAAGCGCAGCTCGTCGGTGGTGATCTCGACGACCTCGCCCATGCCGGCAAGGCGGGCGAGCTGAAGAGTCGGCTTTCGGCGCGACGAGATCACGAAGTGCAGCCATGCGGGTGAGTCGGAGATGAGCCTGGTGACGAACTCGCCGGCCTCGGCGCTGTCGTCGACGAGGTGAAAGTCGTCCAGCACCAGGACCGTGGGTGCTTCACCGAGGCGCGGCAGCTCACCAAGAAGGCTGGCGATGAACGCGCTCTCAGGTGGCCCGCCGGGGGCGACCTGGGCGAGCAACGAAAGCGTGTTCTGGCCGAAGTCGGGGTCGATTTCCTGCGCGGCGGCGATGACGTAATTGGTCCAGGTGATGGGGTCGGCGTCGGTGGGATCGAGCTTGTACCAGAGGCAGCGGGCCGAGGCGCGAGCGGAGAAATCGGCCAGCAGCGTGGTCTTGCCGTATCCGGCCTCGGCGATGACCAGCGTCAAGCGCGAGCCGGTGGCGTCGGTGAGGCGATCCAGCAGCCGTCTGGCGCGACAGGGTGGAGCTGCGAAGCGGCGGCGGCTGGATCTTGGAACGGATGACCGGCGCACGATCGTCACCCAGGCCGCCGGATCTACGAGCGGCGGCGTTCTGCCGCCCAGCGGCTGGCCGAACCGACTCCCGCGTCGCAGACGGAAGCACCCGCGCGGCCGCCGGTGCTACGCGAGTTGGCTCGCTCACAGCGGCGACCAGCGGGCGTCGGACCATGTCGGCATCATCGGCGCGGTGCCTTATGCGCGGCTTATTGGCGTCTGTGGATAACTAGCCTGGAGTACCCGGTCGCCCTAGCTCGAGCCGCCCTCGTACTCGAAGTGCAGCTTCAGCTCCACGCGGTACTCGACGATCTCGCCGTTCTCCACCTTGGCGCTCGACTTCACGACCTCGATCTCGCGGATGTTGCGCACCGTGCGCGCCGCGGTCGTGACCGCCTGACGCGCGGCATCGCTCCACGACTTGGGACTCGTCCCGACCAGCTCTCGAATGATGACCACGCCCATCTCCACTCCTCCTCGAAATGGCCGCGAGTGTACGGCGCGAGGGAACTTCGGCATACCCTTCGCCGTCCAAAGCGCCATGTCCAAGTTGAACACCTCTTCCGTCCGCGCCCGTCACCTCGCCGCGACGCTTCCGGCGTTGGCGCTGGCCGCATTGATCACCGCCTGCAACGTCGGCACTGTTGCCACGCCGCCGCCCAGCGCTCCGCCGTCCAACGGCCCGACCACCCCTCCGGCAACTCCGCCAGGCCCGACCGCAGACACCGACGCCTCTTCCGACTCCCACCCTCAATCCCGACCAGATCCAGCACCCCACCGGCGCCACGGACATCGTCCTGCGCATGGAGCAGGGCGGCGGCTTCGTCCCGATGAACTTCATGCTCACCCAGTCGCCTCAGTTCACGCTCTACGGCGACGGCACGGTGATCTTCCACCAGCTGGACAACCGCCAGAACGCCTTCGACCTGCCGATGCTCCCGTGGCTGAAGGGCCATCTCGACGAGGAGGGCGTCCAGGCACTGCTGCAGTACGCGCTGAGCACCGGCCGCTTGCTGAACGCCAAGGAGAGCTACGACAACCCGATGGTCGCCGACGCCGGATCGACCATCTTCACGCTCAACGCGGGCGGCCTGTCGAAGGTCGTGAACATCTACGCGCTGTTCGAAGGGGCCGACCCGGGCGTTCCCGACGCAGGCCGATCGTGCAGGCTTCAGCCAGCTGCAGACGGTCCTGAATGACTTCGGCAGCCAGGACGGGCTGGGCGACGTGGTCGACTACGAGCCCGACCCACTACAAGGTCGTGTTGGTGGAGGGCTTCGGCGAGCCGGTCGGCGAGGCGATCGACTGGCCCTGGGACGACCTGACGCCGGCCGACTTCCCCGCCGGCGACGAGCCGGGCGGCATCAAGATCCTGGACGCGGAGCACGTCTCCAAGCTGCTGGAAGTGCCGAACGGCGGCCACGTGGGCGTGTGGGTCAACGATCCAGACGGCAACCTGGTCCAGCTGGCCGTCCGCCCGTTGCTCCCCGACGAGAACCCCGAGAGCTAGCTCCCGGAGCTAGTTGTAGGCGGGCGTTCCTGCGTAGCGGCTCTCGTCCGCGATCGAGACGAAGCGCGTCTGGCGCTTCCGGAAGTACAGCTTGGTCTCGCCGGTGGGGCCGTTGCGGTGCTTGGCCAGGCGCAGGTTGATGACCTCGCCCTCTGGATCGTCGTCCTCGCCGCCGCGCTCCTTTTCGCGCCACAGGAACATCACGAGGTCGCTGTCCTGTTCTATGGAGCCCGATTCCCTCAGGTCTGAGAGCCGCGGTTCCTTGGATTCGCGCATCTCCGTCTGACGGGAGAGCTGCGAGAGCGCGATCACCGGGACCTGGAGCTCGCGCGCCAGCGCCTTGAGCCCACGGGTGATCTCGCTGACCTCCTGGACTCGGTTGGCGTCGCGCGCGTTGGTGGACGACTGCATCAGCTGCAGGTAGTCGACCACGATCATGTCCAGCCCTGCCTCCGCCTGTAGTCGGCGGGCCTTGGTGCGCAGCTCCATGGTGCTGATGTTTGGCGTGTCGTCGATGTAGATGGGCGCCTCGGCGAGGCTGTTCATGGCCGGCGCCAGGCGGGTGAAGTCCATCTCCTCCAGGAAGCCCGTGCGCAGGCGCTGCGAATCGATGTTGGCGACCGAGCTGAGCAACCGCAGGACGAGCTGCTCCTTGCTCATCTCCAGGCTGAAGATGCCGACGCTCTTGCCTTCCGTGACCGCGGCATGCTCGGTGAAGTTGAGCGCCAGGCTGGTCTTTCCGACGCTGGGGCGGGCAGCAACGATGACCAGGTCCGACTTCTGGAGTCCGCTGGTGAGCGTGTCCAGGTCCGCGAACCCGGTGCGGATGCCGCTGATCTCACCCTTGTGCTGGTGGAGATAGTCCAGCCGGTCGTACGCCGAGTGCAGCAGCGTCTTCAGCGGGGAGAAGCCGCTGTCCACGCGCCGCTCGCTGACGCTGAAGAGCTCCTGCTCCGCGCGGTCGATGGACTCGCTGACGTCCGCCGAGTCGTCGTAGCCGATGGAGGCGATCTTGCCCGCGGCGCCGATGAGGTTCCGCAGGACCGCCTTGCGCTCGACGATGCGGCCGTAGTGGACGGCGTTGACCGCGGTGGGGGTGAGGTTGATGAGGCTGGTCAGATAGGCCGAGCCACCGACCTGCTCCAGCGCGGAGCTCCGCTCGAGCGTTTCCGAGACGGTGACGATGTCCACAGGCTCGCGCCGCTCGTACAGCTCAAGGATGGCGCCGAAGATCGTGCCATGCGCCTGACGATAGAAGTCCTGTGGTCGCAGGAAGTCGGCGACCTCGATCACCGCGTCGCGGTCGATCAGCAGGGCGCCGATAACCGACTGTTCGGCGTCGATTGATTGCGGCGGAAGGCGGTCGATGGACAAGTAGCGGGTCTCCCGGCGGCTCTCTAAGCGGCTGATGGGTGCCCGATCTGCTCGTCCGACCGGTGGCGGAGATGGTCCAGCGCCAGACGAACAGACACAACAGGGTTATGTACGAGGTCTGTCCCCCGTTTTTGGACGGTCTGTGGATTGTGTGGACCGATGTGGTCCGGGATGGTCAGTCCACGCGGCGGATGACGCCGATCAGCTTTCCCTGGATGTTGACGTTGTCGTAGAACTGCGGCGGGTACTGATCGTTGGCGGGCTGCAGACGGACGCGGTTCTTCTCCTTGAAGAAGCGCTTGAGAGTGACCGCGTTCTCCTCCACCTGGGCGACGACGATGTCCCCATCGTGAGCGGTCTGCTGCGGCCGGATGACGACGTAGTCGCCGTCCGTGATGTGCGCATCGATCATGGAGTCGCCACGCACGCGGAGCACGTATGCATCCCCGTTGGCGACGACCGCATCAGGCACGGTGATCGTCTCGGTGGCGTCCTGGTAAGCCTCGATAGGACCGCCGGCTGCGATCTCACCCAGGATGGGCAACGAGCGGCTGTCCGCATTGATCTGCGGAATCAGGCCGGAGCTGCCTCCCGACCGCATGGAGGCGCTGGGAGTTACGCGGATGGCGCGAGAGTGACTCGCTCCGCGTTCCAGCTGGCCCTCACGCTCGAGTGCCTGGAGGTGGTGGTGGACGGCCGACGTTGAAGCAAGATCCACTGCCTTCGCGATCTCACGAACAGACGGCGGATACCCCCGCTGGCGAACCGTGGCGGCTATGTAGTCAACGATGCGCTGCTTGCGAGCGGCGTCGTGCTTGGTCAACGGCGCCTCCTTCCGAGGTCGACAATACCGAACGCCTGTTCGATTGTCAAGGCGCGCGGGTCGATCCGGAAGGACGCGAGCTACATGGGGCGGCGAACCAATCGAGAGCTGGTGGTTAGGCGGCGGTGGGTGTGTCGCGTTCGTCGCGAAACGTGCCGGAAACCGACGCCGGAACCGACCAGGAGAACGATCGCTGCGACCATCGGGAATACGCCGAGGACGATCACGTTCATCGCGGTCACCTGGGTCGGCGTTCACGAAGAGCATCGCGGTCAGGTAGAGGCTCGACAGGAACATCGCGAGCCCGGCAACCATGACGCCGGCCATCGCCGCACGCATGCCCTGCATGCCGCGCCAGGCGAGAACCGCCGTGGCCACTGCGACGAGCAGCATGACCAGGGAAACGCCGCCGGAGACGACCCATACCCACGACCAGGCCACGACTGAACCGACTACGCCAGCCCATACGAGGCTGCGCCACGCTGTTACGCGGCTAGCCGCGGTGGTGCTGTTTGCGCTACTGGTGGTCATTCAAATCCCTCCGTTGGGCACTCATCAGGTGGTGCCTTTGGAGGTTGAGGGTCGGCGTGACGACCGACACGATCTATTGACAGCAGGTCCCGTGCGGAATGCACCCTTAGTGCTAGTAAGTTCCGATTCGGTGCGGCAACCTATTCAGGAGCCATGCAGCACGACGCACCGGCCGATTCGCTCAATCGAACCGCTTTCCAGGCGACGACACACTGCCTGACCGGCTGCGCCATCGGCGAGATCCTGGGTCTCGTCATCGCGACTGCGCTCGGCTTGCACGACGTGCCATCGATCGTGCTGGCGATCGTTCTGGCCTTCGTCTTCGGCTACGCGCTGACCATCGGTCCACTCGTTCGGGGTGGGCTGGCGTTCGGCGCAGCCCTCCGCTTGGCCCTGATCGGCGACACGGTCTCCATCGTGGTCATGGAGATCACCGATAACGCAGTTGTTCTCGCGATCCCCGGTGCGATGAGCGCCGGTCTGGTCGACCTGCTGTTCTGGGGAAGCCTCGCCCTATCGCTCGTAATCGCGTTCGCGGTTGCGTTCCCGGTGAACCGTTGGCTGATCGCACGTGGCCTGGGTCACGCCGCCGTTCACGGCCATCACGACTAGCTCGGCTGCTGCACCTGTTTCAGACGATGCGGACCCACGTGGTGCCGCCCTTGCACAGCCAGAGGCGCTTCGACTTGTCCAGGAAGATGTCGCCGGCGTCACCGGAGGCTGGATGTGTCGCGGCAGTCGCGGGATCCAGCTTGAGCTGGGCCTTCTTGCCCGCGAAACGCCCGCCACGGCCGTTATCGGATTGACCATACACGCCCGATCCCGTACCGTGCGCAACGCCTGACGTCCCATTCCCGGCGGCGAGGCCCTCACCGAACACGGCGGGCCCAGTGCCGTTCGTGATCCCGTACACGGCTGCATAGCCGTTAGTCGCGTTTGTGTTCTCACCCTTCACTGAAGGGCCTGTTACGTCCAGCACCTTCTTTCCATGGACGCTGGGCTGGCCGTCGCCGTTGGACACGGCAAATGCGCCTGTTCCGTTGATGCTGAAGGCCTCGATGCCCTCGCCGGTATTCGACGAACCGTAGAGGCCGCTCCCGCTGCCGAGGTTATTCCCCTGCAGCGTGCTGTTCGCGCTGCTGGAGGAAATGCTCGTATGGGCGGCTCCCGCGAGGTTGCCTTCGCCCATCATCACAGCGCCGCCCGCTCGCGCCGGTTTCGGGCTCAACATCGAACTGCCGGCCGCCAGTGCTACGCCGCCAACGACCACTGCCGCCGACTTGTGCAGCAGTCCGCGTCGTGACATTGAACTGTGGTCTTTCGCCGTCGGCTCGTCGTCAGCCGGACGACCTGGAATGGTCGAACAGCTCAGGAGCGCCGCGCGCAGCTCCTGATTTTGGAGCTCGACTGCCTCGAGCCTGCGCCGCCAATTCCTCGAGGCGTGTGAGCAGAGCGTCGGTGCCTGGTGCGGCGTCGCGCATGGACGTGTCGGTCGGCTGGAACATCGGACCCTCCGGCGCGCCACCGTCCCACCGCGGTGTTGGGCGGGCTCGCCAGTGGCGGGTCAACGCTCAATGCGTCGGCGGACTGTACACCGTCTAGTTCGTGAAAACTGCCCCATCCAGCTTGACGTTGCCGCTCACGACCTTGACCTGCAGAACGTGCGTGCCACCAGTTGAGAGGCCGGTAAACGTCGCGACCAGACGCCGCGGACCGGTTGGCAGGAAACTGCCCTGGTCAACGGTCAGGCAGCTCTCGTCAACCGTCCCGGGTCGATGCAGATCTGCGCCGTGCCCAGGCCCGGTTCGACAGGCATTACGACCGCGGCGCCGTTTCCCTCGAAGTGAGCGCTGGCCCGGGCGCCGACCACGGAGCTATTCGCGGTCTTGCCCCTCATCGCGCCCGCCGTGGAGTTGATCGACCAGCTGGTGCCCAGCGAGAAATGGCGCTCCTGACGTCGCCAGCCGTTGATGGTGTTGCTGAGCGCCCAGGCACCCCAGTTGCCGGCCTCATCGCGCGTGCGGACCCTGAACTGGAACGTGCGCCAGAACGGCAGGTCCCCCGTTACTGCCGGAATGCCGGTGACAGTGCCGAAGCCTGACCACGATCCCCACGCGCCATTGAGCCAGCGGCGCACCTGGACCTTGTGGTGCAGTGCCGCGTCTGCGGTTACATCGTCGCTGGCGGTCCAATTGATCAGCACCGGATAGCTGTTGATCTGTCCGCCCTGGCGAAGGGTGACGTTGACGTTGGATGTCGTGGGATCAGTCGCGTCATCAACCACAACCGTGAGGATGTTTGTGGCCGACACGAAGCGGAACGTGACCAGGGCGTTGTTCACGGGGACGGTGAATGGAATGTCGCCGCCGCCGGCGCCGCCCAGTCCGTAGTACTCGTCCCAGGTCTCATTGATCGTCGCCTTGACGTCATAGTTGCCGACCGGAAGCGCCGTGGTCGAGCGCGTGTACGTACCGTCTCCGTCGGAATCCTCCAACCACGAGCGCAGGCAATCGGGCTGCCAGTCTCCAGGGCAACCCAGATCGGACTGGAAGCTTCCGGGAGCCGTCACGATGCGGCTGTTGTGGTTGCTGGTCACCCAGTGGCTATTCGGGTCGTAATAGAACTTCACGATGGTGCTGGCACCGAGATTGAGCGAGATTTGCGGGCCGTTGGCGACAGCCCCCGCGCCGTAGTTCTCGTCAAAGGAGTTGTCGATGGCCGCCTTGTACGACCAGCTGCCGGCGGGAATCGTCCACGTGCCCTGCCAGACATCGTCGGCGGCGTCGTAGGTGAGGTGAGTCGTGGCGCAGTCTGGCTGCAAATCACCGGTGCAGCCGAGCTCCGACTGGAAGTCGCTGACGATGGTCACAGACGTTGGTGCTGCCGCCAGCGCAGCTGGAATCATCCCCGGGAAGATGGACGAAGCGCCTATCCCGACCGAGTAGATCGCGACGAGGAGAGTCGCGGCAGCGCCAAGCGGTCGGTTGATGCGGTTCAAGGTTGGCCTCCTAGCCTTCGTCGTAGGTACGCGGCTCCGGACCAACCTCCATACGGCTGATGCGTGCTTCGAGCATAGCCACCCGCTGGTCGAGCGTGAGCGTCACGTCTTCAGTGAGGGTGTGCTGGCCCGAATCGGGCTTGAACCGGCTGTCGACGAACGTCTGCAGCCAGTTGCGGAGGGGCGTGAACATGCCCGCCAGGACGAGCGTGGCAAAGACGATTGCCACGTCGGACGTGTCGCCTGTCACCGCCACGAACAGGCGCTGGAAGAGCGCGACGCCGGCCGCGTACAGGCCGCCGAGGATGCCCGTCAGCGGGATGTAGACGAAGGCCCGCTTGAGGATGAGGTCGATGTCGTACAGGCGGTGGCGAAGAACGGCGACCGCGGCCGCGATCGGCAGGAAGCAGCCGGCGACGAGGGCAATGGTCAGCAGGAGCTGGCCTACGGCGTAGTCGATCGGCAGCGCGTAGCGGGCGATGACGAACGGGATGCCGCCCGCGGCAAGCACGATGACCGCTGCGGCGATCCAGCGCAGCTGCGCGCGCTCGACGCTGTTGGAGCGCCGGTAGCGCAGGACCATCGAGATCGTGGCCAGGATCGTGCCCGTGATCATCACGGCGAGGCCGACCAGCGTCAGCAGGTCCAGCACTGGCTTGTAGGCAATCGGCACGGCGAACGGATTGGGCAGGGACGGGTACCAGGCGAGCCCCTCCGGCTGTAGGCCGATCCCGATCGCGACGCCCAGCGCGCCGAAGAACGTCAGCCAGCCTGCCCATCGCCAGCGTGGCGTCAGCGGCCGTCCCGTGGGGAAGCGCAGGAAAACGATCGTGGTGAGCACGACGATCGACAGCAGGTGGATCGACGACACGACCCACGCCGCATACAGGAGGAACGGGTTCATCGGCCGGACTGACCTGGTGCGCCTCCTGGATCAGGAAGGTCACCGTCAGCTGCAGCCCCATCGTCAGGCCCAGGATCATGAAGATCCAGCCGAGCACGTTCCGCGGCAGTCGAGTGGCCAGCAGCCAGCCCATCGCGGCGTACGAGATCGCGTAGAACATCTCGGCAATGAAGACGGTCTGGCCGCGAATGAAGCTGACTGGCGGCGGCAGGAAGCGCTGACCCGCCCACAGGATGACGTCGAGGACGACCGAGACGACCGTTGCCACGAGCAGCGCCGTCGCCACCCAGAACGGCCAGTTCACCGTCCACAGCCGGACGGGAACGATCAGCGGGCGAGCCCTCATGGCCGAACCGTGGTCTGGTTGCTCCCCGAATCGCGCTGCACTTGGTCGAGTGATTGCAGGATCGAGTCGAGCTGCGACTGATCGCGCACGAAATCGACCACTCCCTGCAGGAAGGCACCGTTCATCTGTTCGGGCATCAGGTCGGACGCGTCGAACCTGAACCGTTCGGCGCTGGTGAGAATCTGCGCCGCGCGGCTGGAAATGTCATCCGGGTAGGCGGTGACGCGGGTGTTCACCGAGAGCGCCCCGCCATGGCTCACCCAGATCGATTGGGCCTCAGGGGTCAGCAGGTACGTCATCAGGGCGCGTGACTGTGGCGTGTCGTTGAACATGCCGAACAGGTCGCCCGCGCCGGTGACGGAGTTGGCGTACCGCTCGTCCAGAACCGGGAAGGGGAAGAAGTCGTACTCGCCCTTTCGCGCCGCCGCGTTGCTCTCGAAGAACGAGGTCATGAACGTCGCCTGGTGATGGAAGATGCATTGCGGGGGATTGCTGAAAAGGCCGTTGCCGCCGTCCTGGAAGTCCGTGCCGATGAAGCCGGCCGGGCCGCCGTACGCGTCGTTGACGACCGCG
Source organism: uncultured Chloroflexia bacterium (assembly GCA_963736895.1). Lineage (GTDB taxonomy): Bacteria > Chloroflexota > Limnocylindria > Limnocylindrales > CSP1-4 > JALYGJ01. Next base: position 370,790 of record CAVTQU010000008.1, read on the forward strand.
CCGAAGAACTCGAACGCGCTCTTGATCTCCGGTGAGGTCCACGGAATGCGGCCCGCTACCCAGTCGTCGTAGACGTCCGGGCCGCTCTGGCGCAGCACGATGTCCTCGATCCAGTCGGTGCCCGGCCAGCCCGGTGGTCGCGTCGGAACCGAGGGAGAGGCACCAGGTCTTGGCGTCGTCGCGGCGCGCGAGGTTGGCAGAGCGCTCCAGGTCGGGCCAGGTGGCCGGGTCGTCGAGCGTGTAGACGCTGGGGTTGTACCAAACGAGGCCCTTGAGAGTGGCCTTGATGAACACGCCCACGAGGTGGCCGTCGACTGTGCCCAGGTCGATGAACGTGGGCACGGTGTCGGCCTTGTATTGCGACACGTCGATCGTCGTCGACAGATCCTTGAGCGAGCCGTGCCTGGCGAATTCGGCCATCTGGCCGGGGCCCGGAAGCCCCGCGACATCAGGCGGATGACCCTTGGCTACGCCCTCCCAGAGGAGCCCGTTCAGGTCGCGCGTGCCCGTGTAGTCGACGGTGATGCCGGTGTCCTGCTCGAAGGGCCGGACCATGGCCAGGAAGGCTTGCTCCTCGCTGCCACTCCACGACCCGACCACCTTGACGGTGCCACCGATCGGGCCGGAGGGCGCGGTCTGACAACCCAAAAGGACGCCAACGAGCGCCAGGGTTGCGAACACGGATGTGACGGATGTGACGGATCTACGAGGTGACACTTCTACCAATGACAGTCTGACCGTTTTCGCGTCCCTCCCCATGGGGTCGCGTACGCGGCTGAGGCGAGACGATACCTCACCGCGCGGCCAACTGACTGCAACAAGAACAGAAAATTCGGCCGCGAGTCGCGATCCCGAAGGACCACGCTCGCGGCCGAGTGGTTCCGTGCTTCCCGGGCTTTCGCCCAGGAGCGTCAGGCCATTAGGCCGGCTGCATTGCCGGTCGTAGAACCGGAACCTTGACAGTCTCTGGGCGGACAGCCCACACGAGACCGAGGCCTGCAAAGATGAAGGTGAACCCGATTCCCGCGAACAGTGCCGCGAGCCCGAGGCCCATCTGGAGTGAAGAGGCGGTTGCCGCACCGACGCCCAGCTGACCGATCAGCGAGAGCGCGAGTGGCGACCATGCGATCGTTCGCGCCGCGCCCTCGATCGGGTCTGCCCGATTGAAGTCGGCGTAGTAGCGGCCGTCGACCGGGAAGTCGTACGTGCCTGCGGCGACGACGGTGCCGTCAGCCTTGGTGACGTCCTGCCGGAAGTGTCACGCTCACGGTTGACGTCAGCGTGTGATACGACACGGTGGCCATCTCGTACATGTACTCGCTGGCCGTGTTGATCGTCGGGTCGTTGGGATTGAGGTCCGCGTTGTTGACCGGGAAGCCCCAATCGTTGGTGAGCAGCGACATGATCGCTGCCGCCTCGACGGGGTCGCTACCGAGCTGACCCTGCTCGTTGTAGGTGAGCTTGACGTTCTGCGCGGCGCTGAACGCGTTCAGCGACCTCTGGCCGGCCTGGACCTGGGTGAACGCGTAAACGCCACCGGCGATGAATACGAGTCCGAACACTGCCAGGACGATTCCTACCTTCTTTAGTCGACCGATCATTGGAGTGATCTCCTTTCTGCTGCCTGTCTAATGGCCTGAGTGCACTGTCGGCCCAAGGGGTGGTCGCGGCACATGTGAACGACGGACCGAATAGGCCGTGCCGTTGGACTGAGCTGCGGGGGCCAATCGGCCCCCTCCAGCCGGGACCTTGCAACACGAGTTCGGTGGTTTCGGCGCAGCATGCCGAACGGACTAGTGAGCCCGTTACGCGCGGCCCTATCGTCGTCCCGACAGGGCTGACGACGATGTGTTGTGACTCTTCATCCCTGCAAACGGAGGAGAAGCAATGCGCGTTCTCGTCGTCTATGCAACGCACTACGGCGCCACCAAGGGAATTGGCGAGAAGATCGCTGAGACCCTCGAACACGCCGATCTCGACGTGGTCCTTCGATCGGCCGACGAAGACTTCACGGGCTTGGTCGAGGAAGACTTCGATGCATTCGTGATCGGCAGCGCCATCCACGCCGGCGGCTGGATCGGCAGCGGTGTTGACTTCGTCCGGCACAACGTCGACGTGCTGGCGACTCGTCCGACCTGGCTGTTCAGCAGCGGTCCCGTCGGCGACAAGTCAGTTGGCCAGCCTCAGCCGGATCCGAGGCAGATCGCCGAGTTCCGTCGCTCCCTTGATGTCAAGGGTCACGTCGTCTTCGGCGGTGCGTTCGATCCCGCGACCGCCGATCTATCGCGAGTCAACTGGCTCGAGCGCCAGTTCGTGACTCACGTCATGCCTGCCGGCGACTACCGGAACTGGGAGCAGATCGCGGCGTGGTCAAAGGCCATCGCCGAGGAGCTGAGCGCGGTGCCGGTGGCGATGACCAGCACCCGCTTGACGCAGCAATAGGGAAGCAAAGTCAGCAAAAGGAGCTTGAAATGGCAATCGCTGCACCACAGGAAATCGCGCATCCGCGATCTACGCAGACGATGCGCGCGGCGGTATTCCACGGTCCCGGCGACATCCGCGTGGACGAGGTTGCGCGGCCAAAGCCGGGACCCGGTGAGGCCGTCATCCGCGTCACGCTGACGACGATCTGCGGCACTGACGTGCACATCCTCAAGGGCGAATATCCGGTCAAGCCCGGGCTGATTGTCGGTCACGAGCCTGTCGGCGTGATCGCCGAGCTCGGCGCCGGCGTCGTGGGCTACGAGATCGGTGACCGCGTTCTGGTGGGTGCCATCACGCCATGTGGTCAGTGCCACGCTTGCTTCAGCGGCAAACCGTCGCAGTGCGGGCACGGCACGGGCTACGAGGCGATCGGTGGCTGGCGCTTCGGCAACACGATCAACGGCGCGCAGGCCGAGTACCTGCTCGTTCCCTACGCGCAGGCCAACCTGGCCAAGATCCCCGAGTCGCTGACCGATGAGCAGGTCGTTCTGCTGGCCGACATCGCATCGACCGGCTTCTCAGGAGCTGAGTCCGGCCACATCAAGATCGGTGACACCGTCGTGGTGTTCGCGCAGGGTCCCATTGGTCTTTGTGCCACCGCTGGCGCAAAGCTCATGGGCGCCGCACGCGTGATCGGCGTCGACGGTGATCCCAACCGGGCGGCCGTCGCGAAGCGCATGGGCGCTGACATCGTTCTCGATCCCGAAAAGGTCGACGTCGTGGCAGAGGTCAAGCGGCACACGGGAGGGTATGGCGCCGACGTGGCGATCGAGGCCCTTGGCCTGCAGGTGACGTTCGAGACCGCCCTGCGGTCGATCCGTCCAGGTGGAACTCTTTCCAGTCTGGGCGTGTACTCGGGCAAACTCGAGGTCCCTTACGAGGCTTTCGCAGCTGGGCTGGGCGATCAGACGATCGTCACCACGCTGTGCCCGGGTGGCAAGGAGCGGATGGGACGCTTGATGCGCATGGTTGAGGCAGGTCGCTTCGACCCGCTGCCGCTCATCACCCACCACTTCTCGCTGGATGACATCGGCGACGCATATCAGGTCTTCAGCAACCGTCTGGACAACGTGCTCAAGGTCGCCATCCGACCCTGACTGTTTCGGGAGCGGCCGTGCCGGCAAGGACCCGGCACGGCCTCCCGCTGGAGGTCACTTCATCCTGATCGCCCTGATGTGGGCGCATTGGCCAGGCATTGAGCTGGCCGGAAGTTGAGCTCATCATGAAATCGATCGCGAAACTTGTGCCACTCGCGGTGGCACTGCTTGTCTTTGCGGTGGTCGTGGCCATCCTGCTCCAGCAGAACGCCGCCCTCGGCTCGTGGCTTCTTGCGGCATTCCTGATGGGTCACGGGCTCGTCCACGTCATGTTCGTCGGTGCCGCAGCCCGTAACGGCCGGACAGGGAGCGGGAGGGATGGACTATCCGTTCGACGCCGGCAAATCGTGGCTGGTGAACAGCCATGTTCTGGAGGCGTCGGCTGTTCGGCCATTGGTGGTACGGACTCGTCGCCGTCGTCGTGGTGGGTTACTCGCTGGCGGCGCTGGCCACGGTCGGGATCCTGCGTTCCGACAAGCTGGTGGTCGGCTGCTCGTGTCGTTGCGACGACCGCATCGGCTGCTACTGATGGTGGTCAGCCTGTCGCCCGGTCTGGTCTTGGGCATCGCCATCGACCTCGTGCTTCTGTGGCTGGCGATCGTCGCTGCCTGGTCACCCGAGCTGGTCGTCGTCGGCTGACCTCTTCGACTCCTCCAGAGGCGCTAGCGCTTCTCAGACCGGCTTGGGCTGGCGATACCAGACGATCAAGGCGACCAGGAAGCGCAGCAGCAGCGTGACCTCGTAGGTAACGCACCAGATGCAGACCGCCTGGATCACGAACACCTGCAGGTACAGGAAGTAGCCGTCGAAGATCACGCCCACCAGGGACAGGGCGTAGTGCGCCAGCAGGAACCCATAGATGTCGGTCTTCCACCACGCGATTGCCAAGGCGAGCAGGACGACCGACAGAACAACTCCGAAGACGGCCACGGGCACGCCACCAATGCGGGCGTACTCGCTCAGCGCGACCTCTTCGCAGCCCTTGATGACGCCGCACGCCGGCACGCCGCCGGACAGCTCGACGACCGACAGGTAGCCGGCAACCGCGAGCCCCGCGATGTCCAGAGCGGCCAGGATGATGGCCGGATGAAGCCCGAGCAGCTTTCGCGCCGGGACGCGGCCGTGATCACCGGGCTGTGGCGCTGGCCGCCGCTGCGTCCTGGATCAGCTGCGTGAGCTGGGCCACCGAAGGGACGCCAGCCACCTTTCGGCCGTTGATGATCAAGGTTGGCGTGGAGTCGACGCCTGCGGCGACTGCCTGCTGGGTCTCGCTTCGCGCGGCCGCCTGTTGCTGGCCGGTCGCGAGGCATGCGTCGTACGCGTCCACGTTCAGATCAGCGCCCTGGGCGATGGCGCGCAGTCGATCCTTGGCGAACGCGCCGTCGTTCTCGCCGTTCCAGTTGGCGAAGATCCAGTCGTGCATCTGCCAGAACAGTCCCTGGTCCGCGGCACACCGGGCTCCTGCGGCCGCTTCGACCAATTCGTCGTATGCCGGGTTGGTTCCGCGCTGGCCCTGGAACGCGGCGTCGCGATAGACGAGCCGCGCCGTGCCATCAGCGACGAGGGTCGAGATGATCGCGGGCTCGACCTCGGTCGCAAGGTGGCGGCAGGCCGGGCACTGGAAGTCGGACCAGATCTCGACCGTCACCGGCGCTGAGGCCGAGCCCAGGCTTCGACCGTCAGCCAACGCCACGGGCACCCGACCAACGGGCGGCGTCAGCTCGGCCTGGAGAGGCGCCTGCCGCGGTTGAGCCAGACCAAAGGCCACGACAACAACGCCGACTACCAGCGCGCCAGCCGTGAGCAACACCATCGGCGAGCGCCAGGCCGGAGTGCGGTTTGCTGCCGGATCCGCGCTGTCGAGCGCGCTTCTCGTTGCGGTCGAGCCGACGATCTTCGCGATCGCGCTGTCTCCGCTCATGACGCGTCATTGCGCCTTCAGCGCGTGTCATCAAGCATCCTCCGAACTAGACGTACCGGACACAGCCCGGCACTTTCCCGTCAACTCAGGATGCCGATCGCCCCAAGAATTAGGACCTGTCAGTCAGCACGAATCGGCGGTCCGTTCGGCCCTTGAGCCGGTCCTACACGCGGCAGCGCGGGACCTTATGGAACCTATGCAGCGGCTGCGCGCGCCTCGTCCTTGACCTCGCGGACGAAGAGCACCGAGCACTTGGCGTGAAGCATCACGTTGCGTGCAACGCTGCCCACGATCGTCCTCGTCAGGCCGGTGCTTCCGTGCGTCCCGACCACGATCAGGTCAGCCTGGTGTTCCTCTGCGGTGTGGATCAATGCGGCGGCCGGAGAACCTGTCACGACGTGGGACGATGCGCTGAGACCGGCTTCCTTGAGCCTGCCAGTCGCCGCGTCGGCGAAGCCGCGCATTTCGGCAACGATGGGCTGCTTGATGTCCTCCATCTCGGCGCCCGGCGGTTCATAGAAGCCAATCGCCAGGCCGGCCGTCCACGGCAATGCCACCTGCGCCACGCTGGTCGCCTCGATCGCCACCTTCTCGAAGATGGGCCACGCTTCCACGACGCTCTCGGCCGTCCTGGCGAATCCGGATCCGTCCACACCGAGGACAACTCGGGTCAAACCGGTCGACCGGGCGACGAGAACAGGGCAATGGGCATGGTCCGCGACTTCCGCGCTGACTGACCCGAGGATCATCGATGCGATTGTCCCGTGACCGCGGCTGCCGATGACGATCATGTCGGCCGAGAAATCTTCCGCTGCCTCGACGATTCTCGTGGCAGGTCGTCCCCACAACACGCAGTTGTCCAGGTCGAGCCCGCTTCGAGCCAGCTGGCGCGTGGCCTCTCGGACTATCGCCTGCGCGGACCGCATTGCTTCGCCTTCGGCCGGATCGTCTGCCTCGCTGAGAGGCATCGACCAGTCGGCGGCGACCAACGGCTCGTATGGCGGTGTGACCGTCACAACGCGCAACCGCGTCTCTTCCGGCCAGGTAATGGAGGCACACAGGTCGACGGCACGTTCGGCCGCTTCAGATCCGTCAACTGCCAACAAAACTCGGAGCTTCATGTCGAACTCGCTTTCTCCGCCGGCTGACTGGCCGGCCATCTCCTGAAGTGCCCGCCAGTTGGTCAACCGCTCGGCGTTGGTTGCAAGCAGCTCCGGGCTCGGTTGGCCCGCCTGGTCGAAATGGGCGGCGAAACGAGACTCGGTCCGAGCAAACGCAACGAAATCGGTGGTCGATCCATCGGCCGCGACAAACCAGTCGTTTCGAAGCGCCGGGTTGCCCTGCAGCGAAAGTCGCTCGGCGACCGTTGCCCCGCGCCGCGGGTCGTAGGTGAACAACGGGAAGGCTCGCGAGTCGACTGCGAGGCGCGACTGGGCCGATGAAGCGTCGTCGGCGATCCCGTGTTCCGGCTGGCAGGGCGTGTAGACGATGACCACTGCAGGGCCGGGATATTCGTTCGCGTCCATCACCGCGCGATAGAAGTGGTTGATGTGAGCTGTCGTGGTCTGTGCCACATACACATCCCCGTGGGCAATGGCGATCCGGCCCAGCTCCTTGCGGTTTTCGGTCCGTCCATGGAGCTGCTTGCCGTACGCCGATAGCTTGGTGATCTGGCCGCCAAAGCTGGCCGTGGATGACTGGCCGCCCGTATTCGAATAGGCCTGCGTGTCAAGCACCATGACCTTGATGTCGGTCCCGGATGCAAGCATCCGCGAGAGCGCCTGAAGGCCGATGTCATACATCGCGCCGTCGCCACCGATTGCCCAGAGGCGCCGATCGGCGTGCCCTGCCTGATCCCACCGGGCACGGATGCCCATCGCGTCGGTGGCGGCGTTTTCGAACAGCGAGTTCGTCCACGGAACCAGGTAGGGGTTGTAGGGATAGGTGCTGCCGTAGACAGTGTTGCAGCCCGTGGCCGCCACGATGCCCATCGAATCGGGACCGTGGATCTGGCGCGTCGCCGCCACGAGCATCCGCAACGCAGTTGCCTCGCCGCATCCCGAGCACGACCCGGCGCCGCCGACGTATCCGATCGCCGACTCGCCGAGCATCAGGTCGGCCAGGGCCTTGTCGTTGCGGTACTCAGCGGGCGTGGGCGGAAGCGAGCGCAGGAAGGCCGTGTCACGTCGGTAGGCATCGACGGTTGACAGTGCGCCGGCTGTCTCCGGCTGCTTGTCGATCATCACCAGGGCGTCATGTCCCAGGTGGGCACACACCTCGACACATTCACCGCAGCCCTTGCAATGGGCTGGATCCACGAAGATGCCGAAGTCGGCCGGCTCCAGGCCGCGCCGCTCGGGGACCGTCGCATATTTCTGGGTCGCCACGAAGCGCGCCCTGAGTGAGCTGCGCGGCCGTGTCGGCTCAGCATCGGCCGCGGCGAACGCATCGATGCGCTCGCCCAGCGATGCCCGCGGCTGGGCCGTGGCAAGGATTGCCGTGTCGGGGCATGCGTTGACGCACGCCATGCAGCCGACGCACGCGTCGGCGATGAACTGCGGAATCTGGGGCGCCAGGGAGCTGAAGTCGCGCGTGGCGGCGGTTCCCGGCGGGATGATGCTGCGACCAAGCCCGGCGTCGGCCGGTCTGCCCAGGTCGGCCGTCCCGGAGCGATAGGCCGGCACGACGGTCGCCCCGAAATCCTCGACGTATGCGTGCACGTCGAAGACCGGCAGCGTGCGGTCGAGATCGAGCTCGCTGACGAAGTGGTCAGCCATCGGTCGGCCTGTGTGCAAGGGCGCGCACGAGGTCGCTGGTCGAGATGATGCCCACCGGCCTCACCTGGTCCTCGTCGACCACCACGAGGCGGTGCACGTGTGCTCGCTCCATGACCTGCGCTGCCTCGCCCATGGCCATCTGGGCATCGGCGGTGACCACGGGGGAGTGCATCAGATGCCGAACGCGAAGTCCCGGCCAGCGATGCCACAGGTGCTCTGTTGCCCGGGCCCGCACAACATCCGTCTCGCTGATCATGCCCACCAGGACGCCGTCCCCGTCGACGACTGGTAGCCCGCTGATTTCGTGCTCCTCCATCAAACGGATGGAATCGCTGAGCATCGCGCTCTCCAGGACCGTGATCGGATCGGGCGTCATCAGCTCGCCGACCGTCACGGGCGGGTCGTCGTACTCAGCGGCGAACGCGTCCGGGCTGGCGTGTAGGCGGATGTACTTCTTTGGCTCTTTCACGTTTGACTCTTTCACGCCGCCACCTCACTCCTTTGCGATTCGGCACGTACCGCGCCGGTCACGTCGATCAACTCTTCGTACGCCGCACGGATGAGAGCCAGATTGGCCTCCACGATCGCCTCGCCGCGTTTCCCGACGGACTTCTGGAGCGGGCCGCGAACCGCCTTCATCAGGTCATCGATCTCCATGGACCGACGTGCCACGATCGGCGCCACGCGCAGGAACACTCCCACGAGTGCGGCGCCCTGCATCCGTCGTGCAAGGGACGGCTCGGGAGCAAATCGTTCGGCCAGGGCGAGTGTGTCGAGCGCGACGACGTTGATCTCCCGGCTGATGATCTCGGCCCGAGCCGAAGCGGGAATCGTGGCCCAGATCGATTCCGGCTCAACGAGCGTGCTGTGGACGAACAGCGTGCCCCCGTCCACCAGACCGGCCAGCGGATTGCCCTGACCGAATGCCGCGACGTCGTACAGCGGCACCATCTCGACGCGGCGCAACTCGCTGTGCTGGCGGATCGGTTCCTCGGCGATGGTCAGGTAGTAGGTCGTGGGCAGGCCACGCTTCTCTGATCCGTAGCGCGGATAGGCCTGGACATACATCCCGAAGGTTTGCCCGATGACCTGCGCGAGCAGCTTGTTGACAGTGACCGAACCAAAGCCGCCCAGCGAGTGTCCGCGCAGGCTGTAGGAGCCACGCGGGCGGAGCTCGACATCGGTTGCTTTGAGAGCGAGCGGGTGCGTGACACCGAGCACGGCGTACGGCTGCTCGCGCATGCGTCGCTCGTCGCCCAGCCACTCGAACACAGCGATCAGGTCGGAGGACGAAACGTCGCGCGAACCGAGTCCCGCCGAGGCCGAGACGACGCGCGGAATCCGCGCGCCGTCTGCGGCACGATCGGCGAGTGCGGCTTTCAGCTCGCGAGTGAGCGGGTTGACGGACGCTGCGGGTTCGTCTGTCCGCTCTACGACTGCGGCCGCACTTGCGGTGGCTAGGGTCGCTGCGAGCTGGGCGGCTGGAAATGGCCTGAACGACGTCACAGCGACGGCGCCGGCCTTGATCCCCTGGGAGCGAAGATGATCAACGACATCAAGCAGGCTGTCGGCGATGGTGCCCATGGCGACGACCACTCTCTCGGCGTCGTCGGTGCGGTAGGCCTCGATCAATCCGTAGCCGCGTCCGGTCAGCGTCTTCCACTCGGCCATCGCGTCGCCGAGAACGCCCGGGATGCGGTCGTACCAGCCGCGCTGAGCCACGCGGCCCTTCATGTATGAGTCCTGGTTCTGCACGACGCCGGTCATCAGTGCTTCCGATGGATCAAACAGGTCTCGGATCCGATCGCGAGGATCACCGACGAACTCGCGCAGCAGCTCGTCTTCGGGGAGCAGCGCGTTCTCGAGTGTGTGCGTCGTCAGGAAGCCGTCCTGCACGACCAGGAAGGGTGTCTCTGTCTGCTCAGCGACGTAGCGCGCGATCACCGTCAGGTCTGCGACTTCCTGGACGTTGCGCGCAAACAGGATGCCCCAGCCCGTGTCCGCCACACCCATCACATCGTCATGGCCGGCGTGAATGTTCAGTGCCTGGCTGGTCAGCGCACGCGCGCCTACGTGGAAAACGATCGGCAGGCGCTTGCCGCTGATGACGTACAGGACCTCCTTCATCAGGACGAGGCCCTGGCCGGCGGTGAAGTTCGTGACGCGGCCACCGGCAAGGGCGAATCCCTCGGCAGCCGATGCGGAGGAGTGCTCCGACTCAAGCTCGAGGAAGGCGAGCTCGGTGCCCCACAGGTTCGTCCGGCCGTCTGCCACCGCGCCCTGGAAGAGCGCCGCCATCGTCGTCGAGGGGGTGATCGGATAGGCGCAACAGGCCTCAGCCAGTCGCGTCTCGATGTGAGCGACAGCTTCCGACCCGTCGATCACGACGGGATGGCCGGGATACGGAATCTTGCGTGCCTTCGGCATGGATCGAGCATGCCCCCGTCAGGGGGACTTCGGACCTGTCAGCCAGCATGAATCGGCGGGCCGTTCGGCCCTTGGAGGGACTAGCTGTGGATCACCGGCGCGACGCCGACTGATGCTCGTGCCTGTTCCACGGCGGCGAGCAATGGCGGTCCCGTGGGAATGCCGACAAGTGGCACGACAGCGTGGACGCCGGACGTCTCGACCCAATCGAGCTCCGCTCCGGCGGCCGTCAGGACGATGGGAATCTCGGGATGCTGCTCGCGCAGTTGCTCGATCAGGATGCGGCCTCCGTCCGACTCGCCCGTCGACCAGGCGTCGTAGACCAGCACGTCCGCATCGTGGACGGCGGCGCACGGCAGCCCTTTCATGATCGGACAGGGACCGCAAGTCGGTCCTGCGCACTCCTGAACGACATAACCGGCACGACGCAACAATTCGGCTTGGTCATCGGCCACGTCTCGCTCGTGGTGAACGACGAGGATGCGAGTCATGTGGCACCTCCACTTTCGATCCTTCGCTACATCTCTGAACGTGCCTAACGATCGTTAGATGCCAACGGATGTGACAGGGCCAATGGCCCTACGAATAGGTGCCATCGGCAAGGACTGGGATAGGAATGTTTCCTCACGCTCCATGTGCGCACGGAGCAGCGATTCCAGGCTGAGGAGATGTGCGCGGATCTCGCACAACAGGTCGTGCGAGACGTTGCCGTGCATCAACTGGACATCCGACTCGAGCTGTTCTGCGGCGCGTTGGATCTGGTAGTGCTCGAAGCGCATCATCTTGGTCGACCAGTCCGTGTGCGTAATCCGCTCAACCTCCGGGTAGGCGACCAGATCCTCCCAGGCTGCATGGGGTTGGATCGTCCTCATGAACCAATCGCTGATCCTCTGCAGACCCACGATGACCTGTCCAGCCGAACTCGAACCAACGGAGTCGGCCACCACGTGGATCTCGTCGACACCCCGTCGCATCTCGCGATGCTCCTGCCTTGCGAACCAGAACTCTGATCCGGCTACATCAGCCATCTCGACCATCGCCCATCTCCTTGTGCTTGCCGAACCGGCGGAAATCAGAGTGTGCTGAGCTGCTCCGCGAGCTTCCGCCCCGCCATCTCCTCGGCGGCGTAACCCGCTTGCAGGCGGCGATTGCTCCGAGCGAAGGACGGACATCAGGTGCGGCGAAACGGTGTCTATGGGCGACGCCCGTCGATACGTATCGAGGGTTCGCCACAGGAAGGCCGCGTACAGCGACAGCGGGCTGAGCGAGTCAGCGAGTTGTCTTACCGAGTTGTCTCCCGCCGCCGCTCTGAGGACCGCGAGGAAACCGCTCACATTGGCGGCCAGTGGATCAGCCGGCCCTGAGTGACCTCCAAGCGACAGGATCGGGGCATCTGAACGAAAGAGTGCCGCGTGGACGTCTAGGTCGCGCGACACGGCCACGACGCCGCCGAACGAAACAAACGTGTTCGTCGCTCTGACCCGGTCGACGATCCGAACCGGTCCCCACGAATACCTGGGACCGGCAAGATTCATCGGCCAGACGAGCTCGGTTGGCTCTGCGCGACCGTCGTCCAGCGTCCAATACTCGATTCGCTCAGCATCGAAATGTGCCTTCGTGGGGTGCGGCCGCAGGGCGACCATCAGGTAGGCGGCGCCTGCTGTCGAGCGGCGGACCGGGAACGAGCAGGAACCCGAGATCAGCCAGCAGGGCCTGAGCGGCATCTCCGTCCAGGTCCGAGCCGGCAGGGTTGGCCGCGGGCTCGCACGGAGCCGGCGCGCCGAGGCAGCGTGTGCACAGTCATCGCTGGTCCAACCTCACGCTGATGTTCATAGAGAGCCCCTTTTCGCAAATCGTCGCGAGTTGGCACGCGATAGAAACGGCCATTAGGCGAGGACAGTTGGGGCCGAAAGTCACAATCGCGCGAACGGTCGAGCCACATTTCGTGCGTAGTTGAGCCGTTCGGCAGATGCATTCGAGACGTCGAACTGACGAACATTTCACTCGCCTGGTCCCGCCATATCCAATGACGCAGCCGCGGACCGGAAGGAGGCATCAATGACCAAGTCGAGTTGTCAGCCGTCTCTTCGTGGGCGGCGTAGTTGCGGTGGTCGCGGGACTGTTCCTGGCCCTCGTGGCTGTGCTCATGGCCTTCGCGAGTGGCACGTTCACGGTGAGTGGCACGGAAGTGACCGGCGTCCAGCCCACGCCGCAGGCGTGGACATTCATCACTCTCGCTCTGATCGGCGTGGTCAGCCTGATCGGCGGCGCGATCGCTCAGCTCGTGGCGTGGATCGGTGCGCTGCTCAACACCGCGCTGCTCGTCGACAAGACGTGGTTCATCCTGCTGCTCGTTCTCGGTCTGCTGAGCTTCGGCTTCATCGCGATGCTCGTGTACGTGATCGCCGGCCCCGACGGAACGAAGCCCTACATCCAGCGCAATCAGCCCGTCTATACCTAGGCGTCGCGGCAGCCCTGAAACAGCCATAGACAACTCCGGGAATGGGGGCGCGGCGGGTTAGATCAATCTCTCCCGCCGCGCCGCGCTTTCCAGCTCGTCGCGGAATTGAGGATGCGCGATCTTGATGAGGTCGCGGGCCCGCTCGGGAAGCGAGCGGCCGTGCATCTCGGCAACGCCCCACTCGGTGACGACCGTGGAGACATGGGCGCGCGTGGTGACCACCCCCGCACCGTCGCGCAGGGAAGCGACGATGCGCGACGCGGTGCCGCCCGCGGCCGTCGAAGGCAGGCAGATGATCGGCCGGCCCTCCTCTGCGAGTGCGGCGCCACGAATGAAGTCCATCTGGCCGCCCACGCCGCTGTACATGCGCGTGCCAATCGAATCGGCGCACACCTGGCCGGTCAGGTCGATCTCGATCGCCGAATTGATTGCCACCATGCGCTTGAACCGCCGGATGACGGACGTGTCGTTGGTGTACTCGGCGCTGCGCATCTCAACCATCGGGTTGTCGTCGCTCCACCGATAGAGCCGCTCGGTACCGAGCATGAACGTCGCAACCACCCTCTCGCGGTTGATCTCCTTGTGTGCCCCGGTGACGATCCCCGCCTCGACCAGATCGAGGACCACGTCGGTCATCATCTCGGTGTGGATCCCCAGGTCGCGCTTTCCCTTCAGCGCGGCGGCCACGGCGGACGGGATGGCTCCGATGCCCATCTGGATCGTGGCGCCGTCCGGGACCATCTCGGCGATCTGCTCGCCAATGCGCTTCTCGACGTCTCCCACCGGCGGCAAGGGTCGGACGTATGGCGGTATGTCGACTTCTACCGCGAGATCGATGTCGTCCACGTGGACGAAGGCCGATCCCAGCGTCCGTGGCATTGACGCGTTTACCTGTGCAATGACGGTCTTGGCCGCCTTGATTGCCGCGGGCATGGCGATGACCGACGTGCCCAGCGAGCAGAAGCCATGCCGGTCCGGCCTCGACACGTTTACCAGCACGGCGTCGAGGGGCAGGATCCCGCGGCGAAAGAGGGTCGGTGTCTCTGACAGGAAGGTCGGAATGTACTCCGCACGACCTTCGTTCACGGCGGCGCGCGCGTTAGGCCCTATGAACAGGGCACGGTGGTAGAAGTGCCCCGCCATCTCCGGCTGCAGATGCGGACCTGGGCCTTCGATATGGAAGTGGACCACCTTCACGTCGTGCAGCTCCGAAGCCCGTGCGACCAGGGCATCCAGCAGAACCGACGGCGTCGCGGCGGCAGCGTGGACGTAGATCTGCTCGCCCGACTTGATGCCGGCCACTGCCTCTGCCGCTTCAACGATCCGCACGGTCACACCTTCACGGTTCGGATAGCTGTGGCCATGTGCCGTTTGGCCCTATGCACGGTCCCCTCAATGTCGCCAAATGGTGACATGCAAGTCGAGGTCCGACGGATTCGCCCTTCCGACACCGACGAGCCTGAGCGCCTTTTATGCGGGGCTGTCCCCAGACAGCCTCGCAGCGCGCTTTCTCGGCTATACGCAGGGCATCAGCAACGGGCTCGCCCGTTCCTTCTGCACGCTCGATCACATGCACGACGAAGGGTTCGTTGCTGTGGCAGAGGTGGAGGGCGTGCCGCAGATCGTCGGCCACCTGTGCTTCGCCGACGTTGGTCCGGCGCAAGCTTGAGCTCGGGATCGCAACCAGCGACGAGTTTCAGCGGCAAGGAATTGGTCGCAAGCTATTCGAGACGGCCCTGGAATGGGCTCGCGAGCATCGGTTCGAAACGGTGGTCGCCACCTGCTTGGCCGACAACTCCAACGCCCTGCGCCTGTTGACGTCGGCTCCCAACGGCGCGTTGGTGACTCCCAGTGACGGCGGCGTCGTGGATGTGATCATCCCGCTCGAGGCGCCGCTGCCGAGCCCGTCGTTCAGCTATCCGCCCGATTCGGCCCGTCGCCTCCGACGGCACCGGTGTACAGCCGCTACGACCCCTGGCCGCCCCCTCCATGTCTTTTGGCGACGTAGGCCGCAGCCTGGGCCCGCCGCTGGAGGTTCAGCTTGGAAAGGATCGAGCTCACGTAGTTCTTGACCGTCTTATCGGACAGGAACACCTCGGCCGCGATCTCCTTGTTCGTCTTTCCCTCGGCGACGAGAAGAAGAATCTTCTGCTCCTGGGAAGTGAGCTGGGCAAGATCGTCCGTAACTCCACCGGTGGCTATCCGACGTACGCGCTCCAGGACTTTCTCGGTGACAGCGGGGTCGAGCAGCGATTCACCGCGTCCCACGGCCTCGAGCGCCGCAACCAGGTCGCGTGCCCTTACCTGCTTTAACAGGTAGCCACTGGCTCCCGCAACGATCGCCGAGAACACGGCCTCCTCGTCGGGGTAGCTGGTCAGGATCACGACCCTGGTTTGCGGGAACTCCGCGCGGATGTCGCGGCAGGCTTCAATGCCGGAGCCGTCCGGCAGCCTGACGTCCATCACCACCAGGTCGGGCTGGAACTTGCGCGCCATCTCGAGCGCCTCGGCCACGGTGCCCGCTTCCGCAACCACCTGAAATCCCGGCCGGCGATCGAGCATCGCGGCCAGTCCCTCGCGGACGACCTCGTGATCATCAACGATCAGCAGCCGATGCTGGCTGGCAGGCTCCCGGGCCTCCGGTTGCTCGATGGTCAAGTGCTGTTCTCCAGACTCCCCGCCTCATCAATGACGTCGATCATCGCGATCAGCGTCGTCCCGGCTCCGAGCCGCGCTCGTTACTTCGAGCGATCCACCGGCAGATTCTGCCCGCGAGCGCAGATTCGCCAATCCGTGTTGATCCGCAGCTTTGCATCGTGCTCAGGTCGAATCCGTGCCCATTGTCGCGAATGATCAGGCGAATGACTCCGTCGTTCGCGGAAACTGCCAGCCACCCGTTGGTCGCTCCCGAATGACGTGCGATGTTGCTCAGGCCTTCGCGGGTGATCGCGAGCACGTGCGCGGCGCGCGCGGAGGGCATCGTCGGCAGCGTTTCGATGCTCACGTCGAGCTCAACCGACGCACTTGCGCGGAAGTCCCCGACCAGCGTTTCGATGCTGGCCGCCAGATCGTCACCGGTGAGCGCCTCGGATTCGAGGCCCATGATGAAATTGCGAATGTCGCGGATCGTCGCGTGGATCGAATCGATAGCGCGGTCTGTCCGGTCGACGACCTTCCGCCGGATCTTCCACGACCAATTCGGGCAGATCCTCCAGCGAGAGCGAGATCCCATACAGGCTCTGGATGATCGAGTCGTGCAGATCCTGGGCAATGCGCTGGCGCTCGTCGACCAGCACCAGCCGCTGGACCTCCTCGTGTAGTCGCGCGTTCTCCATGGCGATCCCGGCATGCAAGGCGAACATCTCGACCAGGCGCAGGTCGGCCTCGGAGAAGGTCGTGGCCGTGAGCTTGTTGGTGAGGTAGAGGTTGCCGATCGATCGGCCCTTGCTTCGCACCGGGACGCCGAGGAAAGAGTGCATCTCGGGGTGGTTTGGCGGAAATCCGGAGCGACGCGAATCGTGGCGATGTCATCGACGAGGAACGACTGATCCTCGCGGATGATCAGGCCGAGCAACCCGCGCCCACGTGGCAGCGCGCCGATCCGGGCGCGCTCCTGTGCGCGTTAAACCGCTGGTGATGAACTGCTCGATATCGTCGTCCGGTTTGACGATGCCCAGCGCCGCGAACTGAGCGCCGACGAGCTCCCTCACGCGGTCGACGATCAGCTGAAGAACTCGATCGACCGACAGCTCTCCTGCGATTCCGCGCACAGCTGCGTCCAACGCCGCGAGCTGCTCTTCCGCCGACGTCACCTCTTCGCGTTGCGATCATCCTGCCCGTCAGCCTACAGCGCGGGCGGTTTGATCCTGGCGTCGCAGGTGACCTCCGCAGCGCCCGACGGCACTGTCAAACGGGCCAAAGGTCACTGTCGCCCACGCTCCAGCCACCCGAGCATGCGCACATGTCCGATTCACCAATCAGTCATCAGGCGCCCCCTTCGGGCCTGTCGTCCGCTTTGTCGTCCGCTCTGTCCCGAAGAGGCTTCATCCGCGGCTCGGCCATCGGCGCCGCTGGGATGGCCGCGGCTGCTGTGGCGGCCTGTGCGCCCGCCTCGGGTCCGGCGTGGACGTACAGGGCGTTTTCGCAGACGCCAGGTGCGACCGGGACGGCAGTCCCGCCAACGCTCGGCCCAACGGCGACACCGCGGCGCTTCGGCTACGCCGGGGATGGACGAAATGGACGCCGCTTCGGAAGCCGTCCTCAAGCGATTCCCGGAGGCGACCTCGAAGGTCGGCAACCAGCCGCTGACGCCGATGTCGATCGGGGCGACCAAGATCTTTGAGCTGACGTGTTCTGCCTTCGATTGGCAGATCGACGCCAAGTCACCACCCGTCCACGCCGTCGGATTCAATGGGATGGTTCCGGGACCCGTGTTGCGGGTGACCGAGGGCGACACCGTTCGCGTCATCGTTCGCAACGCTCTCGATGAGTCAACCGGGATCCATTTCCACGGGCAGGCACTTCCCAACGCGATGGACGGCGTGCCGTTCATAACGCAGCCCCCAATCCGACCGGGCGAGACGTTCGTATACGAGTTCGTCGCCAAACCGGCCGGCTCGCACATGTACCACTCTCACCACAACGCCACCGACCAGGTTGGTCGCGGGATGCTCGGCGCCTTCATCGTCGATCCGCTCGACACCGCCCAGCGTTACCAGGTCGCCCAGGATTTCATCTGGATCAGCAACGACGTGCTGGGTGGTTTCACGATCAACGGCAAGGGCTTTCCGGCAACAGCCCCGATCGTTGCCAAGCTGGGCGACCAGGTCCTGGTGCGGTACATGAACGAGGGCGTGATGATGCATCCGTGGCATCTCCACGGGATGCCGATGCACGTCGTCGCTCGCGACGGCTACCCACTGGGCAGCGCCGCGTTCACCTGCGACACGCTGGGCGTCAACCCCGGCGAGCGCTGGGACGTGCTCATCAACTGCGACAACCCAGGTACCTGGGCGTTCCACTGCCACATCCTGCCCCACGCTGAGGGGCACCAGGGCATGTTCGGCATGGTCAACGCCCTCATCGTGCAGCCTTGAGGGACGGCGACATGCAGAACGGCACATCGAGCTACGAGACCGGCGCCGCTGCCGCCGGCCTCGGTCGATCTGCGGCCGGCTCAGGTGACGGCCACCGCCACCGAATATCGACGGTGCTACTCGCAACTGATCTCGTCGTCGGTGTCGGAAGACGCGACGACCGAGGCCATGGAGCTCTGCCGCGCATTGAGCGCCAGTCTCCTGGTGCTCAACGTGATCGACGTTCAGGGCAAGGCTTCGGCCTCAAGATTCGACCGTCGACGCGTTTATCGCGCTTGGACCAGCTGCGCGCCGAGAGCGAGCAGAAGCTGCTCCGCATCGTCGAACAGGCTCGAAACGCGGGGGTGCAGGCGACATTCCTCGTCTGGACCGGCGAGCCTGGCCAGAGCATCGTCTCCGCTGCCCAGGCCGAGGCCGCTGATCTGGTCGTCGTGGGCACACGGGCTCTTGATCGTGCCGGCCGGTTTCTGCTGGGCAGCGTTTCCGACTACGTGGTGAACCACAGCACATGCCCGGTTCTCATCGCCCGCTGAGGCGATTCCCCAAGACGGCGGGCCACAGGATCGGCTAATTAAGTGACGTCTGGCCCTCATTTCCACATCGCCGGCGGTTCATCCTGTGGTTGGCCATGACAGCTGCCCCACCGGCGGCGTCAGAGATTGGAGGGTTCAAATGAGCTCGCTGCGCACCGTCGTATACGTACTGGGGGCAGTCGCGGCTGTTTCGTTGGCGCTGCTGGTCTTCTCGTTCTTCAACCTGACCGGCGACATCCGCACCGTCGTGACCTGGATCTTCTGGATCTCGTTCATCGCACTGCTGGTCACTCTCTATTTCGGCTACCGCAACACACCGGGATCGGATGAAGTCCAGATCGAAGGTCCGGGCTTCGCGCGCTTCCTGTTCAACAACCGCGCAGCCGGCCTCTTCTGGCTGCCGATCCGGCTGCTTGTCGGAGTCTCATTCCTCGATGCCGGCCTGCACAAGCTGAGCGACCCCGCTTGGACACAGGGCGGCTCTGCGCTGCTCGGCTACTGGACGCACGCAGCTGAAATCCCCGATGCGCCGGCGCGGCCCGCGATAACCTATGACTGGTATCGCGACTTCATCCAGCAGCTGATCAACATGCATGCCGAGCCGTGGTTCGCCTGGCTGGTTCTACTCGGCGAGATTGCCATCGGCATCGGCCTCATCCTTGGCATCCTCACAGGCATCGCCGCCTTCTTCGGGGCGTTGATGAACATGTCCTTCCTGCTCGCCGGTTCCGGGTCGACCAATCCCGTCCTGTTCACTTTCGGCATCGGACTGATGCTCGCCTGGAAGGTGGCCGGGTACTACGGCGTTGACCGCTACCTGCTACCGGCCCTCGGCACACCATGGCACCGCGGGACACTGACGAGTCGAGCGCAGCCGCCGACCGACGACCCTCCACAACCTTCGAGCGCATAACCCAACCCGGCCGCGTGTGCGGCCGTCATGGCCGGGCGGCGGCAGGGACTAGCTTCCCTGCCGTCGCATCAGCTCGCCGGCTGTCGGAACGCGGGTTCTCCCTCCATCAGCGCGTCGCCGAGAGTCGCTTGGGCGAGCTCATTCATGAGCGCTTGCTGCCCGGCAGTGAAGATCGCGTGGACGTCGCAGCTGCTTTCTCGGGAGCACGGGCTGGTGCTCAACACGCAGATCCGCCTTCGCGTGTCGCTTTCGATGGCTTCGACGATGTCGAGGATGCTGATGTCGGTGCTTCGCTTTGCAAGTCGGTAGCCGCCTCTTCGGCCGATCCTCGACTCAACCAGTCCGGCTCTCGACCAGGTCACCCATGACCTGGGTGATGAAACGATTCGGGATCTGCGTTGCCCGCGCGAGGTCAGTACTCGAGACGATCTCGTCGCCACGACGACCTAGCTCGAGCATGGCACGCACGCCGTAGTCCCCGCGTCTGGTCAGCTGTAATCGCACACGGCCACGTTCGTCCGTGGTACCTACCGGGAATAGGGCCATATGGCACGTGTGGCCGCCAAAGGAAACGACAACCATTTTGGTGTTCGTTCTTCCTCAGAGGGTCACCATGCGTCCGCTCCGCCTTCTTCTTGTTCTTAGTGCTGCCGTACTGGCCGTGGCCTGCGTATCCAAGCCACCCGGCTGGACAGCCGCGCCACGCCCGTCCGGTGCCGCAGGCGCCGTTTCGACCGCTGCCTCCGCCGCACCGACCGCCACCACCGCGGTTGCGCAGGCCACGTCCGCACCGGGCGGAGACGCCGACGTACTACCGGTCCTGACGCCGAAGGCGCAGCTGTTGCCGGTTCCCGCGGGCGAGCTGAATGTGAGCTACGCGCCGAATGTGCCACCCGCTGCCAATCGGGACCAGCAGGCCGTGGTCCAGGTCTGGTTCGACGTCATCGAGGGCGTCAAGGCGATCGACCCGAACGGTCTCGAGTACACGACGTGGGGTTATCGACTCCATGGCGACGAGGCGGTCACCAGCGGCACGCCTGGCCCGATGATCCGAGCTCGCGTCGGCGACGTCCTCCGCTTCACCATCACCAACCTGCCGGGCAACTCGATGCCGCACAACGTCGATTTCCATGCCGTCACCGGCCAGGGCGGCGGAGCCGCTGGCACGACGGTGAATCCAGGCGAGACCACGACGATCGAGGCGCGCCTGCTGTATCCAGGCATCTTCATGTACCACTGCGCGGCCGGTGACGTGCCGATGCACATCGCATCAGGCATGTACGGCGGAATCCTCGTTGACCCAGAGACTCCCCTGCCCGCGGTCGAGCACGAGCTGTACATGGTCCAGTCGGAGTACTACACGAGCCCGAACGGCACGGGACCTCTTGTCACCGATCGCAACGCAATCACCGGCGAAGACCCGACCTACGTCGTCTTTAACGGCGCGATCGGAGCCCTGACCGGCGACAACGCCCCGCACATTCAGGTTGGCGACCGCGTCCGCATCTACTTCGTCAACGCGGGACTGAACCTCGACTCGAACTTCCATCCCATCGGGTCACATTGGGACAAGGTCTACCAGGAGGGCGCGCTGCTCAACGACCCGCTTCGCGGATCGCAGACAACTCTCGTGGCAGCCGGCGGCGGGACCGTCGTTGAGCTCATTGGCCAGGTTCCCCAGACCATCGTGCTCGTCGATCACGCGCTGGCGCGCGCCTTCGACAAGGGCGCGATCGGCCAGATCGTCGTCACGGGTGATCCCAACCCGGAGATCTTCGAGGCGTTCCCGGTAACTGGGTCGCCAGCTGCCCCGACGACCGCACCTGACGCGACACCGACTTCGCCCGAGACGGCTGCACCAAGCGCGACACCGGCTGCCTCGGCCAATCCCTCGGCTCCCGCCTCATCTGGTTCCACCGCCGAGGTGACGATCTTGCCGGGCGCCTTCAACTTCCAGGCGGAGGGCGCGGCCGACGAGTTCGCGCAGACCGAAGCTCCGGCCGACTACAGCGCCAACGACTTGATGGTGGCCGTGGGGACGACAGTGACGTGGACCAACACCGACCCCGGCATGGTCCACACCGTTACGGCCGCTGACGGCTCGTTCGACTCCGGCATGATCAGCGAGGGTGGCACGTTCTCGTACACGTTCGAGACGCCCGGCACCTTCGAATACTTCTGCACGCCGCATCCCTGGATGCGGGCCAAGGTCACGGTGATGATGCACTGACCTCAGGTCTCTGGCTCCACGAGCGACGGCAGGCGAGGTCCTGCCGTCGTTCTGTAATGCCTGAGTCCCGAGTCGGCAGACGGGTTTTGTGATCGCCGTCGCTATACTCCGGCCTCCGATGGTCCGAAGAAAACGCTCACGCGGTAGCGGCTTGCTCCGCATTCTCAACTTCCTGCCCTTCCTGCCTCTCGCAGGTCGTGCTCCGATGTACGCGCGACTGCTCTGGGCACTGGCCTCGGATCCGCGCGTGCCTGTAACTCGCAAGGCGCTGCTCGGGCTGGCCGGGGCGTACATCGTCAGCCCCTTCGACCTGGTGCCAGAGCGGGTCCCGTTCTTCGGCGCCGTGGACGATGTAGTGGTCATGGTGCTGGCAATCGACGTCTTCCTTGAGGGGCTGCCCGAAGTCTCTGGTCAACGAGAAGCTGATGGAGCTGGGCATCCCGCCTGAAGAGCTCGAGTCGGATCTGAAGAACGTCAGGAAGATGGTGCCTGGACCGCTTCGGGACCTGGCGGGCCGTGTGCCCGGAGGGCTTGATCGGCTGGCCGAGATGATGGGCCAATCGGGGGCATACAGTCGGGTGACCAAGAACGTCACACCACCAAATGAGACTGAGGGAAGCAACGCGTGAAGGTCATCCTGACCCAGGATGTGGACAAGCTAGGTAAGAGCGGCGAGCTCAAGGAGGTCGCCGAGGGCTACGCCCGCAACTTCCTGTTGGCGCGCAAGCTGGCCGTGCCGGCCACAGGTGGCTCATACCGAGCGTGGCAGCACGACATCGCCAGCCGCGAGGACAAGCGCAAGCGCGAGCGTGAGGAGGCCGAGATTGCGGCACAGCGCATCTCGTCGACGACGCTGACGATGGGCGTGAAGGTGGGCGAGGGCGGCAAGCTCTACGGCTCCATCACGGCCAAGGACATCGCCGATGCGCTGGAGCGCCGCGGCATCAACATCGACCGCCACAAGATCGACCTTGAAGAGCCGCTGAAGATGCTCGGTACGTACAAGGTCGCGGTGAAGGTCTTCCCGGGCATGACTCCCGAGGTCACGATCGCAGTCGAGCCCAAGGGCTAACCTCGCCTCCAAAACGGAGGGACGACCATTGACCTGGGAGCGGGCGGAGCAGCAGACCGCCAAGCAGGCCTTGAAGTGCCTGATCTGCGGCAACACCACGTTCGATCGACAGCAGGGACGAATGGACTCTCGCTGGGGTATCACCAGCCACAAGCTCGTGATGATGATCTGCCTGCGCTGTGGCTTCGTGCACCAATTCAGCGCCGGGCGAGGGATCTGGGACTTCGACTGATTCAGCCGCGATGGGCTTCGCCGGTTAGGACTCCGTGACAGTCTCGCCGGAGACACCGAGGCCATGGAAGTCCTGCTCAAGGAACGGGCAGATGTCACATAGCATCCGTTTGAAGGGGCACGGATCGGCCATGCATCGCACGTCGCGGCCGGCCAATGCGAGGCCAACTCGGCCGAGGGCCTGTTGCCAGCGTCCCTTGATGAACACGACGATCGCCTGGTTGAAGGTCGTCCTGCAACAGGGCCGTCGCTTCCCAGGAGTGGCGGACGTGTGTCACCTGATCGTGCTTCATGCCAGCTGACGTCGCGCCAGCACGGACCTTCTGCAGATTCTTTCTGCTGCCGACAAAGATGACTCGGTCGACGACAGCGCCTGCCTGGACACCGACCTCTCGATAGGCCTGACGCCCGGTCTCCTCGGTGATCTCGCCGATGACGGCGATTCGGCGAGCGGCCGGGATCTCTGCGACCGTCTCCAACGCGACGGCGAACGCGTCCTCACTTGCCTTGAACTCGTCGCGCAGAGCGAACGCGCCGTTCGGCAACGCCATGGTCTGCATCCGGCCCGGCGTGGGATTGAAGGTGGCCAGGGCTTCGATCGCCTTGTCGAGCGCAACTCCCTCAACGTGCGCCACGGCGATGGCGGCGAGTGCCGGAAAGACCATGTGCCTGCCCACGAGGCGCGTCGCGACGATGTGCGTTTCGGAGCCGACGTGGACCACGAATCGGTTACCATGCGGCCAATCGAGCTCGATGTCGGTGGCGCGGATCTCGGCATCCGGTGACTCGCCGATGAGGATCACCCGGGCCTTCGTTTGGGTGGCCATCCAGCGCACGTGCGGGTCGTCGGCGTTCACGATCGCCACGCCATTCCTGGGCAGAGTCCGCAGGATCTCGGCCTTCTCGTGTCGCGTGGCCTCGAGGGTGTGGAACGACCTCCAATGGTCGCTGGCGATTGCCGTCACCACCACGATGTTCGGTCGAACCGTGCCTGCCTGAAGGCGCATCTCACCCGGGCGACCGATGCCCACTTCCATGACAGCGCGCTTCTGCCACGGCCGAATTCCGAGAATCGTCCTGCCGATCGCGGCGTGGCTGTTCGCGTTGAGCAGCGCGGCTCGCGAGATGGGCAGGCCCAGGGCCGTCAGGACGGCACGAGTTGTCGTTGTCTTCCCCACCGATCCGATCACAGCGACGACGTGCGGCCGTCGCGCCAAGGTCATGCGGTATACCCGTCCGACGCGTGACATGACCGGCCACAGCCGTGTCGTGTAGCGCCGACGTAGCTCCAGGCGACCCGGCTGCGAACGGATCAGCTGCCGAGCGGATGGGCGATCAGCCGTCACGGCGCCTTGCCGTTGAATGGGTTTCGAATTCCTTCTACGCACACCTGGTGCCAGAGCACGATGCGCCCGATCACCCACGAGTCCCGGGTCGCGGTGTTGTCGCCGGAGAGGAACCGGTCGATCACCTGCTGAGTGCCTTCTCGACCGAGCTCCGATTTGGCGACGATCTCGTGCGCCGGAACCTTCGCCAGCCACTGGCGCAGCTCGGGCATGTCCCGCAGATAGACCGCATAAGGTGATGTCCAGCCCTGCTTCCGGCGTTCGATGACGCTCTGGGGCAGCCGGCCTGCCATCGCTTCGCGGAGCGGCTGCTTCCCGTGCGGCCCGCTGAAGAGATCGCGCTTACGGGCCAGGCCGGCGAAGTCGAGAAGCTTCGGATCCGTGAACGACAGCCGACCCTCGATTGCCGCGGCCATGGTCATCCGGTCTCCGGTGGCAACGATCGACGGCAGGTGTGTGTGGCGCTCGTACGCCATGGCCTGCCTGACAGGGTCCCGGTAATCCCTGACGGCGTCTTCGGCGACCCGCGCCCGATACGGAGCCCATTCCGCGAGGTGCCCATGGGTGAAGCGGTTGGGGTCGCCGTCGGCGTAGCTCGCGGCAATCCACTCTGGCTTGCTCAACTTCGTCGACGACACGGCTCGCGCCCAGCGCGACCCGAATCGAAGTCGTTTCTCGAACGGAGCGAGCAGCCGTCCGGTCAGGTCTACCAGGCGCGGATACCGGTACAGCCGCAGTCGGCCGTAGCCGCCGAAGAGCTCGTCCGCCGTTTCCCCGGTCAATAGGACGCGAACATGCTGCCGCGCGTATCTGCTCACTGCGAGGATCTCCGGGCTGGCCGGGAAATTGATCGGCTCGTCCATGAACCAGGCCGTGTCGATCAGTAGCTGGGGCCGCTCGCCGGCGGGCACTCGGACCTCGTGATGCTCGACACCGGCCTTCTTCGCGGCGGCCGAAGCGAACTCTCCTTCGTCCATCGCCAGGCCGTCGTAGCGAACGGTGAACGCGGGGATCTGTTGCTTGCTGAGCGCGGCTGCCACCGCTGTTATCGCGCTCGAATCGAGCCCGCCCGAGAGAAGTGTTCCGACCGGGACGTCGGCGATCAGTCGGTGGCGAACGGAATTCTCGAGAAGTTCCGCAAAGGATTCCTTGGTAGGGACGGGACCGGTTGTGGGGTAGCGCCACCATTCGCCCGTTTCGACTCCCTTTGCTCCGGCGCGCAGCCAGTGTCCGGGCAGCAGCGTGCTGACGCCGCGATAGGCGGTTCGCTCCCCGGCGACCGAACGGAAGCTGATCAGCTCGAGCCAGGTCTCCTGGTTGAAGGCCCTGGGGATGCCGACAGCGAATAGCGCCTTCGGCTCCGACGCGAAATAGAGCCTGCCTTCGTGGGTCGCGTAGTAGAAGGGCTTCTCGCCGACGCGGTCGCGGGCGCGCGAACAGCTCGCGCTTCTCCGAATCCCAGATGGCGAAGGCGAACATGCCGTCCAGCCGATCGAGCATCTGGGCGCCTTCGAGGACGTACAGCTGCAGGATCACCTCGGTATCGGTGGTCGTCTGGAGCTCCACTCCGCGCGTTTCGAGGTCGGATCGCAGCTCCAATCGGTTGTAGATCTCGCCGTTGTGGACGATGTGAAACCGGCCATCTGGCGACGCCATCGGCATCAGCCCACGCGGCTCCAGATCCACGATGGCCAATCGGCACGCCGCGAGGCTCACACACGGCCCGTCGTACTCGCCGTTGCCGTCTGGGCCGCGATGGATGATCGCGTCGCGCATGCGCGCGGCTGTACCTGGTTCCGGATCCCTTCCGTTGAGCGTCACGACGCCGGCAATCCCGCACACAGTCCGGGCATTATCCAACCCTGGTTTCGCCATCTCGGGTCGCGCCGCACTACGTGTCACCGAGGCGGGTGCATGATGGGTCGCATGGCCGTCGACAAGACCATCCTCCACGTCGACATGGATGCGTTCTTCGCCGCCATCGAACAACGGGACAACCCTGCCCTGCGCGGCAAGCCGGTGGTCGTCGGCGGTGGCGGCCCCAACGATCGTGGCGTCGTCAGCACGGCCTCGTACGAGGCGCGCGTCTTCGGGATCCGCTCTGCCATGCCACTACGAACGGCCGGAGCCCTTTGTCCGGAAGCCATATTCGTGCCGGTCAACGGCCGCAAGTACGCCGAAGCGAGCCGCCAGGTCATGGACATCCTGCGCAGGTTCACACCAGCGATCGAGCCGCTGTCCATCGACGAGGCCTTCCTCGATCTCACCGGCACGGAGGGCCTGTTCGGCACCGGCGAAGAGGTCGGTCGAAAGATCAAGAAGGCCATCCACGATGAAGTCCAGCTGACCGCGTCGGTCGGTGTCGCCGCAAATCGCCTGGTGGCGAAGATCGCGTCGGATCTGCGCAAGCCAGATGGCCTCGTGGTTGTCCCGGCAGGGGAGGAGCGCGAGTTTCTCGCGCCGCTGGCAATCGAGCGCCTGTGGGGAGTCGGCGCTCGGACGCGGCTCGCTCTTGCCGACTACGAGATCAAGACGATCGGCGACCTCGCGAACCTTCCGATGGATGTCCTGGAGCGGCGCTTTGGCAGCCAGGGCAGTGTCCTGTCGGCACGTGCGCGCGGTGTCGGCGACACGGATGTCGGCGGGGAGATGGCCGCCAAGTCGATCAGCCATGAACACACGTTCGACACCGACAGCGATGACTGGGCGGTGCTGAAGAGGACGCTTCTTGCCCTGTCCGAAGGAGTCGGCAGCCGCCTGCGGTCGTCGGGCGTCCTGTGCTCCACCATCTCGGTCAAGATCCGCGACTCAGAGTTCGTGACCATCACACGGCAGCGGACGCTTGACGATCCAACCAATTCGACCGACGTCATATGGCGCGCCGCTGTTGCGCTCACCAAGCGCGAGGTGAAGGGGATGCGCGTGCGGCTGCTGGGCGTCGCCGCCACGGGGTTGGCAGAGCAGCGCCAGATGCCGATGTTTCAGGAAGAGGACGACCGACACCGACGCGCCGTCGAGGCGGCGGACGCCCTGCGCAAGCGCTACGGCCCCAAGTCGATCCGCCGGGCAAGCCTGCTGCAGGCCGACGTGCGGCAGCCGTTCGAGCGCGATCCAAGAGGTGCGCACAACCCCGACCTCGAGTGACACACAGGTGGCACGGCGCTCACCGATGGTGGCCTCGTCTCGCTCTTCCGGCGGGGTATTGACAATCGAACATCTGTTCGACTAGCGTGGTCATCTAGAACAGATGTTCGCACGGCATAGCGGGCCTTGTCCGCTCGCCAGGAGGCGCGACGAAATGGCAATCGTGAGAGTCACACCAACCGAAGTAGAGGTCAGCACCGGCCTGTTCGATGGCCGCCCGCGGTCCATTCGGGTCGCACACGAACGCGTCCCGGTGATAGAGATCGCGAACGTCCGTGACGAGCTGGCCGCATATCCGGTCGAGCGCGGTCCGCGTCGCATCTTCGAGGTCAGGACAGCGGACGCACGGCTGAGGCTGTCGTACGAGAAGCGCCGTCGGCGCTGGTTGCTCGAGGGTCTCGAAGCCGCCTGACGCCGCCCATCGCACGGGTGCGACAATCCGGCTGATGCCGGATTCCCAGGAGCGTTTCGCGAGCTTGACGCTGGCCGAGTTCTCGGCCCGGCTGGCTTCCGCCGAACCCGTCCCAGGCGGTGGCAGCGCGTCCGCGATCGCGGGCAGCATCGCCGCCAGCCTTCTCGCGATGGTCGCGCGCCTGTCGCTCGACAGGCCCAAATACGAGCCGTATCGCGCCACGAACGAGGGCGCCCTGGAGCTTGCCGAGGCGGCGCGGGAGCGACTGCTGGCCCTTGCTGACGAAGACGCGGTCGCATATGCGGCTTTCTCGGCCGCCCGCAAGATGGCGCACGAGACGCCAGAACAGGAAGAGCTGCGCACCGCGGCCACCCAGGTTGCTGCCCGTGAAGCATCAGAAGTGCCGCTCGCGGTGGTGCGCGAGTGCGGGCGTCTCCTCGAGGAAATTGCGACGCTCGCCGGACGCAGCAACCTGAACGCCGCGAGCGACCTCGAGGTCGCCGGTCGACTCAGCGCGGCCGCGGCCCATGGGGCCGCCGCAAACGTGATGATCAACCTGCCGTCGGTCGGAGACGAGCGTTACGCCGGCGGCACCAAGGTGGAGCTCAATGAGGTGTTGCGCGACATCGATCGGACCCTTGCGCGAATCGCGCAGGAAGTGGGCCGCGGCGCCCTGCGGCCGCCGGAGAGTGATTGACAGTCGGCGCGCTGTCTGACGCAACCGCTCCGGGAGGGGCGCGACTGCTGGAGGGACGCGCGCTCGCAGCCCAGATGCGCAAGAGCGTACGGAGGCAGGCGAAGGCGTTTCAGCGCAGGTATGGGTATAGCCCAACGCTTGCCGCGGTGATGGTCGGCAACGAGCTGGCGTCAAGCGTCTACGTGCAGCAGATCCTGCGCACTTGCCTGGCGGTCGGCATACCCAGCCGCGTCATCGAGCTAACGCGATCCACGACCGCAGATGAGCTGCGTGACCAGATCGAGGCCCTGAACAACGACCACGAGGTGGCCGGCATCATCGTCCAGCAGCCGCTGCCCCGGCACATCCCACTCTCGACCGTGACCGACACGATCCTGCCGGCCAAGGACATCGACGGCATCCATCCGCTCAACACGGGGCTAATGACGCTCGGCTACGAAGGGTTCCTGCCAGCGTGTGCGGAGGCCGCAGTCGAGATCCCGAAGTCGTATGGCTACGACCTCGAAGGAAAGCGGGCCGTCGTCATTGGGCGCAGCAATGTCGTTGGCAAGCCGGTTCAGCTGCTGCTCGTTCGTGAGCACTGCACGGTCACCGTTTGCCACAGGCGCACACGCAACCTTGCGGCCGAGGTCAAGCGCGCCGAGATCGTCGTCACCGCCGCGGGATCAGCCGGGCTCGTCACTGGCGACATGCTCATGCCCGGCGCTTTGGTGGTCGACGTCGGCATCAACGTCGTCAAATCGGGCATCGTCGGTGACGTCGACTTCGAGAGTGCCAGCAAGGTGGCCGAGGCGATCACGCCCGTGCCGGGCGGCGTCGGGCCGGTCACGAACGCTGTTCTGCTGGAGCACCTCGTCCGGGCGGCGAACTGGCAGGAAACGGGCCATCCGATCGTCGCCGGCCGGGCGCGCAAGCGCCGTGCTGCATGAAGACGAGCCTCGAAATTGCGCGCGAGACGCCGCTGCGGCCTATCGCAGAGATTGCCGTCGAGCTTGGGCTGCTGCCCGAGGACCTTGACCTGTACGGCACCTACAAGGCCAAGCTCAACGAGTCAGCTTTCGAGCGGCTGAGCGGCCAGCCTGACGGCAGGGAGATCGTGGTTACGGCGATAACGCCGACTCCGCTGGGTGAAGGGAAGACCACCACGACCGTCGGACTTGCCCAGGGCCTCAACAGGATCGGCGTTCGTGCCGCACCAACGATTCGCCAGCCGTCGCTCGGCCCCGTGTTCGGTCTCAAGGGTGGCGCGGCGGGTGGTGGCTACAGCCAGGTCCTGCCGATGGAGGACATCAACATCCATTTCACCGGCGATCTGCATGCGGTTGCGGCGGCGCACAACGTTGGCGCCGCGTTCCTCGACAACCATATTTTCCGCGGCAACAAGCTGGGCATCGACCCACAAACGATCCGCTGGCCGCGGGTAGTGGACGTCAACGACCGCGCTCTGCGACGCGTGATGCTTGGCCTTGGCGAGGCCAAGGACGTCCGCGAGTCCGAGTGGCACATCACCGCGGCCTCAGAGGTCATGGCGATCCTCGCGTTGGCAGACGATATCCACGACCTGCGAGCCCGCCTCGGCCGCTCGATAGTCGGCGAGAACTACAGCGGCGAGCCGGTGACCCTGGACGATCTCAAGGTTGCGGGTGCCATGACCGTGCTCATGCGCGAGGCGATCAAGCCGAACCTCGTCCAGACGCTCGAGGGCGGTCCGGCGTTTATCCACGCCGGGCCGTTCGCGAACATCG
The DNA here is from genome assembly GCA_963736895.1 of uncultured Chloroflexia bacterium. Classification (GTDB taxonomy): domain Bacteria; phylum Chloroflexota; class Limnocylindria; order Limnocylindrales; family CSP1-4; genus JALYGJ01. Next base: position 401,376 of record CAVTQU010000008.1, read on the forward strand.
CCCATGGCAACTCGTCGGTCATCGCCGATCGCATTGCGCTGAAGCTGGTTGACGCCGTGTGCACCGAGGCGGGCTTCGGGTCGGACATGGGCTTCCAGAAGTTCGTCGACATCAAGTGCCGGCTCTCGGGACTCCGTCCGTCCGCCGCGGTGATCGTGGCCACGATCCGAGCCCTGAAGATGCACGGCGGCGTCGGACACGTGGTGGCCGGCAAGCCGCTCGACCCGGCGTTGACTGAAGAAAACCCCGAGGGCGTTCGCCGCGGCTGCGAGAACCTGGTCCGGCACATCGAGATCGTCCGCGGCTACGGCATCCCGGCGGTCGTGGCGATCAACTCCTTCCCGACCGACAACCCCTCAGAGATCGCCGTCGTCCAGGAAGCAGCGCTTGGCGCGGGCGCTCAGGCGGCCGTCGTGACGGATCACTTCGCCCGTGGCGGCGAAGGGGCCGAGGAGCTCGCCACCGCAGTGTGGGCCGCCGCGTCCGACGGCGCTCCCGACTTTCGGTTTCTCTCCCGCGACGACGCGAGCCTGGAGGAGCGCATCGTGCGCATTGCTACCCGCGTGTACGGCGCCGATGGCGTCGATTTCTCCGGCGAAGCGTCCAAGGCGCTCCACGAGTTCGAGCGGCTGGGCTACGGCCACCTGCCAGTGTGCATGGCCAAGACCGCCCTCTCACTCAGCCACGACCCGACGCTCAAGGGCCGTCCCACGGGCTTTCGCGTACCAATCCGCGACGCGCGACTTTTCGCCGGTGCGGGCTTCGTGACCGCCTACTGCGGCGACATGCTGATGATGCCCGGGCTGCCGTCGAACCCGTCGGGCGAGGACGTCGACATCAACGAGGCAGGCGACACAGTCGGCCTTTTCTGATCAGGCCACAGCCGAACGTTCCGGGCTAGTTAACGGCCACCCAGAAGAGCGCGGCAACCAGCAGGCCGGCGGCGCCACTGACCAGGGCTACTGCCCAGGCGCCCCAATCGATCGGCCCCAGGGCCTCTTCGGCGTGGCCGTGATCGTCGTCCGAGATAGTCGTGTGCGCGTCCATGTGCGTCGCAGGGTCGTGGTGAGCGACGCTCGCCGCATCATCGTCCTCGGGAAGATCGGTTGCCTCAGCTGTGTGTTCTTCGCTCACGGGAGCAGATCGTCGGTCACAAGCTTGTCAACCGTCAAATCGGCGGGGATGTTGGAGTCTGGTAGCCCGCGCATGAAGTCGAGCGATGCCTGCCACGCGTCGCTGTTGATGGACCCGGCGCCGTGCTCCTGCGTGTAAGGGCTGTCCCACGTCTGGATCGTTGCCTCGAGGATGGCGAGCTGTAGATCTCGATTCGCCGCCAGGTCGGGTGCGACCGCGAACGTGTCGTCGAGTCCAAGCTCGGGATCGGCCTTGATCTCGTCCATGGCGCGAAGCGTGGCCGCCACGAACGCGCGCAAGGCATCCTTCTTGGCAGCAAGCGTCGCGACGCCAACCGTCAGGCCGGGCCCCGGCAGCGGCGTGATCTCGTCGATCGTCAGCAAGTTGGTCGAGAAGCCCTGCGTGCCGAGCTGGACAGGCTCGTTGTTCCTGAAGCCCGTCGCCGTGTCCACTTGGCCCTGCTGGAGCCCGACTCCCTGCCCGAAGTCCGGGTAGTCGCGGATCTCGATGTCATCCGGCGTCAGACCCGCCAAATCGAGCATCGCCTGCAGCATCACCCAGCTGGAGCCGTATCGGCCGGGAATCCCCAGCGACTGGCCGCGCAGATCCGCTGGTGTAGAGATGCCACTGTCGGCGGGCGCCATGACGACGTTCGGAAAGAGCGCGTAGATCGTCGCTGCGTAGACGATGGGAATGTGCTGGCCCACGGCCGGGATCACGTCGGTGCCGTCCGCGATGCCGATATCCACCGCGCCCTGGCCAACCAGTGTGACCAGGTTCGGCGCGATCTCGTTCTGGAACGTCACGTCGAGCCCCGCGTCGCGGTAGTAGCCCTGTTGCTGAGCCCGGTAGAACTGGGCGAACTGGACGCTCTGGATGTAGCCCAGGCCGACTTTCAGCTGGGTTGCCTGAGGCGATGGACTGGCACCCGGCGCGGCGCACGCGGCGAACGCGGCAAGAGCTGCTACGAACGCCAGCGCGATGAACAACCGACGAAACACCTTCACCTCCAAGAGCCGACGAGCGCGCGCTCGAGCAGCACGACTGCGAGATAGATCAGGACACCAATGAGCGCGATGGTCACGAGCGTCGCGAACATCAACGGGATATCGAACAGGCTGCCGCGGGAAAGGTTGATCAGGTAGCCCAGGCCGCGGTCGGCGCCGGCCCACTCAGCGACGATGGCGCCGATCACGGCCAGCGTCGCGCCAACGCGCAGCCCGCCCAGGATCTGCGGCAGCGCCCCAGGCAGCTCCAGGTAGCGAACGATCTGCCAGCGCGTTGCGCGGAGGCTTCGGCCAAGCTCGAGCAGCCGGTCGTCGACCGCGCGGATGCCGACCATGGTCGCGATGGCCACCGGGAAGAAACAGATGAGCCCGCAGATCACGACCTTGGGGGCTAGACCGGTGCCCAGCCACAAAACGAGTAGCGGCGCCAGGGCCAGGATCGGCGTCGCCTGCGCCGCGACCAGATACGGCGAAAGCAGCCGCTCTGCGAGGGTGAAGCGGGCCAGGAGGTAGCCGACGACGATGCCCGATGTTGCGCCGACCAACAGCCCAAGGGCGATCTCAGACAGGGTGGCCAACGCATGTGGGGTCATGGTTCCGTCGACCCACGCCTTGGCGAACCTGGCCGCGACCGTTTCAGGCGGCGGCAGGATGAAATCCGGGTAATTGCCGATAACCACGACGAGCTTCCACGCCACGACGAACAGGACCGCCGCCAGGACGACGGGCAGCAGCTTCTTCATCCGCCGCCGCCGAAGGGATCGAACCACGCTGGCGAGCCGGCGCGTTCGAGGACGTCGCGTACAGGAGCGGCTGCCGCTTCCTCTGCCGCATGGTCGGTCGGCGTCCCGGCGAGGTCAGCTCGGATAAGCGACGCGATGCGCGCAAAGGCAGGGTCGTCGTAAGTGGCGAGGGTGCGCGGCCGCGCAAGTGGAACCGGCACCCTGGCAACGACACGTCCCGGCCGCGGTGACAGCACAACGACCTCGTCGGCCAGGAAGACCGCCTCGGGAATGCTGTGCGTTACGACCACGACGGTCGCTCCGATGCGCTGCCAGAGATCAAGCAGCTCGGCGTCGAAGCGCTCGCGCGTCAAAGCGTCGAGCGCACTGAACGGCTCGTCCAGCAGGAGCACGTCCGGGTCGCGAGCGAGCGCGCGCGCGATGGCAGCGCGTTGGCGCATGCCGCCGGACAGCTGGCCCGGGTACGCGTCGGCGAACGAGGCCACACCAACGAGCTCGAGGAGTGACTGCGCGCGCTCGCGTCGTTCGGTCACGGGCACGCCGACCAGCTGGAGTGGAAACGCCACGTTGTCGATGAGCCGCAACCAGGGCAGGAGGCGTGGCTCCTGGAACACGAGGCCAACCCGCTGGTCGACATCGCCCACCGGTGCACCGGCGATCGTGATCGAGCCGCTATCGGCGGGGAGCAACCCCGAGATCAGCCGTAGCAGCGTGCTCTTGCCGGATCCGTTCGGCCCCACAACCACGGCCACGTCACCGGATGGCACTTCGAACGAGACGTCGTCGAGTACGGGCAGCCGCGCGCCGGCAATCGAAAACGATCGCGAAACGTGGTCCAGTTTGATAGTTGCCAAATCGGCTCTCGAAAGCCTCCCTGCGGATGCCTTCAATCGGCGCGGGAGGGATCGGAATGGAATCGACGGGCGTGCGCGCGCAGGTTGACGCTTGCAGCGCCTCGCTTCTCCCATCCGGACTCTGACCGTCGGCTCCCTGCCAGGGAATCCACCGCCACCGCTGACGCGGCGTCGGGTCGTGGGCTGGCGTCCCATTCGGCTCGCGCCGTTGATCCGCCGACCACCGGTCGGGAATTACACCCAACCCCGAAACGAAGGCGTTATTCGTCTGTGCGCCGAGCATACTCCAAGGAACGCTGCCTTCCGAAAACTCCGCCGCTATCGTGGTGCGCGTGCTGACCGTCCTTTTGACTCGCCACGGCCACACCGATCGGTCCGAGCCTGAGCAATACCTTGGCCAGCGGGTCCACGCTTCTCTTACCGAACGTGGCCGCCGTGATGCCGAAGCGCTCGCGAACCGATTGGAGCCCGTTCCAATTGATCGGATCATCTCGAGTCCACTGGGACGTGCGGTCGAGACCGCGCAGATCCTGGCCGCCCGCGTCCACGTGGATGTCGAAACGGACGAGCGGATGACCGAGCTCGACTACGGCGTGTGGGAAGGCCTGCAAGTCGAAGAGATTGATGCTCGATTTCCCGGCGAGCGGCAGCTCTACAACGCGAATCCGGCGACACATCCCGTCGGCGGTGGCGAGAGCGGACTCGCGGTCGCGGCACGTGTCGGCGCCTTCATGGAAGAGCTCATCGGCTGGTGGCTCGCCGAGCGCGCCGATCGGACGTGCATCCTCGTCGGTCATTCATCTGTCAATCGGGTCCTGCTGGCGCAGGTGCTGGGTGTGCCGCTGGCCGACTATCGACGGCGTTTCAAACAGGACTGGGCGAACCTGACGGTGCTGCGCTGGGAGTCGCGCGAAGAAGGGCCGATGCTGATGCTGGGCAACGACGACGCTCACACCCAGGGTCTGCGAGGGGCAACCTGGGAATGAGCGCGTCCTCGAACACCTCGGACTCCTCGACCGCCATCGTCTCGCTGACCGGCTTCGACCTCACTCTGGAGGACGTAGAGGCAGTTGCTCGCGGACGCGCCGAGGCGACTCTGGACGCCGCCGCCCGCGAACGGATGCTGGCCAGCCGTGCCGTGATCGAGGAGATCGTTGCCTCGGACGCCACGGTCTACGGCGTCACCACTGGGTTTGGCGCCCTCGCCTCGCAGCGAATTGCGCCCGCCGACGCCGCGCGACTCCAGGAAAACCTGCTCGTGAGCCACGCCGTGGGGATCGGCACGCTGCACGGCCGCAACACGGTCAGGGCCATGCTCGTGCTGCGTGCCAACGCCCTGGCGCGCGGCGAGAGCGGCTGCCGGCCGGAGGTGGTTGAGCGCCTGCTCGACTTCCTGCGCTTGGGCATCCACCCCGCAATTCCTGAACAGGGGTCCGTCGGCGCCTCCGGCGATCTCGCTCCACTGGCTCACCTGGCATTGCCGCTCATCGGGCGCGGGCAAGCCGAGGTGGACGGGCAGCGCATGTCCGGCGCGGACGCGCTGGCGTCTTCGCGGGCTCGCGCCGCTGGCTCTGGAGGCCAAGGAGGGCCTGGCGCTCCTCAACGGCACGCAGCAGATGACAGCTATCGGCGTGCTCGTGCTCCTGCACGCTGAAAGGCTGATGTCCACGGCCAGCGTGGTCGCTGCGATGAGCACGGAGGCCCTGCTCGGCACTGACGTCGCCTTCTCGGCGATCTACCAGCAGGCACGGCCGCATCCCGGCCAGATAGCCGTGGCCGCCGAGCTGCGCCATCTCCTGCGCGAGTCGGAGGTGCTGCGCTCGCACCATGACGACGCGCACAAGGTCCAGGATCCGTACTCGATCCGCTGCGTCCCCCAGGTCCACGGCGCCGTTCGCGACGCAGCCGCCTATTGCCGCCGCGTCCTGGAGATAGAGGTCAACTCCGCCACGGACAACCCGCTCGTCTTTCCCGGCGGCGCCGACGTAAATCCCGATGCGACGGGCACGGCCGGCGGCCGCGTTATCTCGGGTGGCAACTTCCACGGCCAGCCCGTGGCACTGGCCATGGACGTGCTGGCAATCGCGATGGCAGAGCTGGGCTCGATCAGCGAACGACGCGTTGCTCAGCTGATCGACGGGCGCACGTCCGGGCTGCCGCCGTTCCTGGTCGAGAACGCGGGCTTGAACACCGGGATGATGCTCCACCAGTACGCGGCGGCGGCGCTCGTCTCCGAGAACAAGGTGCTTGCCCATCCGGCGTCCGTGGACTCGATCCCGACTAGTGCCAACCAGGAAGACCACGTGTCGATGGGGCCGATCGCCGCGCGGCAGGCGCGCGAGGTCGTACGCAACGTCGAGCAGGTGATCGGGCTTGAGCTGCTCTGCGCTGCTCAGGGACTCGATTTCCGCCTCGCCAGCGGTCTGCGGCCAGGAGTTGGGGTCGCGAAAGCGCACGATCTGGTCCGTGCGGAGGTGGAGCACCTGTCCGACGACCGTGATCCACAGCCTGGTCTGAAGGCGGCCATAAACATCGTCCGCAGCGGGGGGTTGGTCGCGCTCGTCACCCCCTGAACCAGCTGGCGTCCAGGCGACCGGCGATTTTTCGAGCGAGCCTTTACCCTGCCCGCCATGAAAAATTTCAGGGCACCATCACTTGTTCTCGGCGGCCTGCTCGCGCTCGCCGCAGTCGGCTGCAACGGCACCCCGGTGCTCGATGATCAGCGTTTGGAAGAGGTCATCAGCCAGGGCTACCAGGAACGCCTAGGCGTTGGGCTGACCACGATCGATTGCCCGGCCGACCGACCCATTCAACAGGGCGACACGTTCACCTGCGCAGCCACGACCGACCAGGGCGAGAGCATCGTTATCACGGTCACGCAGACCGACAACGCCGGCACCGTCCACTGGCAGGTAACCGGCTGACCCCTCGCCGATCCTCGTAGACTCCCCAATCGATGGCGGAGTCACACATCGTCGAGATAACCGACACCGACTCCTTCGCGCTTGTTCCGCCCTGTGCGGATCCGCGCTTTGATCATCGAACCTGCGACTACTGGGAGGACGCCGACCGGGGGTCCAAGTCCAGTCGGCCGTCAATGCTGGAGGTCAAGGCTCCGACCGCGGGCCGTACGGCATCGATGCAGGCCAACCCCTTTGCACCGCCTCCGCGGGAGGAGGCGCCGAACCCGTTTGCGGCCCCAGCGGCACCGTCCATCGCCGGTGGCGGGCTGTTTCCTGGCGAAGATGATCTGTTTGCCTTGCCCGATGACAACCCGTTCGCGCCAAAGGTGGTTCGTGAGCGGCCGCTACGGGAGGGCGTGCCGCGGAAGCTGGCCCTCCTCGATCGTGGTCGGGGCGTCTTCGGCTCGTACGCCAAGGTGCTCGTCGCGGACGGTGAGCCAGTCGCGTACTGCCAGTTCGGGCCACTGTCGGCTTACCCGCGCGCAATTCGGCTTCGCGACCTCTATCCACAGCTTCCAGACGCGCCCCTCCCGGCTGTCATCACGTGCATCGCGTCGACGGCCGAGGCACGGCGCGCCGGCCACGCTCGGACACTCGTGGACGACATCTGTCGCGATCTCGCCGAGCGCGGCTTCTCGGCTGTTGAGGCATACCCCGACATGACCCGGCCGGAGGACGAGACGAGCGGCGCGCGTCCAGGTTTCTGGCACAAGCTGGGATTCGCCACCGCGGTCGACGACGAACGATTTCCCGTCATGCGGCGTGAGCTCTAGGCGTTGACCGAGTCAACGCCCACTCCGGACACGCCGGCGACTCGCTGGCTGGCGGAGCACGGCGTCCCGCACACGATGGTTGTCACGGAGCCGGCCAGCAGTGCGGAAGAGAGCGCCCAGTTCCAGGGGATTGAGCTGCGGCAGCTGCTGCGGACCATCGTCGTGCGGCGCGGCGACGACGACTATCTCTTCGTGCTCGTGCCCGGTGGACGGCGTTTCGACTGGCCAAAGCTGCGTGCGCATCTGGGGGTGAAGCGACTCTCGCTGCCCGACGCGGACGAGGCCAAAGCGGTGACGGGCTACGAACGCGGCACCATCACGCCATTTGGAGCCACGCGTCCTTGGCCGGTGATCGCCGATGCCTCGATCGACGGTCTGCCCGTGATCGCGATCGGCGGCGGGCAGCGTGGCGTCAATGTCCACATCGCGCCCGCCGACCTCGTCGCGGCTACGAAGGCTGATGTTGTGGATGTGACCACAGCCGAATAATTCCTGTCAGTGGTTGGCAAGAATCGACCTAAGATCGGCATGTGCGAGCCTCGCGCCTGATCAACCTGCTGTTGCTGCTCCAAACGCGTGGCCAGATGACAGCTGCTCAGCTCGCCGAGGAGCTCGAGGTCTCCGAGCGGACCGTCCACCGCGACATCGAGGCGTTGAGCGCCGCCGGCATCCCGGTCTACGCGGCACGGGGGCCACACGGCGGTGTCGCCCTGGTCGAGGGCTACCGCACCCGTCTCACAGGCATGACCGCCGAAGAAGCCGAGGCGCTGTTCCTCTCGGGCGTGCCCGGCCCGGCCGCTGAGCTGGGCCTGGGCACCGTGATGGCCGCGGCCAGACTGAAGGTGCTGGCTGCCCTCCCGCCGGAGCTTCGTTCGCGGGCGTCTCGGCTCGTGGAGCGATTTCATCTCGACGTCACCGGCTGGTTCCAGACGGGTGAAGAGGCGCCGCTTCTCAGCGCGCTTTCGGAAGCGGTCTGGGAGAGTCGACCGCTTGACGTCGTCTACGAACGTCACGAAAGCCGCGTGGAACGGCGCCTCCACCCGTTAGGACTGGTTCTGAAGGCCGGTGTCTGGTACGTGGTGGCCGAGCACGAGGGCCAGGTCCATACCTACCGCGCCGCGCGGGTCAAGCAGGCGGACCTGACCACCGAAAGGTTCGTGCGACCAGCCGAGTTCGACCTTGCTGCGTATTGGGCTGAATCGACCGCCGCCTACGAAGCCAACATAGAGCGCATCGACGTCGTGCTACGCGTCAACCCTGAACGGATGCACGCGCTGCTTGACCTCGTGGGCGAGAGCGTGTTTCGGGCTGCCGAGCGGCTTACGCCGCCCGAGCCTGACCCCGATGGTTGGATCCAGCTCCGGGTTCGCCTGGACTATCCAGACGAAGTTCCTTCGAAGCTGCTGGCGCTGGGCGGCTTTGGCGAGGTGATCGGTCCGCCCGATATCCGGCAAGCTGTTGCCGCGCTGGCTCGTCAAATGGCGGCTCGCTATTGGCCTCCACAACCGAATTGACCAGCTCCCGGTGATGGTTTGCCTCTACCAGATGCCGTTCTCGATCCGCCTGAATCGCTCGCGTCATCTCTTCTGCTTCCAGGTACACGGCTTGACTCCCTGACGCTCTTCCGACATCAGGAGCCTATCCGTAGTAACTGACAGAACCTGTCATCAATTGCCAGTCGGCGCGGATTCCATGATCGATTTGGCCTTCGCCATCGCCTTGCGCATGCCCTTGCTCATGCTCCGGCGAACCATAGGAGTCATCAGCGAGCCGAAGACGCAATTCTTGAACTCGAGGGTGTTCGTCTGTGTCCATTCGGTGCCCCCGTCACGACCTCGTAGGTCCATGAGCCACCACCGCCGGCGAAGAGCGTTGATTTGACATCTGTAAAAGCCGCGCTCGTTCGCTCACCGCGACGGAACATCTTGTACTCGATCACTGCCTCACCCACGCCAGGCATCTGCAGACGGAAGCGGGGCGGCTCGTCGCTCAGCTTCTCGGCCGACTTGATCGAGGCGTCCCAACCCGGTCGCGTCGAGTAGTCCTGGGTGTAATCGAAGACTTCACCCGGCGGACGATCGACATGAATCGTCTCCGTCACCGTGACGGTATGCCGCTCAGCCATCGCTCAGACCCTCTCCCTCGCATTTGGACGGTGAACCTAGACTGCGCGGGGAGGTTCCACGATGACGGCCGTAGCAGTCAAACCGAGAGTGATCCGAGCGCCACGCGGCAGCGAGCTGAGCTGTCGCGGCTGGCAGCAAGAGGCCGCACTCCGGATGCTCATGAACAACCTCGATCCCGAGGTCGCCGAGCGGCCCGAGGACCTGGTCGTCTACGGCGGGACGGGCAAGGCCGCGCGCTCGTGGGAGGCGTTCGACGTCATCGTGCGCGAACTGCGCCGGCTGGCCGACGACGAGACGCTGCTCGTTCAGTCCGGCAAGCCCGTGGGTGTGTTCCGGACGCACGAATGGGCGCCGCGCGTGCTGATCGCCAACTCGAACCTGGTTGGCAAATGGGCGAACTGGGACACTTTCCGCGAGCTGGAGCGCGCCGGTTTGACGATGTACGGTCAGATGACGGCCGGCTCGTGGATCTACATCGGGACGCAGGGCATCCTCCAGGGCACGTACGAGACGTTTGCCGAGCTGGCGCGCCAGCACTTCGGCGGCACATTGCGCGGCCGAATCGTGCTCACAGCCGGTTTGGGCGGCATGGGCGGCGCACAGCCACTGGCAGTGACGATGAACGAGGGCGTGGCCCTGGTCGTCGAAGTCGACGAGCAGCGTGCCCGACGCCGGCTGGATATCGGCTATGTCGACCGCCTGACCGATTCGCTCGACGAAGGGCTAGCGTGGGCGCGAGAGACAGCTGCCGCTGGTCGGGCGGAATCAATCGCGCTGATCGGCAACGCCGCCGAGATCGAGGCTGAGCTCGTCAGGCGCGGCGAGCGGGTCGACGTCCTGACCGACCAGACGTCCGCGCACGACGCCTTGAATGGCTATGTCCCCGCCGGTTTGACGGTCATCGAAGCGGCCGAACTTCGAGAGGCGGATCCCGCCGGCTACGTCGAGCGGTCCATGGACTCGATGGCCAACCAGGTCCGGGCAATGCTCGAGTTGCAGGACGACGGCGCCGTGACGTTCGACTACGGCAACAACATTCGGGCGCAGGCGCAGGCCGCTGGTGTTGAGAACGCGTTTGACTTCCCGGGTTTCGTTCCGGCCTTCATCCGGCCGCTGTTCGCGGAAGGGAAGGGCCCGTTCCGATGGGTCGCACTGTCGGGCGATCCAGCCGATATCCGCCGGACGGACGAAGCCGTACTGGAGCTCTTCCCGGAAAACGAAGGGCTGGCCCGTTGGATCCGCATGGCGCAGGAGAAGGTGCCGTTCCAGGGTCTGCCGGCTCGGATCTGCTGGCTCGGCTACGGGGAGCGCGCGAAAGCAGGCCTGCGGTTCAACGAGCTCGTCGCGTCCGGTGAGTTGTCCGCGCCCATAGTGATCGGCCGCGACCATCTCGATTCAGGCTCGGTCGCGTCACCTAACCGTGAGACCGAAGGGATGCTCGACGGATCCGACGCGATCGCCGACTGGCCGCTTCTCAACGCCCTGGTCAACACGGCGGCAGGTGCCTCGTGGGTGTCGATCCACCACGGTGGCGGCACGGGCATCGGCTATTCGCAGCACGCCGGAATGGTCGTCGTCGCGGATGGCACCCCTCTCGCAGCGCAGAAGCTGGAGCGGGTCCTGACGACCGACCCGGGAATGGGCGTGATTCGCCACGCCGACGCTGGCTACGAGCGAGCGATCGAGGTGGCCAGGGAGCGCGGCGTCCGCATCCCGATGCTGGACGAGTGAGGCGAACTGCGCTCACCGCCCTTCTCATTCTTGGGCTGCTCAGCTCGGCCTGTTCTCTGGCCGGCGGCACGCTCGGCGGTCGCCAGAAGTGCTGGGCACCAACCGAACCCCGTGTCGCGAGCTTGATGCGCGGCACCCTTCACCTGGACGTCACGCATTCGACGCTTGTCACGCCCGAGGGCGAGACGCTCGCGGTTGACTTTCCGTTCCTGGTCGTCAACGTGGCGCCCGAAGGCGCTCTAAAGGACTCGAGCGGCCAAGTGGTCGCCAATGATGGCGAGCTGGTAACGCTGTTCGGAGGACTCGGATCGGACGGCTCGATGGTCGTTTGCGCAGTCGAGGAGCGCCACCCGGCCTAGGAGATCAGCGTCGATTCCTCGATGTTGATCATTCGCGCATAGAGCACCTGCTCGTTGATCTCCAGGTTGTTGATCACGGACAGTGCGGCGACGATCGCATTGCCGACGATCTCATCGGACGTCTCGCCGAACTGCACCTCGAGCAGCACGTTGTCGGCACGTTCGTCATTCGAGACGCTGTTGGGGTCCTGCCAAGTGCCCGCGGCGGCAAGCTCGGTTGAGGCACGCATGAAGTCGAGCGCGTCAGCCTTCGCACGCGGCACCGCCAGGGTGAGCAGCTCCTGCTGAACCCGGTCCAGGTGCGTGTCGCGTCGACGCATCGCCGAACAACAGCGCGAACAGCGTGTCCTTCGCCTGCACGAGAAGCGCTTCGCCTTCGAGCGGTCCGATGCTCCTGCTCGATCAGGGCCGTGCCCTTAGCGGGCGCCGCTGGCAGCAGTAGTCCACCGGAGATCGCGTCTTCGCGCGTGAACCCGGCCTGCTCGGATGTGAACGCTCGCACGACGGCCGAATTGATTGCCATTGCCCTCACTCGGGCCAGTCGTTCGGCTCGCCGCTGTGATTTCGCTTGGGCGGCAACCGCGTTATCGAGGTCCTCGAGGGCGTGCTCGTCCAGCGTCAGCCGGACGAGCTGGTCGACCAGCCACTCACGGTCCTTGTCAGCAAGAACAGCCCGCAGCTTCTCTTCGAACTGCGGGCTGAGCTCTTTGTTGATCTGCTTGACGAGGTCGTGAATCGTGGCCACGAACCGAGGTTAGCGGCTCTTCAAGTCGCTGCGGCGGCCTCGGGCTGGGCTGGCGACGCCGTCTCCGCTCCGGCCTGCTCCTCTTCCAGCGTTGGCTCGAGGCCCATTCGTCGGACGCTGCGTGACAGGAGCGCAGACAGGGTCAGCAGCGCAAAGCCCACTCCGGAGAGCAGGAACACGCCATCGAGACTGATGCTCACGGCTACCCCAGCTATCGCCATCGAGATGGGCACGAGCGAGACCGAGGCGAAAACCAGGAGGCTCATAACGCGACCCATGAGGTTCGGCGGGATCCGGCGCTGGACCCAGGTGATGAACGACACGTTGGTGTACCCGATCATCGCTCCGGCGAAGACTGCGATCAGGACTGCCACGATTGTCGACGAGGCGAACACGAGCGCGGCCAGGGCGAGACCTGCGGCACCCATCATCAACAGGACGACGGTGCCGAAGCGTGCCGGCGGCAGCGGCGGAAGCACGGTCGCGGCCAGCAGGCCCAGCAGGGATCCGCCCCCGAATCCCGCCAGGATCAGCCCAAAGGCTGCCGCTCCCTCGGGAAGGCGTGAAAAGGCAAGCAACGGCAGGCCGACATCAAGCGGCCCCACGATCAGGAGGTTGGCGCCCATCGAGATCAGCATCACAACCCGCAGGGCCGGTTGGCGCAGGACGAATCGAATGCCCTCGCCGATCTGATTGATGACCGATCCCCCGGCGGCTCCCGCTACCTCCTCACGTGGCCGGATCAACATCAACGTCCCGATGGAGACGATGAAAGACACGGCGTCGATGAGGAGCGCCAGGCCAACTCCGGCGACTGAGGCTGCGCTCGACGATGAGCCCAGCGCGGCGATGGCAACGCCAGCCACGACCGGGCCGATCAAGGCGGTGAACTGAGCAGTTCCCTGGGTGATGCCATTTGCCTGTTGCAACTGGTCGCCCTCGACGAGCTCAGGCACGATCGCCGTCTGGGCCGGGTAGAAGAACGCGTCGGCGATGCCGAACACGAGCGCGAAGATGTAGAGCATCCACAGCTGAGCCCCGCCAGCAATGACGATCAAACCGAGTGCGCCAACGGCCACGAAGCGCACGGCGTTCGAGAGCAGCATCACGCGGCGCGGCGACAGTCGATCGACAAACGCGCCGCCGACAATCATCAGGACGGCGCGCGGGATGGCCATGATGGCCAGCACGGTGCCCAGGGCAAATGCGTCGCCGGTGAGCAGCAGGGCCAGCCACGGGAGGGCGATCAAGGCGAACTGGTCGCCGAGGGCCGAGGCCGCCTCGCCGATCCACAGAAGCCTGAAGTCGCGGATCGCGAAGACCGACTTCGGCTTGGCCGTCGTCGGGGCAGTCGCGGTCTGAGTTGCGGCAGTCATCGTCGTGTTTCCTGTGGAGTACCGGGTCGTTTATCGGGAGTGAGCGTCCAGCCCGGCAACAGCGAGACCGGCACGGACGAGGGCCTTGCCGAGCATCCGGCGCGGGGCACCAACTCGTGCCTCCCGACGGCGGATCTCGTGAAGTGGGGCTGATGAGTGGCGACTGGTAACGAAGGGCACGTATGGCTCTTCCAGCTCGCTCTTCAGTAGCAGCATTTCGGTTGCCTCCTCTCTTTCCTTGGTAGCTATTCGCTGACGATCAGCACGCGGCTGCCGCCGTCGTTTATGTCCAGTAGTGGGCCGCGCTCGCCGCTCGACATCGCGCCGCGGATGCGGTTTGTCTGCTCATCCGTCAGACCTGGCAGGAATTCGCTGGCCCAGCCTGCGATGTTCATTGGCACGCGCAGGTTGACCACGCGGTGGCCGTTCTCCGTGACCTCGATCCGCAGGTGGCGGCTGTTCGACTTGGAGTCCGTGGACGAGGAATCGCCCGTCTCGGCCTGCTGGAACTCGGCTTGAATCTCGGGCCCCTGCTGGGCGGACAGGATCTCGTCCGCTTCCTCGGGGGTCAGCACGCCTTCCGAGACCAGGCGCAGGATCTTTTCGACATCAGCCACGGCTTGCAGCTCCTCCGAGTCGGCGTGAAGCCTCCTCGACATCTATCTCGCCGCGCTCAAGGGCACGGAGAATTTCCATGGAATCCTCGTTGGACATCTGCGGCTCCTGCGGTGCCGCAGGCGTTGTCGGCGCGAACGGTGCGGCGGGTGCCGGCGGTGCGGCGGGTGCCGACGGTGCTGTTGTGATCCCGAAACCGCTCAGGTGAACGTCGCCCGACAGCGACCTGAAACGCAGGTTTGCGCTGCCGTCCCCGGCGACCATGGGTCGGCCCGATTTCTTGCTGAAGTCCAGGCCGCGCTTGGTATCGACCGTGAGGCCGGACGTCGACTCGATCGTGAGATCGCCACTGACCGACTCGACCGTGTGCTGCGGGCCCGGCGCAAAGCCACCGCGAACGTTCATGTCGCCACTGACGGTCTTCATGCGGACCGGCTGCAGAACAGGAGCATCAACCTCCGCATCGCCCGACGTGGTGTTGATGTTGGCCTCGAGGGCTTCGACGCCGTTGACCTGGGCATCGCCGGAGACGGTGACGATCGACACTCGACCGCCACCGTCATCCACGGCCACGTCCCCAGACACGGTCCGGTAGGACTGGTCGCCGAGGAGGCCCTGGGCAGCGATGTCCGCGCTGACGGCCGTGATCTCAACACGGGCGCGCTGCGGAACCGTCACGTCGAACTCGACGCTGCCTCGATTGCGGAATGAGAACCAGCCGCCGCCCTGCTCGTCCGTATTGATGTGGAGCGAGCTGTCGGAGCGGCGGACGACCAACGGGAGAGGTCGATCGTCGCCGCCACCGTCCCAGCGAGCACGCACGACTACCTCGTCGGTGTCGGCGGCGCGGATGCGAATGTCGCCCGAAACGTTGTTCAAGCCGAAGGTGCCGGTGGCGCCTATGCGCTGGCGGATCTCGGCCGGTGAGTAGAAGGCTTCCTGGTCAGACATCTAGCTGTTCTCCGGCTCGGTGATCGTGGTGTCTTCGTCGGGGTCGGCATGGGCGGTCTTGACTGTCTTGTCGGCAGCTGCCTCCGCCTTGGGCTCAAGTGGCTCTCCGCGCAGCAGGGCCGCGGCGTCTTCGGCGCTGATCTCCTTGCGGGCCAGCTGCTCTAGGACGGAGCGGCGGGTGGCTGAATCGACATTGGTGGCGCCGGTTGTCGCGGCAGCGGGTTCGGTGGGCGGCAGCGGTTGGCCGTCGCTCAGGCCCAGGGCCCGCAGGAGGTTCTCGACTCGACCCCGGATCGTGGGGTAGGAGACGCCCAGCTCACGCTCGAGCTCGCGCAGGTTGCCGCGCGACCGAAGGAAGCCCTCCAGCAGAAGCATCTGGTCGCGACCCAGGTGGGCGAAACGTCCAACGTTGAACTCGCCCTCGATCGTGGTCCCGCACGTGTTGCAGTGCAGGCGCGTCACGTGGAGCTCGCTCTCGCAGACGGGGCATGTGGAGATCACTTCTCTTTGCATGCGGCGCAATGTAGACATGGACTTTCACTTTGTCAAGTCCAATATCAACAAAGTGAAAGTCTGCATGCGCGTCACGGTTGGACACACATACAAATAGACTGGCGACCAGATATGGCGAAGCTGGTCGAGTGCGTTCCGAACTTCAGCGAAGGCCGTCGACCCGAGGTGATTGACGGGATCGCACGCCGGGCCCAGGGGGTGGCGGGGGTGCATCTGCTCGATCGGACGTCCGATCGCGACCACAATCGGAGCGTGCTCACGTTCGCCGGATCGGCACCAGCAGTGACCGAGGCAATGGAAGCTGCGGTCGATGAAGCGATCGCGCGCATCGACATGAACGCGCACGAGGGTCAGCACCCACGCATCGGCGCGGTCGACGTGATCCCGTTCGTTCCTCTGGGCGAGACGACCATGGAGGAGTGCGTGGCGCTGGCGCGAGACTTCGGGAAGCGGATCGCGGAGCGCTTTGACCTTCCCGTGTACCTCTACGCGCGGGCCGCTCAACGACCAGATCGCGTCGTCCTGGCCGACATCCGCCGCCCGCAGTTCGAGGGCCTGAAGGACCTGATTGGATCGCCCGACAATGCGCCCGATTTCGGCCCGCCGCGCCTTCATCCCACCGCCGGCGCTGTCGCCGTGGGGGCCCGACCCTTTCTGATCGCCTACAACATCAACCTCGAATCGAGCGACGTCGAGATCGCCAAGCGGATCGCCAAGCAGGTTCGCGAGAGCTCCGGCGGTCTACCGCGAGTGCAGGCTTTGGGGCTCTACCTGGATGATCTCGATTGCGCCCAGGTCTCGATGAACCTCCTCGACTTCTCCGTGACGCCGATCTGGAAGGTCTGGGACGCGGTTTCCTCCGGAGCGAGTGCTGAGGGCGTCGAGGTGCGGGAATCGGAGCTCATTGGCCTGTGCCCGCTGGCGGCACTGACCGATGTGGCCGAACGAATCGGGGTGCCAAAGCGCGTGAAGGTCGAAGAGCGGATCACCTGGGCGGCCGATTGGCTGTCGATTCGCGACTTCGACCCGTCGATGGCGCTCGAACTCCGTTTGGCGGCCGCCCAGGGAGCCGACTGATGGCCGACAAGCCGGGGCTGCTGATCCACAACGCGTCGGAGATTGCTTCGCTGGCCGGGGGAGTTCGACGCGGTGCTTCCCAGGGAGAGATCGCGCTGCTGGCCTCTGATGGTGGCGGCGAGTCGGGTGTTCAGCCGGCGCTGGCGGTGTACGAGGGCCGGATCGTCGCCATCGGGCGCCTCGCCGACGTCGAAGCGCAGATGACCGAGATGGGGATCGCCGCCAGCGCGGTCACGCGGCTGGATGCTGCGCGAGGGACGGTCACGCCGGGGCTGATCGATCCCCACACGCACCTCCTGTTCGCCGGGACGCGCCACGGCGAGGTCGAGATGCGCCAGCGCGGCCATTCGTACCTCGAGATACTGGCCGCGGGCGGGGGCATCCTCCAGACAGTGCGGATGACACGCGCAGCCAGCGACGACGAGCTGTTGGAGCACGGCCGCAGGTGGCTGCGCGAGATGCTCGGCCACGGCGTCACCACGATAGAGGCCAAATCGGGCTACGGGCTGGACCTCGACACGGAGCTGCGGTTGCTGGCCCTGGCCGAGCAGCTCAACGAGGAGGGCCCGGTCGAGATCGTGCCCACGTTCCTCGGCGCCCACGCCGTCGCGCCCGAGTTCCGCGATCGGCCGGACGCGGCCGAGGCCTATCTCGATTCGGTCATCAACGAGCAGCTCCCCGCCGTCGCCGCGCAGGGCGTCGCCAGGTTCTGCGACGTGTTCTGCGAGCGCGGCGTCTTCGACGCTGACCAGGCGCGCCAGCTCCTCGAGGCGGCACGCGAAGCCGGACTCGGGCTGCGGCTGCACGCCGACCAGATAACGGACTCCGGAGCAGCGGCGCTCGCGGCGGAGCTCGGGGCGCACTCCGCGGATCACCTCAGCGCCGTAAGCGATGCGGGCATCGATGCTCTAGGACGCGCCGCGAGCGATGCCGATTCGGTTGTCGCGACGTTGCTTCCACTCGCGAGCTTCTACCTCGCGGACGAGCACGATGCTCCCGCGCGACGACTCATCGACGCGGGCGTTCCGGTGGCGATCGGTACCGACTTCAACCCCGGCTCGTCGCCGGCGCCGAACGCCCAGCTCGCAATGGCTTTCGCGGTGCATCGGCTGAAGCTGAGTGCGTCCGAGGCACTCGTCGCGCTGACCATCAATGCCGCCGCCGCTCTGGGCATGGCCGACACCCACGGCTCACTCGAAGAAGGCAAGCACGCCGATGTCGCGATCTGGAAAGTGGACTCGCACGCGTTGCTGCCTTACTGGCTGGGCGCCGACCTGGTCCAGACGGTGATCAAGCGCGGCCGGGTCGTCTGCTCGGCGGACTAGCCCCAAAAGCGAATTTCTGTCTCCGACAGTCGGCCTTCGGGCCGCTGCTGCGCGTCACTGTGCAAGCCTCCCGCCTGCGGCGGGCGCCTCGCGCCCTCCTTGCGGCCGGTTACGTCCGCCCGCGCGGCTCCAGCAGCACGACGGTGGTTTCGCTGGGCACCGACGAGTGTGTGACGGCGAGCTTCGGTACCGCCTCGGGATGCGGAATGCTCATCTCGTGGAAGAACTTGTCCAGCTCGGCTTTGCCCGCGTCACCATCGAGCGGCATGGGGACGATCAGATTGGCGTCCAACTGTGCGACCAGCTCCGCGGCCTTGGCGGCCGCCAGCGACCCACCCACCGGCACGCACACCACTTCGACCGTGCCGATGTCGCCGATCTCCTCCTCGGTGAGCAGGTGGCCCACATCACCGAGGTGAACGATGTGCACGCCGTCCAGCTCGAACACGAAACAGGTGTTGAAGCCTCGCTCGTTGCCCTGGCTCTCGTCGCGGAACGTGCGCACTCCTGTCACCAGGATCTCGTGGACGTCGTACTCGCCCGGCGAATCCAGCAGGAACGCTGACTCGAGACTCGTGGGAATGCGCATCCCGTTCTTGCTCGACGCTGCAGTGGCGCGCGCGCCGGCCTGATCCACCTTGCGCGTGGCAGCCGGGACCTCCAGGCCAAGGGTCGGCTGCCCGTCGGGATGGCTGTAGGTGAGGATGTCGGCCGTCAATCCGCGCCCGGTCGGGCCGACGACGCGTGGGAAGGCATCGGCGACGGCGATGCCCTCGCGCCCGCGCATGCGCAGGCAGGTCTCTCCAAACGAGGTTATTTCCATCGCCGGCCATTGTCGCAGCGCAAGGACGCGCGAGTGGCGGGCAAAAAGAAACGAGGGGAGCCTGCCCAATTGGCTCCCCTCGTTCCGAGGGAGGGAGAGGGAACGGGGAAGCGATGCTTCTCTGTTCCGCTGGCCATCAGAGTAGATATCGACGATTTAGGCCCAAGCGGGTAGTCGATGAAGAAACAGACATCAAACGGGAAAGCCAGCCTCAATCGAACGGCTGGCACAATGCCGCGGTGAACAGAGACACCAAACCAACGACCTCGCGGCTGGCCGCGATATTGCTGACGATCGGCATCGTTTCAACCGGTTGCGTGACCATCGCGCCCAGTCCGAGCGAACGGCCGGCAGCGACGCCGGCGCGACCTTCGACAGGCATCCAAACGCCGGCTCCGTCATCCCCGACCGAAACTGCGGCTCCCAACGCGACGCCGACTGCACCCTCGACGCCACATGAAGGCGAGACACCTCTGCCGCCGACATCACCAGGCGCCGGCCAGTCGGCCGACCCGGCCGAAGCCGCGCAGATCGACGCGGTGATCGCCCAGGTGCCGCCGATTCGCCAGCTGGACCCGCTCGCCGACGTCCCCTATGAATTCATCAGCCGCGAGCAGTTCACAAACGAGTTGATGGAGCTCGCGTTTTCAGAAGTTCCCGCCGAGCAGCGGGCGGCAGAGGAGCGTTTTTACAAGCGCCTTGGCCTTCTCTCGGACGATGCTGATCTGGATCAGCTGCTGATCAATCTCTACGGCGCGGGCGTGGCAGCCTATTACCGGTTCGATAACAAGACCATGTACCTCGTTGAAGATGGACAGCAGGAGCTATCCGCATCCGACAAGGTCGCCGTCGCTCACGAGTACACGCATGCGCTCGAGGACCAGCATTTCGAGATCGGCGCTAACCGGATCACCGATCTAACGCAAGGTGATGCCGCGCTCGGCCAGCTGGGCGCAGTCGAGGGTGATGCCACGCAAACGATGCAGCTCTGGTCGCAGGACAACCTGACACTGGAAGAGATATTTCAGGTGGGGATCGAATCGCTTGGCCAGCTCAGCGACCCGACGCTGGCCAACACGCCGTGGATCCTGCGACGGCAGCTCGAGTATCCCTATTCGGAGGGCTACTCGTTCATCAAGGGGCTCTACGACGAGGGCGGCTTCGACGCGGTAAACGGCACCCTGAAGGAGTCGATTCCGGCGTCAACGGAGCAGGTCCTGCACCCCGAGAAGTACCTGGCCAACGAGGCGCCGGTCGAAATTGATGCCCCTGATCTCTCGGCTTCGATCGGCGCGGGTTGGACCATGACCTACCAACAAACGATGGGCGAGCTCCTGATGCAGGTCTTCGCTGCTGGCGACGAGACGCCTACGTCCATCCCGGGAATACCTGTGCCGTGGGCACATGCCGAAACGGTGGCGGGCTGGGGCGGTGACCGTCTGAATATGTACGAGAACGGCGACCAGTGGATCATCGACTGGCAGACGGCTTGGGACACCCAGCCTGACGCGGACGAATTCTCGGCGCGCGTGATCGAGTTGCAGCCGAGGCTCCAGGGCCACTTGGTAGTGGAGCCGGGCTCGGCCCCGAACGGTGTCCGCGTTTTGCTGGCGACCGACGTTGCAACGATGGACCTGGTTCAGCCCCCGCGCTAGTTCGCTACATCGATTCGGGGGCGGAGATCCCCAGCAGCGCCAATGAGCGGGCGAGTGTGATGCGCACCGCGTCGACCAGCGCGAGGCGCACTGCCGACGTCTGAGGGTCGTCCTTGTCGACCACCCGCCGATCGCGGTAGAAGGCGTGGAATTTGGTCGCCAGCTCGGTCGCGAAAGTGGTGATCGCCTGCGTCTGGCGCTCGGCGGCTGCATCGAGCACGATCTCGGGCAGTCGGAGGACCTCCTTCGCCAGCCCCAGCGCGACATCGTCGGCTGCCAGCGAGCCATCGAGTAAATCGGCAGCCGCAACGCCTTCGTCGGCGGCCTTGCGCAGGATCGAGGCGATCCGAGCGTGGGCGTATTGGACGTAATAGACGGGGTTCTCGCTCGACTGCTTGCGCGCCAGCTCGATGTCGAAGTCGAGTCCGGTCGTGGGCGCTCGTGAGGCGAACGACCAGCGTGCCGCGTCCACGCCGACCTCTTCGAGCAGCTCGTCGAGCGTGACGAACTCGCCGGTGCGCTTCGACATCGACATCTCCTCGCCGTCGCGCACGAAGCGCACCCAGGCGATGAGGAGAACCATGATCGCGTTGCGGTTGAAGCCGAGCGCCTGGGCCGCGTTCTTGAGTCGCGCGATCGTGCCATGGTGATCGGCGCCCCATATGTAAATCAGCTCATCGAAGCCGCGGCTGAACTTCTCGACGACGTAGCCGATGTCGGACGCGAAGTACGTCGGCTCACCGTTGGTTCGGATGACAACGCGATCCTTGTCATCGCCGAACTCTGTGGACTTGAACCACAGCGCGCCGTCGTTGTCGTACATGTATCCGGCGGCCTTGAGCTGGTCAATGCCGCGGCTGACCCAGCCCTCGTTGTGGAGGGAGCTCTCACTCTTCCAGACGTCGAAGTGGACGCCCAGGCGTTCGAGGCTCGCCTCGATGCCGGCGCGGATCTGCTCCGAAGCCCACTCCCCGTAGATCCAGCCTGTGCGTGCCGGCGTCTCCTCGGCCAGGCTGAGTACTCCCGCCGAGACCTGGGGCGCGAGCTCGCGGACGTATTCGCCGTGGTAGCCCTCTTCAGGCACTTCGTCGCCCTCGCAAATCGCCCGAATTGAGAGGCCGAGCTTCTCCACCTGGGCGCCCGAATCGTTGAAGTAGTACTCGCGCGTCACCTCGTGGCCAACAGCCTCGAGGACGCGGCACAACAGGTCGCCAACGAACGCGCCGCGAGCGTTGCCCACGGTCAGCGGACCCGTTGGGTTGGCCGAGACGAACTCGACGTTGATGCGTTCCGGTTTGGCTGCCTGTGCCGTGCCGTACGTCTCCGGGTTGTCGCGGATCTCATCGACCGCCTGCTCGACGCGACTCGGCGTCAGCCAGACGTTGACGAAGCCCGGCCCGGCAGTTTCGGCACGCGACAAGAGCTCGTCCGTGGGCGCGGCGGCAAGGGCAGCCACGAGTGCTTCGGCGATCTGCCGCGGTGGTTGCTTGAGCTGGCTGGCCAGCTGCAGCGCGAGGTTGGTCGAGAAATCGCCGTGCTCGGCGAGCTGCGGCCGTGCCACCTCGATGGTCGCGCTCTCGGCAGCGTCCGGCGCAACGGTGAGAAGCGCTGTGCGCAGACGTTCCTCGACGAGATCTCTGATCGTGGCCATCGGTTGGAGCCTATCCGATGTCGAGCGTCATTCCCGGTTCAGCCATCGAGACCTCGGCGCCAAAGGCCGCGCTGGCGACCCCCAGCGTCTCGGGGGTCCGGTTCTTGTCGAGGATGTGAGTCAGGATCAGCCGGCCTGCTCCACCGCGCCGCGCGACGTCGCCCGCCTCCTGCGCGGTCAGATGAATACCTTCTACCTGGCGCTCCAGGCCGAACCCGGCTTCGCACAGGACGGTGTCTCCCTCACGGATGAGCGGCAGCAGATCGTCGGGCACGCCGCAGTCGCCGGAGTAGACGAATCCCGGTCCGGTGTCATTCGCGGCAGCGACTCGGAACGCGAAGGAATCGGGAATGTGCGTGACTCGGCCGGGCTTGACCGATAGATCGCCAACCCGAAACTCCTCCTCGGACAGCGGGCCACCGGCTAGCTCGTGGAAGTAGTCGACGTCAGTCGTCGGCTCGCCGTATGGCCCTTGGAACTCGGCGAAGCGTTCGCGGAGGTGCGTCGGGCCGTGCAGCGCCGGCCCGCGGCCGTCGTTTGCATACTTGGCCCACAGCCGCAGCGGAATCAGGTCGACGTTGTGATCGGCGTGCATGTGGCTGATCAACACGGCAGCCACCGTTGCCGGAGACCGATAGCGCCACAGCTCCGAGAAAGACCCCTGTCCAAGGTCGAGGACGACTGCTGTCTTAGTGTCCTCGATCAGATAGGAGGACGAAGAGCGGCCCGGTTGCATCGAGTAGGCGGATGCGCTGCCAACGATCGTGAGCCTCACGAAGCTTGGGCCGAGGCCGCGACACTGAAAACCTCGCCGATGCGCACGACGAGCTCGTCCAGCGATGACACCACCAGCGTGCCTGATGGCGGCTCATCGTTGATGAGAATTCCCCACGGACCGCGCTTGAGCCAAACCGGGTGCATCCCTGCTGCGGCCGACGGCCGTACGTCGTTGTCGAGCCGATCGCCCACGTACGCGACGTCGGCCGGATCCGGATCGCCCATCAGCCGAAGCGCATTCTCGAAGAACTCGGGCGACGGCTTGTGGAAGCCGAACTCGTCGCTCATGGCCATGACGTCTACATCGAACCCCAGCGAACGGAGCTCAGCCGACCGATTTGCCGGCTGATTGGCG
The DNA here is from genome assembly GCA_963736895.1 of uncultured Chloroflexia bacterium. GTDB lineage: Bacteria > Chloroflexota > Limnocylindria > Limnocylindrales > CSP1-4 > JALYGJ01. The sequence continues at coordinate 424,929 of CAVTQU010000008.1, forward strand.
ATCACCGCGGTCCGATAGCCGGAGGCGCGCAACGCCCCAACTGCGGGCAATGCGTCGGGATAGAGGTCGGTTAAGCGAAAGGGACCGGTCAGGGCCGAATACTCGGCCAAGTGCGAACGCCAATCTGGTCGGTCGACGACTCCGAACACCTCGTGATGGTCGCCCCTTCGGACGACGACAGCACCTGCGGCCGCCAGAAAGGTCATCCGTGGGACCCCGAGAAGATCGGCCCAGCCCTCCCACAAGCGCGTCTCGTCGAGCAGGGTTTCGCCAACGTCAAGGCAAACCCAGCGTCTTTCCTCCGCCGGGGCGCTCATCGCTCTGGCTGCGCGCGGAACGGCTGGGTCTCGCCTGTGTAGGCGATTCCCGTCCGTCGCTTGCCTGATGTGATGGGCATCAAATCAGGCGCAGTTCGCGGCCCACCGTTGCGAATGCATCGAGGCATGCCTGCAGATCGTCGCGCGAGTGCTCGCTGGTCACGATCGTGCGCACCCGAGCCTTGCCCAGCGCGACGGTCGGGAAGACGACCGATGTGGCGAAGACGCCCAGATCGAACAGCCCGGCAGCCAGCTGCTGCGCCTTGTCCTCGTCGCCGGCCATGACCGGCGTGATCGGCGTCTCGGAGACTCCGGTGTCGAAGCCCAGGTCCTCGAGGCCCTTCTTGAAGAAGCGCGTGTTGTCCCACAGGCGCTCGATGCGCTCGGGCTCCTGCTCCAGCACATCGATCGCGGCGATGCAGGCCGCGGCCACGGCGGGCGGCTGAGAGGTCGAGAAGAGAAGAGTGCGGCAGCGCTGGATGAGGTAGTCCTTGAGGTGCTGGCGGCCGGCGATGTAGCCGCCCGTCACTCCAATTGCCTTGGACAGCGTGCCCACCTGGATGTCGACGCGGCCGTGAAGGTCGAAATGGTCGACCGTGCCTCGACCGTTGCGACCGAGAACGCCAGAAGCGTGGGCGTCGTCGACCATCACTGCCGCCTCGTAGCGGTCGGCAACGTCGCAGATACCTGCCAGCGGCGCTATGTCGCCGTCCATCGAGAAGACCCCGTCGGTGATTACGAGGATGGAGCGATACGGCCCGTTGGCACCGCCCGAAGCACGCGCCTCGCGCAGCACTTTCTCAAGGCCGTCGACGTCGCGATGCGGGAAGACGGCCCGCGATGCCTTGGAAAGCCGGACGCCGTCGATGATCGAGGCGTGGTTGAGCTCGTCGCTGACGATCAGGTCCGCGTCGGTGGTGATCGCCGGGATCGTGCCGCTGTTGGCAGTCAGCCCCGACTGCAGGGTCAGCACCCCCTCGACGTGCTTGAAATCGGCCAGCCGACGCTCCAGCTCGTCGATGAGCTCCGTGGCGCCGGCGATCGTCCGAACTGCGCCCGTGCCCACGCCCAGCTCTCGCACCGCCTTCTCGGCCGCGTCGACGAGCTTGGGATGCGTCGTCAGGCCGAGGTAGTTGTTCGATGAGAGGCTGATGACCGGCTTGCCTTCGATGACCGTGTGCACGGCCTGCGGCCCGGTCATGATCCGCAACGGCCGGTACAGGTTCCTGGCGCGGAGCTCGTCCAGCTCCTCGTCCAGGTAGGCGAGTGGATCGACACGGACGGTCTGCATGGTTATCCCTCTTGTGGGAGGAGGACGATCTTGCCGGCGTGGCCGTTGGCGACCAGATCGAACGCCTGTGGCATATTCGGCGAGCGGCAGAGCGGTGGGTGATGATCGGCGAGACGTCGAGGCCCTCTTCGAGCAGTGCGGTCGTCCGATACCAGGTGTCGAACATTCTTCGGCCGGTTATGCCGTAGATGCGGATGCCCCTGAAGATCACTTCTTCCGAGAGATCGATCGTGGCCGGCACGGTGTGCGTGCCAAGAAGAGAGACACGGCCGCCGTTCGTAACCGACGCGAGGCCCTGGTGAAGGGCAGCTGAAGCACCGGACATCTCCAGCACGATGTCGACCCCGTTGCCGTCCGTTTCGGCGCGCAGCCGGCTGGCGACGTCCTCGCGCGCGTCCAGCACAAGGTCGGCGCCCATCTTCTCCGCCATGGCGCGCCGTTCGGCATTGATGTCCGTCGCGAACACGGCCCGTGCCCCGCTCATCTTTAGGACGCCGATCGCCATGAGGCCGATCGGCCCGCAGCCGGTGACGACGGCCGTCTGGCCCGCGACTTCCTCGACGAACGCGGCGTGGACCGCATTGCCGAGTGGCTCCTGGAGCGCAGCAGTTTCGGCCGAGTAGCCCTCGTAGACCCAGGCGTTCATCTCCGGAACGACCACGTACTGGGCGAAGGCACCGGGCATGTGCACGCCGAGGATCTTCATGTTCTGGCAGACGTGGGCGCGGCCTGTTCGGCACTGATAGCAGGTCCAGTCGACGATGTGTGTCTCGACCGCGACCGTCTCACCCACGGCGATGCGAGTCGCTCCCTGGCCTTGCCCCACCACGACTCCGGCCATTTCGTGGCCGAACGTCATCGGTGTTGGTGCGAAGTTCTCCGCTGCCCAGGGGTCCCAGCGCTCGATGTGGACGTCAGTGCCGCACACGCTGGCCGCGTCCACACGGAGCAGCAGCTCACCAGGGCCCGGTGATGGGACAGGCACTTCCCTGATCGCGGCGCCCGGCGCGGCCGATTCCTTGACCAAAGCCCGCATGGTCGTGCCCAGCGGCGGGGTGTCGAGCACAGCCGCTGGGTGAGATGTCACCTGGTGAGGGTCGAGTCCACTACGCGCGAAGTCGACATTCGCTCAGCAGAGACCCTTTTCCGGCACGGCGTCATGGTCCATCCATTGTTCCGTGAAGGTGAGGGCCGTGTCGATATCAAAATCGTTGGTCAGCAAGGCTCTACCCCAGGCGAGCATCGCGAAGTCGGTATCCATGCTGTCGAAGCGAACCACCACGACCTTCTTGGGGCAAGCAGCGACGCCCGAGTCGGGCGCCTGGTCGAAGAACGCCTGCATCTGGGCCATCTCCTCGGCCGAGATGCAATCGCCCTGGCCGATCACGCCGCTTGGACAGCGGTAGGCGGCCACCACGTACCCGTGCTCGAGGTTGTGGATCCAGTACTCCGGCGGCTTGCTGTCGCTCGGTGGGTAGACACGCGCGGGGATCGGTGCGGCAGGCTGGTTGTAGTGATTGCCCGACGTCGGCGGGCAGAAGGCGTAGTTGACGACCGTGCCAACGGGCACGTGCGTTCGACCCAGGATCTCCGTCGTGAAGCCGAGGCGCGGCGTTGGCGCCGGCCCCGGCGTCGGCTCGGCCGACGGGGTCGCTGCCACAGAGGCTGATGGGGCAGGCGAAGCAGCCTCAGACGGTGCTGGGGTAGCCGACGGCGCGGGACTCTCCGAAGCGGCCGGCGCCGATGACCCAGGTGTGCCGGTGGCAGCAGGTGTTTCGGTCGGGGCTGGTGACTCTGAAGTCGCGGGAGTAGGCGTGGCCAGGATCGAGGGCTGTGGGGTGAGGGATTCGACCGGTCCCGGAGTGAGCTGCGAGCCGCACGTGTAGGCGGCCGCGGTTCCGCCGGCGAAGAGCAGATAGCCGACGATCAGCACCCCGAGTCCACCGACAGCGACGAGGATCCACGTGCGATAGCGCTCGTAGAAGCTTGGCTGGCGGGTGCGTCGTGTGCGGCGGGTGGTTCTACCCCCGACCGCGCTTGTCGATGGCTCGCCAGACGGCGTCGTTGCCGTGTAGGTGGGGGCACCGCGCACGGGACGGCGCGATTTCTTGGCCACTCAGGGATTCTCCAATGGGGCCGCCAGAAGGGCGGAAGGTGACGTCAGCGTTCGCGAAGGGTACGACAGAGGTTCAGGGTTCGCTGAACCAGGCCCTCGATCGCTGAGCCCGGAGAGCCAGGAAGAGAACGATCACGAGCACGACACCGGCCAGCGCACCAAGCGTCCCGGCACCCGTGTACAGGATGAATGCCAGCGGGATGCTGAGGCTGGCCAGGCCCAGCGATAGCAGCCACGCTGCCTGCTTGCGCTGCAGGATGAGCGTCAACGTGAAAACCAGGTATGCCAGTAGGAGCATCCACAGGATGCCCAGCGGCGAGACCGGCGCCTCGACCGCCTGGTTGATCACCAGCGGCAGCGTCAGCCCGATGCCCGCCAGCAGCACGAAACCGAAGCCGAGCACGAGCCGAACGCCATTGGGCATTTCACGAAGCAGAGCAATCACGGCAGGTGATTCTCGCATCGGCCGAATATCCTGAGCCGATCCACGAACTTATCTCCGCGCAGTGACGAATTTTGCTGATCCGCCCGCGTGGGTGGCCGACGCTGTCTTCTACCAGATCTTCCCCGACCGCTTCGCCAAGAGCGAGCGGGTCGCCAAGCCCGGACCGCTCGAGTCGTGGGACACGCCGCCCACGACCTACGGGTTCAAGGGCGGGGATCTGCTGGGCATCGTCGATCACCTCGACCACATCGCGGGTCTCGGGGTCAACGCGCTGTACCTGAATCCGATCTTCGCGTCGGCGTCGAACCATCGCTACCACACGTACGACTACTACTCGGTCGATCCGCTGCTCGGCGGAGACGACGCCTTTCGCGAGCTGCTGGACGCGTGTCACGCTCGCGGCATCCGCGTCGTCCTCGATGGTGTGTTCAACCACTCGGGTCGTGGCTTCTGGCCGTTCCACCATGTCGTCGAGAACGGCCCCGCCTCGCCCTACGTCGACTGGATCTTCGTCGACCGCGACGCTCTCGCGGCGGGCAAGCCATCTACGGCCATATCCGGGACCTCGCGCAGTCGGCGGCTCGGATACGAGGCGTGGTGGGGCTTGCCGGCGTTGCCCAAGCTGAACGTCGCGAACCCAGGCATGCGTGAGCACCTGATGGGTGCGGTCGAGCATTGGCTGCGGTTCGGGATCGACGGCTGGCGTCTCGACGTGGCCGAGGAGATCGAACCCGGCTTCTGGCGCGAGTTTCGTCATCGGGTCCGTGCCATCAACCCCGACGCTTACATCGTCGCCGAGATCTGGCACCAGAAGCCCGAATGGACGGCCGGCGACACCTTCGACGCGCTCATGAACTATCCGTTGACCGAGGCGCTTCTCGGTTTCACGGCCGCGCACAACCTCGACACGGATCTCGTCCGGCGACACAACGAGTACAGCAACACCGTCCGGCCAATTGGCGGCCAGGAGTTCGGGGAGCGAGTCGAGCGGGTGATCAGTGGCGGATATCGACCGCAGACGGTTCGTGCCCAGCTCAACCTGCTGGGCAGTCACGACACTCCGCGGTACCTGTCGGTCGCGCGTGGTGACGTGGCCTCGCTCCGGCTCGCGCTGCTCGCGGTCATGACGCTGCCCGGCGCGCCATGCATCTACTACGGTGACGAGGTGGGCATGACCGGTGGGCTCGATCCGGACAACCGCGGCGCATTTCCGTGGGACGAGTCGCGCTGGAATCGCGAGCTGCTTGACCTTGTTCGTGCCCTATCGACGTTCCGGGCAAGTCACGAATACCTGCGCCACGGCGATTTCCGAGTCGTCGCGGCCGATGGAGAGGCCGTTGCTTACGCGATGACGAACCACGATGGGGGCGCGCTGGTGGCTCTCAACGCTGGTAGCGGCGGAACACTTCTGGCTTTGCCGGGCTCGTTCGACGGATTGAACGCGGTCGAGCTTCCAGGCTGGGACGCGGTCCGCATCCAGCGTGACGCCGGACATGCTGTGCTCCAACTGCCGGCGCGGACAGGGGGAGTGCTGATCACGAAGGGCGCGGACGCATGACGCCGTTCCGGATCCTGTTGGTGATCCTCCTCATCGCCTCGGCATCGATCGTTATCTACGCCTTCATCTTCGGAGACCCACAAATTCGCCTGCCCCTGGTCGTGAGCGGCCTCGCGGTCGCGGGCATCTGTGCCGGCATTCTCGGCTTCTCGATGGCGGGCTCAGCAATCCAAATCGGCGAGCAGGGTCGCGGCGGTCGAGCGACGCTGGTGGCGTTCATCGGCGGCCTGTTCGTGATCGGCGCAGCAGGAGCGTTGGCCGGCGCGATCGTGCTGGGCATCCTGACCGGCACCGCATAGCTCACCGTTCTCCTCAGATATTCCCGGCCGGGGTACAAAGTGCGGTGCGCGGGCCCCAAGAACCCCAATTTCGACTGATTTGGGCCGATTTGGGCCGATTCTTCCCTCAGGCACCCGTCCGACGCATAACTGGGGGAGTCATCCACCTAAGACCCCCGTCATGAATGGCTAAGGGAAAAGGTCTGAGCGCCTCTGCCGCTAGACTTTGAGGTCCCCGCCCCCATCGTCTAGAGGCCTAGGACGCCACCCTTTCAAGGTGGAGATCAGGGGTTCGAATCCCCTTGGGGGCACCACACGCTACGTGGCCTGGATCCGCTCGAGCGCGTCCAGCACTGCCCCCACGACCTCCGTGGTCGACGCGGCAGGTAGGTCGAGGCGGATGGTCGCAGCCTGGGTCAGCATCGGGTCGTACTCGTCGAATTCGCCTGCCTGGGACCGGATGTCCGTCCTGACGAGCACGATTGGCTTCTTGCCGAACGCATAGCCAACTTCCCAGGACGTCCCAGGGTCTGGATCCAGGCCGTCCATGATCGCCACGAGCCCGTCCGACCAGTCGATACCGCCGACATCAACCGCGAAGACCGTCGGTCCGTCCTTGCTCGCCTGTTCCTGGGGCAGGAAAACCTCGTGCCCGGCAGAACGCACGGCCGCCGCGACCTCGGCGTTCCATTGGCGCTGCGCCGTCGTGAACAACGGCGCCGCGAAATACACCTTCACGGCCCGAGTATTTCAGTCATGGGGAGTTGTTCGCAGTCCTGCCTGAGACCTTCATGTGGGTCGTCGCGTGAGCGCCGTGATCAGCTCGGCGCGGTGAGGCCAAAGGCCAATCAAGTCGGCCGCCGCCGCGCCCTCGAAGTCACTGAGAACGAATCCGGGCGCCATCGTGTTGCCAAACACGCCGTATTCGCCGCCCGGGCGCAACCGGGCCCCCATCCAGGTGCCGGCAGGCACGACGTGCTGAACCTCGTGCCCAGCGAGCACCTCGTGACCCAGGACCACCAGCTCATCGCTGCCGTCGGGGTGCAGCAAGAGCAGCTCGATAGGGTCTCCGAGGTAGAAGTGCCAGATCTCGTCTGTCGGTAAGCGATGCATGTCCGAGAACGTCGAGGGGTCGTCGGTGACCAGAGCGACGATCGCCGTACACAGCGGCTTGCCGTCGGCGCCGATCCTTCGATCGACATAGGACTGTTTGAAGTACACCTTCTCGGTGGGCAACACCGATAGGTTCCACAGTTGCTTCAGGTCGTCCGCGCTCGGTCTCCGCATCATCAGGACCGCCTCCTTGAGGGCACCATTGCTGGACTGCCGCGCGTCAGGGAGTACGTCATCGCGGCAGCGGGTTCGGACCGGTCGCTGTGATGATTCGCTGGGGCACCCAGTCGTCGACGTGGTCGAACCCGTCGTCGAACCGGCCACCATCGAGCTCGACGGATGCCCGAAGTGAAAGTCGATAGAACTTCACGTGGGTGAAGTCTTCGAACAGGATGTAGACAGGGTCAGGCGTGCTGTTTGGTCCCTGGAATTGCTGTCCCGTCAGGACGGGCTTGTTGGCTTCGACGAACGCGTCGAACGTATCGCCGACCACGACACCGAGGTGTTCCAGACCCATCTTGTAGATGCGCTGGTGGACGGGCGGGATGAGCTCGATCAGCGGGACGACCTTGCCTTCGAGAACTTCGAGCGGCTCGAGGGGAACGATCAAGGAGATCGGGCGGCCGTTCCAGACGTTCTCGCGATTGGCGACGGCGTGCCGTTCGAGGAGACTCCGGACGCGCACGTATTCGTCCCACTCGGGCACTCGGTATGCGAGGTGGCTGAGTGGATACGGGGTGATGTCGATGCCACGTGCGGCCAGCCGGTCGCGCTGTTGCGCGGCGAATGCACGGTAGTCCCCGATGATGTCTTCGACCGGATCTGGCATCAGCCGTTCCCTTCTGGCGGAGGACTGATGGTCGTCAAGGCCGTCAGACCCGTCAATGGGCGAACGTGGACCCAGAGCCGAACTATCGAAGTCGTGTCAGCTGGCTTGTGCCGGAGCCGTGGGCGTGTTCTGATGGAGGCGAATGACCACTTCGGAAGCTGACACAGGCAGCGTCGCGGTCAGCGACGTCTTCAACGTTCGGCTGGCGCTGCTGCTTGCCGCCGCGATGTTCGTATTGGTAGTCGACACGTCCCTGATGAACGTGTCGATCTCCGCCGTGGTTAACGATCTCCACACCACGGTGAGCGGGGTTCAATCCGCGATCGCACTGGAGGCCCTCGTCTCGGCCGCGTTCATCCTGATCAGCAGCAAGGTCGGCGACTTGATCGGTCGCAAGAACGCCTATGTACTGGGCCTTCTCGGGTACGCGATCGGCGCCCTGGCGATGGTCCTCGCCCAGGACCTACGGGCGATCATCGTGTTCTGGGCGATCATCGGCGGACTGGGCGCTTCGCTCCTGCTTCCTTCGATGCAGTCCCTCATCCACGGCAACTTCGAGGGCGCGGCCCAGAAGCGGGTCTACGCACTCGTTGGAGCTTCTGCCGCGATCGCGGCCGCAATCGGGCCGTTGGTGGGCGGGTTCATCACGACCTTCCTCTCGTGGCGCGTCGGGTTCGGTCTCGAGCTAGTCGTCATTGCAGTCGTTCTGTCCGGCATCAGGCTCGTGAAGGATGTCCCGTATACCGGTGTCCGCGGCATCGACCTTGTCGGCTCGGTCTTATCTGTCTTCGGCATGGGCGGCCTCGTTCTCGGGATCCTGGTATGGCAGGAAGGTGGCGAAGCCGTCGGCGCCCTGCTGGCGATCGGGGCTGTTTCGCTGGCAGCGTTTGCCTACTGGTTGGTTCGACGCAAGCGCGAGGGCAAGCTGAGCCTCATCGATCCGGACCTGTTCCGTTCCAAGATGTATCGCCTCGGCATCTCGGGTCAGCTCCTTCAACAAGTGGCGCTGGGCGGCGCGATGATCGCCCTGCCGATCTACTTCCAGATGGTCCTCGAGTACAACGCGCTGCTGGCCGGCCTGTCGCTTGCGCCGCTGTCGCTCAGCATGTTTGCCGCGGCGATCATCGTCGGCAAGCGATTCCCCGACATGCGGCCGAGCAGCGTCATCCGCATTGGCTTCGGGCTGCTGACGGTTGGCGTCCTGGGGCTGCTGCCGATCGTTCCGCGCGCGACGTCGGGCTGGTGGTTCGTCATCCCGCTCATCGTCATCGGCGTGGGTCTCGGACTGCTGGTTTCGCAGCTCAACAACTTCACGCTGGCTCCGATCGACGAGGAGCGGATCAGCGAGGCTGCCGGTGTGAACTCGGCCGCCGGTTCGTTTGGGCTGTCGTTTGGTCTGGCTCTGTCCGGCGCCCTGATGCTGGCCACGTTGGCGTTCACGTTCACGTCGCTGACCCAGTCGAGCACGGTCCTGCCGCCGGCCGAGAAAGAGCAAGTCGCAACTGTGTTGGACGACGACGCACAGCTCTTGAGCAACACCCAGCTCACGGCATTGCTCGCCACCCAGCCGCCTGAATACCAGGCCGAGATCATTCGCATCAACACCGAGGCGCGGCCGATCTCGCTGCAGGTCGCGTTGCTCGTCCCGCTGCTTGCCGGGCTGCTCGGTTTCCTGAACTCATTCCGGATGGCGCGGCTGCCCTACGTGGCACCGTCCGAAGCGATCGAAGGCCTGGCACTCGGCTAGCTCGTCCGAAGCCGACCAGCTGACCGCGGCCGTCGACGTCGTCCGCGAAGTAATGGGCGATAAGGTCCAGGCCATCTACCTGTATGGCTCTGCCGTCATGAGCGTGGGCCGCGCCTGATTTCGGCGCCGGGCCAAAGTCAATTCGCTGGCTACAATCGGGCCGCATGTCGAGCAAGTTCCGCGGTGGCGAGATCTACGGGATCCAGATCCCGACCGTCTTCGATGAGAACACCGCCATCCGTTGCGAGGGCTGTGGCGAGCCGATCTCCGGCACTCCGTTTCGGATCAGCCTGCTTGACATCGTCTCGCCCGAGTCGCCGCCGTCGTGGGCAGTGGGCGCCAAATTGAACCCCGGGCCGCACCAGTTCCACGCCTCGCCGGATCACTTCCGAAACTGGGCGCGCCGGCACGGCCACCTGTTCTGTCAGCTCTCCGACGTGCGCGAGATCATGCGTCCGGTGCCGATCCCGGGCAGCACGCCTCGCTGGGGCCTGTGCGACGGCCTACATCGACAGGCACACGAGTTCGTACCGGCCTGAAGCGATGACGTTGGCGATCCTCGTTCCCGCCCTGACCGCGCTTCTTGCGTTCGTGTTCGCGGTCGCCCTCCTGGACCAGTGGCGCGAGAAGCGCGGCACCTTCCAGCTGGTGTGGGGCATCGGCATGCTCATGTACGGAGTGGCGGCGGGCGCCGAGGCCGTGGCGCAGGCCTCCGGCTGGAATGAGTTGCTCTATCGGATCTGGTTCCTGGTTGGCGGCGTCTGGCTCGTCGGCTGGCTCGGGCTGGGCACGGCCTTCCTGTTGCAGCGGACGCGGTTCGGCTACGGCTTCGCGTTCTGCATCTTCCTGGCGGGCCTCTTCACGTTCCTGACGCCGCGTCGCAATCCGCTCGAATACACCGACGCCGGCAGCCTCCCGGTGCTGTATTTCATCCTCGCCGCCGTGTTCGCGATCGCGATCGCGATCGAGACCTACTTCCAGAACGAGCGCTGGCCGCGCATCGCGGGCATTGCCGTCGTCGGCGTGACGCTCTTCTCCATCGTGCTCATGTTCACCATCACCCTGCCGCCGCCCGGCTACCTCGTGCAGTCGGGCAGCAACACGCCTGACGCGTCGCTCTTCCCGTCGTCAATCCGGTTGCTCACGCCGTTCATGAATGTCACCGGGGCATTCGCGCTCATCCTCGGCGCGCTCTTCTCGGCATACGTGTTCATGCCCAAGCGGCGGGTCCTGGACTACTCGCTCGATCCGAACCAGCCAGGCGACCATTTCCTGTTCAACCTGCTCATTGCTCCGGTTGCGCTAACGGTGAACTTCTTCGCCTCGCTGCCGGGCGCGATTGCCGCCCTGTTCAGCGGACGAATTCACAGCCGCGTCCCGGCCACGCTGCTCATCGCCATCGGCGCCTTCGTGCCGACGATCACCGACAGCCTCTACCGCTTCGGCTCGCCGACGCTGTACGAGTTCGGCCACCTGGTCGGCCTTGTTCTGATCTTCCTGGGCTTCCTGGTCTCGATCGAGGTGTTCAGCGAGATCCGCATCCCGTTCACGCACAGGGTCTTGCGTGGCGCGCGCCACGAACGAGTGGCCAGCGCCAGCACGGTCGTGGATCAGCACTGATCTGAATCGGACTCTTCTCGGCACCCTCCTCGTCGGCTCGGCGGCCGCGCTCTTCGGAACACTCAGCTACGTAACTCGAAACGCCGACGCGCTTGGCATGGGCGCGCTTTCGTTCATCACCTGGCGCGGTGCCCTGGCCACGTTGGCGCTGCTCCCCATCGTGTGGCTGGCCTCGTCGCGTGCCGGCCGGCCAACGGGTATCTCGCAGCTGGCGCCGAATCGCCGCTGGGCGCTGCTCGCGGCTTGTCTCATCGGGGCGACCCTGAACATCGCCATGTTCCAGGCGTTCCTTCTGACGACGATCGCCGTCGTCCTGATCTGCTTCTACACGTTCCCGGCCATCGTGACGATCGCGGCCGTGCCGCTGTACGGCGAGCGAATCGATCCGCTGAGGGCCGGCGCGCTCGCCCTGTCGGGCATCGGGCTGGTGATCGTCGTCCTTGCGCCTGTACTGACGTCCAGTGACGTGAAGATCGACCCGACCGGAATCGGGCTGGCGTTCGGAGCCGCCATCTGCCAGGCCAGCTTCATCCTGATCGTCGGCCGTGGCTTCGATCCGCTGCCAGCGCCAAAGGTCTCGCTGTTTGCGATATTCGCGGCCGGAGCGATGGGCTTGGCGCTGGCGATCCTTTTGGGGGACACGGCCGGCCTGCTGGTGCCGTTCCAGGACCCGGAGATCTGGCCGTGGATCATTGCCGGCGGGATCACCGGCGCGGCCATCCCGACGACGGCGTTCATTGCCGGCATCGGCATCATCGGGCCGAGTCGGGCCGCGATCATGATGACCATCGAGCCGCTTGGTGGGCGTGGCTCTCGCGGCGCTGCTCCTCGGGGAGCGGCCGTTGCCGATTCAGCTCGTAGGCGGTGCTGCCGTGCTCACCGCCGCGGCGATTCTCCAGGTTGCGCCGCGCACCGCGCCGGTGCCGGCCGAGCCTGAGTCCGGCCCGATCGTCTAGCGACCACTCGAGCGGCAACGGGCCGTAAATCGCCCACGGCTATACTCGGCCACGGCCCGAAACGTGCCGTCGGTGCAGCGCCCTACTCGCGCGGCCGGCCCTTCTGGAGATTCGACCGAGGTACCGTTGCGCGTCCGAAAAGCCGTCTTTCCGGCCGCCGGTTGGGGAACAAGGTTTCTGCCCGCGACCAAGGCGCAGCCCAAAGAGATGCTGCCGCTCGTTGACAAGCCGGTTATCCAGTACGGCGTCGAAGAAGCTGTAGCCGCCGGCATCGAGCAGGTGGTCATCGTCACCAGCAGCCAGAAGCGCGCCATCGAGGACCATTTCGACCACTCCTACGAGCTCGAGCATCTGCTCGAGGCCAAGGGCGACATCGAGATGCTGCGCCGGGTACGGCAGATCGGGGACATGGTCCAGATCAGCTACGTCCGACAGAAGGAGCAGCTCGGCCTGGGCCACGCGGTGCTGATGGCCAAGGAGCTGGTTGGGCACGAGCCGTTCGCAGTGATCCTGTCCGACGACGTGGTGGTCAGCGATCGCCCGTGCATTGGCCAGCTGATCGAGGCAAACCGGCAGACGCACTCGTCGGTCATTGCCGTGATGGAGGTGCCGGCAGACGAGGTGAGCCGCTACGGCATCATCGATCCCGACCCCGACTTTCACAGCGACGACACCAGGCTTTACAAGATTCGAGGAGTCGTTGAGAAGCCGTCGCCGGCCAACGCGCCGAGCAACCTGGCGATCATCGGCCGTTACGTGTTGACGCCCCAGATCTTCGAGAAGCTCGAGGAGACGCAGGGCGGCGCGGGCGGCGAGATCCAGCTGACAGACGCGATCGCGGCCCTGCAGTCCAATCAGGATGTGTATGCGTATGCATTCGAGGGGCAGAGATACGACGCCGGCACTACCATGGGCTGGCTCAAGGCTTCAGTCGAGCTGGCGCTCGAACGTCACGACATCGGCGCCGAGTTCCGCCGATACCTAGCCAGTCTCGACCTCAGCTGAGCCGAAACAGACGCAAATCGTCGACCGGATGCTCGTCACAGCTCCCGTCCTCGCTCTCAATCAACGCGCAGTCGGTGCGCTCACGCCACCGTCACCGGCGTAAGGAAACCAGGGGTACTCGCGTTTGGCCGAAGTCGGACAGATGCTCTACGGCCGCTACCGCATCGTCGAGCTGCTCGGCCAGGGCGGCATGGCGACGATATATCGCGGTCACGACTCGCAGCTGGGCCGCGATGTGGCCATCAAGGTGCTGCGCTCTGAATACGGCCGCGACCCGGCCTTCGTGGCTCGTTTCCGCCAGGAGGCGCAGTCAGCCGCTGTCCTGAATCACCCCAACGTGGTGAACGTCTTCGACTTCGGCATGGAAGGCGGTGACCCGTTCATCGTCATGGAGCTGATCGACGGCGGGGACCTCGCTGGCAGGATCGCCGATGGGCCGCTCGCGCCGGTCGAGGGCGCACGCATCGCCCAGCAGATCTACGAGGCCCTCGATGCGGCGCACGCCCGGGGCATCGTCCACCGCGACATCAAGCCGACCAACGTGCTCCTCACGAAGTCCGGCCGCGTCAAGGTCGCTGACTTCGGCATCGCTCGCGCCTTCTCCGAGGCGCAGCTGACGATGCCCGGCACGACGCTGGGCAGCGTCCACTACTTCAGCCCCGAGCAGGCGCGCGGCGAGATGGTCACGTCCGCTTCGGATATCTATTCGGCCGGACTGGTCCTGTTTGAGATGCTCACCGGGCGTCGCGCCTGGACCGGCGACTCGGCGGGCGCGGTTGCTGTCGCGCGGCTGACCGGCGATCCGCCAGTGCCATCGTCGGTCCACCCCGGTATCCCGCCGGTCCTCGACGAGGCAGTCGCGCGTGCCCTCGCCCGAATCCCCGCCGATCGGCCGACCGCCGGTGAGATGGCCGCGCTTCTCGGACGGTTCATCGCCGATCCCAAGTACGCCACTGGCTTTGCCGCTGCCGGCGCTGCGGCCGCCGGAGCGGGAGCCGTCGCCGGGGCCGTGGCCTTGGACAGTGTCGCCGCGGCCCAGCTGGCAGCCCGGAACGCGGCTGGTTCGCAGGTAACGCAGCCCGTTGCCGGTGGTCCGCCGGGCTCAATCGGTGGCGAGGGCGCGGAGTCTGGCTACTACTCGGCACCGCCTCGCTACGACGCAACGGCCGACCAGTACGCTGGTGGTCCTGCCTATGGCACCGTCCGCGGCGGAGTTCCACCAAGACGCGGCACGTACGTCGAGGAGGAGCCCGAGGACGAGGCGGGAGCCGGTCCGTGGGGCTGGATCGCGGCCATGCTCGCGGCGCTCGTTCTTTTCTCAGGCGGTTTGTTGCTGTTCCTGCTGCTGAGTCGTCCGGGCCCGGGCCCAGTGCTCAGCCCGGGAGTCCTGCTGGTACAGGTTCCGTCTTTTGTCGGGATGCCCTTCGATGCCGCTCAACGCGATGCCGATGACGCCGGCCTGGTCCTGACGGTGGGTCAATATGCCGTCGCCGAAAGCGCCGCGGAGAACACGGTGATCGCCCAGGATCCCGCCGCAGGTGGCCAGGTAGTCCGCGGCTCCCTCGTGTCGGTGACCCTCTCATCGCGCAGCCCAACGGTGCCGGTTCCGGACGTTTACCTCCAAACCGAAGCCCAATTCTTCGCGCTGCTCTCCCAAAACGACCTGCTGCCGGGTGTCCGCTCCGAGGCCTACGATCCAGTGGTTCCGCCGACCCTTCTCATTCTCACCAACCCGCGTGCCGGCATCGAGGTCGCGCGCGGAACCGCGATCGACTACGTGGTCTCGCTTGGCCTACCGCCTACACCAACGCCACTCATAACGCCGACGCCCGAGATCACGCCGTCGCCGACTGCTCCACCCACACCTCCACCGGTTATCACACCTTCACCGGTCGTCACTCCTCCGCCACCTCCGACCCTGGCGCCCACGCCCACGGCTGAGCCCACGCCGGTTCCGACGCCGGTGACAGTCGGCAACTACTCCCTCTGCGGAACGCTGGGCGAGGCAAAGATGCAGATCGAAGCGGCCGACCTCGTTGTTGGCATCGTCAACCCGCTGTCCGCGGGCACGATCGGTGACGACTGGCTCGTAGTTCCAGGGCAGCAGGCTCCAGAGCCGAATGCCCAGGTCCAGCCGGGTACGGCCGTTGACCTGGCAGTCAAAGCGCCGACTGATGGCCCACCGGAGTGTCCCTAGCGGAGTAGTGCGCGGACGCACTCCCGACCGCGTTGGGTCGGCGTAGACTCGAAATCGATGGCGACGTGGCGCTGCCCGAACTGCCGAACGGTCCAGGCTGATTCGTCCCGCTGTTTCCTGTGCGGTCGCTCCGCCACCAGCTGCGGGACGTGCGCCAACTTTCGTCAGTCGGTCGTCGGCGGTCTCGGCTTCTGCGGGCTCGACAAGAAACGCGCGCCGCTGAGCGGCGAAGAGCAGCGGGCGTGCTGGGCGGGCAGCTCCCAAGGACCGACCGACAGCATCTTTGCCGCATTTGCTGAAGCCACGGACAACGGCCTTATCACGGTGCGGCCGCCGCGCGGCAGCGTGAGACCAGTTACTGGACGGTGAACGAGGCGCTTCCCCGAAGCTCCTGACCTGAAGGCAGCGTCGCCAAAGCGGTCACCAGCCAGGCTCCCGTTGCGCTCGCATCGCCGGTCACAACCATGTTCGGCCAGGTCGCGCGGCCGCCGTCGGACGTCGTGGCACGGTAAGTGCTCGTGCCTCGGTTCGGCGGGGAGAGGCTGAACGTCACCGGCACGTTGTCCGCGGCGCGGCCAAGCTCGTCACGGACCAACGCCACAGCGCCGACCGTCGCCGGGAGATCGGATAGCGCCACGATCTCCGTGGATACCGTCAGGACGATCGAGGACAGACTCGTCGCCCGCGTCACCTCGAATCGGGTACTGCCCACGTTGCCGGCTGCGTCCCGGCTGCGCAGCACGAAAGCATTGGGACCCAGCTCCAATTCGATGGTTCGCCTGAAATCGCCCATCGTCCGAGACGGTCGCTTCGATCGGCCCGCCGGAGCTTTCTTCCTTGACCTCGATAGTGGCGCCTGGCTCAGTTCGGCCCCGTAGCGTTTCTGTCGGGTTGTAGACCATCCCGTCCGCGGCGGGGCTGGAGATCGATATTTCCGGTGCCGTTGAGTCGCGTACGACGGCCACTGAAACAGACATCTCACCTTCGCCCGCCGTCGCCCACGAGAGCGGCGCTGATCTCGTTCGAGCCTTCGTCGAGCGGGATGCCGCTGATCGTGAAGTTGCCTTCGCCCGGGACGCTGCGTTCGCGCACCACTCGCTCGTTGACGTATATGCGCAGCTGATCCGCCGTGGATCGATCCAGGTCCGCGGGGAGTACCCCGGCGACATCGACGGTGGCCTCGTTGGTCACAGCGGGGTCCGGTTGAGTAAGCGTCACGCTGGGTGGCGGCGCCACGCTCGGAGGCGGCTCGCCACGCCGCCCGGAGCCGTTGAACGTGCCACTGGCCAGCGCCAGCCCGGCTCCAACCAACAGGACAAGAGCCGCCGCCACGCCGATGCGCCGTGAGAAGCTGAAGCGTCGGGAGTGCGTCGGATCCTTGCGCTTGCGGCTGCGACCGGCCGGGCGCGCACCCTGCCGACGGGTGCCTTTGCTCTTCGTGTCAGCGCGCTTCGACGATCCCGGCATCCGCGCGAATTGTCGCGGTGCGACAGACAGCGCGTTCGACGCCTCTGCGCGTGTACGCTAATGGCAACGGTACCGGTCACGTGCCGTCTAGGGAGGTGGAGTGGATCAGTCGCGCAAACCGCTGGCAACGCTAGCCCGCACGGCTCTCCACGGACGTCCCACACCGCCGCAGCCGCCGCGTGGTCCCATCAGTCGGGTTTCCAGCAATCTGCTCATGCGACGGCCGGCCGAGCCGCCACAGGGCGCGGGAGCCTCGGTCCCACGCATTCCGTTTGGCCTGCCGAACTTGCGCCGCAACGTGTGCCCGCACTTCTACATGACCGGTCCGCGCGGCCCCATTCCGATCAACGCGCCGCACCTTCTCAAGGCGCTCATGCGTCAGGACACCAACGTCGCGCGTTGCCAGCTGCGCGGCGGAGTGCACCTCGAGCAGGGCTACGTCTCTGACATCTGCCTCTCTCCGCGCTTCAACCAATGCGTCTTCTACGAGGACGAGCTCGACATCTGACCGCACGCGTCGTGTCGGGCCGCGGTTCGGCGGCCGTCCACGAGGCGCGCAGCAGCGGCCAAAGGCCGTCTGCGGAGGTAGAACGTGTCTCTCGAAGACGATGCCGATCCGCGCTACCGGGACGTTCTCGGCCGGCTGCAGGCGCGCGGAAGGTTTGGGATCCACCTGGGGCTCGATCGCACGCACGCCATCCTCAAACGCCTTGGTGATCCGCATAAGGAACTGCGGGGCGCCCTCATTGGCGGCACCAACGGCAAGGGCAGCACGCAGCAGCTCGTCGCGTCGGTGCTGCGCGAAGGGGGCTACAGCGTCGGTCAGACGCCGAAACCTCATCTGGTCAGCTACCGCGAACGGATCGTGGTCGATGGCCAGCCCATCTCGCCCACCGATTTCGCCCAGCTGGTCGAAGAGGTCCTGGTCCAAGCCGACAAGGTCGAGGCGCGCCACGGCGCACCGACCGAGTTCGAGGTCCTGACCGCGGCTGCATTCGAGTGGTTCAGGCGCAGCAAGGTGGACGTGGCCGTCGTAGAGGTCGGTCTCGGTGGCCGCCTCGACGCGACCAACGTCTGGCAAGGCGGTGTCAGCGCAATCACGAACGTCGCACTGGACCATATGGAGTACCTGGGCGATACGGTCGAGAAGATCGCCATCGAGAAGGCACAAATCATCAAGCGCGGTGATTCCGCGGCGATCACTGGCGCCACCGAACCGGCGCTCGAGGAGATCCGCTTGCGCGCGGCGAGGGTCAACGTGCCCCTCGAGATCCGCGAGCCATTGGACGTGATCAGGCTGGATCGCAGCGGGGTCTTGGCCAGGACGGGGGCGGGTAGTGAGCTCAAGATCGGCCTGGTCGGTCGCCACCAGGCAGCGAACGCGGCCGTGGCCCTGGGAATCCTGAATGGGCTCGATGCCGGCGGGATAGCACCGCTGAGGGATGGGGCAGTTGAGCGCGGGTTCGCCAACGCGCGTTGGCCGGGCCGGATGGAGCTCGTCAGCGTGGCCGGTCAGCCCGACATCCTGCTCGACGGCGCGCACAACCCGGCAGGAATGGCCGCGCTCGGCGAAGCCTTGACGGAGCTGCTCCCCCAGATGACGGCCGGATCACCAACGTTCGTGATTGGCATCCTGGCCAACCACTGGCAGGAGGGAATGCTCGACCCGGTGATCGATGCGGTCCCGAGCGGTGCCATGTTCGCCACGCGCGTGCCGGGCGCAGAAAACTCGCTGGAGCCACGCAAGCTGGCGTCCATCTGGGGTGCCGGTGCGGTGGAGATCGCGGTCCCGGAGCGCGCCTGGGAGTCCGCCCGCCAGCGCGCGGCCCAGGTCTCCGGTCCGTTGATCGTGTGTGGGTCGCTGTACCTTGTCGGGTACATCAGGGCGCGGCTCATGGCGGCCGGCGCGATCGACTGAACACGGGAGGCACATGGACGCAACGCCCTCGGTCGACCTGCCCACGAACGCCGAGTCGGGCATCCCCGAGCAGCCACCGCAGCCCACGCAGATCGGCCGCAAGGACTTCGCGTGGGGTAGCCGCACGTTCGTGATGGGCGTTGTCAATGTCACGCCCGATTCGTTCAGCGGCGATGGGTTGCTCGCCGCCGACAGCGGCAATCTCGCCGCCGCCGCGGCTGAACAGGCGGAGCAGATGGCCATGGAGGGCGCGGACCTCATAGATGTCGGCGGCGAGTCGACGCGTCCCGGACACGCGATCGTCGATGTTGCCGAGGAGCGCCGCCGTACCGAGCCGGTCGTGCGCGCGATCCGTGCCGCGCTGCCGGATATGCCGATCAGCATCGATACGACCAAGCCCGAAATAGCGGCTGCCGCCCTGGACGCCGGTGCCGACCTACTGAACGACATCTGGGGCACGGCCGACGACTCGGGCATGACGGCTTTGGCCGTTGAGCGCGGCGTGCCCATCGTCCTGATGCACAACCGCGCCGAGGCGCGCTACCGCAACGTCGTCGCGGAGGTGATCGCCGATCTGCAGCGCGCCCTCGATCGTGCGCTGGCCGCCGGCGTCGACTGGAACAACCTCATCGTCGATCCGGGGATCGGGTTCGGCAAGACGCCGGAGCACAATCTGGCCGTGCTGCGCGATCTGTCGCTGATCACCGCTCTTGGTCGCCCGGTTCTTCTCGGGACGAGCCGCAAGTCGACGATCGGCAAGGTGCTCGACCTGCCCGCCGATCAACGGCTGGAGGGTACCCTCGCAACGACGGCACTTGGAGTGGCCGCCGGGGCCGATATCGTGCGCGTCCACGACGTCGAGGCGAACGTCCGCGCGGCGCGGATGGCCGATGCCATTGTTCGTGGCGGTTGGCGCGAGGAGGACAACGAATGAGCGACCGCATCGTCCTGAGCCACATGGAATTCGAGGGTCATCACGGTGTTGGCGACGACGAACGGAGTCTCCCCCAGCTGATCGAGGTCGACGTCGAGATCTCTGCCGACCTTCACGCCGCCGGCACGAGCGACGACCTCGAGCAGACCGTCAACTACAGCAGGGTGTTCGATCGGTGCCGACAGATCGTCGAAGAGCGCTCGTTCCATCTCCTGGAGGCGATCGGCCAGGCCATCGCATCGGATCTGCTCGATGGCTTCCCGCGCATCGAATCAGTCGTGGTGCGCGTCCGGAAGCCCGGCGTGCCTATTGACGGAGTGCTCGACTACGCGGGAGTCGAGATCGAGCGGTCGCGGTCCTAGTCGAGCCCGGCCGGCCTCGTTCCAAGCGTCAGGCCCATCGACAGCGTCTGCCCGTCGCGCAGGACGCTGAGCGTCAGCCGATCGCCCGGCGAGAAGGCACTGAGGATGTCGTCGAGACCCTGTGACGTATCGATACGGATGCCGTTGATGGCCGTGATGATGTCGTTCGACTTGAGGCCTGCCGTCGCGGCGGGGCTATCGGGGACGATGGGCTCAGATCCGTCGGCCGTCTCGGGCGAGACCCAGGCGCCGTAGTCGATCGGCAGGTTGTTCTCGTCGGCGAGGCTCCTGTTCAGGGGCACATAGACCACGCCGATCCAGGGCCGGCTGAGTGGCTCGCCGGCCACCGCCTGGCGCATGATCGGCTTAGCGATGTTTATCGGGATGGCGAAGAAGATCCCCTGCGCCGACTCCGCGTAGGCGGTGCTCACACCGACGACGTTGCCTGCGGCGTCGACCAGCGGGCCGCCGGAGTTGCCCGGGTTGATCGCTGCGTCGGTCTGAACGAGGTTGCGCAGCTGGCGACGTTCGCCGGTCACCGGATCGCTGACCGCGAGCTGGCGGCCGAGCGCCGAGATGACACCCGATGTGACGCTATTGGTGAAGGTGCCCAGCGGGCTGCCGATAACGATGGCTGTCTGGCCCGGTTTGAGGGTTCCCGAGTCGCCGATCTGCGCGGCGGGCAGTCCCGTGGCGTCGATCTTGACGATCGCCAGGTCGGTGAGCGTATCGACGCCGTAGACGGTTGCCGGCAGCCGTCGGCCGTCCTGCAGCTCGACCGTAACCTGGGTCGCATCGGAGACCACGTGTCGGTTGGTGAGCACCCAGCCGTTGGGGTCGTAGATGATGCCCGAGCCAACGCCGGTCTCCGGCAGCGAGAACGGATCGGTCGCCTCGCCGGCACGGACGGTGATCGTGACCACGGCCGGGCTGACGGATTCGGCGGCGCTGGTTATCGCGGTCTGGTCGTCGACGATGACCGTCCGCGAGCTCGATTGGGGCTGCGGGGCTGGAGATGGCGACGCGACGGCAACGTTCGCGGATGTCAGGCTGCCGCTGTACACCAGGGCCATGTAGGTGACCGCCGAACCGATCGTCCCGGCGACGAGCGCCACGACGATGGCCATCGTGAGATACAGGCCTGAGCGGCCGCGCTTGCGTCGGCGCCGATCCTGGCCGGGGAGCGGCTCCAGCCAATGCTGGGGCGTCTGCTGCTGCCACGGCTGGGCGCTCCATGGCGAGCGCGTCTCCTGGGGCGGGCTGTAGGTGCTTGGACGTCCGTACGAAATCCCTGCGTTGGGATCCCCCACAGCCTCGGGAGGCGGGGGTGCGTAGGACTGAGTGTCTGGGTCGATCTGATCCGGATCGCGCGGTTCTGTCATCTGGGATTACTCACGGCAGCCGCAAGGTTGCCACGAACCTCGTTCAGGCGGGGACAGCGGCCGGTGAAGAAACGGACATTTCGCGCGGCAAAGCAACGGAAACCTGCGTTCCAACGCCCGGAGTGCTGGTGATTGCGATGCGTCCATCGTGCATCTCCACGATCTGACGGACGATCGACAGGCCAAGGCCGGATCCCGATGCGCGCGACTCGTGAGCCTGGGCTCCGCGGTAGAACCGGTCGAAGACCATCGGCAGTTCCTGCGGGTCGATGCCCACGCCGGTGTCCACGACACGCATCTCGGCGCCCTCGTCGGTGGCCTCCAGAGTCACGTCGACCCTGCCGCCCCTGGGCGTGAACTTGATGGCGTTGCCAATGAGGTTGCCCAGCACCTGTCCAAGACGCTGAGGATCGTGCATCTGGCGCAACGGCTCGTCCGGAAGCGTCATCTCCAGGGTCACACCCTTGCGCTCCGCGCTGGGCATCTGCTGCTGGATTGTGTTCTCGACGACCGCGCGAAGATCGTCTGGACGAAGGTCCAGCAGGACAAGGCCCGATTCGAGCTTTGACAGCTCCAAGAGATTCGCGGCCAGCCAGTCCAGCCGATCGATCTGCTGGCGGCTCTGTTCGATGAACTCATGGCGCGTGGCCTCGTCCATGTGCTCTTCCTCGCCCAGCAGCTCGTTGAAGGTGCGCAGTGCGGCGATGGGTGTCCGCAGCTCATGTGACACGTCGGCGAGGAAATCGCGGCTGCGGTCGCGGTCCTTGCGGATGAACTCGATCGAGCGTTGAAGGCGCTCGGCCATCGCGTTGAACGCCTCGGAGAGCTCCGCTACTTCCGGTGTTGCGCTCCGGGGCGTGACGCGGACGTCCAGGTGGCCCTCTGAGAGCTCGCGTGCCGCACCGGTCAGGCGGCGGATGGGCTGTGTCAGGCGGTCGGCGATGAACACCGACGCGATCACGGCGATGATCAGGGCGATGATCGCCGCAACGCTCAGGATCCCTGCAATGGTCTCCAGGGTCTGGGCCCGAAAGGTGAACGGTTGTGAGAGTTCAACAGTTACCAGCCGCTCGGGGGCTCCAGCGCCGGATTGACTCCAGAATGTGTCGGGAATCTGGACCTGGCCCGCGCCTGGATCGGACGAGATCGACTCGCGCTGCTGACCCGCCTGGCCGAAATCATCCGGTAGCGGGACCACAAGCTGGTAAGCCACCTGATCTGAATGCGCGGGGTCCGGTGCGATCGTGACGGTGACATTGGCCTGGGCGACGTCTCGCGCAAGCGTCAGCAGGAACCCGTCATCGGCTGTTCCGAGCGCAGAGCGAATGCCGTCGGCGGCGCTGAGCGGCTCGGTTGGCAGCAGGATGGGCTGAGCCGCGTTGCCGTTCGCGGTTTGATATTCGAAGATCTTGGTGGCAACGAAAAGCTTGACGACGCCTGCACGTCGATTGAGGTCGGCCGTCGACTGTTGGGCGAAGTAACCATCAAGCAGGCGCGGCAGGGTGGCGACCATCAGGCCCAGCGCGATGGCCACGACAAGGACGAACGCGATGACGAGTCGGGCTCGAAGCCCGGTAGCGAACTGCGGAATGTAGCGGCGCATCAACGAGACCTAGCGTTCGGCGAAGGCGTAGCCCGCTCCGCGGATGGTCAGGATGAAGGCAGGATCGGAGGGATCGTCCTCCAGCTTCTCGCGCAGGTGGCTGACGTGGACGTTGATCGTTTTCTCGTCCTGGTCCAGCGCTTCGTAGTCACGGACGAGCTCGAGCAGCTCCCGTCGAGTGAAGACGCGGCCTGGTTTGGATGCCAGGTGACGAAGGATCTCGAATTCCGTGGCAGTGAGGCTGATGCGCCGCGTGCCGCGCTGGACGCGGCGTCGCTCGAGGTCGATCAGCAGATCGCGATGGCGAATGACGCGGCCACCGGCGGCATCGGCCAGGTCGCCGTACGCGCGGCGCAACAGCGCCTTGATACGGCTCATCAGCTCGCGCAGGCCGAACGGCTTGGTGAGGTAGTCGTCGGCGCCAAGCTCGAGGCCGATCACCTTGTCCATCTCCTCGTCGCGCGCGGTCAGGAACAGGACCGGCGCCTTATTTCCGGCGCCACGCACCCGGCGCAGCATCTCGAAGCCGTCCATGCCCGGAAGACGGACGTCGAGGATCACAAGATCCGGGGCGTTGCGCGTCGCCATCTCGAGGCCCTCTTCACCGTTCCGGGCCACGGTGACCTCGTAACCCTCCTGCTTCAGGGCATACTCGATCCCGCGCGCGACGGCGTACTCGTCTTCGACGATGAGGATGGAAGCTGTCATGGCTGGTGATCGTACAACCGGCGGAGGCGCCGATTGGCTAAGGATGGATTGCCTTCGTTCAACCTGATGACCCGTGGCGGGCCAAATCTGTCGCTCGTGTTACGATCCGCGTCCCCATGAAACGACCAACGCTCTCCGTACAGCCGCGCTCCGTCCGTGGCAAGGAAGTCGCCAAGCTCCGCCGAATTGGCACGCTGCCCGGCGTTGTCTACGGCGTCGGCCAGGAATTGCAGGCTATCGCGATGGATGCGCGCGAATTCGACCTCCTTCGACGCCAGGCGGGCCGCCACGCGGTCGTCGACCTGCAGCTCGACGGCGGCAAGCCGCTGCCCGTCCTGCTTCACGCGATCCAGGAGCACCCGGTCTCACGGAAGGCCATCCACATCGACTTCCTGGTCGTCAACATGGAAGAGGAGCGCACCATCGACGTGCCGATCCTCATCGTCGGTGAGTCGGACGCGGTCGAGAAAATGGGCGGCGTCCTCCTCCACCTGCGCGACTCGGTCCTTGTTCGCGCCAAGCCGGACGACATCCCTTCGGGCGTCGAGCTCGACATCACAACACTGACCGACTTCGAGCTCACGCTCCACGCTTCAGACCTGCAAATTCCCGACGGCGTCACTCTCGTCACAGACGAGTCCGAGGCCGTAGCGCGCGTCCAGGCGCCGCGCATCGAGGAAGAGCCGGAGACCGTGGAGACAGAGGTCGCCGAGGGCGAAGCCGCCGAGGGCGCCGAAGGCGAGGCCGCCGAGGGCGCGGAGGGTGGCGAAGCCGCCGGATCCGGAGACGACTCCGAGTCTTAGCCGCGCCTCATCAGGGCGGCCGCACTACCCCGCGGCAGGCTCCGGTGGCAGCTCGCTGGTGCAGAACCTGCACCGCGTCGCATCAACAGCCACTTCTTCGTGGCAGAACGGGCACGTCCGCGTCGGCCCGGGCTTCGGCAGCAGCCAGCGAGTGATCAGGAACACCACGAACGCGACGATCACGAAGGTGAGCAGCGCGCTCAGGAACGTGCCGTAGCGGATCGCCACGGGGTCGCTCGTGGCCGTCCCTTCCTTGAGGACGATCTGTAGCTGGTCGAAATCGACCCCTCCGAGCAGCAAACCGATCGGCGGCATGATGATGTCGTTGACGAGCGACGCCACCACCGCCCCCAGCGCAACACCGAGCACCACGCCGACGGCGAGTGCCAATGCGTTGGACTTGGTCAGGAACGCGCGGAATTCGCTGAACATCTCTCCTCCACTCACCGACTGAGCCAGCCGCGGTAACGATACCGGCCGCTAACCTCACGAAGTGCTCCGATCGCTGCGAACGGCCATCATGGTCGGACTGCTTCTGGCGGCCTGCGCTAGTCCGGCGGGAAGCGCTCGACCGACGCCGACGACGCAACCAACGCACTTGAATCAACCATCGCTGGCGACCACAACAACGACGCCGAATGCGCCGGCGACCACACCTTCCTCAGCGCCCAGGCTCCCCGTCGATTCGCCGACCGCCGTTGGATCTTCTGCGGCACCCGCCGCAGAGTGGGTCCAGCGATCGGATGTAGCCGGTGGCCCCAGCGCCCGCCAGGACCACACCTGGACCGTCGACGAGGCGAACGAAGTCGCCTATCTCTTCGGTGGTCTCACGGCGGACGGAGCATCCAACGAGCTCTGGGCCTTCGATCTCGTCGGTCAGACCTGGACGCACGTCCAACCTGCGACAGATGGACCGGGCGCTCGCTTCGGCCACACGGCGACGTGGGTCCCTGGCGTTCGGTCTCGTTGTTTGGAGTGGCCAGGGGAAGTCGGCGTTCTTCGACGACATCTGGGCCTACGACCCCGGATCAAACTCCTGGACACAGCTGCCATCGGCAGGCGCGGTTCCTGAGGCCCGCTACGGTTCGTGCGCCACGCTAGGGCCGGACGGGGAGATGTGGATCAGCCACGGCTTCACCCAGGACGACGGCCGTTTCGCCGACACGCGCTCGTACGACTTCTCGAGCGCAATCTGGACGGATCGCACGCCCTCGGGCGACGTGCCGGTCAAACGCTGCCTGCATGACTGCTTCTGGTCAGCCGGCGGTCGGCTCATCCTTTACGGCGGGCAGACGACCGGAGTTGCGGCGTTGGGCGATATCTGGACGTTCGATCCCGCCGCTGGACGCTGGGAGAAGGGAATTGAGCAGGCTGCGCCGCCTCGTCAGCTCTACGCTTTGGCATCCGACCCTCGTTTCGGCAACCTGGTGTTCGGTGGCGGCAGCATTGACGGTGGCTTTCTCGGAGACACATGGGCCCTCGACTGGGGCGGACCGCAGCTGCACGCTCTCGAGTTCGCCGCCGGCCCCAGCGCTCGTGCCGGCGCGACGTTGATCGTTGATCCTGCCGGCCGTTACCTGCTTTTTGGAGGCACCAATCAGGACGGCCTGCTCGGCGACTTGTGGGACCTTTCGCTGCCCGAATAGCCACGTATTCGAGTACGTGGCGGTACGGATTTGCATGCGCGTAATGCGATCAGTGGGAAACCGGATTGTTCGTGGAACCAGCGCGGCATAACGTGCGTCACAGACGTTGAATGCGGAGTTCCCTCTCCTCCGCATCAAACGGTCAGGAGAACTCTTCTCCTGCTGAGGCCGGGCACGCCGCGCTGGGGCGCGCGCCCGGCCTCTTTCTATTTCCCGGCCGCATTGCGGACTTGGGCCATCTGCCGGGCGCGCGCGGCAATAGCCGTCGCGAAGGTGCGCTCCGAGCCCGGCACAACGACCATGAAGAGTGACGGCTCTGTCAGCTCCAGCTCCATCAGGATCGGCCGTCCATCCGACCCCGGGACCATGTCGACCCTGGCGTAGAGCAGCGGGCCCGCGTCGATGGGCACGGCCGCAACGGCGCGCAACGCCAGCTCGATCTGATCGTCGCTCGCGGTGCTAGGCGTGATCTCCTCGTCCAGATAGAGAGCATCTGCCGCGACTTCCGCCTTGCCCAACATCGCGCCCTTGCGGACGGCGTGGCTGAAACCGCCATCGATGAGGATCACAGCAGTCTCACCGACGTCGTCGATGGCATGCGCGAAGGGCTGCAGCATCACGGTGCGCCCGACATCGGTCAGCCGACGGATGTGGGCGGTCGCGAGGTCACGGGAACCTGCATCGCCGAGGTCGTAGCGCTGGGCGTCGATGGAGCCAGCGCCGATTGACGGCTTGATAACGAACTCGCCCGCGGTGGGCAGATCGATCGCATCCGAGGACGCGATCCACGTCGTGGTTACAGCCGGGACGCCAACCGCCGCGAGATCCTCCAGGTAGCGTTTGTCGGTGTTCCAGGCGACGATCTCCGGTGGGTTGAGGAGTCGCGGCACGGATCTCGCCCACGCCACGAAACCATCTCGGTCATCCGTGTAGTCCCACGTTGAGCGGAGGATCGACAAGTCGAACCGCTCCCAGTCGACCGATGGGTCGTCCCACACGGAAGGCGTCACCCGCACGCCGAGATCGAGGAGCGGGCCGACGGCCAGCCGGTCATCCGGGTCGAGGTCGGGCAGACGCGAACAGGTGATGAGGGCTACGTCGAGCAAGCCAGGGCCTGAGGCGGAGCGAGCTAGAGGACTGTCAGCTCGTTGGTGTGCGGGTCGGCTACGACAAACGTGCCCGTGTTGGACCAGTCGCTCCACTGCGACCCGTTGCCGTACTTGGAGCGAATGCGCCACGACCACGTGCCGGGCGCCATGTCGAACGTGGTGACGACCAGCGAGCCGGCTGCAGCGTCGTTGTTCTTGAGGGTCGCCTGTGAATCGACCGTGGCGAAGCCGTCGCGCGACAGCTGAACCTGCGCCCGCACGGCAGCTGGAGCGAGTCCGGGATTGGCCCACTTGAGGACCGCACTCGATGCAATCACATCGGTAGTGGGCGCTGCGGCTGACTTGAGCCCCGACCAATGAACCACGAGGCGCGGTTCCAGCGTGCTTCCGCCGGTGGCACTCTCGGCGACAAGCCGCTTCCAGTGGCCGCGTCCTGCGTCGTCTGCATTTAGCACGAGGCCGTAGTTGGTCGTTGCGCCGGAGACGACGTCGGTAACGAACGACGTGACGTCGATGTTCGACCACTGGCCCTGCGTCGTCTCAGCCGTTGTCGCCTGTGGTTCGGACGCTGGGCGAGCGTTCCACGTCAGTGTGCGCACGTCCCAGTCTTCAGTGACGCGTGCCACAGTCGAGGTACTGGGGGCCTCGGAGTCACTCTGCCAGTAGGGGAACGCGTCCAGCGAGGCCGACTCGATAGTTGTGCCGGTGAACAGGGTGGCCAGGCCCGGGAAGCGCAGGTACGCCTCGTTGTCGTCGCGCCGATCGGGTCGGCGGCCGTGCCACAGCTCGGCGTAGCCCGGCGCCTCGGGCCGCTGGTACGTGGAGAAGTTCGTGTTCGGGTGCGCGCTCGAGGCGAAGGTGTGGAGCGCGGCCGTCGCGTTGGTCGGGAAGTCGACGACGCCGAGATCGACGAAGGCCGGGTAGACGGCCTCGTCCAGCGCTGCGCGGTCGAGGACCAGCGTCAATGAGCTCGGCAGCGGCGTCCGAGCTGTCGACACGCAACGAGACAGCGCCCGGTCGAACGGCGCCGCCATCGCCCTCGATGTCTGATGAGTCGAGAAGCATCGGACTGGGGATCCGGCCAAGGACAGCGCCATCGGCGTTGCGCAGGGTTACGGAGCCGTCTACCTCGGCGGCGAGCGTCAAACCAGCCGCATCGACATCGAATGTCACGGAGCGAGCAGCCGGTTCCTTGCTCAGGATCAGGAATGCCTTGAAGCCGTCCGCCCGCGGGAAGATGCGCAGCCCGACACCGGGACCGAGCAGGTCGCGGTAGTCCGCGTACTCACCGTTCACGCCAAGCTCGGGAGCTCCAGCGTCGTCGCTTGCGCCGCGCGGATCCAAAGCGAGCGAAACGTCGCCAGCCTGCAGGCCAACAAGTGGCGCGTCTGTCGAGGCGTCGGCAACCGTGACCTTTACGGGTGACTTGTCCGAGACGGCCCCGGAGGTGTCGGAGTGCGCCGTGCTCAGGAACTGCAAACCGGAGGTCGATCGGCTGCCATTCCGCGGAGCCCTGCGGCAGGTAGTTGATCGGCCGGGCAAAGAGCTCGGTCGTGAACTGACCGTGATCGTCGTAGGTGCGCGAGTTGGCGGTTCGAAGGTCGACGCGTTCGTCGCCCGCGACCGCAGGTCCCTGTGCGATGTCCTCGGCCGGCGCTTCTGGCGCCCACGCCACCGCTGGAACGAGCGCGGCCGGCGCTTCGGGAGTGTCGTTGAGGATCGTCGGCAGGACGATATGCCCGGGCTTGAACGGGCCGCGCTTGCCGGTCCAGTCGACCGCCAGGAAGCCCGTCGGTGGGATCGTGATGCCAGCCAGCGAGTGGACTGTGACGCCGGTGACCAGCGCGCTGATGACGCGGCCGTCGCCGAGGTAGATGCCGATGTGCTCGCCGTTGCCGTAGATGACGAGGTCACCGCGCTCGGCTTCCTCGGGATCGGTGGTCAGCAGGTTGTGGGCCGCGAACCAGCGCAGATAGCCCGCGGCACGCATGCGCAGGCCGCCGATCTGGTTGAGCTCGGCAGAATTCGAGAAGGCGCGGAAGACAAGGCCGGAGCAGTCGATGGTGTCCGGGCCTTCGGTTCCGACGCGATACGCGACGCCGAGATAGGAGCGCGCGGCCGCGATCATGGCCTCGATACGCGCGTCGGCGGCAGGATCGTTGGTGGTGGATTCGTTCCGTGCTGCGGGTGTGAGCCGGTTGAGAGACGGTGCCCTGGTCGGCAGGCGGGTGGGCGGGATCGTCGGCAAAGACGGCCGCCGGCAGCACCGTGACGACCGCTGCGAGGGCAGCCGCTAACGCGAGACTGAGGCGGCGACGGTGGCCATATGTGGAGCGGCTCACGGAAGGACCGTGGGCATCTGTCTCCCCCTCTGTCTGGGCACTAGCGGCAGGCTGGGACGCCATCGCTGGAGCCGACACTCGGATTTGAACCGAGGACCTGCTGTTTACGAAACAGCTGCTCTACCGCTGAGCTATGTCGGCGCCGACGGTAATAGTAGCAATCGGCACCTTCAACCCCTTTTGTCCATCTAATTGCGCAGTGACGCGCGTCATATGTCAATATAGATGCGCTGGCGGCGCCCAGCGTTCAATCTTGGATTCGCAAGATCGGATGGTTGGCATTGAACATGTCGGTCGGGTCGTATTTCGTCTTCGCCAGCAACAGCCGGTCGTAGGTCTCGGCGGGAAAAATTGTTCGCGGGTCGACCGCTGACTCGGCGAAGTTCAGGTACTTCCGACCGCTGTCCCAGGGCCTTAGTGCGTCGAGTACGAGCTTGGAGTGCCGATCCACTGCTTCGTACGCCTCCGTGTCGGGAGCCAAGCCGAAAGTGAAGGTCACGAAGGGCTGATCGATCGCATCCAGCACACCGTTATCGGGCGTACGCAACTTCGGCCGCGCCACCCAGGTGGCGAACCTCGAAATGCAGGAGCGGCGAGCCGACGAATGCCTCCACGGCTTTGTCGATGGCCGCTGCCGGGAAATCGGTAAGCAGGAGCCCGTCGCCGGTGTAGGGCAAGCGGCTACTCCGGATCCATGTGGACGGTGCTCAGGTCGCTCGGCGGCATCATCGTCACCGTGTCGAACTCGGGTCCGAGGTCGCGGAGCGCTGCACTAGGAGCGGCCGCCCTCGGTGGCCGTGCCGAGGAAAGCCGCCTCGACCATTGCGAACGAGCGGCCGCGCAGGTGCTCGGGCAGGAACTCAGCGTTCGGGAGCTGCAGCATGCGGCACAGCGATTCGCACTCATCCGGCACGGTCTCGATCCATCGAACGCCATGCGTTGAGGATCTCGGTTGCGCGCTCGATCGGCCAGAACAGGGCGCCGGCGTAGATCTCCGTGATCGGGAACAGCTCTAGCTCGAGCGCGGTCACGGCAGCAGAAGTTGCCGCCTCCGCCACGGATCGCCCAGAAGAGCTCCGGTTCAGTCTCCCAGTCGATGCGCGAGGTGACGGCCGTCCGCGGTGACCACCTCGGCCGCGACGATCGAGTTGCAGGCGAGCCCGAACATGCGAACCATCCAGCTCAGGCCGCCGCCAAGCGCGTAGCCGAATACTCCGACGTCCGGCGATGTGCCCGCGAGATAGGCAAGACCGTGCTCGCCGGCGGCCACGGCGAGTGGCTTTCCGAGCGTTCCCGGCTCGATCCTGGCACGCCGCGCACTCGGATCGATCTCGATGCCGCGCATCCGGTCCCATTTCAGGAGCAGCGTGTCGCGGCTCCAGTCGATGGTGCCGGCGTTGTGGCCGCCGGCGTTGAACGCGATGCGCAGGCCGCGCTCCGCGGCCATATTAGCGATCGTGGCAACCACGTCGTCCGCCGACTCTGGGTAGACGATGGCCACCGGCCGCTGGTCGACAGCGAGATTCCACGACTTCCGCGCGGTGTCCCAGGCTTCGTCTGTGGGCAGGACGATCTCGCCCTGGATGCGGCCGCTCACATCACGAAGGTCCATCTAGATGATCTGATTCGTCTTCAGCTCCGCGATGGTGGGCGGGTCGTAGCCGAGCTCGGCCAGGATCTCGCCCGAGTGCTCCCCGAGGAGCGGCGGTGCGGAGCGGATCGAGGCCGGCGTGTCGGACAGCTTGTAGGGCAGGCCGACCTGGCTGATCGGGCCGAGCCGCGGATGATCGACAACCTGCGTCATGCCGCGGGCCTGGGCCTGCGCCTGGTCAAAGGCCTCAACGACGCCGTTCACGGGCCCGCTCGGCACGTCCGCCGCGTCGAGCGCGGCGAGCCAGTTGGCCGACGGCTCCGAGATGAACCGTGCCGCCAGAAGCGGACGCAGCTCGGTGCGGTTGCGGACGCGCGCGTCGTTGTCGGCGAACCGTGGATCGGCGGTGAGATGGTCAAGGCCGAGGGCATGGCACAGGCGCGGCCACTGCCGTTCGCTGCCCACGGCAACGGCAATCTCGCCATCCGCTGTAGCGAACGTCTCGTAGGGCACGATGTTCGGATGTGCGTTGCCGCGCCGATCTGGTGAGTGCCCGTTGACGAACGCGTTCTGGGCCTGGTTGATGAGCATCGCCAGCGTTGATTCGAGAAGCGACACGTCGATGCGCTGGCCGACGCCGGCGCGGATCGCGGCCAGGATGCCAACCGTCCCGAGCAGACCGGTGACGATGTCCGTGATCGCCACGCCGACCTTGGTGGGCTGACCGCCGTCGGCATCGGCAAAGCCGGTCACGGACATCAAGCCGCCAACCGCCTGGGCGATGAAGTCGTAGCCCGGCTTGCCCGCGTCTGGGCCATCGGCGCCGTAGCCGGTGATCGCCAGGTGAACGAGGCGCGGATTGATCTCAGCGAGACGGGAGTCGTCGAAGCCCAGCTTGGCCAGCCCGCCGGGACGATGGTTCTCGATGAGGACGTCCGACTTCTCGAGCAGCCGCCCGAGGACCTCTTGCCCCTGTGGCTGCCGGAGATCCAGTCGCAGGCTGCGCTTGTTTCGATTCACCGCCAGGAAGTACGCCGCGACGCGTTCGCCGTCGGCCTCCACCCACGGCGGGCCATACCCGCGCGTGGCGTCTCCGTCGGGTGGCTCGACCTTGATCACGTCGGCACCGAGATCGGCAAGCACCATCCCGCTGTACGGCCCGGCAAGAACCGTGGACAGCTCGAGGACGCGGATTCCCGCCAGCGGGCCGGGGTGCGCTTCTTCGCTCATGCCTTTGCGATCGTAGCGGGCCATAATCCGCGCACGTGATCGGCCTCGAGCTCATCGCCTTCGCGGTTGCCCTGGGGGCCGGCGTTTTCGGCGCGCTGGTCGGCGTCGGTGGCGGCCTGATCATCGTGCCGC
This sequence comes from uncultured Chloroflexia bacterium, assembly GCA_963736895.1. Taxonomy (GTDB): domain Bacteria; phylum Chloroflexota; class Limnocylindria; order Limnocylindrales; family CSP1-4; genus JALYGJ01. Next base: position 457,628 of record CAVTQU010000008.1, read on the forward strand.
TGCTGGTCGCGTTCGGGGTCGAGGTCCACAGCGCGATCGGGGTGAGCCTGCTCGGCGTGATCAGCGTCTCGACCGCCGGCTCGGTTTCGTACCTGAAGGCCAGGTTCGTCAATCAGCGCCTCGGCCTCACGCTGCTCGTGGCCACGGCCGCGGCGGGCATCATCGGCGGCTACGTCGCGGGACTGCTCGACGCGCGCACGTTGAGCGCCGTCTTCGCGCTCGTCCTGGTTGTCGTGGCAATCGAGATGCTGCGCGCGCGGACACGGCCGCCAGCCGAGGTCGTGGGCGAACCGGGCGCCTACGAGATCGACGCGAGCTACGTGGAGCCGACGACCGGCGAGACGATCGACTACCGCGCGCGACACGTCCGTCTCGCGATGGTCGTGTCACTCGCGGCGGGCGCCATGTCCGGCTTGCTGGGTATCGGCGGCGGGATAGTCAACGTACCAACGATGAACGTGTTGATGGGCGTGCCCATTCGGGTCGCCACGGCAACGAGCACGTACATGCTGGGAGCGACCGCGGCTGCCAGCGCCGTTATCTACCTGAGTCGCGGGCAGATCGACGGCCAGCTGGCGGCGGCCGTGGTTTCCGGAGTCTTCATCGGCGCCACTGTCGGCGCCCGCATCTCGCGACGTGTGCCGCGAGACGTATTGAGCCTCATCTTCGTTGCCCTGGCCGCAATTCTGTCCGCCCAGATGGTGTTGCGGGTAATCGGAACATGACGGCCAACCAAGCCGTGACCATGCTCACGATCCGCGCCCTGCGTGCCGGTTCCGCCTTCGCCATCACGATGCTGCTGGCAGGCCTCGTGCTGACCGCGGTCGGTAGCGACGTGGGGGTTCGCGCCGCGCTGCTGGGAGTGCTGGCGATGATCGCCACGCCTGTGCTTGGGCTGGTCGCGACGACGATCGAATCGTGGGATCGCGACCGCACGTCAGCCCTGCTGGCTGTCGCCGTTCTCGGCGTGCTGGTGGTCGCCAGCGGCGTGGCCCTGTTCGTCGGCCGCTAGTTGGCCGCCAGGCAAAAAGTGCCGGACAAACGAGCACGGCCCGGGGAGGGGGCCCGGGCCGTGCCAATTCGATGCGGGAGCGCCCCGTCACCAGACGCTTCGCATTTGTTGGGATCTCTTGTTAGGCCGAACTCTAAGCGCAGAGCGCGGAGCAACCCATAGCGCATGGCTGATTGAGGCTTGCATCTACATAACGTGCGTAGATATTCGTCGCGGCCGAATCGGCCGCATAAAAGCCTCGAACTGGCCGGCTAGCCTGCGGTGACTCCGGCCATCACGGCCTTCTCTGCCAACCCGACGGGCAGTCGTCCGCTGCCCGCCAGAGTGTCGTGGAACTCGCGCAGGGCATGGATCGGGATGTCAGCGCGCGGCTGGCTGGCCAGTCCCCGTGCCGCGAGGTAGCGGTCGCGAATACGCAGGATCTCGAGGCAGCCCGTGAGGTAGGCCGACGCCTGGGTTGGCCACGAGCAGTAGCGACCGACCTCGGCCTTGGCCGTGGGCTCGGTCAGCGACGTCTTGGCGATCATGAACTCGACCGCCTCGTCGTGGGTCATCTCACCCATGTGCAGGCTCGTGTCGACCACGATCCGCGCTGCGCGGAAGATCGTCGCTTCCAGGTGGTAGAGCTCCTGGATCGGCTCGGTGAAGAAGCCGCGCTCGCGCATGACGCGCTCGGCGTAGAGGCCCCAGCCCTCGCTGAAGTAGGGCGTGCCAAGAACGAGCCGCAGCGGCGGCGCCATGATCTTGCTCCAGGTGATGTGCCAGTGATGGCCCGGATACGCCTCGTGCACCGCGGTCGTTGGGATGCCGCCATAGGAGTTCGAGGCGAGCCGTTCCTGGATTTCTTCCTCGCTTGTGCCGTCCGGCGCGATCGGCACGAAGAAATGTCCCTGCCGTCGATCGCTGAATGACGGCGGTCCGCTGTAGGACGCGACTGCGAATAGCGGGCGGGTAAAGACAGGCGCGGGCTCGACCGAGCACGACTCGCCCTCGGGCAGGGTGACCAGGCCGGTTGCCACTAGAAACTGGCGCGACTTCTCGGTCCACTCCGCGTAGGCGAGGCGCATCTCTTCCTCGGTCCGCGGATGGTCCTCGTTTGCCTCGTGCAGGACCTTGCCCCAATCCGGTGAGCCATTGATCTGTCGCGCCAGCTCCTGCATCTCAGCGTCGAGGCGGTCGTACTCCACCTGTCCCAGCTCCCGTAATGAGCGGGCGTCGTAGTCGAGTCGCTCACGTTCCTGGAGCTGCCTGGTGTAACGCTCCTCGCCGTATTTCCATTCACCGGTGGCCTGCTCGGCGAGCGTTACCAGGTGTTCCGCGTAGTCATCGAGAGCGTCCCCAGCTATGGCGCCCGCCTCCTGGAGGCGATAGCTCTGGGCGTCCGTCTCGGCCTCGGTGGCCAGCATCGTGCGGGCGTACGTGGCACCGGCACGTGCCGAGGCCATCCCGCGCTCGACGATGAGCCGGCTTGCCAGCTCGGGATCGAGGTTTGCCTTCGCTTCCTGTAGCGCGCCGGGCACCTGCTCGAGCCGCGACACGGCCGCGTCGACGAGTTCGGCCGTCGGCCGCAGGTGGTTGAGGAAGAGGTAGAAGAGGCCGTTGAGGATGGGGCCCGAATAGATGGTCGGGTCCCGTTTCCACGCCTGCCAGTCGGAGTGGATCACTCGACCACGCAGCGTGGCCATGGCCAGCTGGCGGTCGATCTCCTGGTCCGCGGTGAGGCCTTCGCCGGCTGCTTCGAATCGGTCGAACCATTCCTGCGCATCGGTATCGCGCTTATGAAAAGCAGCGGCCGAAAGGTCGTCCAGCCTGTCGTCGTACTCAGTTTTGCCGTGGTACGAGGCCATGACGGGGGACGTCTCGAACTCGTTCGTGATGAACTCGTCGACCAAATTGTCGAAGGCGTCGTTACCTGTCATTCAGCCCTTCCGATGCTCGGCGTGGCGCCAGGGGCGTCACTGACTCGATGCTATCCCTCGCCGCCGTTTCTAGGGTGCCTTCGGGTCGAAGAATCGACAGCGATAGGCGATGGCGCACCGTTCGTGATCGGGTCGTTGTGCGTGGCAGGTCCGTCGGCCATGAGTGATCAGGTTGACGTGCGCCTCGTGGACCTCGCCGTCGGCCAGCAGGGCCTGGAGGTAGTCGTGCGCCTGCTCGGCCGTGGCTTTCGTCGGGATCAGGCCGATGCGCTTGCTCACCCGCTCCACGTGTCGATCGACCGGCATCAGCGGCATGCCGAAGGCGAACAGCAGGACGACCGAAGCCGTCTTCCGCCCGATTCCCGGGACGGAGGTCAACCATGCCAGTGCCTCCTGCGGTGGGAGATCGGCCAGGAACTCGAGAGAAAAGTCGCCCCGCTCGTCGAAGATGCGACGCAGGACGGCCTGGATTCGCGGCGCCTTGGTCGGTGCGAGGCCACCGGGGCGGATCGTGTCGATCAGCTCGTCCAGCGGCGCGTCGGCCACGGCGGCCCAGTCGGCGACGCTTTCGGTGATGCCGACTCCTCCCCAGCCGGCTCGAAATCCGCTGCCCTGACCGGGTTGCGCCGCGCCAGGCTGGGCCGGCCAGCGGCGGCACAAGAGGTCGAATGCCTTTTCGGCGTTGATGTCGGCGCTGTTCGCCGACAGCATGGTCAGGATCAGTTCGCTCGTCGGGTCGTACACGCGTTGCCACGTTGGTTGGCCGTACATGGAGCGCAGCGCAAACAGCGTGTCCTGCAACGAGCCCCGGCCGGTATCGAGTAAGCCTGTTCGTCCAGGCGCGCACCGGATCGACCTTGCGGCGCTTGACCTTCTTCTTTGCCGCGGTCGCCTTCGCAGTGGTCGCCTTGGCGGCGGTCGCGGCCATCACAATGCCTCGCCCAGCGTGACGAGTCTCGCGGCGCGCTCAGCGGCCCTGATGAGCGGCGCGGCTCCCGCGGCCATTGCCTCCTCGAGAGTCGTCGGCTGCTCCGCGACCGGCACGACGATCGCGCCAAGCGCGCCAAGCGCGGCGATTCCTTCCGGTGTCGCGCCTCCCCCGAACGCCACGCAGGCCCTCCCCGCGTCACTGGCGCGCTGGGCAACGCCTTGTGCGGTCTTGCCGAAGCTGGTCTGCTCGTCGATCCGGCCCTCCCCGGTGAGCACCACATCAGAGGTCGCGAGGGCTTCGTCGAAGCCGGTCAGCTCCATGACGATCTCGACACCAGGCCGGATCGCGAACGACGCGAATCGATCCGCGATTGCCAGCAGTCCGGCTGTCGTGCCACCGGCGGCACCCGCGCCGGGCACGTCCCGGATCGTTGCGCCAGACTCCACTTCGAGAAGATCCGCATAGCGCTCCAGGTTCGACTCCAGCACGGCGACCTGCGATTTGCTGGCGCCTTTCTGCGGGCCGTAAGTCCGCGCGGCGCCCTGCTTGCCGAGCAGCGGGTTGCGTACGTCCGAGGCAATCGTGAGCTGCACCTCGCTGAGTATGGGCGAGACGTCGCTCAGGTCCACGCGGGAGAGCCGGGCGAGCGAGCCGCCGCCGCCTTCATCCAGGGCGATGCCCCGATCGTCGAAGAAACGGACGCCGAGCGCCGAGAGGACGCCTGCTCCTCCGTCAGTCGTCGCACTGCCGCCAAGGCCGAGCACGATGTTGCGCACGCCGAGGCCGATTGCCGTTGCCAGGACGAGCCCCGTCCCGAAGGTCGAGGCAGCAAGCGGATCGCGCTCGTCCGTCTCCAAGCGGGACAGGCCGGAGGCCGATGCCAGCTCGACCACGCCATCGGTTCCGCGGCGCAGGAACGTGGCCCGAATCGGGCGGCCCAGTGGATCTCGCGCATGGGCGGGCAGCTCCAGCCAATCCGTGGACGCCGCCTTGATCGCTTCGAGCGTGCCCTCGCCGCCGTCCGCGAGCGGGATAAGCCGGATTTCGTCTGAAGGTCGGGCGCGGCGCCAGCCATCGCCAAGGGCACGCGCTACGGCCGTGGGGTCGAGCGATCCCTTGAACGAATCGGGCGCTACGAGAACGCGCAGGGCAGGGTTCAGCCGATTCAGGCGGGGGTCGCCACCGCGGCGGTGTCGGTTTCGGCGCGACGTTCCGCATATTCGGGGATGCGGATCATCGGCGGTCGCTCCTGGTCGGCCAGCTCGATGACCTCAAGGGACAGCTTGCCCGGCCCGGAGCGCGGCAGCTTCATCGTCGACCCCAGCTCGGCAAAGAGCCGCGCCTTGCGTCGCTCCTCGAGCCGTTTCATGACTGCCTGGAGGATCACGAAGCTCATTCGCGACAGCCCCTCTAGCTCCTGGTTGCGATGGACGCGGATGTCGAGGTCGACCTGTCCGAAGCCGGGCAGGCCCAATCGCTCCGAAAGGTCGATGAGGTGGCCGATCTCTACCGCATAGCCCGTGAAGAACGGGATCTGCTCGAGTTGGTCGCGACGCCCGGCGTACTCCCCGGCGAGTGGCTGGATGTAGCCCGAGAGCTCGGGGAAGAACAGGTTGATCAGCGGCCGGGCGACAAGCTCGGTGACGCGTCCGCCGCCGCCCTCCTTGAGCACGCCGCCCTCGACGATGGGCCGTTGGTAGTAGGCCTTCACGTACCCGATGCGCGACTCGGCGAGGAGTGGACCAAGGGTGCCGTAAAGGAACCGCGGGTGCCAGTCGATGACGTCGGTGTCGCACCAGGCGATCAGGTCACCACTCGTCGCGTACAGGCTTTTCCACAGGGCCTCGCCCTTGCCGCGGTAGCTGCCGTAGCGCGGCAGGATCTCCGAGTGGAGCACGACGCGAGCGCCCTCGGACTCGGCGATCGCGCGTGTGTCGTCGTCCGATTCCGAGTCGACCACCACCAGCTCGTCGATCAGCGGGAACTTCTCCATCAGCTCGGCACGGGCCATTCGAACGATCGGCCCGATCGTGGCCGCCTCGTTGAGCGTCGGCAAAACCGCGCTGATCGTCAGCTCGCGACGCTCCTTCAAGGCCACGAGCCGGCCGATGTCCGCGAACTCGTTGTGGTGGTAGTTCGATTCGGCGAACCAGCGCTCGACCCGCGCCGGGATGCTTCGTCCGGCCTCGGCGGCTCGGTCGGCCGCCTCCAGCGTCTCGGCTTGCTCGGCTCGTTGCTCGAACGCTGAGCGCACCAGCGGCTCCCGCGTCTTGACGACGATCACCGTTGGCTTGGCCTGTTGGGCGATCGATTCGGGGAGGGCCCCGAATAGAGCGCCGTCCGCCTGCGCCACGTCGGTCGGCGTCATTGCGCTGGCGCCCATGACCACCAGCTGAGCTTCGTCGGCCTGCCGAATGATCGCGCCGACCACGTTGTGGCCCTCGACCAGCAGTGGCCGCGCCGGATCGCCGCCGTGCTGCTGCACGAACGTGGCGAGGGCGCGTTCTGCCTGGGCGCGAATGCCAGGCCCGATGTCGGGCGGGACAACGTGCATCACGTCAACAGTGGCTTCGAAATAGCGACCTAGCGCGCCGGCGTAGGCGAGGGCCAGCTCGGCGTGTGGACCGCCGCGAACGGGAGCCAGGATCCGCTCGATGGCCTTCACGCCGCGCTGCTTGACCACCGCGATGTTGCACGGCGAGTCGCGCACGACCTCGTCGATCGTCGGCGAGAAGACGGCCTCGGCGCCGCCCTTTCCACCCGACCGGCCGCCCCAGCCGAAGATGATCAGGTCGCTCTCTTCCTCGGCGGCGAGCTCGATGATTCCCTCAGCGGCGCGCCGGCCGATACGGACCACCGTTCGGAGTTCCACGCCCTCGGGCGCAAAGTCGAGCACTCTTTGCAGGAGGCGTCGTGCCTGCCGCGCCCGAGTAGCCCCTTCAGAGAGCGGCATGCCCTCGGGCACCTCGACGATCCCCAAAGCGGTGAGCACGCCACCGTGAGCGAGCAAAGCCGATCCGATGCGAACCAGGTCGGCCGCAGTCCTCGGATTTGCCAATGGGATGAGGATTTTCTGAGGCAGTATGGCGGCGCTCATGCGCGGCTCCCCGCACCAGCCGCGGTTTCGGGCACGTGAGGGCTCACCTGGGCCCATCGCGCCAGCAAGTACGGCTTGGCCAGCTCGTAGGCTCGAGCCTGGCGTTCGACGAATTGTTCGGCCTGGTCCGTGGTCAGGTCCTTCGTCTCAACGATCAGGCTTGCGACGCGACCGAAGTAGACGGGGATCAGCGACGCCACCAGCTTGTCGATCGGCACCAGCCTTTGGTGGTACGCCACGGCCGTGTCGTAGATGAGTCGAGCCCACGTCTCGTCCGGAAAGTGGAAGCCGCTGTCCTCAGCGGGCGTGGGCTTGTCTGCTCGCCCGGCTGCCTCCGCGGCCCGTCCCGCCTCCGTTGCCAGCCGCTCGACGGCGGTCAACGTTTCGGGCGCCAGCGAAGTGCGCCACGAGTCGCCTGCTGTCAGCAATCCCTTGGCAAACTCGTCAAGCAGGCGAGTCACGTTCACCTCGAGAGGGGGCGGGTCGATGATGCGCTCGAAGCCATAGACCGGGATGTCGTGGGTGGCGCTGACCTCGAGCCAACGGTCGGCATGCGCCTCGGTCAGCCGCAGCAGGGTGCTGACCACCTGGCTGAACATCGGCCCCAGGTCGGAGCCCGGATCCTTCGGGTCGTGGACCTTGGCACCGAGGCGCGTCTGGCACACGGCGAAGCCGCCGGTGATCGCCTTTGTAGTCATCCAGATGTCGATGCCGAACTTGCTGACGTCGGCGTCCCAGTCGTCCTGCTCGAGGTAGTGCGCGACGAGATCGCCGCTGACGCCGAAGTCGCCGCCGATGGGCTGACGGATGCGCAATCCGTAGAGGGCCCTTGTCATCGGGTAGGTGACGGTGTTGGTGATCGTTCCGTCGTACTTGTAGCGCGAGTAGAGGGGCGCGACGTAGTCGAAGCCGCCCTTCTGGATCGGTCCGGCGAGCAGCTCGATCCATTCGGGGATGATGGAACGCAGGTCCGAGTCGACCACGACCAGGGCCTGCACCTTCAGCGCATGGGCGATCTGGAAGATCGTGCGCAGTGCGGCGCCCTTGCCGCCGACACCGTCTACCTCGGGATACGTGAGGCTGATTCGCTGCAGGCGGTTGCGGGGCCGGACGAGCAGGATGCTCTCGACGTAGTCCGGCGGCTCGGTCTCGACGACGACGCGTTGGGTGCCATCCGGCGACCCGGCATCCGCGTTGACCAGGACCGGTCGCAGATCGGGGAAGTACTGGACGAGGCCGGCCTGCGCCGCACGCACCACGTAGCCGATCGTTGCCGCGTTCTTGAACGACGGAATGCCGACCATGATGTCGGCGCTGCCGAGGCGCGCCACCTCTTCGCGAATCGCCTGGGGGAGGGCGGACGAAGGCATCAACCTGACCTTACCAGCGGGGCGCTTCCAACCGATCTGGCTGATCGGCAAGGATTACTCGGGCGGGATCCGCAGCGGGAATCGGCACCGCGGTGTCCATCGAGCGGCCAAGGATGTGCATCGCCCAATCCGGCGAGCGATAGCCGGCCTCGTCAAATCGAGCCACGTTGTCAGCGAACAGCGGGCTCTTCTCGGGAAGACGAAGGCGCATCGACTCTCTGGCGATCGATCGGACCTTCTCGAGCAGCTCGATTGCCGGCTCGACGCCTCCCACGAGCAGGGCTGCCCGCAACGCCGAGTCTTCCGACGGCAGCTGAATCCGCGGCATGATGGCAATAGCCCAGGCGCCTGGTTTGTCACTCGAGGGACTGCCGCTGACCACTACTTCGGCTCGCTCCAGGTGCCTCGCGAAGGCATCGCGGGTCAGCTCGTTCATCGCCCAGGCGCGGGGCTCGAAAAGGCGCAAACCGGCGTTGAAGCTCGCGTCCTCCGACACCAGCGGCCACAGCGAATCCGCGTCAACAGGATCTGCGACGAACCCGCCTCGGGTGAGCTCGCGGAGCACCCTTTCCCGCTTCGCGGTCGCAGCAGCCCGTACGTCCGCGTCGAACGCGCTTGGCTCGTCCTCGTCCGAATCGGGATCGACCGTCCACCACAGGCTGCGAAACACGACGAGCAGGTTGATTCCGTCCTTGGCGCCGAGGCGGTGCGATGCCTCGTTGTCGGCTCCCGTTGCGTAGCGGACTATCGACGCGTCCTGCGCCTCAACCCAATGTAGCTCGGCTATCTGCAGATCGGCGGCGACGCCCATTCCACGGACGCGCGGGATCGACGCGGATGCCTTCGAGCCACGCCTCTGTCGGCGCGGCGAGCGCAACGCGGGTGATCGCGACCACCTGGCCCACATCCAGTGGATTGCCCTCGGCGTCCTGGCCGCCGGGCTCGCCAACGGTCCCGACCAGAAACGCGCCATCGGACGCGGACAACCAGACCGGCCACGCGTTTGGGACGTAGTCCCAGCCGTGCCACGTCTGGCTGGCGAAGTCGAGGACCGACTCGCGATCCTGCTCTCTTGCTCGGCGGACAACCAGCGGCCAGGGTCGAATGTTTGCCTGCTCGCTCACATCTTGGGCATTCGCTCGACCAGCGCCCATTCGGCGGTTTCCTCGCCGGGGCGATAGCGACTGTTCGAGCCTTTCATGATCACTCCGCGGAATCCGGCGCTGCGCCAGGTGTTGAACCAGCTTCGGATCGGCGGCCGGGTCCATGGCGAGACGCGCACCAGGTCGCTCTGGCTGATGAGCGACTCGAGCACCCGTTTACGCTCGAGCAGTGGCGCATCGAACAGCGTCTGATCATCGACGCTCAGCAGGTCGACGGCCACGAACGCTGCCACGCCTTCGCGACGCGGCCCTCGTGGCTCGTACTTCACGTCCGACTCCGGCGTGCCGCCCAGGAAGAACTTGCGAATCGGGTTGACCGTCGGGAACATGCCGATCGCCGTGTTCTCGCCACCGGCGGTGGCTTCGCGGGTGATCACGCCGTCGATCACGGCTTCCGTGGCCTGCACGGCACGGCGCAGCTGATCGAATGCCTGGGGCGCATCGAGCGTCGCATCGTCGCCGTACTCGTCGATCACGAAGACATTGCCCCACTCGTCGGCAATCTCCGAATCGCGGTAGTAGGCCAGCACGCGCGTGCCGGTCCAGATCGGCTCGAGGATCGGATCGATCACCTCGGGTACGTAGCGACCGCGCTTGACCGTCTGCGGCCGCCATTCGCGCGGATCCTTCGGGATCTCGGGCAGAGCTTTAGCGTCGGGCTTTGTCATTCGCTGTACCCCTGCGGATGAGCCTGATGCCAGCGCCAGGCACTGCCGATCATCTCATCCAGTGTCCCGTGGCGCGGCTGCCAGCCCAGCATCTCGAACGCCTTCGCGTTCGACGCAACGAGAACGGCCGGATCGCCCTCGCGTCGCGGGGCGAAAGTGTGCGGCACTTCGTGGCCCACTACCGTCTCGGCGGCGTTGAGCATCTCGATCACGCTGAAGCCGGAGCCGGAGCCAAGATTGCACGCAATGTGCGTGGCGCTGACCGAGGCGGTCATCTCGAGCGCCGCGATGTGCGCGTCGGCCAGGTCCAGTACGTGGATGTAGTCACGAATGCACGTTCCGTCGGGCGTGTCGTAGTCGGTGCCGTAGACCTTGAGCGACTCGCCGCCGAGCGCGGCCTGGAGCATGTTCGGGATCAGGTGGCTCTCCGGCGTGTGATCCTCGCCGCGCTCGTCTGTGGCGCCGGCAACGTTGAAGTAGCGCAGCGAGACGCCTGCCATGTCGTAGGCCCGCGCGTACCAGTCGAGAGCGGCTTCGAAGGCGCGCTTCGTCTCGCCGTAGGCATTGATCGGCTGCTTGGGAGAGTCCTCCATGATCGGCGAATTGGCCACCCCGTACACGGCGGCGCTCGACGAGAACACGATCCTGTTGACGTCCGCAGCACGCATCGCGTCGAGAAGGGCGATGCCGCCCACGACGTTGTTCTGGAAGTAGAGCGCGGGATCGACCACCGATTCGGGAGCCAGCGACCGACCGGCGCAATGGAGGACCGCGTCGATCCGACCCTCGCGCAGCACGCGTTCGACCAACAGCTTGTTCGAGTTGTCGCCCTCGATCAGCGGCGCTTCCGCGTGGAACCGCGTCACGATGACCGCGCATCAGTGAATCGAGTACGACCACGTCGTGGCCGCCGGCGACGAGCCGCTCCACCGTGACGCTGCCGACGTATCCGGCACCGCCGGTGACCAAAACCCTCACTGGTTGTCTCTCACTCGCTCGTCTCTCCTGGCTTGTTGCGCTTCTCTTCGGCCGCCCGATGATCGGCCATCGAGGGGTTGCGGTTGAACACGAACTGCTCTGACGGGCGAGCGTCCGGGTTTGGGACGTTCCGGCTGTTCGTCTGTGGCTCGGAGGCTCGGTGTCAGCGGTTGCCCGACGTCGGCGGCGGCCTGCTCGGCGTCGCGCCGGCTCAAGACCTCGGCCAGTCGCAACTCGAGACGGATCGCGGCCGCGTTCTCAGGATCGATCTCGAGCGCACGGCGCGCCTGCTGGTACGCCAGACGATCATCGCCGCGCTCCAGCGCGACGCGCGCCAGCCCAACGACCGCGATCGCGTTGAGCGGATCCTGCTCGAGCGCGCTGGTGTAGATGCGCTCGGCCTGGTCGACCAGGCCGACGACCAGCAGTCGCTCGGCTTGCAGCAGGGCTTCGATCACCGGGCGACCGCCGTCTCTTCGTGTGCGAGCCACTTGCGCGCCTCGGCGAGGAGGCTCTCGCGGCTGTTCAGTGATGGTTCGGCGATGACCAAGCCGAGGAGGCGCTCGAGCAGCTCCCCGACCACCGGGCCCGGGGCGATGCCCAGCTCGCTCACCAGGTCGTCACCGTGAACGGCCAGCTCGCGCAGGCTCAGCGGTGAACCCGGCATCCAGTTCGGCCCTGACTCGCTTGTCGAGCTCCTCGATATGGCCGGCGTCCGGTGGCAGGCCACTGCCGATGTTGTCGGCGCGTCGAAGGTTGATCAGCCGATCGACGCGGTCGCGGCCGATGCGCCGGATGAAACGCCGAACCGCGGCGCCGCTCCAGCGCGACTCGTAGCTGAACATGTGGTTGCGCGATGAGCGCGGCCACTGTCTCGACGTCGCGTCGCGGAAAGGCGAGGCGCGTGAGCAGCGCTTCGGCCAGCTTGGCGCCCTCCTCGTCATGGCCGATGAAATGTCCGTCGGCGAACGTCGGCGGCTTGCCGATGTCGTGCAGCAGGGCGGTGAGCCGCAGCAGCTCATCGTCCGGATCCACCGTGGCAGCACCGTCGAGCGTCGCCAGCGAGTGGCCCCACAGGTCGTGGCCGGTGATCTTGTCCTGCGGCACGCCGCGCTGTGCCGCGAGCTCGGGCAGGGCGTGGTCCAGCACGCCGGTCTCGGCGAGGATCGCAAAGGCCCGCGAGGGCGGATCGGCCCGGATCATCTTGCGCAGCTCGTCGCCGATTCGCTCGGCAGACACCCATTGCGCCGTCTCGGCCGTGGCCGCCATCGCCGCCAGCGTCTCCGGCTCGATCTCGAAGCCCAGCTGAGCGGCCAGACGTGCTGCGCGCAGGAGGCGAAGCGCATCCTCGTCAAATCGAACCTGCGGCTCGCCGACAGCGCGTAGCAACGCCTGCCTGAAGGTCGGCCATCCCACCGGTCGGATCGACCCAGCGCGCCGTCCGCGTCCGCATCCGCGGCTCCGCGGCCCCAGGCGATCGCGTTGACCGTGAAATCGCGCCGCGCCAGGTCCTCCTCGAGCGAATCGGTGAACGTGACCGAATCAGGGCGCCGGTGATCGGCGTAGCGATGGTCGCGGCGGAAGGTCGTGACCTCGGCGATCGGCGTCGACCGACCAATCGTGACCGTGCCGAAGCGGTTCTTGTACTGGCTCCCCGGGAAGAGGCTCAGCGTTCGCTCGGGCAGGGCGTCGGTGGCGATGTCCCAGTCCGTGACGGGGCGTCGCAAGAGCGAATCGCGCACGCCGCCGCCCACCAGGTACGCCGCGTGGCCGTTCGACCAGAGGGTCTGGAGGATGTCCTGCACGTCGGCCGGCACATCCGGGGGTGCCGACTGCTCCATGAAGCCGATGATCGGCCTAGTTACGCCCGATGAACAGGTAGTCGCGCCAGGGCTCGTTGCGCGGGTCGGCGAGATACGGGGTGAACAGCGTGTAGACGTCGCAGCGCGGCTCGAACGGGTCGCGCATGAGGCGCATCCGTGCCTCGTCAGCCAGGCGGCCGCCCTTGCGGTGGTTGCAGTGCTTGCACGCGGCAACGAGGTTGTCCCAGGTGTGCGCGCCGCCGCGATGCCGCGGAATGATGTGGTCGAGCGTCAGGTCGTGCGTCTGGACGCCGCAGTACTGGCAGGTGTACTTGTCGCGCGCAAAGATCTCCTTGCGCGACAGCCTGACACGCGGACGTGGCCGCTTGATTCGGTGGTGGAGCCGGATCACGGACGGAGCGCGGAATATCTGCCGTCGCGGTCCGAACCTCGTGATGGTCGTACTGGATGACCTCTGCCTTCTCGCCGAAGACGAGGCGAAACGCGCGTCTTACGTTGCAGACGTTGAGTGGCTCGTAGTCAGAGTTGAGAAGAAGTACGACGCTGTCCATCGCTCCCTGAAGCCAGCCGGGACTCGACCGGGCGACGCTCGCATCGTAGCAAGAGAACGCGTGACCTGTTCACGCTGCCGATCTGAGCGCCGCGGACTCAGATCAGGCGCTGACCGGTGGCGCTGTCCCAGCCGCCGGCCTGGCCTACTTTGCTGGCGAGCGGCTTGCCCAGCGCGTCGGCGATGAATCGAGCCGCCTCGAGCACGCCTGGCGAGGCGCGCGCCATGCTCGATTCCGAGCCCATCGAGCAGGTACACGAGATCCTCCGTCGCGAGATTTCCGGCCGCGCCGGGTGCGTACGGGCAGCCACCCGTGCCGCCGGTGGACGAGTCGAAGCAGGTGACGCCGTCCTCGAGCCCGGCTACCACGTTGGCCAGCGCAGTGCCCCGCGTGTCGTGGAAGTGGTAGGCGAGCTGATCGAGCGCAATTCCTGCCGCCGATCGTGGCCGCCGTCAGGTCATGGACCTGGCTGGGCACGCCGACGCCGATCGTGTCGCCGAGGCAGATCTCGTCGGCACCGAGGTCGACCAGCCGCTGGCTGACCTCGACCACCTTGTCGATCGCAACCGCGCCGGTGAAGGGGCAGCCGAACGCCGTGGAAACGTACGCGCGCTTCCACCAGCCAAGCTCGGTGGCGCGCATCAGGACCGGCGCGAAAAGCCTCGATTGACTCGTCGATCGTCATGCCGATGTTGCGGCGCGTGAACTCGTCGCTCGCGGCGGTGAACACGGCCAGCGCGTCCGCGCCAGCTGCCTCGGCGCGCTCCATGCCGCGCATGTTGGGGACGAGGACCGGGTAGCGAACGCCGTCGCGCGGCTGGTCGCGCAGAGCCGCCATCAGGTCGTCGGCGTCGGCGAGCTGCGGGATGGCGCTCGGTGACACGAAGCTCGTCGCCTCGATCTCGCGCAGCCCGGCGTCGCGGAGCAGCTCGATGTAGCGCAGCTTCGCCTCGGTCGAGATCGGCGTCGCTTCGTTCTGGAGGCCGTCGCGCGGCCCGACTTCGTAGATGCGGACGCGAGTTGGGTAATCCATCGGCCATTCGAGTCTAGGCCGCGTCGCGCGATCGCGTTCTAGGTCAGTTCCACCAGCGTCTCGGTGCGCTGGACCTGCTGTCCGCGCTGGACCAGGACGCGCACGACACGGCCCGGCGCGGGCGCGGGAATCGTGTTTTCCATCTTCATCGCCTCGAGGACCACCAGCACCTGGCCGGCCTCGACCGTGTCTCCCTCGGCCACTCGGACGTCAATCACGGTTCCGGGCATTGGCGCGGTCACGCTTTCACCGGCGGTGCCTTCGTGGGCTGCATGTCGCGCGGCCGACTTCGACGGTCGGCGCGGGAGCGAGCCGGGCAACGATCGACCGACCATCGAGATCCAGCACGACCGACCCATCCGACCGCAGCGGCGACGGCTGCCGCCGGTGGCCTCGGCTGGACGCAGATCGACTGTCCGCTCCTCGTCGGCGATCTCGATTCGCAGGCGTGGTGGCGCGTTGAGCCGAAAGCCGACCCGCGGCCCGAGATCACGGGCTGCCTGGCTGGCGACCGCGGCGGCGCGGTCTGCCATGCATCGGCCGGCAGCGACTCGTCACCGTGCCAGCTGTCGTCGATCAGGCCCGTGTACATGTCCCCGGCGCGAACGTCAGATCGCGCGGTGAGCCAGCGCAGGAAGCCGCGGTTGGTGGTGACGCCCAGGACGCTGGTGTCGTCCAGCGCGGTGCTCGAGCCGATCAAGTGACTCGGCACGATCAGCTCCGTGGGCGATCAGCTTGGCCAGCAGCGGGTCATATCTCGTTCCGACGACGTCGCCGCTGCCGATGCCGGCATCGACACGCAGACCGTCGATGCGTGGCCACTCGAGACCGATGATCTCGCCCGTTGCCGGAAGGAAGCCGGCATTCGGGTCCTCGGCGTACAGCCGTGCCTCGATTGCATGGCCATCAAATCGAATCGTGCTGGCTGGACGTCTCGAGTGGCTGCGCCGGACGCGATCGCGATCTGGTCCGCCACCAGGTCGCGGCCGGTGACGAGCTCGGTCACCGGATGCTCCACCTGCAGGCGCGCGTTGACCTCCAGGAAGTAGAAGCTCCCGTCCGAGTCGAGCAGGAACTCGACGGTGCCGGCGCCGACGTAGCCGGAGGCACGGATCAAGGTCAGCGCCGCCTCGCCGAGACGTGCGCGCAGCGGCGCGTCGACGACGAGCGAAGGCGCCTCTTCGATCACCTTCTGGTGGCGTCGCTGGAGCGAGCACTCACGCTCGCCGAGATGGATGGCGTTGCCGTGCGCGTCCGCGAGGATCTGCACCTCGATGTGCCTCGGCCGCGGCGAGGTAGCGCTCCAGGATCAGCCGCTCGTCGCCGAATGAAGACTGTGCCTCGCGCCGTGCACGGGCGAGCGGTCTCGACCATCTCGGCAGGCTCGGCCACCACGTGCATGCCCTTGCCGCCACCGCCGGCGCTCGGCTTGACCAGCACCGGGAAACCGATTCGCTCGGCCTCGCCGGTGAGCGTCTCGATCGGACTGGTCGTCGCCGTCGTAGCCCGTCAGGACGGGACGCCGAGCCGCGCGGCCAGCTTGCGCGCAGCGGCCTTGTCGCCGACCGCACGCATCGCTTCTGGCGGTGGGCCGATCCAGACCAGGTTTGCGTCGATGACGGCCGCGGCGAACTCGGCGTTCTCGGCCAGGAAGCCGTAGCCGGGGTGGATCGCGTCGGCGCCGGACGCGCGCGCCGCGTCGAGGATGGCCGCACCATCGAGGTAGTTGCCGCGCAGAGGGCACGATCTCGTCGGTCGCGCCCGTCCACCAGGCGCGCGCCTGATCCTCTGCGACGAGCGCAAGAGAGCGGATGCCGAGCTGTCGGCAGGTTCGGGCAATGCGAACGACCAGCTCCCCGCGGTTGGCGACCAACAGGCGGCCGATCTTCCGCGGTGACGCTGAACTCGGACGCAGGTCCGCTGGCGGACAGGAGTCGGCGAGCGCGCTCGCGTCGACCTTGACGCGTGATCCGACCTTGACCGACGGCAGCCGTCCCTCACGCAGCCACCGCTGCACCGTTCGAGTGCTGACTCCCAGCCGTCGGGCCGCCTCGCCCGGCCCAATCGCGTCGCTCATGACGCGAATGTCGCGTTTGTCGCGTTACATGTCAACCGCTAGGGCAAGCGGCGTGCGGCAAAGACGGAGACCCAAGGCGTGAACGGACTGACGATTGCCGCTGGCATCGACTGCCCGGACGCGGTAGCGATAGGTCGCCTGCCGCGGTGCCCGATTGACGTACGAGGTGCCCGTCACTGTCGCGATCCGAGTGCTGCCTCGAAAAACCCTGTATTTGAGTGGGCCACCCTGGTCGTCCACGCTTGGGCCCCAGGTGAGTCGGACCCGTCGTCCGTCCGAGAGGTTCGCCCTTGAAGTTGGTTGGCACGTTCGGCGGAGTTACGTCAACTGGATGCAGCCTCACCCGCGTGATAGCTGCGGATCCCACGTTTCCGGACGTGTCGACGGCCGCGACTGTGTACTCGTATGTCGCGTTTGTCGGGAGCCCGGTGTCGACGAACACTCTCGTTCCGGCGAGCAGCGTCGTTACGAGCTCGCCGTCACGCCTCACCTCGTAGCCGAGCAGCCCGACGTTGTCCCTGGCCGCCAGCCATTTCAGTCGAGCGGACGATTCGCTGGTCATCGAGGCGGTCAGTCCGAAGACCTGGCCGGGAGGGCTCATGTCGGGGACCGCGAAATCAAGCGTTGCGGCCTCGCTGACATTGCCTGCGCCATCCACCGCGTAGACGCTGAACTGGTAGGTGACACCCTCTTCGATGCGGACGTCGATGAGCTCCAGCTCAGGCGTGGCGGCGTAAGCGAGACCATTTCGGAAAACGCGGTAGCCGTCGACGGCCACGTCGTCGGTCGCCGCGGACCAACGTAGCGTTCCGACTCGCGGGCCGTTGACTGAGCCTGTCAGATCGGCCGGTGCGGACGGTGGCGTTGTGTCGCCGCCACCTGGTGGCGGTGGTGGAGGGGGTGGGGCAGTGTCACGGCCTATCTGGATGGACACGTCGGCACCAGTCGAATCCACGGCCAGGACGGTGACGTAGATTTTGTTGATCGGGTCCGCGAACGTCCGGCCAACTCTCAGCGGCGCGTCAGAGAACGAGCTCGTCTCGGGCATCGTGTCGATCAGCTTCGATCGGACGGCAGCTTGATCCGGCGCGATGCGAATCGTCACTCCGTTCGTGGCGGCCGATGTCGCGGAGAAGTCGTCGAACAGCCCGTACGGCTGGCGGTACTCGAGGTAGTAGTAGTCGCCGCCTGACTTCGGTACCCGCAGGACGCGCCTGCCGCTGCCCGCCGTCTCGGCCGGCGCAATGCGGTACTTCCCCTGCGCGGTCACAGTCTGAACTTCATCGGCAGCGACCAGTCCCAGGTGCATGCGATGCCAGTTGTGGAAATGGCGCTGTCCGGTGAAGCCCATCACGTCGAACGGATCGCCGTATTCATCCAGGGAGCAGTCAGACGAAAAAGCGACCCGCACGCCGTTCTTTTTGCAGATGAGCGCCGCTGCATGGTCGAGACCAAAGTTGTGGCCGAGCTCGTGGCTGGCCACATACGTCGTCAGCTCGCCGTTCACCCAGCTGTTGCGGCCGGGGACACTGGCCATGCCGGACCACCAGCAGCTCTCCTGGCGCGGGAACGCGTAGACCACGTTCGTGTACTGGGTCAGATCGATGCCCGCCCTCGCAGCGGCTCTTCGGGCAGCCGATCCCCAGTCGTTGTACTCACAGCGATAGGTGCTGGTGGCGAGCGTGAAATAGCCGAAGACGTCGCCCGACAGTGCCATCTGGCCACCGGACACCTCGGCGTAATAAGCGGCCACTGAGCGCTCTCCGCTGAAGTAGAGATCGTCGACGGTGGCCTTGGTCCAAGGCACAGCAGGTGGGCCGCTCGACGGCTGCTGGAAGTTCAGCAGGAGCACGGCCACTCGCGGAGAGGTCGGCGCGAGGCTCTGCGCACCTGTCGAGTTGAGCGTTGCGCTCGGTCCGGCCACGGTGTCGGGAGAGTTGCTCACCTCGAGCGAAGTGCCGTCGCGGTGTCCAGCAAGGCGAACCTGGGTGCCAGGGAGGAGCTGCGATTCGTCGACGCCGATCAGGACAAGGCGTCCACTGCCTGTGTCGAGCATCGCGACACGGCTCGACGTGCGACTGGCGAACTCGTCAGCTACATCGAACGTGACGCGGCCAGCCACGATTTCGTCCGAGCCGGCAGCGATTGCCGCGTCCGGTATCGCCAGCGCGGCTGTGGCGATGAGCATCAATCCGACTGCGAGTTTGTGCTTGGTGACGGCCAAACCCATTCCCCTCTGACCGCATGCCAAAGGCCAGCCCGCGGACCGATTGTCCGATGCGCCTCAGTGGAGCAACGTGGTCCCTAATGGCCAGACAGGCAGGCACTTGCGGAGGCCGCTGATCATACGTCGCCTGGTTCCCTCCAGGATGGCTCACGTTTCTCGAGGAACGCTCGCAGGCCTTCCTGGCCCTCGGCGCTGGTTCGCTGCGTAGCGATACGCCGTGCCGTGTGCCAGCGCGTCGACTCGTGCGGCAAGCCGCGGACTTCTCGGACGATCGCCTTCGCGGCGCGGGCGGCTGTTGGCCCGGCCGCCAGCAGATCGTTGACCGCGGCATCGACGACCGAATCGAGCGCCTCTTCGCCCTCGACGACCTCATGGACGAGGCCGATGCGCAGGGCTCGCATCGCATCGAAGCGCTTGCCCGACGGGAAGAGTGCCCGGGCGTGGCTCTCCCCGATCTTGGTTATCACGAACGGGCTGATCACCGCTGGCAGGATACCGAGGCGCGTCTCGGTGAAGCCGAATTTCGCGCCGGTTTCGGCGATGACCAGGTCGCTGACCGCACACAGGCCCATGCCGCCGCCGAGCGCCGCGCCCTGGACGCGTGCGATGACCGGGACGGGGCAGGTGTCAATGGCATCGAACATCTCGGCCATGACCATCGCGTCCTGCTCGTTCTGCTCTCGCGTCAAGCCCAGGCTCGCGCGCATCCAGGTGATGTCGGCTCCGGCGCAGAAGGACGGTCCATTGCCGGCAAGGACGACGGCCCGCAGCTGATCTGGGGGCTCTTCGGCCAGCCTACGAAACGTTGAGCGCAGCTCCCCGATGAGCTCGGCATTGAACGCGTTGTGAACCTCCGGCCGATCGAGAGTGACGCGCGCGACGACCCCGCCCGGTCCGATCCGCGCCAGGTCGAGAGATTCGGACATCAATCGGCCTGGCCGTGTGGCTCGTACTTGTATAGGCGGCGGACGCCGATCGGGCGAAAGCCCATGCGCTGCAGGTTGGTGTTGCTTGCACCATCCGGCTCGGCCCAAGAGCCGACAAGGTCGCAGCCCTGCGCGATTGCGTGCCGGACGCGAGCGGCGATCAATGATCGCTGGATCCCCTGACCCTGGGCTTCGACCTGTACCGACGCGCCGCGCAACCAGCCCGCTCCGGCATTTACGTGGAGTGACGCGGCCCCAACAGGCTTGCCATTCAGCTCGGCGAGGAACAGCCACCGATGCGGCCACTTGGCGAGTCGCTCGTAGACCACGTGCCACGGATTTGGCTTGGTCGGATCGAGCAGACCGCTCGTAACCGCGGTGGTGCCGTGGACGTTGGAGTAGAGGCTCGCATCCTCGCGTCCGATGATGCGCACGGTCAGGCCAGCCGGACCAGGCGCATCCGGCACGTTCAGCGGGTCCGCGGCATGGACATTGACCGTGGTCTCTGCCTCCGCGCCGGGCCAGGGAGACTCGTCGAGCCAGAGCCACCCGGCAGATTTGTGCTTGTCGTAGAACGCGTAGGCCGTGTCGATCAGGTTGGGATATTTGACGAAGCCCGAGGCGTGGTTGAAGGCGGGGCCCTCGAGCGAGGGAGCAGACGACATCGCCAGCTCACCGTCCTCCACGTAATCGATCGCAAGACCGCCGTCTATTGCCGCTCGCCACGAGGCAATCATCGACTTTCGCTCGACCTTGTCGAGCCGGTCGAGCATCAGCCATTCGGCCGCCCTCGAATTTGGCGGAGCCGGTGTGATGGTGATCAAATCGCCTGGCTTGACTTCGCCCTCGGACAGCACCCGGGCATACATTCGACTGTCGGATGGATGCAGGTCGATCGACATGCGGCTGAATTGGCCGTCGGCGAAGTTGCCTATCTGGGTCTTGCACGGCGTCGCTGAGTTCGAGACCTCCAGCTGGAGCTCGTTGCCAACGCGGGCAATCGTGCCCACGGGCAGCAGCGACCACTCGACCCCTGTCGTAGTCAGGTTTTCGCCGACGCTCCCGGGCTCCACGGGGTGACCCTCGGCCTGGAGGCGCTCGATCGCCTCGATTCCGTACAGGCACACGGCCTGATACGGCCCGCCGTGCACCGTGTTCTCGCGGTGCTTGTCACCTTCGAGTCCGAACTTGCCGACCCAAGCCCGCTCGACCGGGCGCTTGGGCACGCCGCCGCCCGAAACGTTGACCTGAAGGACTCGACCAGTCGTCGGCAAGGCGCTGCCCGTCTTCACGAGCCGATCCTAGTGGCCTATGTCCGCTCGGGCAGGTCCATCACGTAAAGACCACATGTCTCGTCGAGCACACGCCTCACGGTGGCGTCTTCAACGGCCAACCAAAGCTCGAGCAATGGCCGCGCGATGAGCTCGTTGAGATGTCCGCCCATCAGCGACAGATCGCGCCGGCCAAGACTGACGTGCGCATGGAGAAATGGAGCGTTCTCGCGGATCGTGACGTTGCCCACAAGGCTGATCAGCTCCATCTGCTCGTCGAAAGCATGGGTCTCGTAAGCCTTCTGCTCCCAGTTGAACCAAGAGAACGTCGCGTGCTGAACCGCCCCGAGCCCGGTGACGGAGGCGTACTCGATGCCTTGGGCAACGAGCCAGGGTGTCATCGACTCGACGAGGGGTTCGCCGGTCTCGAATCGGAGCTGGAACCGTTCACCAAACTGCTGAAATCGCATTCAGGTCGACTCCCTAAAACGGCCGAGTATCGCCTGCATCATTACCGATGCGTGAGCCGAGGGGTCAAGACCTCGACCCCACCCTCGACGAGTCGACTTCTGCGTCCGAGAATCGCTCACATCGATAATTCGGCCGTTCCGTGCGACAAGGACCTATGCGTCTTTTACGGCAGTCTTCTGCAACGCGTCTTATGCCACGGTTAGTGCATGGCCTAACGATGTGGGCGATATTCGCTCTGTTTGTCGTCTGCTCATGCGCAAGCCCTGCCTCGAGCCCGGTTGCGAGCTCAGAACGGACCGCGCCGGTACGAACAGATGAAGGGAGGACAGCTGCCGTGACTTTCACATTGACCAGTTCAGCGTTCGCGGAGGGCGACCAGATCCCCGTCGACAACACGTGTGACGGCGCCAATCAGCCGATCCCGCTCGAGTGGAGCGGCGTGCCGGATGGCACGGCCGAACTGGCGCTCATCATGGATGACCCGACCGCCCGCGGCTTCGTCCACTGGGTGGTGGTTGGGATTCCATCCGACGCGACCGGCATTCAAGGCGATCTTCCGGTGGGTGCTACAGCGGGAAAGGGCAGCTTCGCGAAGGCGGGCTACGGCGGACCCTGCCCACCGTCGGGTACCCACACCTACGACTTCACGCTCTACGCGCTGTCAGCCCCGCTCAACCTTGGTGGCACGCCGACTGCCGATCAGGTGCGCTCAGCCGCGGCCGACAAGACCATCGAGCAGGCAAAGCTCAGTGGGAGGTACACCCGCCAGCGTTAGTCTTCCGCGCGATGAACGCGCGCTTGCGGCTGCTGGCGCACCGATCTGACCGTCAGCCGCGGCTGGTTCGGAGGAGCTCCTCACCGTCGTCGAACGTCGCCTGCGGTGACTCGTCGCCGCGCATCACGGCCCAGCCACCGGCCGCAACCAGCAACGCCAGGAACGCCAGGACGCCGATCGCGATGCTCAGGGTCGTGGCCTCGGCGATCAAGCCCACGAGGGCTGGCCCCACGATGAAACCCGTGTAGCCGATCGTTGTAACGCGCGCGATCGCCGCGGCACGCCCGGCCGGGCTGGCAAGCCTGCCGGCACGGGCGAACAGTGCCGGAGCGACGGTGCTGATGCCGGCCCCGGCAAAGAAGAGTCCGATCAGGGCGACCAGCGGCGTGGGAGCGGCCGCGAGCACTGCCGTGCCGGCTGCAGAAACGAGGGCACCGCCCGACAGCAGCATCCGCTCGCTGAGTCGATCCCCAAACCGCTGACCAAATATGCGGCCGAGGAACATCGCTCCGGCAAACACGCCAGGCGCCGCACCTCCGAGAGCAGGCGAAGCGCCGAGGCCACCCTCGATGTGCAGCGCACTCCAGCTCTGGACGGCGTCCTCAACGAGGAACGCGGCGGCGCAGAGCGCGGCCAGGAACGCCAATCCGCCGAGGCCGGTAGCGGGCGAGCTGGAAGCAGCAGCGTCTTCGGTCTGGGAGGGCCGTTTCGCGACACGAGCGGTGCCGATGGAGCCGATGGCGACCACGGCGACGAACAGGGCTACGCTGATCAGCACCGGCGCCGGCCCGGCTCCGGCTTGTCGCGCCAGCCCCGTGGCAACGGCCGACACCAGAACCGCCAGCGAGAACATCGCGTGGGCGCCGAACATCAGTCGCGTCCCGCGCTCCGCTTCCACGTCGCTGACGGCCGCGTTCATGGAAACGTCCAACGCCCCGGATCCGGCTCCGGCGAGCGCTCCAAACAAGGCGAGCGTGAGAGGCGTCGTGGCAAAGATGGGTCCGACGATCGTCGCCGCGAAGATCAGGCCGCAGATCGGCAGCATCCACCAGCCCAGTCGCGGCCACAGGCGACCGGCGACGAGCATCGCCGGGATGGCGCCGACGCCCGCGAACAGCAGCGCCACACCGAGTTCGCCATCGGTCGCGCCAACCTGAGACTTGAGATCGGGTATGAGCGCCGCCCACGCTCCCCAGAACGAGCCCAGCGCGGCGAAGCAAGCCAGCGGCCAGCGCGCGCTCATGCTTGGGCGGTCAAGCGACATCTGCGCCGATGCTACGTTGCGACCGTCCCAAGACGGATAGTCAAAGCAAATTTGAACGCCATGGATGGCCATCGACTCATTAGGGTCGGAAGGCGTCCCCAATGGACGCCAGAAGGACTGTCAGGTGGATCGCGACCTCGTTGAGCAGGCGCAGAGGGGGGACCGGGAGGCCTTTGCCATCCTGGCCAGAACCCACGGTGACCGGCTCATGGCGATCGCCTACCGGATCTTGCGGGATGTCGGACGGGCCGAGGACGCCGTACAGCAGACGCTGGTGATCGCATGGCGCCAGTTGCATGGCCTCCGCGATCCGGACCGTTTCGACGCGTGGATTCAGCGCCTTCTTGTCCACGCCAGCTACGCCGAGGCGCGTCGCTGGAAATCGTGGAATGCGAATGTTCGAGTCTTACCACTCGACGAGCCCGCTGGCCTCGATGAGGGGATGTCGGTGCACAACCGCGATCTGCTCGAACGGGGTTTCCGGCGACTGCCGCCAGACCAGCGGGCAATCCTTGTCTTTACGCATTACCTGGGCCTGACGCCAACCGAGATTGCCGAACGACTGGAAATCCCGGTTGGCACGGCTCGTTCACGACTTCACTACGCCCACCGGGCGATGCGCGCGTCCCTCGAGGCCGATGAGCGACCGTCAGCGGTGGCAGCCGGAGGGCGCAACCGATGACCGGTCAGCGCGAGCTCGAAAGCCTGCTCGTCGACTTCTTCGATCAGGGGCCTGTGCAGGTCGCGGACCGCGTGATCGAGGCTGCCCTCGTCGCAATTGACAGCAACACTGAGGCGCGCCGCTTGACGGCGCCGCGGAGGATCCGACTGATGAGCACCTTCAGGCGCCTCGCGGTGGCAGCCGTTTTCGGGCTGCTCGCCGTCGCGGCCGCTCTCTACTTCTCCCGGCCGCCCACGCAGATTGGCGCCACTCCCACACCGTCAGTAGGCGCCCGCTCAAGCCAGAACGTGGGCGTCGTCCCGAGTCCGACAGACTCGATGGCACCCGAAACCGCGCCGCCGACGACGCCGGTAACGCCGTCGCCTACCGCCACTTCCACTGCGACGGCTGGGGCGCTGATCGCGTACGTGCGCCAAATCGACAAGCCGGTGACCGCCATCGCGGACCCGAGCGTTTCGTGCCGACCCGTCGGCGAGGGTCCGACGTGTCCCGTGGATCGCGTGTGGCTGATCGGCACTGACGGAACAGGTTCGCGGGAACTCGTTCCCGATGGCACGGAACGGCAGCAGCTGCTCGGCTGGTCGCCCGATGGCAAGTACGTCATGTACACGGAGACCGACGTCGTGTACTTGTTCGACGTTGAGAGCGGTGAACCCGGGGCTCTCGACATCGGATGTAAGCGGCATTGCTCAGGCGACGCAGCCCCACAGTTCTCGAGCGACGGTCAAGCCCTCGTCTTCACCCGCCGTGACCCGTCGGGCGGAAGCATGGCTTTGGCGACGATGGATCTCGCCAGCGGTCAGATCGTCCAGCTGAGGTCGACCTCGGCCAATGGCGGGAGGAGTCCCGTCTGGGGGTGGAGTCCCGTCTGGTCTCCCGATCGCCAGCAGATTGTCTTCACCGGCGACAGTTGGGAGGCGGACCAGTTTGGTGACATGAATTGGGCCGCGTTCATCGTCGACGCGAACGGCGCGAACCTCCGTCAGGTCACTCCACCGAGCCTGGACGCGACAGATGCACGGTGGTCGCCCGATGGATCGCGGATCCTGTTCGACTCGTTCACCGCGGCGTTCGGTCCCTACATCAACACCATTCGCCCAGACGGAAGCGACCTGCGCCCGCTGATGACCGACGGCAACTCGCTTGGAGGTTCCTGGACTCCGGACGGGCGTATCTTGTTCGTGCGCAGGAGCTTTCCAAGTCAGTCCGCTTTGTGGACGATGGACGCCGATGGCGCCAACGCGACGGAGTTGATATCTGCCGATATCACCGGCATCCGCGGCCTGCCCAATTCCATGTACTCCCCGAATGCGGCGTTCTGGCAACCGAGCGGCGGAGCGGCAATCGTGCCTCCGCCGTGGAATCCCCACGTCGGCGACCCCGTTGGACCGCCGGCGCCGACACCCTAGCTACGCCACGCACGAGCCGGCGCCCGGTTTCACGGGACTCGGCGGGTCTCTACGAGACGTGAGCTCGCAGACCGCTGATCACATCCGGAAGACGCCGAACTTGGTCTCCGATATCGGCGCGTTCAGAGCCGCGCCAATGGCGATCGCCAGCACGTCGCGCGTCTGGGCGGGGTCGATCACGCCGTCGTCCCAGAGTCGGGCGGTCGAGTAATAGGGATTGCCCTCGCGCTCGTATTTCGCGCGGATCTCCTCGCGGTAGGCCTCCCGCTCCTCCTCGGAGCCGAACGTGCCGACCATCGACAGCACCATCGCCGCCTGTTCGCCGCCCATCACGCTGATGCGCGCGTTGGGCCACATCCACAGCCCGCGGCTGCCGTAGGCACGGCCGGCCATGCCGTAGTTCCCGGCGCCGAACGAGCCGCCGATGATCACCGTGAACTTGGGCACGGACGTGGTCGCCACGGCCGTCACCAGCTTCGCGCCGTCCTTGGCTATGCCGCCGGCTTCGTATTCGCGCCCGACCATGAAGCCGGTGATGTTCTGCAGGAACACCAGCGGCACCCGGCGCTGCGAAGCGAGCTCGATGAAGTGCGCACCCTTCAACGCCGATTCGCTGAACAGCACGCCGTTGTTGGCGAGGATGCCGATTGGATAGCCATCCAAGTGGGCAAAGCCGGTCACCAGCGTCTCGCCGTAGCCGGCCTTGAACTCGTGGAACTCGGACCCATCCACCAGGCGGGCGATCACCTCGTGGACGTCGTACCCGCGCCGCAGGTCGGGTGTCACCGCGCCGTAGATCCCGTACGGATCGTCGGCCGCCACCGCGTCATCTGGATCGGGCGTGGCCACGGCTGGTTGTCGGAAGGCGAGTCGGGCCCACGGCGCTTCGGGCTTCTTCCAGGCCAGGCTGGCGATGATCTCTCGTCCGATCGCCAGCGCGTGCTCGTCATCGAGCGCCTCGTGGTCTGCCACGCCGCTGATGCGGGCGTGGACGCTGGCTCCGCCGAGCTCCTCGGCCGTGACGTCCTCGCCGGTCGCAGCCTTCACCAATGGCGGGCCGCCGAGGAAGATCGTCCCGGTGCCGCGGACGATGACCGTCTCGTCGCTCATGGCCGGCACGTACGCGCCACCGGCCGTGCTGCTGCCCATGACCAGCGCGACCTGCGCGATGCCCGCCGCCGACATCTGCGCCTGGTTGTAGAAGATGCGGCCGAAGTGCTCGCGGTCGGGAAACACGTCGTCCTGGAGCGGCAGGAAGGCGCCGCCCGAGTCGACCAGATAGATGCACGGCAGGTGGTTGGCGAGCGCGATCTCCTGGGCGCGCAGGTGCTTCTTGACGGTCATCGGGTAGTAGGTGCCGCCCTTCACGGTCGCGTCGTTGGCGACGATCACGACATCGGTGCCGCTGACCCTGCCGATGCCCGTGACCATGCCGGCGCCGGGGGCCTCGTCGTCGTACATGCCGTTGGCGGCGAGTGGCGACAGCTCGAGGAAGGCAGCTCCTGGGTCGAGCAGTCTGTCTATCCGTTCGCGAACAGGGAGCTTGCCGCGCTCACGATGTCGGGCGATCGACCGCTCGTCGCCGGCCGCGCCACGCTCGCTGATCGCGGCCGTCTTGGCGCGCAGCTCAGCCACCAACGCACGCATCGCGGCCGCGTTCGCCCGCGCCTCATCGCTGGTTGGGTCGACTCGCGTCGTCAGCACGGCCACGCGCCGATGTTACGGGCACGGGGATACGAAGAGGCGCCGAGTCCTTACGAACTCGGCGCCTTACCGCGGAGGGGGATCGGGTCGCGTCTGTCAGATGGGTCCGATGCTGTCAGTTCGCCGGTTCGAACTCGACGGAGTCGAGGATGGCCTGCTCCTCAGCGAGTCCCTCGGCCGTCGCCTCTGGGAAGTGGAACGCCCACGCGACCACTCGCGTGCCATCGAGATCGAGCACCCAGGTGCGAACGACTTGTCCGGGGCCGTCGACGAAGAAGTAGATGCCTTGTTCGTCGGCCGCAAGGTAGAACGAATTTGCCGGGCACGGCAGCTCGTCATCGACCGTCAGCTCGATGTGCGTCGCCGGCCGTCCCCCGAGCGTCGTCTGGACCGGCTCGGTCGAGGTCAGGTTCGGGATATCGGCAAACGCCGCGATCAGGTCGTCGACGGTCGGCCCGACCTCGGGCGTCCGGAGCAGGTGACCGCAGGGGTCGGCGTACGTGTTGGCGATCGTGCCGAACCACACGAACATGCCGGTCGGAGGAAGAGTGTCCCCGCGGACGACCGAGTGCGAGTCGGCTGGCTCGGGGTCGGCCCGTTGCCAAGCGGGCGGCACGTCGACCACGACGCGAAGGGCTTCGGGGCCGTCGGTCACGTTTAGTCGCACCTGCCGGGTGGCGATCGACGGCGCCTGTGTCGCTGTCGGCGCGGGAGTCGCCGCAGGTGTGGCCGGCGGAGGCTGCGTCGGCGTTGGGGCGGGCGATGCCGAGGGTGCAGCGGTAGGGGCCGCGCCGGAACAGCCAGCGAGGATGCTCAAGGCGACGGAAGCAGCAAGGATCGTTCGGTTCATCGGTTCCTCCATGGCAGCGCGAAGCTGCGACTTCGTTTGATGACGGGACAGCAGGGCGTCGAGTGGCTCGGACGGTCGGAGAGTCAGCTCGTGTCAGGTTCGGTCTTGGTGCGTGGAACCGGTCCAGACACTCGCAGTACCTGATGCATCACGGCACCTGCGAAGGGCTGGGGGTGCCCACGCGGTAGATGGAGCCACCCTTGCTGGGCGGAGCGACACAACACACTCGCGGGCTCCCGCGGTAAACATCGTTTGGGCTGTTCCACATCAGCAACAGGTCCCCGGCAACCCGCACCGATTGGTCGATGCGTGGGAATTCAATGTCTACATCCAGCCGGCGCCACGTCTCGGTGCTCGGATTGAGCGCCCAGATTTGTTCGGGCTGGTATTCAGATCCGCCGTTCCATATCTCGAACACCACCTCATCGCCGACCCACAGGCCGGACGCCGCGACTTGGTCGCCGAACACGCCGAGATCGCCGGGGAAGGCCGGCAAATCCGAGAGCAGAGTGCCGTTGCTATCGATCAGCTGGATCGGCGCACCTCTTTCGGATGGCACGTTGATGAACGTGGTCACGCGTCCGTCGGAGCCCGGAACGCCTACGACCGCGGCAGACGAACCAACGTCGAGGATGGTCCACTTGCCCGCAGCCATGTCATAGCGAGCGATCTTGTCGAATTGCGGGTCGTAGCCAACATCCGCCACGACGATCGAGTCACCGGTCCACCACATGCCGTCGCCGATCGAGAATGAGCCAGAAGAGTTGGCGAGGGTCCGCCAGCTGTCCGTGACCGGGTCGTAGGCGGCTGCGCCGATGTATTCGCGGGACGTTTCGGAGTCGCCCATTACGCCAAGGACGACGGCCTCCTCACCGGTCCAGAGCATCCTCGGATCCTTACCCGCGAATCCAGCGGGTGGGCGCGGCAGAGCCCGCCAGGTATCAGTCACGGGGTTGTAGGCGGCACCGTCGTAGTAGAACGAGTCCTCGACACGGCCGCCCCACACGATCATTTCCGAGCCGGTCCACGCCACAGCGGACTCGGAACGTGGGCTGAGGGGACCCGCAGCGATAACGCGCCACGTGCCTTTCGCCAGGTCGAACGCGGCACCACCTCCAGCCGAGCCGTAGATCCCGTCTCCCCATGCGATCAGCTCCGTACCGGTCCAGACCGAGGGCGGAGACGTGCGCGCATTGAGTGGCCAATCCGGAATCTCGACCATCTCGCCGGGCGCGATCTCAGTGAAGACTTCAGAGCTGGCCGCCGTAGCAGTGGGACTCGCCGATGGCGTCGGCGATGGGTTGACCGCGACGCCTGGCCTGTTGAAGTAGAGACCCAAGACCACGACGCCAACCACCAGAACGATGGCGGCGCCGGTCAGCGCAGGCACAAACCTGGGCGTGCTCAGTCTTCCCAGGAGTGCGCGCCAGCCCACCTGCTGCCTGCTTCGGCGGGTCCGCTCGAAGGTCGCGCCCAGCACCCGATCGGGAAGCCGCGCGGGAGCCGCCTGCTCCAACCATTGGCTGATCGATTCGTCGAGTCGCTTGTCAGTAGCCATCACGCAATCCCGTTCTTGGCGACCGCGGGCTGACGCGCATCGGCCTGCAGGGCCGCCCGCATCGCCTCAGTCGCGTAATGAAGTCGTGATCTGGCGGTCCCCTCGGGTATGCCGAGCATTTGCGCTATCTCCGCCGCTGAGAACCCGCTGTAGTAATGCAAGACGACCACCGCCCTTTGCTCGGGCTTGAGTCGGCTGAATCCGCGCTCCAGCTGTTCTCGATCGGCGACGGATCCGGTGTCGTCGCTGATGGAAGCCTCGAGTGGGATCGGTCGTACCTGCTGTGACCAGCGCCGCAGTTGCCGGCCCTGATCTGCACAGGCATTGACCATGAGGCGATAGAGCCAGGCGTCGAACCTGTCCGGATCACGCAACGATGGAAGCTGCTGCCACGCGCGAACCAGGGCTTCCTGCACTGCGTCTTCCGCCAGGTCGGACTGCTGAAGGATCAAGCGAGCGACTGCGTAGAGGCGATCACCGGCGGAGGTCGCGAGGACTTCGAATGCCTCGTGGTCCCCTCTGGCAGCAGCCTCGACGAGATCTCGTCTCATACCCTCTCCATTACCAGCACGACCTCAGTGGCACGCGCTGATAGTTATGACGGATGTGGCAAGGCGATTTACTCAATCTGGTTACTCAGGCCGTTGGACGCCCAGGATTCGCTGAGTCGCTCCGCGGCGCTGACGACCGGCGGCGGTTCTCGACATCGCTCATTTCGGCCATTTTGGCGCTGGCCAAGGCGTTCCAGCGTGCATTTGAGTCGCTGGGTCGCATCAATCGGCGGCTTGGTGATCGGCAACGGGCTGTCCCTCGGCGTTGTCAACCTGTAAGCGACTCAACTTGTCAGAACCGAGCCGGTGAGATAATCCCGACACAGCGGGACCCGGTCGAGCGATCCCGCGTTCGGAGTTGAGGATCCAAAGACACCACGTGACCGAAGAAAAATCGACCTGGACGACCAAGAAGGGCCTCGCCCAGATGCTCAAGGGCGGCGTCATCATGGACGTCGTCACGCCCGACCAGGCCAAGATCGCTGAGGATGCCGGCGCAGTCGCCGTCATGGCGCTCGAACGCGTTCCGTCTGACATCCGTGCCATGGGCGGTGTCGCGCGCATGAGCGACCCCTCGATGATCGTGGGGATCATGGACGCGGTGACGATCCCGGTCATGGCCAAGGCGCGAATCGGCCATTTCGTCGAGGCGCAGGTCCTCGAGGCACTCGGGGTCGACTACATCGACGAGTCGGAGGTGCTCACGCCGGCGGACGAGGAGCACCACATCGACAAGCACGCCTTCAAGGTGCCGTTCGTGTGCGGTTGCCGCGATCTCGGGGAGGCGCTCCGCCGCATCAGTGAGGGCGCAGCGATGATCCGCACCAAGGGCGAGGCGGGAACGGGGAACATCGTCGAGGCGGTCCGGCACATTCGAGCCGTGCATTCGGGCATCCGTTCGCTCCAGGCGATGCGCGAGGACGAGCTCTACGCGGCGGCCAAGGAGCTGCGCGCGCCGATCGAGCTCGTGCAGGACGTCGCCAGGAACGGCAAGCTACCGGTAGTGAACTTCGTCGCCGGCGGGATTGCGACGCCCGCCGATGCGGCGCTGGCCATGCAGCTCGGCGCGGAGGGCGTGTTCGTGGGCAGCGGCATCTTCAAGGCAGAGGAACCGGCACGGACGGCGCACGCCATCGTCCAGGCCACCACCCACTTTGATAACGCTCAAATCGTTGCCGACGTTTCGAAGGGCCTCGGTGCGCCGATGCGCGGCCTGGAGGTCGCACAGATGGCGGACTCAGAGCGCCTCGCCGTCAGGGGCTGGTAGCGGCGCAAAACAGTCAATGAACACGCCGAGCCACCCGGTGCGCATCGGTGTCCTGGCGCTACAGGGCGCGTTCGCCGAGCACGTCGCCGTGCTGCGCCAGATCGGCGTCGAGCCCGTGCTCGTCCGACTCCCGTCCGACCTGGATGACGTCGCCGGCCTGATCCTGCCCGGCGGCGAGAGCACGACCATGCGCAAGCTCATCGATGAATGGGGGCTGCGTCAGCCGATCCTCGACCTGGCGAGCAAAGGCGCGCCCATCTTCGGCACGTGCGCAGGAATGATCCTGCTCAGCAGCGAGATCACCGACGGCGATGCGCCCGTCTTCCCGCTGCTCGACATCTCGGTGAAGCGCAACGCTTTCGGCCGCCAGCTCGAAAGCTTCGAATCGGAGCTGGACGTGCCCGTCCTGGGCGATCAGAAGGTCAAGGCGGTTTTCATCCGGGCGCCAATAGTCGAGCGCGTCGGACCAAGCGTCGACGTTATGGCACAACTGGAGGACGGACGCGTCGTGGCCGTCCGCAAGGGCCAGGTCATCGCCACGGCTTTCCACCCCGAACTGGCCGGAGAGACGCGTTTCCACCGTCTCGTGGCGACCATGGCAGCGGCGTATGCAGAGCCCGGTGAAGGGTCCGGACGGCGTCCGCATCCCATTCGTCGCACCTCCGTCGCGTCAACCAAGCGCGAGCCCGATTGATCGAGCCACGCCGTTCTGTTGGTGCCCGTTCCGGACGGGTGAGGCTTGCACGCCTGACCGACCTTGCAGCTGTCGGGGAACTCAGCCGGCTGTCGCACGCCGACCCTAAAGGCAAGGACTCGCCGATGCGCACGCTGGGCCTGCCCGTAACGGGCGGTCACATCGGTGTGTTCAGTCTCTTTCGCCTGCCCCTCGGGTCGTTCTGCCGCGACCGATCTGCTGTACGTCTACGAGGAGCGCGGCCGCCTCGCCGGGCTGGCACGCGTGGAGCGCGAAGGCATCCGCGACGAGTGGACGATCGTAGAGCTGGACGCGATCGACAATGGCACGGCCGGCGACATCCGTTTCCGTCTCGTCCAGCACATTCTGAGAGACGCCGGCAAGCGCGGAGCACTGCGCTTCCATGTCGCCTGTGCCGACAAGAGCGGTAACGTCGAGCTCTTCATGCAGGCGGGTTCGCACGCTACGGCGAGGAGAACATCCTCTACCGACCGCCCGAGGAGCCGCCTGTTCGGCTCACGTCGCCGAGAAGCGCAGCAGAGCGCGGCATCCGGCCCGCTGCGCCGCTCGACGCGCTACGAGCTCGACAAGCTCTACCGCTCGGCCACGCCGACGCCGGTCGCGCGGCTCGAGGACTATCGCCAGCACCGACTGGGAGCGCCAGGGCAACGCACTGGCGCGTTCCACGCTCGTCGCTGACGCCGATCCTCCGCTTTGCCGACGTCGAGGCCTTTGTCCAGGAGTCGCCGGCGGGCCAGTCGGACGGCTGAGCCGTCTGGCGCCTTGTGTCAGATCGGCGTCGCGAAGGCGGATCAACCCGATTACATTCGCGTCATCTGCGCGACCCGACCACGACTCCAAGTGAGCTCATCGCCTTCGGCCTGTCGGTCATCGCTGAGCGAAGCGTCGCGCTGGTCGGAGCTGATCGCGCGCTGGCAGCGCACTCGCCAGCCGGACGAGCGTGGCGTGTCAGCGCCGTGCGCACCTACGAGTCGCCGCTCGATCGGCGCTTCGAGGAGCATGGCTTCGTCAGCCATCGCCACCGTCTCGCTGCTGATGAAGGAGGCTGCCGAGCGTGTAAGCGAAGCCAGCGTTCGTTCCGCTGTCCTGCGCTGAGGCACCGATGACGGTGCCAAACCGAAGGCAACATGACCGACATGACCGACGAGCAGCCACTGCCGAGCGGCATCCGCGACGATCTCGAGGCGCTGCTTGTCGCACTGCCGCCGGAGATCGCCGAGCGTATTCGCGCGATTCCCGCGGAACGCGACGTGATCGAGGTCGTCATGGACCTTGGCCGCCCGCCTGAGGCTCGCTTCGGTGGCGGCGGCGAGGAGGTCCTGCTCGAGCGCGAGGTGACCGAGGAGGACATCCAGTACGTCATCGACCACATCGGCTCGTTCGGCGAGGACAACCGCGCCGGCATCGAGCGCACGCTGCATCGCATCAGCGCCATCCGCAACCGCAGCGGCAAGATCGTTGGCCTCACCGCGCGCATCGGCCGCGCCGTGTTCGGCACGATCGAGATCATCAAGGACCTGGTCGAGTCGGGGAAGAGCGTCCTGATCATGGGCCGGCCGGGTATCGGCAAGACGACGATGCTGCGCGAGGCCGCGCGCGTGCTGGCCGACGAGCTCGACAAGCGCGTCGTCGTGGTCGACACGTCCAACGAGATCGCCGGCGACGGCGACATCCCGCACCCGGGGATCGGCCGCGCGCGACGCATGCAGGTGCGCACGCCGGCGCAGCAGCACGCGGTGATGATCGAGGCGGTCGAGAACCACATGCCCGAGGTCATCGTCATCGACGAGATCGGGACGGAGCTCGAGGCAGCCGCGGCACGCACGATCGCCGAGCGCGGCGTCCAGCTCATCGGCACGGCGCACGGCAACAACCTCGACAACCTGATGCTCAACCCGACGCTGTCCGACCTGATCGGTGGCATCCAGAGCGTCACGCTCGGTGACGAGGAGGCGCGCCGCCGCCGGACGCAGAAGAGCGTCCTGGAGCGCAAGGCGCCGCCGACGTTCGACGTCGTGGTCGAGATCCAGTCGCGCGACCGCGTGACGGTCCATCCCGACGTCGCCGACACGGTCGACGCGATGCTGCGCGGCGATCCGATCGCGCCCGAGCAGCGCTGGCGCGACGAAGGTGGCGGTCCACCGCTCGCAGGCACGGCCGCGGCCCGGGCCACAGAGCGCAGATGCCAGGCGAGCGTTTTGGCGGTCTCGTCGGCACCGGCACGAGCGGCTTCGGAGCCCGTCGGGCGAGCCGGGCTGGCGCACGTCGCCGACTCTTCGCACGGTTCGGGCTGCAGCACCGAGCGCGGCTACCGACCCGGCTATCGGCCCGGGCGCGACCGGCGGTTGGCGGCGCGGTCGGGCAGGCCGCTCATCGGGCTCGGGCTCGAGGGTCGCGGCCGCGATTCATGGGAGGATGATCAACAACCCCGGCGCGACAGCGTTCCAAGCCGGGGAGCTAGCCGATCGAGGGCCGCTCGAGCGCGGCACGCCGCTGCCCGGAGCCGCGCGCGCGCGACATGCGCGAGTTCGAGCGTCAGCGTGAGTGGCGCGACTCGGCGGCGCGCGCGATCAACCAGCTACGCGTGGCGGATGCGTTCGATGGCGAAGAGGGCACCGATGACGAGGGCGATGCCTTCTCGACGAGGACTTCGACGCTGACGACGACGGAGCTCGCCGGCGAGCGCCGACCGACGCCATTGCCGTCGGTCGGCGAGCGATCTCGTCGCTGCCCGAACATGAACGTGCTGGGCTTCGGCGTCAGCCACAAGCGCCTCGAGCAGGCGGTTCGCGAGCTGCAGCTGCCGGTGACCCTGGTGCGCGAGCCGGACGAGGCGGACGTCGTCGATCACGCTGCGCAACTACTTCAAGCAGAAGGCGCCGGCGCTACGCGACGCTGAGGAACGCGGCCTGCCGATCTTCGTGCTGAAGTCGAACACGCTTGATCCAGGTCGAGTCCGCCCTGACGTCGATCTTCGCGCTGGAGGTCGATCCGCGCGACGCCGCGCTGCGCGAGGTCGAAGAGGCGATCGGCCTGGTCCACGCGCAGTCACAGCCGGTCGAGCTGTCGCCGCAGAACGCATACATCCGCCGGCTGCAGCACCAGATGGCCGAGCAGGCCAACCTCGTGTCGCACTCGCGCGGCCGCGAGCCCTACCGCCGAGTTCGGCTCTATCCGGATACGCCGCGCGCCCAACGCGGCTAACGCCTAGAGGCCGAGGCCAGAGGCCCTGGCCGGCGATGAGCGACGGCCGGCGACGAGCACGACTGACGGCGCAGGTCACCGGGCAGACGCGTGCGACCGAGGTCGAGAGCGGCGGCGACTGCGCGGGGAAGCGCTCGACGAACTTGCGCGCGTAGACGAGCGCAAAGCCGATGC
This sequence comes from uncultured Chloroflexia bacterium, assembly GCA_963736895.1. Taxonomy (GTDB): domain Bacteria; phylum Chloroflexota; class Limnocylindria; order Limnocylindrales; family CSP1-4; genus JALYGJ01. Next base: position 493,298 of record CAVTQU010000008.1, read on the forward strand.
CGACGAGCACGAAGGCCATGCCCAGGCCGAACGCGATCGGTCAGCACGATGCCCCAGGCCGGCCGGCCGATCGAGATCGAGCCGATCAGCACCAGCAGCGCCGACACGGACGGGATCATGCCGCCCGACAGACCGAGCGCGAAGAGGCCGCGCTTGCCGATGCCCTGCTGGGGACAGGTGGGTGTGGCCCATCCCGTCGTGCTCGTGCCAGCCTCGGCTGGCACGCGCTGCGTGAATGGTCGTGCTCGTGCTCGTGCTCGACGCCATGCTCGTGGGCGGCGGCGTGGCTTCGTGCGGCTCGCCGGCTGAGCACATCGACGCCGCAACGCGCGTGACCAGCAGGTAGCGTGCCGATCACGACCACGATCGCGCCTGACACGACGCTCAGGATGGGATAGAGGCTTGCTCGGCCGGGATGACCACGGCCGCGGAGAGGCTGAGAGCGCCCAGGGCAAGTACGCCGATCGTGTGCGACACCGTCACCGTCAGACCCAGGCCAACCGCCTGGCGGGCGTTGCCGCGCGAGCCGACCAGGTAGGCGGCCATGACGGTCTTGCCGTGGCCGGGAGAAACGGCGTGAAGCGCGCCCGAGCCCGACCGCGACGAGCAGCGACAGAGCGATGATCGGCGGCGTCAGGTCTGCCGCCTGGAAGAGCGCCGTGACGTCGCTGCCGAGCTCGGTCACGCCCGCCGGGGAGGATGGCCGGGGCGGGGGCCGCCTCTGCCGGCGCCACCGGCTCATCGGCTGGTATCGCCAGCGGTGGTCGGCCGTCGAAGCCAATCGGCGTCGCGTCGGGAACGGAGAAGGGCGGGCAGTGTCGGGCCGCCCGGCGTTCGCGACGAAGCGTCGCCGCCGATTGGCCAAGCGGAATGGACAGCAGGTCGGCGGGATAGTGGGTGAGCCGGTCGGATGTGCGCCGTCGTCGGGAGCGTCGCTGTCCTGCAATCGTCGCTCCGTCGCCCTCGCACGACGATCTCGCGCCAGCCCTGTCGCTCGGCGTAGGAAACGGTCCTCGAACGAGAACGCGGCAGCGGCCGCCAGAGCGCGACGGTCGAGCGCTGCGCTGTAGACGCACACGAGGCGCATCGTCGGATTGCCCTGACCCATCGGGAAGCTGATGCCGCGCTGACGGTCGTCCAGCGGCAGCGGCGAGCCGCCGACCGTCAGGTCGAGATCTGGGTCGCCAACGCCGCGCACTCGCGCCGCGTCGAAGGCGGCCGCCTCGGAGTCGGAGACGTCGCCGTCGGCGTCGGTGTCCATCTGGCGGCGCTCGCTGAAGGTGGGGATCTCGGCGAAGTCGGTGACGTGGTCGACGAGAACGGCGTCCGTCGCCACGCGCAGCCCGTTGTAGTGGTTGATCGTGAAGTTGCCGAGCGGGTGTGCGCTCGTCGCTGGGACGACGAGCGCCAGTGCCGCGAGGGCGAGGGCGAACGCAGCGCCAGGACTGACAGCCGGCGCGCAGCGGTTCATTGACCGAGCGCCTTCTCGCGCCGCCTGGACTGACGAGCGGCGAGAACGGAGGATGAAGAGCGAGCGCCTGCTGGAGGTGTGCGCGCCCTGGTCGGTCAGGCCGTTGGCGATCTCGATGAGTCCGGCGTGGATCAGCAGCTTGGCGTCGGGCGTGCCCAGGCCATCGCCTGGCTCATGGCGCCCAGCGCCTCGGCGTCGCGGCCGGCGGCGTGGAGCGCCCAGGCGTATGTGTCGTAGCCGTAGATGTCCTTGCGGTTTCGAGCTCCGTCTGGGCGAGCGTCAGCGCCCGTCAGCGTCGCCATCCGTGATCGGACAGGAACAGGCTGTACTCGCGGTCGTAGACGGCCGCTGCCGGTCGCTGTGCAGGCCACGCGATGAACTCGACCGTGTGCGTACTGCTCGTGCCGCCGGCTGATCGCCGGACAGCGCGTACAGGTCGCCCAGGAACGCCACGTAGTCCGGCCGCGGCACGGCGGCCACGGCCGCTCGTAGGAACGAGATCGCACCGGCGATGTCGCCACGGGCGTAGGCCACGCGACCTTCGCCGGCCAAGTGCCAGCGCGTAGCCGGGCAGCGCGGCCAGGGCGGCCGAGTAGCTCGGCCGGCCGCATCGAGATCGCCGGCCAGCAGCTCGAATTCGGCGGCGGCGTAGTCGTAGAAGGCGAGGTCGGCGGCCAGTTCGCCACGCGCGTCGGCCGCCTCGGCGGCCTGCGTGGCCAGAGAGCTGCGCCTGGCCGGATCGCCTTCGAGGAACGCGAGTCGCGCCGGCGCGGACGGTGATCGGCGGGCCAGTCGACGCGGCTGTCGAGCTTTGTCAGCGCGATCGTCGCGTTGTCGACAGGTCGCCCGAGCTCGAAGGCAGCTATCGAAGACGATCGCCAAGCGCGGCGTTCGCGATGGATTCTGTTCGAGGACAGTCGTCGCGTCGCGCAGCGCTCGTTGAAGTCGTGGAGCGTCGAGCTGCGATCCTCGCCAGGCCGAGTCGAGGCATGCGTGCTCAGCGGCGCGATGTCGAGCGCGCTGCTGGTAGGCAGTCGTGCGCCGAGGTGAAGTTGGCGAGGTCGCCGGTCTGGCGGCCCTTCGAGTCGAACAGCGTCGCCAGGTATGACCACGCGGTGTCCGAGCTGGGGTGTCTCGCGGAGCCGGTCCTGCCAGAAGGCGATGCGGCGATCGACGTCGCTGGTGTCGACGCCGGCGACGCGGAGCGATCGGGTCAGCCGGCGTGATATCGGTCAGCGGATCCGCAGCGGCCGCCGGAGCCGGCGCCGCGACGGCCGGGGCCGGCACGGTGGCGGACGCAGCATCACGGGGCCACAGCTGCACGGTCGCGACGATGAGGATGGCGACCAGCGGCAGCACGAGGTAGCGCACGCGGCTGAACCGCGCGGGAAGAGATCGGCGAAGCGTGCCCGGAGGGCCCGGGGATGCCGCTTCGGCGATCCCCGGACTTCCGAGTCAGCGCCTGAGGCACTCAATTGTTCGCCGCTGCGAGGAACGGCCAGCTGTTCGAGAACGATGCTGTCGTTGTCCACGCAGTCGGTGGTGATGGCGCCATTGGTGACGAGGTCGAGCTCGGCATCGATGACGTCATCGGAGAGACGACGACCGTTGAGGAAGCCGTCCGTGTTGCCCGTCTTGTAGGTCAGGATGTCCGGGATCAGCACGCCGGCGAGGCCGTTGGGATCCGCCGCGCCGAGTGCCGTCAGGACGTCCTCGACGTGATAGCGGTAACCGCGGCCAACCTGCTTGATGGGATTGCGTCTCGTTGAACTTCTGGCGATCGGCCTGGTCGGTCTCCTCGTTGTTGAAGACCGTGTTGATCGCCGGCCGACCCATCTGGTCCAGCTGATGGCCAGTTCGAGTCGACTGTCGTGGCCCACACGCCGATGCCCATGTCGTTGCCGCCCAGCGAGCTGTTCGGCACCCTCAGGACGATGGCGCTGATGTTCAGGCCAAGGAAGAAGTCGTGGGTATTGCTGTCGCAGAAGGTGCGGCCATTGCCGTTGCCCAGGACCTGCGCCCTTGAAGGCGTCGAGGTCGAAGAAGAACGGATCGTCGAACAGGCCGGCAGTGGTTCGCCACCGCCGCCGATCAATGTCGACTCGGTGCCGGTCCAGCCCGCCCGCCAACCAGGTGTCGTTGCGCCACAGGTCGTAGCTCTGGACGCCCATGTTGTTGGGCTTGCCGAACTTGTACATGTACCTGATGTCGGCCTTGTGGTCGCCGTCCGTGTCGACCTTGATCAGGTAGTCGATCTTCGAGCCGAACGTGGTGGGCGAGTTGGGCAGCGCGCCCGCGCCGGGATTGACGCCGAGGATGAACACGGTCTGGTTCCCGCCGTTGCCGCTGAAGACGTACAGGTCGGTGATGTCCCCTCGGCCGTTCTCCGACACCTTTGGCGAATCAAGGTGATCGGCCGCGTTGGCAATCGGTGCCAGACCGAATGAAAGGATCAGTAGTGAGCTGGCCAGCGAAGCCGCGGCTGCTCGTGTGCGCTCAGTGCGCATATGGTGAGTACCTCCTCGGTGGTTGAAAAACGCGTGCCGCCGACGTGGCGCACGCCGCGGCGCCTTGTGGCGCGCCGGACCTTGGGCATGTCCGTCTTTCTGGGGCGCTCCTCCTCGATCTGGGCCGGTCCTCATTCCGGGTTGTCACTCCTCTGTACGCAGCCGATCGCGAAAGGGATCAGTGGCCCGTCGCTCGCCCGTCGCTAGACTGAATCCATGCCCGTCCGTGACCTGGAGTTGCGTTTTCTTCATGCCCCGCAAGCAGAAACGCCGGCTTCGAAGTGAACCGGCGGGGGGTGTTGGGCGAATGAAGCAGTGAGCGGCCACGCAGGAGTGGCTGCTGACGGTGCTGCCCAGGTAGGCACGTCCGACGAGGCGCTTCTCGAGCGTCTCGCAGCGGGTGTCGATGAGGACGCGCTGTCCGAGCTGTATGACCGCTATCAGGGTTCGATGTACGGATTGGCGATGCGCATAACGGGTGACGCACAGATGGCCCAGGACGCTGTCCAGGAGGCCTTCGTCGGCATTTGGCGCAACGCCGCCCGCTATTCGGGCAGCAAGGCGTCGGTGCGCACCTGGATGATGTCCATCGCCCACCATCGCGCGATCGATCTCGTCAGGCGTCGTCGACCAACCTCGCCGCTCCCCGAGACGGAGACCCAGGCTGTGGGCGAGGCGTTCAGGTCACCAGACGTGTGGCCTGAGGTTGCGCGAGCCGCAGACGCGGAAGCAGTTCGGCGAGCCATGTCCACCCTGCCCGACGCGCAGCGCGAGACCATCGAGCTGGCGTATTTCGAGGGCCTGACGCAGGTCGAGATCGCGGAACGAACGAATGCGCCCCTGGGGACCATCAAGAGCCGCGTCCGCCTTGGCCTGACTCAGATGCGGCGCATCCTCGAGGACACGGCATGACCGAGCCTTCGCTGACGCCACCGGGCGGAATCACATGCGAAGAGGTCACCGAGCTTGCCGGCCTCTTCGTGCTGGACGCGCTCCAGCCGGATGAGCGAGCCGCTGTGGTGGCTCACCTCGAGACATGTCCTGAGGCGCACGAAGAGGTGCGCGCAATGGGCGGAGTGGCGCCGGCGCTGGCCTCGCTCGCCCAACCGGTCGATGCTCCGCCCGAGTTGAAGTCGCGCGTGATGGCCGCCTATGCCGCCGACGCAGCGGCGGGTCAGCTCGCTGCGCAGGGTGCTGCTCCGACCACCGTTACACATCCTGCGAAGATGCCGGGCCGCTACTCCACTGGCGAACGGATGAAGCCCGTGCCCGCCGCGACGCCGGCGGTCCCGTCAAGGGCTGCCTGGCGGGTGCCAGCTTGGGCGGGGTGGACGGCGGCCATCGCCGCGGTTCTAGTCCTGGCGGTTGTCGGCGTCTGGGCTCTCGGCCTTCAATCGCAGATTAACGACGCCAACCAGCGCGCCGCATTGCTGTCCGACGCCATCGCGGCTTATTCAGCGCCGGACTCCCAGACGGCGGTGCTCGACGACCCGAACTCATCCGCGGCGGGCTTCGCCGCTGTGACGGCCGACGGGACGGCCTATGTCGTACTGAGCGACCTTCCGCCTGCGCCGTCGGGAAGTACCTACCAGGGCTGGTACATCGTCGACAACGCGCCGGTTTCCGCCGGCTTGGTCACCGTTGGGCCGGACGGCCTGATGCTCATGACTGACTCGCAACCGGCATCTGGGACCTCGGCAATCGCGTTCACCGTCGAGCCGAGCGGTGGCTCCGAACAGCCGACCAGCCAGCCATTCGTCGTCGGCGAGCTTCAATCGGCCTGACGTGAGTGGCCTGTTCATCACACTCGAGGGGCCTGACGGCTCAGGCAAGAGCACCCAGCTCCGATTGTTGGGCGATCTGTTGGCCGCTGAGGGCGTGCAACCGGTCAAGCTGACCCGTGAGCCCGGTGGGACGACGCTCAGTGAGCAGGTGCGCAAGGTTCTGATGGACTGGCAGGGCGAGCCCGATCCTTTGGTCGATGCCCTGCTCTTCAACGCCGCGCGACGTCAACACGTGACTGACGTCATCAAGCCCGCGCTGGAAGCTGGAGCGACGGTGGTCTGCGATCGATTCGGCGATTCGACCCTCGCCTACCAGGGCTACGGTTCAGGCGCGCCACTCGACCAATTGCGGACGATCATCGAAATTGCCACGGACCGCCTGCGCCCGGCACGCACCATCCTCCTCGATATTCCTGTCGAGGTCGGACTGTCACGGCGACGCGGCGGCTCATTGGACGAGATGACGCGCTTCGAGACAAACGACGACGCGCACGGCCCAGCTTTTCATCAGCGCGTTCGTGAGGGATATCTGGAGATGGCCGCGGCCGAACCCGAACGCTGGCGCGTCGTTGATGCTGGGCGCGAGCCGGACCAGGTTGCGGCGTCGGTGTGGGACGCCGTGCGCGACCTGTTCGAGTCCTAGGAGCCGCTCCGGGCGACGATCGAGCCACGGCCGCGACGCTTCGCCTCGCCCAGCGCCGCTGTGGCGCCGGCAAGCAGCTCGTCGCTGGTAGCCCCGTCCTGTGGATAGACGACGGCACCGATGCTCAGGCTGACCGGCTCACCACCCGCTTCCAGATTTGACAGGGCGTCACGAACGCGACGGCCGGCGACCTCGCCACCACCACCGGGCGCGATGAGCGCGAACTCGTCCGAGCCGTAGCGGGCGACGGTGTCCACGAGTCGAACCTGATCGGCCAGCGTTGCCGCCACGTGGCGCAGCACGTCGTCCGCGACCTGGGCACCGGCTCGCTCGTTGATCGCGGCGAACTCGTCGACATCGAATAGCAGGACGCTCAGCTGCGTCTCCTGGCGGGTTGCTCGGGCGATCTCCAGCTCGAGCATCCGCTCGAATGTGACCCGGTTGGCGAGGCCCGTCAGCGCGTCGGTGTTGGCCAGCCGTCCGATCCAGTCGGCGCGTTCCTGGAGCGCGTTCTCGAGTCGGGCCTGACGGATCGCGACCGCGCACAGGTCGGCCAGGGCGGTAAGCATGTTCTCCGGGCCCGCGACGTCGGGAACGCCGTCCGTGAAGGAGGCGAGCAGAACTCCCTCCGCGTCCTCACCGCCGGCGTCGTCGGAGGCGATCAGCGGCAGAGCAATCTGGCCTTCGGCTTCGGTCTGGTCGGCAATCGCGCGGGATTCGCCGCTGCCACCGGTCGCCATCCGGCGCTCGCGGACGACCTGCGCGACGAGCTCGGTGGGGTCATCGGCCGAGACCACTCCGTCGGCGGCCAGCTGGGCCGCGTCCAGACCGGCCTGTGCGGCGGGAACGAGCAGCTGCTGGACCGGGTCGTAGAGGTAGATGATCGCCGCCGAAGCGCCGGCCGCGCTCAGAACGTGGAGGCAGAGAGCGTCGAGCTTCTCGTCGAGCTCGTTGCCCCGGGCGACGATGCGGGCCGCCTCGAGCAGGGTGAACTGAGGATCGTGACGTTGCATTGCGGCGATGATAGAGCCGCGTCGCCTCTGTAACGGACCGAACTGGCCGCCGCGACTAGATAGTGAGCCACTCCGCGTAGCGCGCCGGGTCCACGTTGCTGCCGCTGGCAACGACCACGACCGGTCCCGAGGGCAGCTCGTCGCGGTGGTGCAGCAGGGCCGCCAGTGTCACTGCGCCGGACGGTTCCAGCACCAGGCGGGCTTCGCGCGCGCCGACGCGCATCCCCTCGACGATCTCCGCCTCGCTGACCGTGACGACGCCGTCCAGGTGGCGCTTCTGGATCGCAAACGGGATCTCGGCGGGTGCTTCGGCACGCAGGCCGTCGGCAATGGTGCTGGACGTCTTTTCGGACGGCCAGGGGCTCAGCTCGCCGCTCGCCAGCGAGTCGCGCGTGTCCGCTGCGATCTCTGGCTCGACTCCAAAGACATGGGCGTCGGGTCTCAGCGACTTGATGGCCAGGCTGATGCCGGCCGACAACCCACCCAGCCCTGCCGGCACGAGGACGACAGGAGCGTCCGTCACGCCGCGCTCTTCCAGCTGCTCGACGATCTCCAGACCGACTGTGCCCTGTCCGCACACGATGCGGGTGTCATTGGCCGAGGAGATCAGCACCAGGCCGTCAGCCTCGGCGATTTCGTGAGCCCGCGCGACGCGCTCCTCGTTGTGCGGTCCTACGAAGACGATCTCGCCACCGTCGGCGCGCACGCCCGCGACCTTGATGTCCGGGGCGTTGTTGGGCATCACCACCACGACGCGGATCCCCAGGAGCCTGCCGGCTCGCGCCACGGCCTGGGCATGGTTGCCGCTCGAATGTGCGACCACGCCATGCGTCCGCTCCTCGGGCGACAGCTGTGCGAGCGCGTTGTAGGCGCCGCGGATCTTGAACGAGCCGGTTGGCTGGAGGCTTTCGGCCTTGACGAAGTCTGTTTCCCGAAACGCCAGGAGTGGCGTTCTGAGGGCAACTCCGCGCAGGCGCTCGGCGGCAGCTCGGATGTCGTCCAACGTCGGCGATTCGAGCGCTGAAGGGTCGGCGTGGACGGTGCTCATCTGGCTATACTGCCTGCACTGGCCGTTGGTCGCTCGACGGCTGCCTTGGAGGACCCGATCGACCTTGAGCCTCAGCAGCGCCGTACCCGCCGAAACCAGTGGCGGGGAGCGCGCGCGCCGCAGACTCTCCAAGGCCGACACCCTGCGCCAGACCTACGGCTTCGACGATGTCTCGCTGGCGCCGGGCACGGAGACGCTTGATCCAGCTGACGTCGACACGTCCACCGAGATCGGCGGAGTCCGCCTGGAGATCCCGATTCTCGCCGCGGCGATGGACGCGGTCGTCGACCCGGCCTTCACAGGCGTGCTGGCCCGCCTGGGTGGATTGGCGGTGCTCAATCTCGAAGGGCTCCAGACGCGTTACGAGGATCCGTCCGCCGAGCTGGCACGCGTCGCGGCGGCTGCCGACGAAGACGTTCAGGACCTGCTCGCCGGGCTCTACGCGGCCCCGATCTCGGACGATCTTGTAGCTCGACGTATCGACGAGATCCACGCCGCGGGATCGCCGGCGTTCGTGGCGGCCACGCCGGCCGCTGCCCGTCGGCTTGGTCCTGTCGCAGCCGAAGCCAAAGCAGACCTGTTCCTGGTGCAATCCCAGGTTTCCAGCGCGCGTCACATTGCGCAGGGCTATGAGCCACTCGCGCTATCGGAGTTCGCGCGCCAGATGTCGATGCCCGTCTGTGTCGGCAACACCACCTCGTACCACGCCGCGCTGGAGCTGATGCGCCAGGGCGCGGCCGCTGTATTCGTCGGTGTCGGGCCGGGCGCGGCATGCACGACGCGTGACGTCCTCGGCATTGGCGTGCCACAGGTCACCGCCATCGCGGATGTGGCCGCGGCGCGCGACGACTTCATGGATCAGACCGGAACCTACGTGCCCGTCGTCGCCGACGGTGGAATGCGCCGCGGCGGAGAGCTGGCCAAGGCCATCGCAGCGGGCGCGGACGTGCTGATGCTCGGTTCGCCGCTGGCTCGTGCATCGGAAGCACCGGGCAACGGCACGAACTGGGGCATGGCCGCTCCCTCACCAACGCTGCCGCGCGGCACGCGGATCAAGGTCGGCACTGTCGGCACCCTCGAGAAGATCCTGCTCGGCCCGGCGGGAGTCACCGACGGCACGCAGAACCTCGTCGGCGCACTCCGCCAGTCGATGGCGGCTCTGGGCGCGCACGACATTCGTGCGATGCAGCAGGTCGAGATGGTCTACGCGCCCGCCGTCGCCGTGGAAGGCAAGTCCTGGCAGCGAGGCAGCACTCGCTGACCGAAAGCGAACGTTCGATTGGCGAGGAGCTCGCCGGGTGGGGGAAGGTCGCACTGGTCGAGACCGTTGGCCGAACGTCCGGGACGGCTGTTACGGCAGCAGTGGGGTTCATCGAGGACGACGACGGAACTCTTCACATTGCCGCCGGATCCGACAGCTCCGACTGGGCACTCAACCTCCGAGCCGATCCACGTTGCCGCGTGACGATCGGTGATCGCGTGGCGCCTTGCCAGGCAACCGAGGAAGACGAGGCCGAGCGCGGCCGCACCGTGTCCCAGCTGATCCTGAAATACGGAACGCCGGCCGAGAAGCTCGGCCACGGCCCAACGTTTCGGCTGGTGCCGGAGCGGTAGTTCGGCAGCCCCGAGTGACCAGCGAGACGCTGACCGAGCGGCGCCTCAACCGCGCATTGCTCGCGCGCCAGCTCCTGCTGGAACGCGTCCGACCTCCCACTCACCGCAGCACTCGAGCAGATGGGTGGCATCCAGACGCAGTACGCGCCCTCGGCATATATCGGCCTGTGGTCACGCTTGGCCGATTTCGACCGCTCGGCGCTCACGGCGTCTCTCGAGGACCGCAGCGCCATCCAGGCGACGTTGATGCGCATGACCATCCACACGGTCTCGGCCGGAGATTTCTGGCCCATGGCGCTGGCTCTCCGTGAAAGCCGCCGAGACTGGTTCGCGCGTGTCAACGGACGCCAGATGACGGGCCTGGACATGGAACGCGCCGCAGCCGAGGTGCGCAACGAGCTATCGAACGGACCGCTGAAGCTGGCCGAGCTCAACAGGCGGCTGGCAGCGCGTGGAATCGCCGACGTGCCGATCGGCTGGGTCGGCCTGTGGCTCGATCTCGTTCGTGTGCCGCCCGCAGGCACATGGGAGAGCCGCCGCGCCGACATCTACGGCCTTGCCGACCAATGGCTGCCGCCACCAAGTGAGCTCAGTTCGGAAGACGCCACCGACCTGATCGTCCGTCGCTACCTCGGCGCCTTTGGACCGGCGTATCCGGCAGACATCGCGAGCTGGTCCGGTTTGCCATCAACCGTCGTCCACGCTGCCAGCGAGCGAATCGGCGTCGTCTTCTATCGCGACGAGCAGCGCAAGAAGCTGGTCGACCTACCCGGGGCGCCGCTTCCGCCTGAGGACACGCCAGCTCCGGTCAGGTTCCTGCCGACATGGGATGCCGCGCTCCTGGTCCACGCTCGGCGCACGCAAATTCTTCCCGAGAAGTACCGTCCCATGGTCTTCAACACGCGCACGCCGCATTCGGTCGGGACGTTTCTCGTCGACGGACAGGTTGCCGGCAGCTGGCGCTGCGACAAGAAAGTCGAGTTCAAGCCGTTCACACCGCTCAACCGATCAATCACCAGGCAGCTGGAGAACGAGGCCGCACGGCTGACCGCATTCCACGCCTGACCAGGCCATCGGCTCCCGCGCTGGCGGTCATGGCCACGGCAATCCTGGTCATTTGTGTTCTGCTGTTGCCGGCCTTGCCGCCGGTGAGAAGCGCCGTATTGACCGCTGCACTCGTTCCCGAGCTGATGGACACGCCGGTGCGGCTTTTGTCCGCTTCTACGGACGCGCCGATGCGCGTGTCGACCACGTATGGCACCCCGCCAGACCCAATGGACGTTTACATACCCGCAGGCGCCGGCAGCGGTTCACGATTACCGGCCGTCGTGCTCGCGCTGGGCATTCACCCGCAGCCGCTCGATAGCCCGGAGATCGTCCAGATCGCCTCTGCCATCAGCAGGCTTGGCGTAGTGGTGGGAGTGCCGGACTCGACTGGCTTGCGCAACCTGGAGGTCACGCCTGCCGAGCCCGGACACCTGGTGGACGCGGTCCTGGCCCTCAGCCAGCGGCCCGAGGTGGACAGCAGCCGTGTCGGATTGGCTGGCTTCTCGGCCGGCGCGAGCATGGCCCTCATCGCAGCCGCCGATCCGCGCATTTCAGATCGGCTCAGCTTCTTGAGCTCCTTCGGCGGTTATGCCGATGCGAATCGGTTGCTCGTCGACGTCGCCACGAACACGACGATCACTGACGGAGTCTCAACTCCGTGGCAGGCGGATCCCGGAATCCGGGCCGACATCGCGTCGATGTTGCTCGCGGGAGAGCTGGACCCCTCCGACTCGACCGCGGTCGACGATCTCTTCGCGGCCACCGAACGCACGACCGCGGAGGCCGCGATCGCGTCGTTCAGCCCCAAGCTCAAGGAAAGGCTGTCTGGCATCTCGCCAGTCAACTTCGTCGACGGCATCAAGGCCCCTGTCTACCTGCTCCACGGCGACCCGGACACGGCCATCCCGGTGGCACATGTCGCTCTTTTGGCAGATGAGCTCGGTGACCGAGTCGCGCGCTTGACTCGTTTCGGCGAGTTCGGCCACGGCCGGCCGGGCCAAAGCGGTATCAGCCCGGATGACCTGGGCGACATCGTTGGCCTTTATCTGTATCTGCGAGATATCGTCGCGGCGACACTTGAGTGAGGTCGCATTGCGGAACGACGCGGACCTAGAATCGCGCCACGCCGGAAAAGGGAGAGCAACTTGGCACGAAATGGACTTGTCCTCACGATCGCGCTGCTCGCCGCTGCGTGCGGCGGGGGCGGCGCCACCACGGCCCCGACGCGCGCCCCTGTGCCGACTTCTGCTCCGCAGACGGCCGTGACGCAGCCCAGCAGCAACGCCAGCCCTGCCGCCGGTGGCCTGCCTACGGGCGAACAGCTGTGCTCTCTCCTGACCGGCAACGATTTCGCGACGGTCAATCTGACCGCGGACGACCAGCCAGCGGTCGCCAGCGATGAACCGGGAACGGCCTACTGCAGCTACAAGGGCGGAACGTCAGGAGCCCAGGGCGGGTTGGAGTTGGACGCATTCGTAGGTGCGAGCGATTCCGATGCCCAGGCGACGTACGAGACCGCCTCTGAAGAGGCCGGCGCGACCACGGACGTGGCGCTGCCCGGCGCTGATGAGGCTGCCTGGACCTCCGATGATCAGCCCGCCGCGATAGTGGTTCGCAAGGGCGGGTTCACGTTCGTGATCAGCGTTCCGCCATCAGATGGCAGTGCGACGCAGCTGAGCACGTTGGCGTCCGTCGTCCTGCTTCGCGCCGGCGACTACTCGTGAGCCCCCGATAGATGGAGCTGGGCCAGCTACTTGCCGTCATCCTGGGCGCCTTCTTTGGCGCCGCAGGCTGGCTGTTCGTCGGTCTGTACATGACGAAGAAGGCCAACGAGCGCGAGGCACGCAGCGCGGCTCGTGCTGTCTACTTTGAGCTGGCGATGAACGAGATCGATATTGACGTTGCGATCTCTCACGGCGTGCTCAGCCCGCTGCGCCGCGGCTCGTTCGACCGGCTGCTGCCCGAGCTGGCTGCCTGGCTGGAGCCCCAGGAGTTGGAGGCCATTGCCCGCGCCTACATGAGCCATGCCGGTTACGAACAGGTCCAGCGAGATGACAAGCTACCCGCGCCCGTGAGAGCGGCACTGCTCGGCCGCGTCCAGGCCGAGCACGACGCGGCATCCAACCTGCTGCGCAGCAAGGCCTTCTCGCCCAGCGAGGCGGCGCGGCTTTCGACGCTTGCCAGCAGCCAGCGCGGAACATCATCATCAGCCGCTCCCGCAGCGGCCGTAACGAGGGGAAGTGGTGGTGGCTGAGTCAAAGCAGGACTTCTTCAAGCGCTACGTCAAGGCGATCGCGGATCGGGACTTCGAGGCGCTGGAGCGGATGATCCATCCCGACTACATCGGCGACTATCCGCAGTCAGGCGAACGCTTCCGTGGCTTTGCCGCCTTCCGCGCCCAGCTGGAGAACTATCCCGGCGGCTTGCCAGCGGCGCGTCCGGAGGACCCCAATACCAAGCTCCTGGGTGACGAGGAGCGCTGGGCGATCACGCCCGGCTACACCGTTCTGCCTTTGTCAGGCCCTGAGCGATTCACGACTGTCACGCGCTCGCCCTATCCGGACGGGACGTGGTGGTGGGTCGTTTCCATCCTGACGTTGAAGGACGAGAAGGTGGCACACGCCGAGACGTACTTTGCGCCGGAGTTCGAGCCGCCGGAGTGGCGCAAGGGCATGGTCGAGATCGTTCCGCGCGACTAGCCCCGGTGGCTTCCAACGGACATGAGTTCTTCACTCGGTTTGTCTCCGCGTTGAACTCGCGCGACAGGGATACGCTCGAGTCCCTGTTTCATCCGGATTTTGTCGCTGAGATACCGCAGTCAGGCGAGCGGTCGCGCGGGTTCGCCGCATTCTGGGCCCAAGTCGAAGGATGGCCCGACGGAAGCCCCGTTGCACCGTATTTGCCAGATGCCAGATTGCTGGGCGACGACGACCGCTGGGCAATAACGCCCGCCTACACCGTGGTGCCGCTTACTTCCTCCGGCAAGTTCACGCTCCTGTATCACTCGGTGTATCCGGACGGAACGTCGTGGTTCGTTGTCGGCCTGATCGAGCTGCGTGACGAGAAGCTCTTCCGAATGGAGAACTACTTCGCGCCGGAGCTTCCGGGGTCCGCTCGTCGAGTCAATCGCGAGCTACGGCCGCCGCTAGACTGCGGGTCACAACCCGGAGGGAATCAGATCGACCGAACTCAGCGCGGCAAGACAGTTCACGGCGAGGCCGCCAACGCCGGCCACCGCGTTCTTGCCCCTGACGACGCCGAGGTCGAGGCGTATCTGGAGGTCGCGCTCGACGCGCCGCCACCGGTCCGCAATCAGGACGAAGAGCCGCAGACCCCCGACAACGTGGTCGTGATCGACTTCGGCGGCCAGACAGCGCAGCTGATTGCCCGCCGCGTCCGCGAGCTGAACGTCTACTCGGAGCTTGTTCCGTTCGATACGCCGTGGGAGCAGATTCTCGGCCGCAAGCCGCGCGCCGTCATCCTGTCCGGCGGCCCGATGAGCGTCTACGAGGACGGCGCGCCGCATCCGGACCCCTTGATCTGGTCCGCAACTGACATCCCGGTGCTGGGCATCTGCTACGGCATCCAGCTGATGGCCTACCACCTGGGCGGCAACGTGGTTCCGGCCGAGAAGCGCGAATACGGACCGGCGACCATCTCGATCACGACCGCGGACGGGCTGTTCCGCGGCATCGAGCCGGAGCAGAACGTATGGATGAGCCACGGCGACACCATCGTCAGCCCGCCCGACGGGTTCGTCCCGCTGGCCACCTCTCCCTCATCGCCGTACGCCGGTCTGGCCGATCCGGCCCGCAAGATGTACGGCATCCAGTTCCACCCCGAGGTGGTCCACACGCCAGCCGGCCGCGACATCCTGCGCAACTTCGTGCTCGGCATCGCCCAGGCTCGACCAACCTGGACGCCGGCGAGCCTCGTTGACTCCAACGTCCAGGACATCCGTTCGCGAGTCGGCGACGGCAAGGTGATCTGCGCGCTGTCGGGTGGCGTCGACTCGGCCGTCGCGGCCACCCTCGTGCACCGCGCCGTGGGCGATCAGCTGACGTGCATCTACGTCGACCACGGCCTGATGCGCAAGCGCGAGTCGGAGCTGCTCCGCCAGACCTTCGAGAAGAACCTGGGCATGAACCTGGTGATGGTCGATGCGCGCGAGCGTTTCCTGCGCCGTCTGGTTGGCGTCGAAGAGCCGGAGGAGAAGCGGCGGATCATCGGCGACGAGTTCATCCGCGTCTTCGAGGAAGAGGCGGTCAAGCTGGGCCAGATCGACTTCCTGACCCAGGGAACGCTTTACCCCGACGTCATCGAGTCGACGGCGCCCGAGACCAAGGCGGCGCAGAAGATCAAGACCCATCACAACGTCGGCGGGCTGCCGGCCGACATGAAATTCCAGCTGATTGAGCCGCTGCGCTACCTGTTCAAGGACGAAGTGCGAGCCGTGGGAACCGAGCTCGGCCTGCCCGACCAGATGGTCAATCGACAGCCATTTCCCGGGCCGGGGCTGGCCATTCGCATCATCGGCGAGGTAACGGCCGAACGGCTGGACACCCTCCGGGAGGCGGACTGGATCGTCATCGACGAGATCAAGGCTGCCGGCCTCTACAACAGCGTATGGCAGTCGTTCGCCATCCTGACGCCTGTTCAGTCAGTCGGCGTCATGGGCGACGGTCGGACATACGCCAACGTGGTCGCCGTTCGTGCCGTGACGAGCGAGGACGGCATGACGGCCGATTGGGCCAAGCTGCCCTACGACGTTCTCGGCAAAATCTCGTCGCGGATCGTCAACGAGGTTCCGGGAGTGAACCGCGTCGTCTACGACATCAGCAGCAAGCCACCCGCCACGATCGAGTGGGAGTAGGCGGCTCCCGACTGCCGCCGCCGGGGCCGTCGTACATCAAGGAAGAGCCGATCACTCTGCGCGGACCTCTCGACGCGCCTGGCAGGAAGGTCAATGCAGGCATGTCGGAGCCGAGCGTCATGGACGACGGCTGGTGGCTCACTCACCTGTGGGTGGCCGATGAAGCCGGCGTGGTGGAGGCGACCGCTGTTGCGCCCGCTGCCGGTCCACCCCCGGGAACGCCATTGAGCGCCATCGGTCCGCGCCTGGCCGGGGCACTTTCGGGGTTGATAGAGGAGGAGGATGGCCGACAGCTCATTCGGCTGCGCATGCCCCCGGCGCCGGACAAATCTCGACCGTGGGAACGACCGCTTCTGTGCATGCTGGCAATCCGCTGGGACCCTGTGCGCGCCTCGGTGATGCAGCGCAACGTCCTTGCACGGGAGCTGTTGCGCGGGTTCGCGGCGGCCGTCGAGGCGGTCGGCCGGCCGGGCTAACCACGGCTCGCTTTCTCCCACCTCCCTGCGAATTACTGAGAACTCGTGGCAAAAATTGGCTGGTTGCACAGGTAACCGGCGGAGGTAGCATTCGGCCGTGGACGTCCAACTCGCGCCGGAGAGACTGTTCGTGCTCGAGGAGCGTTTGACCCTCGACGAGATCCAGCAGCGCGCCATGGACAAGCGCATGCAGGCCTTCGGCGGCGGGCTCGGCTCTCTGCTTCAGCGGCCGAAACCCGAGGAAGTAACTCTCATCACCAAGCAGCGGCGCCTTGAGCCGTTCTGGCACGTCGCCGGTCGCACCGTCTACGTCTACGATCGAAACCGCGAGTACACCGTGCCAACCAGCTCACCTGATGTCCAGGCGGTCACGATCAACGGCACCAAGTACGACGGGCAGCAGGGCACCACGGGACAGCTCGCCTTCCGCTTGCCGATGCTTGAGCACTGCCGTTCCGAGTTCTCCGCCGAGTCCTTCACCGACGGCCTCACCGGCGCGCCCGTGCAGGACGCAGCGGCCTTGATGTCCGGGCCACGGTCCGAGGTTGCTGATCCTCAGACCCTCTCCGCTGACGGCACGATCGCCGTGCCGCCCGAGCACCGCGCCTCGTACGTAGTGCGGCAGCTGATGACCGAGATCATGAAGCCGGTGCAGGCCGATCAGATGCTTGAGGAGGCGGTCACCCTTGAGGCCACTGACCTGCTGTACCGCCCCATCTGGGCCTTCGAGTTCGCCTGGCAGGGCAAGGGCAAACAGGGCATCGTCGAGATCGATTCGGTAACTGGCCAGTCCAAGCAGGGCAAGGCGCTGATGACCTCCATCAAGGGGATGCTGTCGCGCGATCTCCTGTTCGACGTCGGTGCAGATACGGTCGGGCTCTTCGTGCCCGGCGGCAGCATCGCCGTGAAGCTGGCAAAAGCGGCCATCGACAACAAGTAGGCACCCGCTCCGTTGGAATCCTCGCGCACCCTCGTTACCCCTGGTCTTCGTACCGTTGCCCGGCTGGGCTGGCGAGACGGACTCGCCAGCGCCCTATCGATCGTCACCGGCCAGCCGAAGCTCTGGCTGCTGGGCATGATCGGCTTCAGCCTCCGTGGCGGGATCCTGCTGCTGCTCCTGCCGATCATCGTGCTGCCCACCCAGGTCGAGGTGCGGCTCCTCTTGGGCCATTACCTCGGCTCGACCGGATTCACCGCCAGCTTCTGGGGACTGCTTGTGGCAGTGGCGCTCTTTGCCTCCTTGCTGATCGTTGGTGCGCTGCTGGTCCTCGCCCGAACCGAGCTCAGCTCGTTCGAGCGAATCATTGCCGATCCGGAGATCGCGGCGCGCACGGCTTACAAGCCGGTTCGCGTTGCACCAGGCGCCAGACGCCGTCTGTTCGTGCGCCTGTTCGCGGTGCAGGTGGGAACATTGATCGGACTGATCGCGTGTGCCGTCCCGGTCGCGTCGTCGGTCGTGCAGACGTCTTACGCAGGAGGTCACGAACCCGACTTCGGCGGCCCCAATCTACGAGCGCGTGCTGGGGATGGTTGGCGAGCAGCTGTTCTTCTTCCTCATCGCGCTGGTGGTGATCGAGATGATCTCCTCGCTGACAAGTCGTGAGCTGCTCGTCCGCGCATTTGGCTGGCGCGAACGGGGTTCGTCGCGTCGCCTGTGGCTGATTCCGGCCCTCGCAGCGGCGGCGAAGTACCCGTTTCGCTCCCCGGTGCGTGCGCTTGGAACCTCTGTCGTCGCGTGGACGCTCAGCGTCGTCGTCGTTATCTCGTCCGTCTGGGCGCTGAGCATTGCCTGGACCGCGGTCCGTGGCGCGTTCCTGACATCGGTGTCCTTTTCCGACGTGAGTGAGGACGCTGCCATGCTTCTGGCGGCGCTGGGTTTGTCGACCGTGTTCGTCCTCGCGATCTGCCTGACGGGCTTTGCATCGGCTTTGAGAGCCGCGCTGTGGAGCGTGGATCGGCTTCGATAAAGGCCAACGCTGGTAAACTCGCCCCCGTTGCGCAACCTCGTAGCCCCTACTGAGGCGCCTTTCTAGATGATTGACCAGCTCCTCGAGACGCTCGGGAGCGAGATCGGCAAATTCCTCGACTCGCCGCTGGTTCGGCTGTCCCTACAGGCAATTGCCTTCTACGTGGTGCTCCTCTGGGCAGCCACGGCCTACTGGGCGTACCGCGACCTGCAGACGCGAACCACCAACCCGGTCGCGCCTTACCTGGCGGCAGCGCTGATCATCCTCTTCACGCCCGTCTTCTTCATCTTCGGCGTGATCGTCTACCGCATCCTCCGACCCGGCGAGACGGTGTCCGAGGCGAACGAGCGTGCGCTCGCCGAAGAAGCGCTGATGGTCGAGATCGAGTCGCAGCCACACTGCGCAAACTGCTCGCGCCAGGTCCACGAGGACTGGATCATCTGCCCAACCTGTCGCAACCGCCTGCGCCGCGTCTGCCCCAACTGCAGCCGCCTGGTGGAGCTCGACTGGTCCCTGTGCGCATGGTGCGGCAAGGACTTCGAGCGGCCGGAGTTGCTCCAGGAGGTGGCCGTCCCGCCGCCGGTGGGCAAGCCCATTCGTGATCCGGAGATCGATTCGTACCCCGACACGCTCCCAACGCCAACCGTGCCGGCGATCTCCTCCACCACGTCGACCTCGACCAGCCCCGAACCCACCGAGAGCTGAGCCGCCCCGCTTCGGGTCGGTTCAACAATTCGCGCGATGACCATCGATCCTGATTCCGACGCGCCAGTGAAGTCCGACGCGCCAGAGCCGCGCGGCACCTTCTCGCTCGAGGGTCGCCCAGCCGCGGGTCTGTACCTGTTCGGTTGGCTGATCTCTGCGATCGGCTTCGGGCTGCTGTTCATTGCCCTGCAGGTGCGGCCGCCGGCCGGCGGGCTCCTGTTGATGGCCGCACTGCTGACATTGGCCTTGGGCCTGTCGTCGGCCGCGGGCTACCAGATCGTGGCCCGGCGCAGCCGCGCGGCCACCGCATTCCACGGGGCGTCGCCGGTCCTGCTGCTGGGCATTCAGCTCGTCATCTCCGTCGCTTTCGGTATTGCGTGGCTCGTTCTTGGCTTGCCGGATCTCGCAGACGAGCGCTGTCGGCTTCCTGATCATCTCGCTGACTCTGCTGGCCAGCTATGTCCTCGTCGTGTGGCTCTTCGGCGTACGCAGCGGCGTGTTCACCTGGCGCGACATGGGCGTGCCGGTTGGGGCGCCCGTCTCCCGCATCCTCGGCGACATAGGCCTCGGCGTGGTCACGATGATCGTCGTCTGGCCGCTCGTCACGGTGCTCGTGGCTGTACTGGCCACGCTCCTCAACAGCGGTCCGCCCGACGTCGTGCCACCCGTCCAATCCGCGGGCGAGGTTCTGCTGACCGCCCTGGCGGCCGGAATTCTCGTGCCGATCGGGGAGGAGCTGCTTTTCCGCGGCTATTCGCTGACGGCGTGGTTGCGCGACCTTGGACCGCGCTCCGCGCTCATCCGGAGCACCCTCTTCTTTGCCGTTGCCCACGTCCTCGGCGTCACCGCCACCACATTCGACGAGGGCATCCGGCAGGCTCTGTTGACAGTCGTGGTGATAACTCCCGTTGGCGCGGTCCTCGGATGGCTCTTTTTGCGCCGCGGATTGGTGGCCTCGATCGCCGGACATGCCACTTTCAACCTCATCGGCGTGCTGCTGGTGGCGCTCGCACAGTTGCTCCCGACTGGTCCACTGCCCGGTTCCTGAGGCGTTTATCGGCCGCTAAGCGGGCATAGATCGGCGGTGAATAGGTCTTGCCTAGCATCCGTCTTGCTCCCTGGTCCGGACGGCGGGGAAATCGGCGGGCTCCGTTGTCCGGACCTTGGGGCAACCACGTTTCTGGAGGCCCGAAATCCGAATGTCAAGGCCCACGGACGAAGTCGCATCTCCCCGGCGCGCGATCCGCGAGCTCCCTCTAGCGGAACGGCCGCGCGAGCGCCTCTGTTCGCTGGGAGCTGCGGCACTC
Source organism: uncultured Chloroflexia bacterium (assembly GCA_963736895.1). Taxonomy (GTDB): domain Bacteria; phylum Chloroflexota; class Limnocylindria; order Limnocylindrales; family CSP1-4; genus JALYGJ01. The sequence continues at coordinate 513,753 of CAVTQU010000008.1, forward strand.
AGCGGACCTGAGCTACTTGCCGTCATGTGGGGCACGGGCAGCGCGGCCGGCTCGTCACTCGACGTTGCCGAGCGACTGATCAGCCGCCACGGATCACTGGGGGAGCTGGCGCGGGCCGATCTCCTCGAGCTGACCGACGAGCGGGGCGTTGGCGCGGCGCGCGCGGCACAGCTGCAGGCCGCGTTCGAGATCGGCCGTCGTTCGGCCGCACACCCTGATCAGCTCCGTTGGACGATCCGCGCGCCGCGCGACGTATGTGACCGGCTCTCCGCCGAGATGGGTCGCCTCGAACGCGAAGAGCTGCGCGTGCTGCTTTTGAACGCCAAGAACGTCGTGCTGCGCCAGGTCACCGTCTACCAGGGGAACGTCTCGGCCGCGCTGGTCCGCGTTGCCGAGCTGTTTCGCGACGCCGTGCGCGTGCACGCCGCGGGCGTGATCGTCGTGCACAACCATCCCTCGGGCGATCCGGAGCCCTCGCCCGACGACCTGCACCTCACCGCCGAGGCCATCGCGGCCGGGCGCCTGCTGGATATCGCGCTGCTCGATCACGTGATCATCGCCGGCGATTCGTACGTCAGCCTGCGCGACCGCGGAGTCGCATTCGACCGTCGCTGAGTCGTACGCTATGGGCGTGCCGACCCGCTCTCTGCATCGCGAGACAGAGTTCAGAGCTCCCACCGACGGCGGTGAGCTCGTCGGGTGGTTGCGCGACGGGCCCGCCGACGTCCCACCGGCGCTCCTGATGCACGGTGGACCTGGCCTTTCCGACTACCTGGAGCCACTCGCCGACGAGCTGGATGGCCTGTTTCCCATCGCGCGCTATCAGCAGCGAGGCATCGCGCCGTCGCTCACGGGCGGTGAGCGAGATGTCACGCGGCACGTCGACGACGCCGCGGCGGTTCTCGACGAACTCGGCTGGGATCGCGCAATGATCATTGGCCACTCGTGGGGCGGTCACCTGGCCATGCACTTCGCGGTATCCAAACCTGACCGCCTTGCCTCCGTCGTGAGCATCGACCCACTGTGCGCCGTTGACGATGGAGGACTGGGCGCGTTCGTCGAAACCCTGGAATCGCAAGTGCCCACCGATCGCAAGGAGCGGTACAAGGAGCTCGAGGCGCTCGAATCGCAGACAGATGCGGAGCGCGAAGAAAGCTTCAGGATGGTCTGGCCGTACTACTTCGCGAACCCGGAAGAAGCCGCGCCGTTTCCGACCTTCCGCTACGACGCGAGGTCCCACCTGACCTGGGATTCGATCAAGGCCCACCTGGACGACAAGACGCTGGAGCGCGAGCTGCCCAACGTGACAGCACGTTTCCTGCTCATCCACGGCGAGGATTCGCCCCTCCCGATCAGCGAAGCGGCACGCACGGTGGCCCTGATGCCAAACGCTCGTCTCGCCCCTGTGCCCGATTGCGGGCATTGGCAGTGGCTCGAACAGCCCGGTTTCGTACGCGAGGCCATTTCGAGGTTCCTGGCAGAATCCGCGAACCGCTGAGGCGACTACCAGCCGGTTGACCGCCCCACGGTTCCGGCGTCTCGGGGCCAATCCCCTCCGTGCCGGTGTCGCCAATCGTCGGTATACACTGCGCAGGCTTCGTCGAGCGCCCCGTGATCTGCTTACCCGGGCCGTCGACGCTCCACTACAGGGGAACGATCATCGGAATGCTCGACGCCTTTCTCGGCATGTTCTCGCGCGATATCGGTATCGACCTGGGAACGGCCAACACGCTTGTCCACGTCCGGGACCGCGGCATCGTGATCAGCGAGCCGTCTGTTGTCGCTATCGAGGCCCGCACCAAGCGCGTGCTGGCCATTGGTGCGGAGGCCAAGCGGATGCTCGGCCGGACCCCGGCCAACATCATCGCCGTGCGGCCGCTGCGCGACGGCGTGATCAGCGACTTCGATGTGACCGAGCAGATGATCAAGTACTTCGTGCGCAAAGTGCACGATCGAGTCGGCATGATCCCGCGGCCGCGGATGCTGATCGGCATTCCCAGCGGCGTCACCGAGGTCGAGAAGCGCGCCGTTCGGGACGCGGCACTCAACGCGGGAGCCAGGTGGGCACGCCTGATCGAGGAGCCCATGGCCGCCGCGATCGGAGCCGGCCTGCCAGTCGGCGAGCCAACCGGCAGCCTCATCGTCGACATCGGCGGTGGCACCACCGAAGTGGCCGTCATCAGTCTCGGCGGGATCGTGGTCAGCCGTAGCCTGCGCATCGGTGGCGACGAGCTCGACCAGGACATCATTTCCTACGCGCGGCGCGAGTACAACCTGCTGCTCGGCGAGCGCACGGCAGAGGACATCAAGATCGCCATCGCCTCCGCGTACCCCGGCGATTACGACGAGCAGCGCGTGACCCTCCGCGGCCGTGACCTGCTGACCGGCCTGCCGCGAGCAGTCGAGATCACCGCCGAGCAGGTCCGCGAGGCGATCGAAGTCTCCGTCCAGCAGATCGTCGACACGATCAAGGACACCATCGAGGAGACGCCGCCCGAGCTCGTGGCCGACATCATGGACCAGGGCATCGTCCTGGCAGGCGGCGGCGCGCTGCTGCAGGGCCTCGACCGGCGTGTCTCGGAGGCAACCCAAATGCCCGTCCACGTCGCCGACGACCCGCTGACATGTGTCGCGCGCGGCACCGGCAAGGCCCTCGAAGAGCTGGACGTTCTCGAGCGCACCCTGGTGGCGGAGACTTACTCCCACTCGCCGCGCTGAGTCCCGCGGCTCGACGCGGGACTCACCACCTGAACCCTTAGCCACGACCCATGAGCAAGTCCGCTAGACGCCAGATCGCCCTTTACGTTGGGCTGCTGGCCGTCACCCTGCTTCTGCTGGCGTTCAGCAGGTCGGGCCCGCTGCTCGAGCTGCGCAAGGGCGTCGGCTTCGCGCTGGCGCCGATCCAGGACACGCTTCGTCAGGGCACACGCACGGTCACGTCGGTCTTCGCCACGATTAACGAGATCGAGCAGCTGCGCCAGCAGAACGAGGATCTGACGCGGCGCATCCAGGCGATCGAGGCGGATAACCAGCGACTGGCGAGCCTGGCCATCGAGAACCAGCAGCTCGCGGCGCTGCTCGAGGTGCGCTCGTCGCTCGCCTACACCACGGTCGCGGCGGAAGTCATCAACCGCCTGACGACAGACCAGGAGCGCGTGCTCAGCATCGACCAGGGCAGCGATGCCGGCATCGCGGTTGACGACCCAGTCATTGCCGAGGGTGGCGCCCTGGTCGGCAAGGTGATCGAGGTGGGTCCTAACTTCAGCCGCGTACTGCTCGTCAGCGACAACCGGACGAACGTGGCCGGCCTGATCGAGACGAGCCGGGCCATCGGCGACATCCACGGAAACGGTGAGCGTCCGCTGCAGATGACCAACATTCCGGCCACCGACACGGTCAACCTCGGTGAGACAGTCGTGACCGCAGGGATCGAGCTCGAGACGGGTATCCGCTCGACCTACCCGAAGGGCCTGCTGATAGGGACGATCGTCGACGTGCAGCGCCAGCCGAACCAGCTCTTCCAGACGGCCCTCGTTCAGCCGGTCGCGGCGCTCGATCGACTCGAGTACGTGCTTGTCATCATCGACTACGCAGGCGGCCTGCCGGAGCTGTCGCCAGGTCCCTCGGGTGCTCCATCGCCGGGTCCGTCGATCGGACCCGCGGCGTCACCAACGAGAGCCCCGAGCCCGGGTTCGACGCCCGCGATCTAGACGGCTACGACCCTGCGCTTGGCTCCGGTGACTGGCAGCCACCGCCCGGTATCAGGAGGACCTGACCGACCTGGATGCGGTTCGGATTGGCGATGTCGTTGAGGACGAGGATCTCGTCCACGGTGGTGCAGTACAGGCCCGCTATGTAAATCAGGCTCTCGCCTCGCGCGATGGTGTGTTCGAACGGACTTGGCTCGGGCGTGATCACCGGCGCAGGAGCGGGAGTGCGGCGCGGCTGGTTTGTCCCTTGGGTCGTCGGCTGTGGCGTCTCGCCGGGCGCTAGGGTCGCGCCAATCGTGTGACCTGGGGTCGGCGAGGCGAGTGCGGCGGGTGCGTCGACCGCTCGCCCGCTGGCCACCAGGTACGCAACCACGAAGCCTGCAGTCACTGCCAAAGCGAGCACGACAACGGCCGCCGCCACCCACGGCAACGCGGATTTCACTGGGTCCCGGGTGGGCTGATCTGACACGCACCGCAGAGTAGCGTCCGATCGAAAGAACGTTCTGGTGCGCCGGCGAGTACTACATCAAACGGCGTTGGAGGTACTGACGGCCGAACGACCGGCGAGCCTCCTTAGTACTTACGTGCGCGCCAGACGGCATCCAATCGGCTAACTACTGCACACATCCACCTCACAACCGCAGCATCCGTCCCTTACGCTACAGGTCTCGTTCCGTCAGCCGGACCGTGTTGCCTGCTGACCACTCTGACCACCGGTGCAATACCCGGCAGGACCATCTCGGTATGGCGGTCACGACCTTCCAAGGCCAGCCTTTGCGAGTCCTTATTCGGGGGGAAGTGATCAAGGTACGTCTTCCGGACGTGCCCCAGCAGAGCCGGAAGGAAGAGGGAATGGATTCATCTGGCGTTGTATTCGCCACACCAGTGCGGGGTTTCCGCGTGTCTTTCGCGGCTGTCTGCCTGGCGATCGCTCTTCTCATTACCGGCGCGCTGGCCGCAGCTGCACCCACGCGTGCGGCCTCACCCGAGCCGCTCAAGGCGGTCTTCATCGTCGGCCCGGCCGGCGTCCAGACGTCGGCCGATCTCGCTGACGCTGAAGAGCTGGCGACGCTCGCCGAGTCGTACGGCATGGATGTACGTCGAGTCTTCTTCCCGCACGCGACCTGGGACAACGTCATGGCCAACGTCCAGGGCGCCAACCTCGTCTACTACGCGGGGCACGGCTACGGCTGGCCCAGTCCGTACACCAAGGTGCTCACCGAAGCGCGCCAGGACGGCGTCGGGCTGAACACCTTCGACGGCAGCAACTCGAACACCTACACCTACTACGGCGCCAACGTCGTGCGCGCCAACTGGGTGCTCGCACCGAACGCCGTCGTTTTCCTCAATCACGACTGCTACACCGCCGGCAACGGCGAGCCGGGCATGGCCGTCCCCACCTGGGACGTCGCCCGCCAGCGTGCTGACAACTTCGCGTCCGCCTTCCTCGCCGTCGGTGCTCGAACGGTCTTCGCGCTGTCGTACCAGCGCTTCAACAAGGTCCTGACACAGCTCGTCACTCTCCCCGACAAGTCCATGGAGGACCTGTTCCGGATCCCCGGCGCAAAGCCCACGCCGGAATGGGGCTGGGTTGGCACGGACCCGCGCAAGTTTGACTCCGTCCGGACACCCGGCGCGACGAACTTCATGGACCCGCACGCCACCCAGGGTTTCCTGCGCACCGTGACCGGCGATCTGACGATGACCGGAAATCAATGGAAGCAGGGCGCCGGCGCTGGCCAAACGCCCAACATGAGCAACTTCAACGCCCAGACACCAGGCATGAACTCGTTCGGGCCCAGCGAGGCGGCGTTCTTCACGCCCAACGGTGATGGCGTTACCGACACCGTCGCGCTCAAGTTCAGCGTCGACCGCGAGGCCTTCGTCGCCATGGTGGTCAAGAACCAGGCGGGCGACGTGGTCAGGAATCTCTCCGCCTGGTCGCCCGGCGGGCCTGGTAGCGGCACCTGGAACGGCAAGAACAATGCCGGTACGTACGTGCCGGACGGTGTCTACACCGTCAGGGCCACGCCCCACAATCGCGCTGGAACCGAGGGCAATAGCGACAGCGTCGACGTCAACGTCTTCACGACAATGCGTTCGCCCTCAGTCTCGCCAGCCCACTTCTACGCGGCAGACGGTGACGGCTTGGCTCGCACGACGAACCTGAGCGTCAACCTCCAGTCGCCGGCCACATTCTGGTGGAAGGTCTCGGACAAGAACGGCAACGTCGTCCGTACTTTCGTCAACGGCGTGGCCACGGCAGCAGGTCAGCAGTCGTTCCAATGGGACGGTAAGGACAGCACCGGCGCCTACGTTCCCGACGGCACCTACTACAGCGTGACCACGACCACCACTGCTACAGGCACGTACTTCCACAGCCTTCCCGTCGATGTCCGAGCCTTCCGTCTGACGACGGCGGCGGTCGCACCATTCGTGCGCGGAGCCAAGGTCAAGTTCGTCGTCTACACGGCGGAGCCGCTGTCCGCCCGGCCCAAGGTCAAGGTGACCGTGCCAGGCCTCCTGGTGAAGACGTACAGCACGGCCGCGGTCAAGAACACCCCGGGCGCTTACTCGGTCACCGTCACGTTCCCAACAACGGGGCAGGCCGGCACCGTCCAGTTCCGGGTCCAGGGGTCCGATACCGGACTCCAGTTCCAATATTCAGACTTCGCTTACCAGCTCCAGTAGAGAACACGTCCACAGAACACGTCACGCGCGGGCCGCGCCTCAGGCCCGCATGGCAGGTAGCATCCGAGCCGGTCCCCAAAGGGCCGGCTCGGTGCGTTTCCGGTGCAGTGTGCCCGCTGCGCCCCGGCGAGACCCCGACGCGGTTTCATTGCGACACCTTGAGAACTTTCGCGCAATCGTGATTGCGCCATTGTTCTCGCCGGTAGCAGACGCTGGCGTGGGCGCCGCGCGTCCGCTTCTGTCTCCGCAGGCCTCCCGGCCTGCTGCGCGCGTGTGCGCGAATCGCGTGGAACGCCGCGTTTCGCTTCTCGCTTGCGTAGACTCCCGCGGATGGCCGACCCACAACCTGATGCGACCACCTATGCCGATGTGTGGGTCGTCCTTCCGACTTACGACGAGATCGAGAACCTGCCGCGCATCGTCCCGGCGATCCTCGAACGGCTTCCCGGCGTGACGCTCCTCGTCGTTGACGACTCCTCGCCCGATGGGACCGGCGAGCTGGCGGACAAGCTGGCGGCCGAGAACCCGGCGATAAGGACTCTCCACCGTGCGCGCAAGGAAGGCCTGGGCAAGGCGTACATCGACGGCTTCCAGCACGCGCTCAGCGGCGGAGCGGGACGAATAGTTCAGATGGACGCCGATTGGTCGCACGACCCCAAATACCTGCCGGAGCTGGTCGGCCGCCTAGAAGGCGAGGACGGCGCGGATCTGGTGATCGGCTCGCGCTACGTGAAGGGCGGAGCGGTTGTTAATTGGGGCCTGATGCGCAAGGTCATCTCGCGTGGCGGTTCGACATTCGCACGGTTCGTCCTGGGCCTTACGCCTCACGACCTGACGGGTGGCTTCAAGGGGTATCGCGCCGAAACGCTGTCCAAGCTGCATTGGGACCGCGTCCACTCGGGCGGTTACGTGTTCCAGATCGAGACAACATTCCTTGCCAGTCGCAACGGGGCCAGGATCACCGAGATCCCGATCGTCTTCGTCGATCGAACGCTTGGCGCCAGCAAGATGTCGCGGAAGATCATCTTCGAGGCGCTCGCTGTCGTGCTGCAGCTGCGTTGGGAGGAGCTCCGCCGCCGGCCGCGTCGGCGCTGATGGCAAGGCTCGAATCGGCCGTGCCGAAGCGGGCCGAGATTCGCGGTGTCCGCGTCGTCATTGACGCGCGGCCGATGCAGGAGCCGGAGCGTTCGCCGCTCACGGCCGACTATCTCGACCACCTGCTGAAGGCGTTTGCGCGCGAACCCCTGCCCGCTGAGTCGTTCGTGGTCATCTCCCGGACGTTGCGCGACGATCCAGCCGACGCTCTCGAGGACGAAGGGTTGCCCGTGGTCGCGCGACGGCGCGTCCCACCCACGACACGAGTCTTCCGGTCGGCAGGCATGACACTCGACTCGTTCCTGTTGCGTGGCGCGGAGATCGGCGCGGCCTCCGAGATCGAGGGCGAGTCCGTCGACCGTGCCGTCTTCCACACGGCCGGCGGCGCGGTCCCGGTCGCGTCCGGCCTGCCGATCGTGGCGACACTCCTGGACCTCGCACCGTGGGAGCTCCCCGGGATCTACGCCTCGAGCGCGACGGCGCGCTTCGGCCACCGGCTGCGGGCGCGGGTGCTCCACGATGCCGTGCGCGTGATTGTCTGTTCGCGCGCCAGCGCCGAGACCGCGCGCCGCCGGCTGCACCTGCCCCAGGAACGCCTCGCCGTCATACCGCTGGCCGTGGATGAGTCGTTTCGCGCGGCTGGTCAGCAACCCGATGCGGTGGCGGAAACACGCGAGCGTCTCGGGCTGCCTGTCAGGTACCTCGCGTTCGCCGGCCGTTACGACGCGCGCAAGGACATGCGGACCCTGTTCGAGGCACTCAGGCAGGTACGTGATAGGTATGCATCGGGGCAGGGCCACGGCGGCCGCAGTCGCAGAGGAGCGGCCGGTGCCGCGGGCGCCGCGGGCGCCGCAGGTGCCCCGGGAGAAGGTCCGCTGACGCCGGCGCCGACGATCGTCTTTGCCCTGACCGTCGGGGCGTCCGACGAGGTGGACGTCGTGGCCCGGCAGATTGCCAGCAACGGCATGAACGATCTGGTCAAGCTCGTCGTCCCAACCGATGCCACGGAGAGAGCGCGGATCCTGGCCGGTGCCGAGGCGTTCGTGTACCCCGCGCTGTCCGAGGCCACGGCCCTTCCCGTTCTCGAGGCACTGAGCCTTGGCGTGCCGGTCATCTGCACGCGTGCCGGCGCGTTGCCTGAGGCAGTCGCCAGTGCCGGGATCGTGGTCGCGCCGCGCGACGCCAGCCGGCTAGCCGCGGCGCTGGAGGCAATCTGGGACGGCGGATCATTGGCGGAGCAGCTGCGCAAGCAGGCCCACCGGCGGGCCGAATCGATGACCCGCACGTGGTCGGACGTGGCGCGCGAAACGCGCGAGGTCTATGCGGCCGCAGCCGTCGAGAATGGCTGAGGTTGTCAAAAATCGATCGAATATCCGCCGTGAAACAATCGACTTGGACTTCTTCCAAGCGTGGCCCTGACTGCGCGGAATGGACGGGCACGGTACGCTGGAGGGCCACATTGACCGGTCGAGGTATCGACCAGAGTCTCCCCCATCCGGAGATGACGTGACCCAGGACCTTCAAAACGGTGAGCACACCGATGAGTGGCCGGCGGCGGACCGACCCTTGAACGGCGACGATTCAGACGCGCCGGTAAACATCGACGAGGCTGTATCCGCATCAGCGTCTGCCACAGACGACAACATTGACGAAGATGCCGACGACGAGCTTGATGCTGAGGCGCAGGCCGCGGCGGACGCGGTCGATGCCGCGCAGTCGGAGCTCGACAACGGCGAGATCCCGTCTTCTGAAGGCACCGACGCTGATGAGTCCGCCAACGACGTGACGGGCGCCAACAACGTCGACATCACCAACGGTGGCGCACGAGATATCGATGCCACCAGCGTTTCCATAACGCAGGGCGGCGCCCGCGACATCGACGCCACAACCGTCACAGTCAACCAGGGCGGCGTGGGCCGCATCCAGGCTGACGAAGTCAGCGTCACCCAGGGCGGCATCGGTCTGGCCCGCGCTGAGCACCTGACCATCCAGGACGGCGGCAACGCGTTCGTCGTCGTGGCCGACAAGGCAACACTCGATCCCGAGACGAGCGTCTTCCTGCTCGTGGCGGGATCCACAACCGGCGACGTCCGGCCGGTTCTCGACTGGCGTGCCGCCCTCGCATTGGGTGCCGGCTTCGCCGTCATCCTCTCAGCGCTGAGGCGGCTCCGCCGCTGACAGTTGCTGGCCAAGGCCAGCATCGCAATCCAGAAAGGCTCATTGACGACCAGATGACTCTGCGCGCCCGTACAACCAAGCCCCCGTCAATCCGCACCCGCATTCGGAGCCAGTTCGAAGGCGAGGACCGTCAGCAGGCCACTGTGACCGTGCTGTTCGCGCTGGTCATCGGTGCTGTCGTGCTCATCCTGCTCGGAGCGATCGCTCTGAACTGGTACAACGAGAACCTGCGGCCTCTGGCGCGTGTCGCACAGACCGAGGTTGGACCACAGCTGCTGCGCAACCGCCTCGCGCTGGAGCAATGGCGCCTCGACCTCGAGGGCAACCGACTCACCCAGGCCAATATCGACGGCCAGATTGACGCCGAAACGCTCGCGGCGCGCCAGCAGGAGCTGCAACAGCGCGCGACTGCCCTCGGCACCACGGGGCTGGACGACCTGATCGACGTGATCTACCAGTCACAGCTGGCCACTGAGGAAGGCGTCACCGTGACCGACGCCGACGTCGACGCTGCCGTGGCCAAGGAGCTCGCCGGTGTGGAGAAGCGGCACATCCTCGGGATTGGCGTAAAGCCGGTTTCCACGGCTGGTGCCGACCAGGCTCCGTCGATCTCCGATCAACGCGCTGCTCTCGAAAAGGCCGAGGCCGCGCTTGCGGCGCTCAACTCGGGTCAGGCTTTCGCCGACGTGGCAGCCCAGTACAGCACGGACGCCACAGCCCAGACCGGCGGAGACATGGGTCTTCTGAGCGAGGTCGCCGTGCCCGATGCCAACTGGGCGTCGGAGCTCTTCAAGCTGGACCTGAACGGCACCACCGGTGTGGTGCGCGGCGCGGACGGCGTATATCGCATTGGCCAGGTGACGGAGATCCAGCCTGCCGGTGAGCAGCCCGGGCTCCACGACGATCTGGCAAAGAAGGTTCCAGATGCGGGACTACGCGATCTCCTCCGTTACGAGGTTGGCGCTCAGCTGGTCAACGACAAGATCACCAACGCAGCACTGGCCGAGACTCCCGAGCAGGCGCGCATCGCGATCATCTCCGTCGCCGGCGCCTTCACCGACGATCCGGCAAACGCAGAAGGAGAGGTCGACTACAGCGAGGTCGTCTTCGCACCCAACGACGACGTGGAAGTCGCCCCTGAGCTCCCCGAGGGCGATGCCGCCTGGGAAGCCGCTCGAGTCGAGGCCCAGGCCGCATTCGACCAGCTGAACGCTCTTACGGCGGGCGAGACTCGGGCGGAGGCGTTCCGACAGATGGCGACCGACAACAGCGACTCACCGACCAGCCAGGATGGCGGCGCTGCCGGCTTCTCCACGCGCAGCACTCTGCCCGACGCCGTGGGCACCGCATTGTTCGACACACCACACACGAAGGGTGACCTGATCGGCCCAATCCGCGGCGATGCCGGCTATTACGTGTTGCTCTACAACGAGCGGCGCGACTCTCCGGAGCAGCGCGTACAGGCCATTCAGGACCTGCTCGCACAGCCCGGCGCGGACTTCACCCAGATCGCCAAGGATCACTCCGATGGCACAGAGGCCGCGGACGGTGGCGAGGTTGGCTGGGTTACCAGGGATCAGCTTGCCACCGACCTGGTGGAAAAAATCTTTGCCCTGACGCCGGGCCAGGTCAGCGAACCGATCGAGCTGCAGGACACCCACTACTTCATCAAGCTCGAAGAGAAGGCAAATCGGGCGCTCGACCCGGACCAGGTTCCGGATGTGCGCGCCAATGCCTTCACCAATTGGTTCACGCCAAAGCGTGACCAGGCCAAGATCGACGGCGTGATCGTCGTCTCCGGCGAGGCGCCTCCTGACGCCGTGCCGAGTGACGACTCCGGAGGCGGCTGAGCCCCCCACGACTGGCGTGTAGGCTGGCATCGATGTCGAATCAGGTCCAGGCGCAGCTCGACGAGGTCGAGGAGCGCTTCCAGGTGCGGCCGACTGACGGCCTTCAGCTCCTGACTGCCCACGGGCTGCTTTTGCGTCCGTTCGACCCAGGCATGGCAGTCGTGCTTTTGCCGGAAATGGCCGGACAGACCTCGCCACTGAGCTCCGAGGACGGGTTTGAGGCGGCCTCGCTGCCGGGACGAGCGGCTCACGGCGCCGGAGCGGCACAGATGCTGGGCGACCTATATCCGGTCGATCACCCGGTACACGGCCTACAGGGAATTCGAGACACGACCGTGGGAGGCGTAGCCGATGGTGACCTGGCGGACGGCGCCTACTTCATTCCGGCCCTCGAGCCGCTGGCCAATGTTGCGAGCCCCCACGCCCTGCCGTGGCTGGTTGCGCGCCTGCGGGCGCCCGATGGCTGTCCGTGGGACCGTGAGCAGGACCACCTGAGCCTGCGCAAGTTCCTGCTCGAGGAGACGTACGAGGTCTACGACGCGCTGGAGCAGGGCTCAACGCCGGAGCTCGCCGAGGAGCTCGGCGACCTGCTGCTGCAGATCGTCCTTCATGCCGAGTACGCTGCCGAAGATGGGGTCTTCGATCTGACGGACGTCTACCGGCAGGTGGTGACCAAGATCGTTCGCCGTCATCCACACGTGTTCGGCGACGTCATCGCCGAATCGGCGACGGATGTGACGCGCAACTGGGAACAGATCAAGGCCGGAGAGCGCGCACAGCGCGCCGCTCAGTCGGCAACCTCGGAAACATCGGCCGAATCGGGCCAGGAGAAAATATCGGTGCCTGCCGCTTTCGCCGGCCTTTCGAGGTCACTGCCCGCGCTTGCCTACGCCCAGGAGATGCAGGAGCGTGCCGCGTCATTGGGGTACGACTGGCCCTCTATCGACGGTGTGCTCGACAAAGTGACAGAGGAGGCCGCAGAGGTCATCGCGGCCCAGAACGACGCTGAGCGGCGCGAGGAGTTTGGTGACCTCTTGATGGTCCTGGTCAACCTGGGTCGCAAGCTCGGTATCGACTCCGAAGCGGCCCTTCGAACAGCCAGTGCCAAGTTCGCCGCTCGCTTCGCAAACGTTGAGCGCCAGGCCGCCGCGCGCGACGTGGAGCTGCGCACCCTGTCGCTGGACGAGCTCGACGAGCTGTGGCAGGTAGCCAAGGCCGAGACGTCTGCTTTGGGGAGCAACAGGTGAGCATCGGCGGCGGTCGCTTCCGCGCAGACGGGCGGTCCCCAGCACAGCTGCGCACGGTCAAGTTCACGCTCGATGTCCAGAAGTGGGCCGAGGGTTCGTGCATCATCGAGATGGGCGACACGCGCGTCCTGTGCGCGGCAACGGTTGAAGACCGTGTTCCGCCCCACCTCCGCGGCAAGGGCCTCGGCTGGGTCACGGCCGAGTACTCGATGCTTCCCCGCGCCACGTCTGAGCGCACGCAGCGCGAGGTGACGAAGGGTCGCCAGGGCGGTCGCACGATGGAGATCCAGCGGTTGATCGGCCGGGCGCTGCGTGGCGTTGTCGACACGACGAAGACAGGCGACCGCACCGTGACGGTCGACTGCGACGTGCTCCAGGCCGATGGCGGGACGCGTACGGCGTCGATCACCGGCGGCTACGTCGCCCTGGTCCTGGCGTTGCGCAAGATGGGCGCCGCCGCTGCCGTAGATGGCCAGATAGCCGCGGTCAGTGTCGGCATCGTCGACGCGATCCCCCTGCTTGACCTCGATTACTCCGAGGACTCGCACGCCGAGGTCGACTTCAACGTCGTCGGTACGGACAAGGGCGAGTATGTGGAAGTCCAGGGCACAGCCGAGGGCAAGCCGTTTGACCGCGCGGGCATGGACCAGCTCCTGGGGCTTGCCGACGGCGGGCTGCAGCAGCTCTTCAAGTACCAGCGCACCGTCCTCGGACTGGAGTGACCCAACCTCCAATTCCCGGTCGTGGCGAGCTCCTGATCGCAACCGGCTCAAGTCACAAGCTGGCCGAGCTGACCCAGCTGCTGGACCTGCCGAACACCCGCCTGCTGTCGCTCAAGGATGTCGGTCTGGCCGACACGGCCGAGGAGACCGGTTCGACCTTCGAGGCGAACGCGACCATCAAGGCAACGCACTACGGGCGACTCTCGGGCTTGCCCACGCTTGCCGATGACTCGGGAATCGAGGTCGACGCCATGGACGGGCGACCGGGGGTCATGACGCGTCGCTACGCGGGCCCTGAGGCGACCGACGAAGAGAACAACGCCAAGATGCTTGCCGAGCTGACCGCGCTCGGAGTAGCACCGGACGGACGAACAGGCCGGTATCAATGCGTACTGGTTCTCGCCGAGCCGGGCAAAGACGGCGAGCCTCGCGTCGTCGAGATCGCTTACGGCACCATGGAGGGCCGCGTGGCGCTCGAGTCCCGTGGTGACGGCGGCTTCGGGTACGACCCCATTTTCGAGCCTTCCACCGAGCCGATCGGCGGCCGGACTGTGGCCGAGTTCACGCGCGACGAAAAGAACGAGGTTTCACACCGAGCCCAGGCGGCACGAGCGATGCGCGAGCTGCTGATCGCCCGCGGCTACTGACTCGCTCGGGCGACCGTGGCACGGGAATGCGTGTCAAACGACGGGCGGACGGTGCCGACTGTCGTCGAGAGGGCCTTTTAACCGCTCGAAACGGCCCTTCGACGGTGAAATGGCACGCTATTCGCACCACGGGACGGGTAGCGGCCGTCAATCTCGCCAAGTTATCCGGCCCCAGCCGTTGTTTGACACCCCATGCGTGCCAACAGCATTCGTCGGCGGCGAACGCAGCCGACCCAGTTTCCGCGCGTATGATCGAGCGCAAATGAGGCGACACGCATGATCTGCCCGACCTGCGGAACGGAGAATGCCGCCGGCAGTCGCTTCTGCGATGAGTGCGGCACCACGCTCAGCGCGGCGTGCCCGAATTGCGGCGAACCGCACCGACCGGGAGCGAAGTTCTGCGCGAACTGTGGCACCAACCTGGTGGCGACACCTGTCGGGCAACAGCCGCAGCAGATTCCAGAGCCGGGGGCCGCCGCTCTCGCGGAGCGGCGCTTCGTAACCGTCCTGTTCGTGGACCTCGTAGGCTTCACGCCGTTCGCCGAACAACGGGACGCGGAGCTCGTTCGCGAGACGCTGGATCGCTATTTCGGCATCGCGCGGCTGGCCGTTGAGCGTCACGGCGGAACGATCGAGAAGTTCATCGGCGACGCGGTCATGGCGGTGTGGGGCACGCCCACTGCGCACGAAGACGACGCTGAGCGTGCCGTTCGGGCGGCGATGGAGCTGCTCGACGGCGTTCAGGGTCTCGGCGAAGACATCTCGGCGCGCGCGGGGATCGTCACCGGTGAAGCAGCCGTGACCATCGGCGCGGAGGGCCAGGGCATGGTCGCCGGTGATCTCGTGAACACGGCCAGCCGGCTTCAGTCCGTGGCACCCTCGGGCGCCATCCTCGTCAGTTCCACCACGATGAGCGCCGCTTCGGCCGCCATCGTGTTCGAGCCGGTCGGCGCGCAGGAGCTCAAGGGCAAGACAGCACCCGTCGAGGCGTATCGCGCCCTGCGTGTCGTCGCCAACCGTGGCGGGCAGATGCGCTCGGAGGGCCTGGAGGCGCCGTTCGTCGGCCGCGAGGAAGAGCTCCGGCTGCTCAAGGATCAGCTCCATGCGACGACACGTGACGGTCGCGCCCGGCTGGTGTCGATCAGCGGCCCGGCCGGAATCGGCAAGAGCCGTTTGGCGTGGGAGTTCGAGAAGTACATCGACGGCGTCGTCGAGACGATCTACTGGCACCGCGGTCGCTCCCCGGCGTACGGGGAGGGAGTCACGTTCTGGGCACTCGGGGAGATGGTGCGTCGACGTGCCGAACTCGCGGAGGGCGATGACGAGGCAACAACTCGCGAGCGAATCGCGGCCGCCGTCGACCGCTGGGTCCCTGACCAGGACGAGCGTCAGTGGGTGGCGGGCTCGCTGCTCGCACTCCTCGGCCTCGACCCGCCACCGTCGGGCGGCCGTGACGTCCTGTTCGCCGCGTGGCGCGTCTTCTTCGAGGGCATTGCGGCGCAGGGCACGACGGTCCTCGTCTTCGAGGACATCCAGTGGGCCGACAGCGGCCTCCTCGACTTCATCGACAGCCTCCTGGAGTGGTCGAAGAACAAGCCCCTTCTGGTCGTGACGTTGGCGCGACCGGAGCTGTACGACAGGCGGCCGAACTGGGGTGCCGGTCATCGTCTGTTGACCGCGATGCCGCTCGATCCGCTGCCCGAGGCGAGCATGCGCGAGCTGCTTGCCGGCCTGGTGCCGGGCCTGCCCGATCAGGCGGTCCAGGCAATCATCCGCCGCGCCGACGGCATTCCCCTGTATGCAGTCGAAACCGTCCGCATGCTCGTCTCCGAAGGACGGGTCGAGATGGTCGACGGCATCTATCGCCCGACAGGTACCCTCGATGAGCTGGCCGTGCCCGAGACTCTGCGGTCGCTGATCGCGTCGCGCCTGGATGCCCTGGATCCATCCGATCGAAGCCTGCTTCAGGACGCCTCGGTGATCGGGCAGCGGTTCTCCAACGCGAACCTGGCTGCGGTCTCGGGCCTTTCCGCCGAGGAAATCGAGGCGCCACTGCGCGACCTTGTACGCCGTGAGCTGCTCGACCTTGAGATCGATCCCCGATCGCCGGAGCGCGGGCAGTACGGCTTCGTGCAGTCGCTCATCCGCGAGGTCGCGTACGGCACACTCGCGCGACGCGAGCGGCGTTCGCGCCACCTTGCAGCCGCTCGCTATTACGAGCAGCTGGGTGACGAGGAGCTGGCCGGAGTGCTGGCCAGCCACTATCTGGCGGCACACGAGGCATCAGCGGAAGGCCCCGAGGCCGACGCACTCGCTGTCCAGGCACGTCTCGCCCTCCAGGGAGCCGCCGAGCGGGCAGCCGCCCTCGGTGGTCACGAGCAGGCGGTTGGCTACGTCGAAGAGGCGCTCAAGGTCACCACCGATCCCGCTGAGCGAGCGTCTCTGATGATCCTCGCCGCCGAGTCAGCCAACGTTGCCAGTCGCCTGGAGCTGGCACAGTCTCTCGCCCGGGAGGCGCTCGATATCTTCCGCGCTTCCGGCAATAGGGTCGCGTTGGCAAAAACCATTGGGTTGCTGGGTCGCATCCTCATTGACTCGGGCGATCTCGAAGGCGCGATCCAGGCCATGGAATCCGGGCTATCCGAGGTTGGCGAAGCCGACGATGAGGCAACGGCGGAGGTACTCGCGAACCTTTCGCGGGCATACATGCGCTCGGACGAGAATCAGAAAGCCGTCGAGACGGCCGATCGAGCGCTCAATATCGCGGAGCATCGAAACCTCGTCCGAATAGTTGCCGAGGCGCTCATAAACAAGGGCTCGGCGCTGGGCAACCTTTCCGGCCGGCGACGCGAAGGCAGCGCTCTCCTGGAGCTTGCCGTCCGTCTCGCACATGATGGAGGCTGGACCGAAGTCGAGCTGCGCGGCCTCAACAATCTGACCGCAGGGTTGGTCGAGGTCGATCCGCGACGTGCGCTGGACGTGATCCACGACACGATCGAGTTGTCACGGCGTGCCGGGCAGAGGGTGACCTTCAACTGGCAGGTCGGGACGGCTGGCATGTATGCGCAGCTCGCGGCCGACCAATGGGATCAATCACTTGCACTCATAGACGAGGCCCTCTCCGTACAGTCGATATCGGATTCGGACCGCACACGACTGGTGGCTGTCTCCGGTGCCATACGAATCAGCCGGGGAGAGCTATCAGAGGAGGGCTTCCAGGAGATAGAGCGGCTGATCGCGGCGGGCGGTGAGTCGCAGGCACTTGGAACGCTCCTCCACGATCAGGCTCTGTATCACCTTCTTGCGGGTCGTTATGACCAGGCGACCGACGCCGCGCTTGCCTCGACGCAGGCCTGGTCCAACTTCATTCCGCAATACGTTCCGACTGCGGTCGTGGCGGCGGTGCTCGGCGATGACGAGCAAAAGGCTCGCCAGGCGGCGACGAATTCTCCGACTCACTGGTGAACGGCTCGCCGCTCGAGGAGGGCCTGCGCACCTGGATGGGCGCCACGCGAGCGGCCCTGGACGGTCGCCGGACAGAGGCTGCCGTCGAATTCCGGAACGCCATCGAGAACCTGCGATCGACGGCGTTTGGCTGGCCAGCTGTTTCTCGCGACCTTGACCGCCATCCGCCTTGTGCCTCAGGCAGGTGAGACCCGCGGGTGGGCCGATAGTGCGAGGGAGACTTTCGAGCACGTCGGCGCGATGCCGTTCGTGGCGCTTCTCGACGACCTGCTTGCGAAGGCAGATGCGGAGATGCCCTCACATGCTGCCAGGACAGCCGAGCAACGCGAGGCGACCGCCGTCTAATTCGTCGTGTGGGAGGGCTCCGCGGAGCGAGCACGAAACGCGATGGCCGCGTCCGCGACCAGCTCCACGACTTCCACGGATGGCGGCTCCATCCGGCACATCACCTCGTCGACACCCTCTGCCTCCCACGTGGCGAACGCCTCGACGATGTCATCGACACGACCGACGATTCCTTGACCGTCGTTTCGATCGATTGTCCGTGGATCCTTGATCGCGATACCGGCGCTGACCTCTACGTAGTCCGGATCTCGCCCAATTGCCAGGCATGCCTCTACAAGGGCGGAGCGCTCGTCGCGGAACTCCTCGGTCGGCAGCCCGTACCACACGCTGTTCCAGCGATCGGCCCACTTGGCGATGAGTCCCATCATTCGCGGTCGCGAGCCGGCGATCAGGATCGGAGGCCCATCTGGCCGAGGTCCCGAAGGACGAAGCTCCGCGTGGCCCTTCGCCCATTCGCCGTCGTAATCGACCTTGCCCTCGCGGAGCAGCGGAACCATCACCTCGAGCGAATCCTCGAATGCGCTGACGCGGTGCTTGAACTCGAAGCCGAAGGCATCGAACTCGGGCTGATGCCAGCCTGCGCCCAGGCCGAGTACGAATCGCCCATCGCTGATCTCCTCGATCGTGTTGGCGACCCACGCAGTCATGCCCGCGTTGCGAAACGGAGTACAGAGCACCAGCGGACCGATCTCGACGCGCGACGTGGCGTCGGCCAGCGCCGCGAGGATCGACGTCGCTTCCCACAGACCACGCGGCTCATCGTCATCACCAACGATGAACAGGTGATCGGCCACCCAGACGGAGTCGAGTGCCGCCGTGTTCGGCGGCAACGGCCATGTCGCGCATCTCGGCGTAGCGAGACGCTCGACGCTCGGACCCGCGCTCGCCGATGGGGATGCACATGCCAATTCGCATGCGGTCAGGTTATAGAGGAGCTCCGGCGGGTGCCCGTCGAGGAGGGCTTACCAGCGGACGTGCAGGTAGGCCAGGAAACGGGCGTGGATCGTGTTGACGTGGGTCTTCTTCACGCCCCACGGGTTGATCAGGGCACTTATCACGCGGCCACCACCGACGTAGATCCCGGAGTGCGCTATCTGTCCGTTATGCGTCCAGATCACCAGGTCGCCCGGCTTTGGGCTGTGGCGATTGGCAAGCCCGCGCTGCTTGAACCAGTAGTAATAGCCAGCGGCAGTGTGATTGCCGCCGATCTTGGCGAGCAGACCGGCCTGTGCGTAAACGCGATAGATGAGGCCCGAGCAATCGAAGTAGCGCATGCCCGTCGCGCCGATGTGGAAATGTGCGCCGATGCGGCTGGCGGCGAGACGCACGATGCGCCGGCCCTGGCTTCGACCGGCGCTGCTGGCGACGTGGGTGGATACGTGAGGCGTTCGGTCGGAGTGGGAGGTCGATTGCCGATGAGTCCGATCCTGGCTGGAGCTCGCGGGCGTGTGGGTGGTATCGCGAACTGGTGTGTGATGGCTGGCCGGCACGGTTGGCGAAGGAGCGGCGACTGACGAGTCCGAACCAACCGTCTGGACGCCGAACGCGGGCGCAACGCTCACGCTGGCGATGGCGGTGAGGGCCATTGAAAGGGCCACCACCAAGCTCGCAAGGCGATGCGGATGGCCAGGCGG